>CAURQQ010000006.1:0-72289 GCA_963527265.1 uncultured Campylobacter sp. | reverse complement strand
ACCGCGTAGTTTACGACATCTCGAGCAAACCGCCTGCAACGATAGAGTGGGAGTAAAATTTTATAAATCAATATTAATGCAAAGAGCCAAAGATATGAAATTTAAATATTGGTTGCCAGACGAAAATAATGAGAGGCAAGAGCATGAAACAGATAAAAATGCAGTTATTATAGTCGGCGCTAATGGCTCTGGAAAAAGTAAGCTAGGAGCATGGATAGAACAGCAGAGTATGGACTTGGTTCATCGTATAGGAGCACAAAGGAATTTAAATTTCAAAGAAAATATTCCTTTAAGAAATTATTCCCAGTCGGAAGATTTGGTATTTTATGGGACTGACAATCCTGACTCTAAGGCAAATAAAGGGTATCGATGGGACTGGGGGAAATATACAACGAAAATGATGGATGATTTTGAAGCTGTTCTCTCGGCTATACTTGCATTAAAAAATGAAGAAAATGATGCATTTGTTAGTGAATACAAGAAAAGTAAAGAATCAAATCACAACATGCCAGATCCTCCAACAACAGCTGTTGATAAACTACTGGCTATATGGGATTGCGTATTTCCTCAAAGGAAACTTTATATATGTGATTCAAAATTTTATGCGGTACTGGGGGATCAAAAATATCCTGCTAATCAAATGAGTGACGGTGAGCGTTCAGTTTTATATTTTGCCTCTCAGGTATTATGCGTTCCTAAAGATAAAATTTTAATCATAGATGAGCCAGAAATTCATTTGCACAAATCTATAATGAATACTTTATGGACTACGCTCGAGCAATATCGTAAAGATTGTTTGTTTATTTATATTACACACGATATAAATTTTGCTACTTTACATGAGCATGCAGACAAATTTTGGATAAAACAATATAATGGTGTAAAATGGGTTTTTAAGAAAATTGAAAAAGATATAAATCTTCCTGAAAATTTACTACTGGATATACTTGGAAGTAGAAAAAGCGTATTGTTTGTCGAGGGCGGTAAATTTAGTTGTGATATACGACTTTATTCAATATTATATCCAAATTATTACATAATTCCTTGTGGAAGCTGCGAGCAAGTTATATCTCGAACAAAAGCATTTAGAGAAACCAATATACTACATCATTTTGAAGTATATGGAATAATAGATAGAGATTTTCGTAGTGAACATGAATTGGAAATATATAAAGCGAAAAATGTGTATGCCATTAATGTCGCGGAAATTGAAAATTTATTTATAACCGAAGAAGTTGTGCGATTTATAGCTAGCTGCTTTGGCAAAAACGAAAATGATATTTTTTCAGAAATTAAAAATTATATAGTAAAAGAAAGATTTGAAAAACAAATCGATAGCCAAATATCCAAGAGCGTCTTGTATGAGATAAAGTATAGGCTATCAAATTCCGCTATAGACGGCAGAAATAAGGAGGAAATAAATAGTTCGCTTAAAAATTTTATATCATCCTTAAAATATGAAGATATATGGAAAGAACAAAATGATAAATTTCAAAATGCATTATCAGACGATAATTACAAAGATATTATTAAAATATTCAATGAAAAGAACTTATCAAGCGCAATCGGTCACTATTTTGGAATTAAAAATAAAGAATACATTGCAACAGTCATTAGTATGATGTCTGCAAATGAAGTAAATAAGAAAAAATTTGTGTCAGCCTTGACATCATATTTGCCAACAGAAATACCAAGAAACTAAAATCATGTGGGCGAATTACGCAAAACTAATAAACTCTATAGAATAAGTAAAATTATATAAATTTTTGAATATAGAAAGATAGGAATATGAAACAAATCTGCATCATTTTAGCGCATCCTTACGAGAGAAGTCTAAATGCGGCTATTGCGAACGTAGCAGCAGAAAAACTGCAAAATAGCGGCTACGAGGTTAAATTTCATGATCTATATAAAGAGAAATTTAACCCAATCCTTAACGACGCTGAGCTCGTGAGCGACGAAAGCGACGACGAGCTGTTAAAAGTGCATCAAAAAGACATCGCAAACGCCCATGGTATCGTGATCGTCCATCCGAACTGGTGGGGCGAGCCGCCAGCCATCCTCAAGGGCTGGATTGACCGCGTGCTAAGGCAGAGAGTAGCCTACGATTTTGCGCCGGGCGATAACGGCGGTGGGCTTCCGATAGGGCTTTTAAAGGCTAAAGTCGCCGTAGTTTTCAACACCTCCAACACCCCCGAGGCCAGAGAAAACGAGATATTTGGCGATCCGCTGGAAAGAATTTGGAAAAACTGCATTTTTGATTTTTGCGGCGTGAAAACCTTTGAGCGGCTGATGTTTAGAGTGGTCGCAGATAGCGACGAAGCTGAGCGAAAGGTCTGGTTAGAGCAGGTAGCGCAGACGCTGGATAGGTACTTTCCGAAGCAGATTAATTTGCTTTAAATTTGAAAATTCGCTGCTAGCAAAATCCGCGCGGCGTAGAATTTTGATTGCCTATTTTAAACAAATGTGCGCAAAAATTTTGTACGTGTATTCGGTGCAAAATTTATGAATTTAGGAGGCAATTATGCTTAGATTAATCGCTGCGATGGCGATTTTAGCGGCTCTCATATACTTCGTGATGGGAGGCGGCGGCAAAAAGACGATCAAGGATTACAAAAATTTCAGCCGCGAGGAGCTAGAGACTTTATGCCTCGAAAAGAACGATAAAATCGCCTGCCAGCGTATCGCCGTGGACTATATCAAAGAAAATAAACCGAAAAAATGATCTAAATTTGCGAGGCTAATTTTGCGGTTTCGTTCAAACAGCGCGCAGCTAAATTTCTGGCCCGGTCCAAACGCTGCGCGGATAAATTTGCCCGCAAAGCACGGCCGAAATGCCGATTTGATAGGTACCGAGCACCGCGCAAATAGCGTAAATTTAAGCAACAGCAAGGATTGGCATGCGCGCTGATAAAACCGCTAGCACAAATTAAAAGCAATAAATCGTGCTGTGTTCTTACGCGCAGACGGAAGGAGCGACGGATGAAAATTTTATGGCAAAGTAAGCTTCAAAACAGGCTTCGAGATATCGGCGAAAATATCCTGATAAAGGGCGATCGCGCATTTTACGTAGGCGATAACGACGAACAAAAGCAGATGAAGCTTAGAAAATTCTCGCTCGAAAGCGGCGAGCAGCTAGCAGGCGCGCCTTTCCGCGATTTTACCCGTGCCGCGACCTTTGACGATGACGGCCGCACGCTCGTAGTTTTGGGCTTTATTGACACGATTTATAAATTTAACGCCGCGGATCTCGCGCTCATCTCAAAGCATAAAAAGGGCGTGCTAAAATACGGCAATTTTATCGCGCTAAGTAGCAAGGGCGGCGATAAAAAGGCTATTACGGCGACTGACGATACGCTTTTTATTTACGATTTTGAGACGCAGACGGGCACGCGAAAGCGATTAAGGAGCTGCGCGGCGATTTTTAAGCAAGATGAGCTAAATTTCTTGATTTTTACGCGCTCGGGTCAAATTTACGGCTTAAATTTGAGCAGTTGCGAGCTTAAAATCATCGCTAAAGCTTGCCCTATGACGCAGGCGCAGCGCGCAAGCGGCGGATATTGCATTCGCGCGGGCGAGGCTGGCGAAAACGGCGAAATAGAGGGTGCTAACGAGCTTGTTTTTACGGACGCGAATTTTAATGTCAAATTCCGCGTGGAGCTGGACTTTGATTTCGATAGATTCGAGCTTGCGGCGGATGGACCAGACGGCTGGCGCGGATACTTTATAAACGAGCTGAATGAGCTGAAGGTTCTTGATCTGCGTAGCGAGGCGGGCGGCTTCGAGCACGGCAAAACGGGCGACCTCGAGAGCGGCGAGCACGACGGCTCGGGCAAATTTGCGCACGATAAAGCCGAGGAATTTAGATGTGACGAAGCGGACGAATTTAATTGCAGCGGCTCGGATAAATTTACACGGAACGAGACGAGCAAATCCGGATGCGAAGCGATGGATAAATTTAAACAAAATGAGCCCGCCCGATATCTCGCGACAAAGCCTGTTTTGACGCATCAATTTAAACAAAAGGGCGCGAGAATTTTAGGCGTCGTTACGGCTGCTTCTTGCCAGGCTGCGAGCGCAAAATACGAAGCGGAGCAAAAGGGCGCATTTGCCGAGCAAAATTTAATGCCCGAAGGCGGCCGTGGTATCGAAAACCGTGAATATTCACTCCTCGCTCCCAGTAAAAATGAAAAACGCAGGCATCGCACGCCCGAGCGCGCCCTCGATCTCGTACTAGTCGATAACGCTTACGACGAGGACGCGGATCAAATTTTAACCTGCTATGAGATCTAAGCCATTGTCCAAGCACACCCATATTCCTGATTTAAAATTTGCAGCCGTGATTTCACGCCTTTAATTAAGGCGGGTTTGTTAAAAATTTTGCAAAAATTTTATATAGAATTCTACTAAGACGCGGAAATACCCGTTTAAAAATTCTACGACATGCAGGCGAGACCGCTGCAAAGCGTCGCGGCTAGCGATGAGTACAGCGCGACGGCAAGGACAAATCTTAACGCCCTAAGTGCGAGCAAATTTAAAGCGCAATCTCAAAGAGGTACGCGCGAAATTTTATCCCTAGCAGCGGGTTAAATTTCATGACTCGCGCACCCGTGCCCTATCAAATTTAAAATTTCAAATCCGCGGCGAAATTTCGTGATATGACGGCAAAGCGTCGCGGGTCGGCGATTTGTACGGCGCGACCGCGCCCTTTCGCCGCTATCAGCACTTGACGTTTTTTGCCTTGCTATCTTGCATCGCGCGGAAAAATTCCGCCCTGCTTAGCGGGATTTCGTCCGGATGAGCGCTTCTGAAATGGCGCAGATAGTCCTCGTAATCGCCGAGCCCGATGAGCGGCGCAAGTGCGGCATCCGCGCGCGCCAAAAACCTCGCCACTGCCTTCGGGGCTGCGAGCGGATTAAATTTAAACTTTTTCATAAACGCCCCTATCTACGTACTCGCTTTCTGCTAGCTTGAAATATCCATCGCTCGCGCCGCCCTTTGAAATTTTAAGGCACATTCGGATCGTTTGGGCGATGACGATGATCGTAACGACGACGAAAAGAGCACATAGCACGGCGTCGATGACGTTATTTCTGATGATAGCCTGCGCCTTTTCGATCGCGGCGGGATCGCTCAGACTAGCGAGCTTGGCGGCGGTATTTTGCGCGATAGCCACGTGACTTACCGCGTCGTGCACGCGCTCGCCGTTAGCCGGCATCAGCTTTAAGATCGCCGCATAAAGCGTGGTTATAAGCACCCAAATCGCAGGAGCGATCGTGACGAAGGCGTATTTTTGCTTGCCCATTTTAAAAAGCACCACCGTCGCAAGCAGCAGCGCGATGCCCGCGAGCATCTGATTGGACGCGCCGAAAAGCGGCCACAGCGTGTAAATTCCACCCATAGGATCGGTAACGCCGCTGTAAAGCAGATAGCCCCAGCCCGCCACGCAGATCACCGTCGCGATGATGCCGTAGAGGGAATTTTTGGTATCGGAGAATGGCTTATAGACGTTGCCTAAAATTTCTTGCACCATAAATCGCCCGGTGCGCGTGCCCGCATCGACTGCGGTCAGAATAAACAGCGCCTCAAACAAAATCGCGAAATGATACCAAAACGCCATCAGCTCCTTGCCGCCGATGATCTGATGCAGTAGCATCGTTAGCCCCATCGCAAAGGTAGGAGCGCCGCCCGTGCGGCTCATCATCGTGGTTTCACCGACGTTTGAAGCCAAGGCGCCGATCTGCTCGGGCGTAATGCTAAATCCGATAGAATTTATGTACGCCGCGGCGCTTACCGCGTCTTTGCCCAGTACCGCGGCTGGCGAGTTGATAGCGAAATATTCGCCCGGGCTTAGAATGCACGCCGCTACGAGCGCCATTACGCCCACGAGGCTCTCCATAAGCATCGAGCCGTAGCCGATGAAAAGAGTGTGGGTTTCGCGCTCCACCATCTTCGGCGTCGTACCGCTGGATATCAGCGCATGAAAGCCCGAAATTGCGCCGCATGCGATCGTGATAAACAAAAACGGAAATATCGGGCCTGCAAAAACGGGACCCGTGCCGTCGATAAATTTCGTCGTAGCAGGCATTTTAAGCTCGGGCGCGACAAAGATTATCGCGACCGCCATGCCGATGATGACGCCGAGTTTAAGGAAGGTGCTTAGATAATCGCGCGGCGCGAGCAGTAGCCACACGGGCAAGATCGCCGCGATAAAGCCGTAGCCGATAGTAAGAAGCGCGAGCGTTTCGCCCTTTAGCGAAAAAACGTCGCGCCAGTAAGGATCGATCGAGACGTAATGCCCACCCCAAAGCGCAAGCATCAGCAAAACAAAGCCGATGATCGATGCCTCGCTGACCTTGCCCGGGCGCAAAAACCTCATGTAAATTCCCATAAATAGGGCGATCGGTATCGTCATCGCGATCGTAAAAAGCCCCCACGGCGAGTTTGCGAGCGCTTTTACGACGACCATCGCCAAAATCGCCACGATGATCAGCATGATGAAAAAAATCCCGATCATCGCGATGCCGCCCGTGAGCTTGCCCATCTCGTCTTTTATCATCTCGCCTAGGCTCTTGCCGCCGCGTCGCGTGGAGAGCACGAGCACTATAAAATCATGCACCGCGCCTGCGAGCACGACGCCTACCAAAAGCCAAATAGTGCCGGGCAGATAGCCCATCTGCGCAGCTACTACGGGGCCTACGAGCGGCCCTGCGCCAGCGATAGCGGCGAAATGGTGCCCGAAAAGGACATATTTGTTCGTAGGGACGTAATCGCGTCCATCGTTTCGGATCACCGCAGGAGTCGCGCGGCGATCATCGAGCTCGAATACGCGATACGCGATAAAGCGCCCGTAGAAGGTGTATCCGATCAGATAGATGCACGCGCTGGCCACTACGAGCCAGACGGCGCTGATGCTCTCGCCCTTATTTAGCGCAAGTACGCCGAAACACCACGCCCCTATGACGGCGACCGCCGCCCAAAGGATCTTTTGCCAAAATTTCATGCTCACTCCTTAAAGCTTAGCGAGCGGCTTTGGCGCAGTTTGTCGTTTAACAAAACGGCTTGCGCCTTTAAAGCGAGGCTCGTTAAATAAAATTTAGTGCGTATTTTATCGGCGTTTTTATAATTTAAAGCTGAATCGCGAAATTAAAAAGAGCTCTTTCGGCGTTTAAATTTAACACCTAAATTTTGAATTTCAAATTTAAATAGACGGCTTGGCGGTGCGCGAAATTTTAACATTTAATCGCCCAAATTTAACCCCGCAGCTTTTAGCCATTACGGAATTTATCGCGGTTTAAGAAATCAAGCGATAAAATCCCATGATAACGATTTTAATTTCTTAATAAAAATCGCGAATACTTTTAGGAGGAAATTTATGCCGGATCAGGTGCGCAGCTATGTACTTTTTCGTGCTGATATCAAAAGCTACGCAAACCGTAAAAACGACGATGCGAGCCGCGAGAATTTCATAAATTCTGCGCGCATAAATTCCTGGCGCCGCTTAAATTTTAAAAATATCCGCCGCGATGAAATCTGCGCGTATAGTTCGCCTGGTGGGCTATGAGCTTTAAATTTTATCTCTTTCTAATCGCAGCTTTCGTATTGCTTGCTTTAGTAGCCGTAAGTAGCGGTGGAGCGAGCATTTCGCTAGGCGACATCGCAAAATTTTTCACCTTCGGCGAGCTGGACGAAACCAAGGAGCTCATCTTACTGCAAATGCGCCTGCCGCGCCTAGTAATGGGCATCTTGGTGGGCGCGCTACTGGCAACTTCCGGCGTAGTGGTGCAAAGCGTGTTTTTAAACCCGCTCGCAGACCCTTACATCATCGGTATCGCCTCGGCAGCGACTTTCGGCGCGGTCATAGCCTATCTGCTGGGGCTTAGCGACGTTTTTTACGGAATTTTCGCGTTTTTAAGCGCAAGTGCGCTGTCGATCGTGATCTTTAAGCTCGCCGCTCACACTCGCTCGATCTCGACGCTACTGATCGTAGGTATCGCCGTGTCGTCGTTTTTGGGCGCATTTACTTCCTTTGCGGTTTATCTCATCGGAGAGGATAGCTTTAGGATTACGGCGTGGATGATGGGCTATCTGGGCGGCGCAAACTGGCAAAAGATCGCACTTTTGCTGCCGCCGCTACTATTTTGCATGGCGTATTTTTACGCAAAGCGCCACGAGCTAAATATCATCTTAAACGGCGACGAGGAGGCGAAGTCGCTGGGGCTCAACGTCGAGAAGTCCAAAAAGAGCCTACTCATCGTCTCCTCGCTCATCATCGGCTTTTCGGTCGCGTTTACGGGGATGATAGGCTTCGTGGGGCTTATCATTCCGCATACGCTTCGCATGGCGCTTCACACGGCGAGCAATGCCGTGCTGATCCCCGCTAGCGCGCTTACGGGAGGGCTTTTTCTTTTGTTTTGCGACGTCATAGCCAAAAACATCCTATCGCCGGTAGAAATTCCGATCGGCGTGGTGACTTCGTTTTTCGGCGCGCCATTTTTCCTATACCTTGCGTTTAGGAAGCACGCATGAAAGTAAGCGATCTAAACTTCAGCTACGGCAAGCGGGCGATCCTGCAAGACGTATGTCTGAATTTAGAACGGGGTAAATTTTACGGGATTTTGGGCCCTAACGGCTGCGGCAAGAGCACTTTGCTAAAAAACATATTGCAAATTTTAAAGCCCGCAAGCGGGATCATCGAAATAAACGGCAAAAGGGCGAGCGAATATAGCCTTAAAGAGCTTGCGGCGCTCATCGGCTTCGTACCGCAAAAAACGGCCCTCGCCGCGCCGCTTAGCGTGAAAGAAATTTTGCTTGCGGGCAGATTTTGCCGATTAAAAAGCGCCTTTAGCGGCTACGATGCGAGCGATCACGCTAAAGTGGAGCAAATGGCAGAGCTTTTGGACGTGAAAAAATTCCTAGAGCGTAGCGCATTTGAGCTAAGCGGCGGGGAGTTCGGGCGCGTGCTGCTTGCTAGAGCGCTCGTCAGCGAGCCTGAAATTTTACTGCTCGATGAGCCCACGGGCGCGCTAGATATGAACTACGCCATCGAGGCGATGAGCATCTGCGAAAACCTGACGCGCTCTTTAAATTTAACGAGCGTCATCGTGCTGCACGATCTAAATTTAGCCTCGCTGTTTTGCGATGAAATTTTTATGCTAAGAGACGGCGCGGTGAGATATCGCGGCAGTGCGAGCGAGCTTTTTACGCCGCAGATAATAAAAGAAATTTACGGCTTTGAAGCCTTAATAGTAGAAGAAAACGGGGTAAAATTTATACTACCCAAAAAGGAGAAATTATGAAAAAAATTCTTATAGCTTTGCTTTCGGCGAGTTTTGCACTCGCCAAAGGCCTGGTAGTGCTCGATCCTGCCGCGGTCGAGATCATCTACGCCTTAGGCGCGCAAGATCAGATCGCTGCGATCGCCACCACTTCGATGAGCAAGATCCGCCCGCAGGCTGAAACCGCAAAACTACCAAGCGTAGGCACCTACGTAAAGCCCAATCTAGAAAAAATCGTCGAGCTCAAGCCCGATCTAGTCATCACAAGCTTTCACTCCGCGGGCGTTAGCGAGAATCTGCAAAAGCTGGGGCTTAAGAGCCTTGCGATGGATGCGAACTCCACCGCAGAGATCTGCCAAAACGTAAAGAAGGTCGCCGCGATCGTAAAAAAAGAGAGCGAGGCGGATAAAATTTGCGCGCGGATGGATGGAATTTTTGCAGACAAACCCGCTCTTCGCGGCAAAAAAGTAGCGCTATTTTTTGGCTCAAACGCCACTATGGCTTTTAACGACAAAACCCTAGTAGGCGATATCTTCGCTCGCCTAGGCGCTAAAAACATTGCAGACGGCCTAAAAGGCAGCACGCCTTCGGTATCTGCCGAATACATCCTCGAGCAAAACCCCGATATAATCGTCGTCGTGGGTGGCGAGACGGAGGATTTTTTAAAGGCAAATCCGATCCTTAAAAATACCAAAGCGGTAAAATCGGGCAAAATTTTAAAAGCTCCGACGCTCATCCTGCGGGGCAGCCCGCAGATCGGCGAGACGGTGGATGAAATTTACGCGGAGGCAACGAAATAGATGTTTAAAGAACGCATTAAATCCCACCACCGCTCCAAACTTTTCGAGAGCGTTTCCGCAAGCGAAAACGAGCTGTTCGACGCGCTGGAGCAGCCCGCTAAAGACAGTGACTGCGTGATCTATCTGCATGTGCCGTTTTGCGACAACATCTGTTCGTTTTGTTCGATGATGCGCTCCAAACTCGGCGACGAGCTGGACGAATACGCTAAATTTTTAATCCGCCAGATCAAAGACTACGGCGAGATGCCCTACTTCGATACCAAAAACGTTAAAAGTATCTACTTTGGCGGCGGCACGCCGAGCGTCTTTAGCGAAGCTCACTTCGAAAAGGTTCTGGGCGCGCTGCATAAAAATTTCAAGATCGCAGACGACTGCGAGATCAGCATAGAGACCACCCTGCATAATCTAGATACGCAAAAAGCGCTCGCTCTGCAAAGCTTCGGCGTAAACCGCTTTAGCATCGGCGTGCAGACCTTCAGCAGACAGGGGCGCGCGCTTCTAAACCGCGTGCATAAGCCCGCTCGCGCAATCGAGCGACTAAAAGATCTTAGAGAAAAATTTGAAGGCATGCTCTGCTGCGACATTATCTACAACTTCCCGAACGAAAGCGTGGAGGAGGCGGTCGCGGACGCTAATTACGTAAATGAGCTAGGTCTAGATAGCGCCAGCTTTTACTCACTGATGTTTTTCGAAGGCTCAGAGCTATCCAAAAAGATCGACACCTCCTACTACGATCTGCCGACCGATAAGAAGCTGCACCACGCCTTTGCGGAGGCGCTGCTTGGAAGCGATAATTTCGAGGTTTTGGAGCTTACTAAACTTGCTCGAAAAGGTCGCGACAACTACGGCTACATCAAGCTAAGCCACAAGGGCACGGATATCCTGCCTATCGGCAACGGCGCGGGCGGACACGTAGCGGGCTTCGGAATTTACGGCGTGTCGGGACACAAGATGATCTCGCGAATCGATGAGCGCGAGGCAAAATATAGCGTGCTAAACAACCTGTTTCAATACCCGATCGTAAGCTTAAACGAGCTAAAAGAGGCTCTGAGTGCGAGCATTTACGACGAAGCGGTGCAAAAACTCAAAGAATTTGAGAGCTGGGGGCTTTTGGAACTAAAAGATCAAAGATCGATCTTGAACTTGGATGGAATTTTTTGGGGCAACAACATCAACGAAGAGATAGCAAACATTATTAGAAAGGATTTTGTATGAAAAAAATCGTGCTTTACACCTCGCAAACGGGTAACACGAAAAAGGTGGGCGACGCGATCGCCGAGCAACTGGGCTGCGAGAGTCTAAATTTCCGCGACTTTGAGGGTGAGATCGATGACTACGATTTCATAGCCTTGGGCTTTTACGTCGATAAGGGCGAAGCCGAAGCGAAATTTATGCGCTTTTTACGCAAGATTCACGGCAAGAAGCTAGGCGTTTTCATGACGCTGGGCGCGGAGCCGGACGGCGAGCATTCGCGCAAGTGCCTGGATAGCTTTGAAGAGGGGCTTAAGGCAAACGGCAACGAAATTGTAAGGGAGTTTGCCTGCCAGGGCGCGATCGATCCGAATCTACTTGAAACGATGCGCAAAATGGCCTCTAGCGGCAACTCGCCCCATCCTATCACCCCCGAGCGACTTGCGCGCTGGGCGGAGGCTGCGAAACACCCGGACGAGAAGGATCTGGCGGACGCAAAAGCTGCATTTGCGGGGATAGAATAAATTTTAAAACAAGCCGCGCAAACCGCTGCGCGGCGCGAACAAAATTAAATCATTACCCGTCCCCTCCCGCGATTTACGCGATTTAAAATTTATCTTTGCTAAATTTGAACGACAAATTCCATTCCTACAAGCAAATTTGCCGCCGCAGGCGCAGGTCTTGCTCTAGAATTTAAACGATAAAATTTCATTTCGCGCGCAACGGATCAAATAATGTCGCCGACCTTGCGCCGGTAATGCGGGCTCTGAACGCGAAAAGGACTTTTGTAAACGACCGGCCTGCGAGCGCCGCCGTCATCCAATACACCGTCCGTCGCCTTACGACGGCCTGAGCGTTAAAAATCCGCTTCTGCGAGCAAGTAGCCCGCGATCGTCGGCTGTCGCCCATCGTCACGTGCCGTAGGTGCCGCTGTCGGGTGCCGCGCGACAACTTCTTATCTATCGTCGCTCACGCTTCGCACCACCGCAGCGGTGCGGAGCGTGAGCATAAAAATATTTTAGGCGTACTCTCAAGAGGACATCACCGAGCTTAATAAATTTTAGTGCGATACTTTTACTATGCACTCGTAAGCATAAATAAAATTCTTTAGCAAAAATTTTTAAGACAAAAATAGCAAAAGATTTGCAAGCAACGAATAAAATTTCATTATGGTTAAGATTCCATTGTGATCGAATCATATCCGTTCTATCTGCCCATAGGTTTTTAAATTTCGCTTTTTGCCTCGCTTATTGTTTTGTTTAATTTCGCAGCAAATTCCTCTTTGCTTATTTCTTTAAACGCTTCGTTGGGTACGGCGATAAAAAGACTTCCTTCCAGCAAAATTACCAAAAAATCGCGCTCCATTACCACTTCACAAAATTCCGCATCATAAATGAGCGTATCTCGCTCGCTTACGAATATAAATTGCCCCTTTAAATCGTCTGAAATTTCAATGCTAAAATCGCCGAAAGTGACATTTTTATTCTTATCATATATCGCGGAATTTAGTAGCCACGATCTAACGCAAATAGCGTAAATATAAAAAACTGCGCAAGCAGTAGGCAAGATCGCTCCTAAGCTTTTTATCCAGGACTTATCACCATAGTACTCGCGTACAAACCCTATCCAATCGTCCTCAAAAATAAAAAGGCAAGCCGAAAACGCAAAAGCGAAAAGCAAATCTGTCGCGCAGACGGCGCGGATGAACTTGCTCCCTTTATAAATTCTGCGCGAAATTCTAGTTCTCATTTTAGCGAATTTCCGGTTATCTTGCAGCGAGTAAGAAATCAGCATATCTTTCCTTTAAAATTTCACTTATTTTAGCTAAAATTAGCCAAAATAAAAAGATCTTGTAAAATTGCATTGCACGTTGTGTTTGCGCCTCTTCGGCGATACGGCCAGTAGATGGAAGGATACTACTAATGCAAGCGGTAAAAGGGCGAGCTAAATTTAATAAAATTCCTACCAAAGGATGAATTATGAAAAACACGGCATTCATCACGGGCGCTACAAGCGCCGCCGTCATCCAATACACCGCCCGCCATTTTGCGACGGCCTGAGCGCGAAAAGCCCGCTTCTGCGAACAAGTAGGCTGCGAGTGGTGCGGTCGCGATCATCGGCTACCCCTGTCGTCACGCGCCGTAGGTGCCGCTGTCCGCCGCCGCGCGATACCCATCCGCCGCTACTAACCGCCCGCACGACAACCCGTCGCCGCTCATCGCTCTACCCGCTTTGTCGCAGTACTGAACCCAAACCGAACCGCTAAATTTTAAATTCCATAAAAGTCTTATCGCGCATAAATTTTAATTCGGCAAATGCGCAAAATTTAGGTAAAATTCCACCCAAACGCTTTGACGGTCAAAATTTAAAGAGACGAAGATGACGAATTTCGAGTACGCTAGTCGCATTAACGAGGCTGCGGGGCTAGATTTAAGCTTAGATTGCAAAGAGATCGATCTGCAGGATAAGCTTTACGGGCTTTTTCAGTGCTTTATGCCCGAGGGCGCGGGCGTGGAAGCGGTGTTTGCGCCGCTGCAAAGCGGCGAGGCGCTGCAAGCGCGCATAATGCCGATCTACGCAGTCACGGCGCAGCAGACGCGAGAAGCGTTCGATCAAGGCGTGGCGCCGGGGTATTTTTGCCCGCCGCAGGATCCGAAATTTGACGAAGAAGCGCTTAAGAGCCTAGCTTTAGCGTACGTTCGAAATTTAAAAATTTTCGCCGATTTTCTAGGCAAGAACGAGCTTTTAAAGATGCTTGGCGAAACAAAATCCGCTCGCGTGCAGGAGAGCTTTGATCTCGCGCATCACGAAGATGGGCTTGCGTGCGCCGTCTATGAGGCGATCACGGAGTGGATGATAGATTCGCCTAAGCTCGATGCGAAGCTATGGGTGCTCGGCGAGGCGTACTATTCGATCGACTGCGACTACCTGCTATCAGCGTATTTGCAGTATCCAAACTACGCGCAAAGGCCGCAAGAGGACTTTTTGAAGCCCTACTTCGAGCTGTATCTAGCGGGACGGCAGGTCGCGTTTGAGCGCGGCGAGGTCGTGGTTTTCACGCGCTAAATTTACGCAGGCAAGGAAGCGAGCGACATCCACGAACGGCTAAAATTTAAGTTCAGCAAGTATGAGCGCAAACGCTTATCACATATCCAAAAAATCTGCGTCCTAATCAAGCAATCTAGCAAGTTGCCTATGTTGCGTCAAATCGCTTAAAATATTTCTGCTTTGCATAGCCGCCGCTTTCAGTATTTTGCTAGAGCAAAATCTCCACACATCGTTGATGTTTGGACGATTGAATTTTTCCATTACTCTGCTGCCATCACTTCGTTTGTGGCGCCCGAGAATTCACTCTCGCCAACGCTTGCTAGTTGGAATTCATCTAAATTTTAAAGCAGAATTTTGACGCAGAATTTTATGGAATTTCGCTGCCGCAAATCTCGCAATCGATAAAATTCTATCGATTTACGCTCTTAAATTTGCTCAAATCGCCGCCCGTTTTATAAAATTCTTCAGCGTCGATCATCGTGCCGTCGGGCAACTTACAAACGGTGTAATCCACGCCGTTGCCGTCTTTGCGGACGATTAACTCGCCGCCGTTTTTGATACAAAAATCCCCCGCAGCGCTAGCCTCTGCGCTCACCGAAGCGAAAGCACCCACCATAAGCGCCACCGCAAAAAATCTCTTAAAACTCATTTAAATCCTTTCGTTTAATTTTGCCCGTTTTTAAGGTTAAGCTTGCATTTTAGGCGCTAGATACGCTAAACCTGCGCCTACATAAATAAACCGCCTTCTATCCTCGAACACCGATAATAGCGTTTTAAATGTTAAACCCTACCTAATAAATCCCAGCAGTGCCAAGTTCGCTCGCCGCTGCAAAATCAAAGCCATCAGACTTCATCCAATGCAAAATTTAACATCATAAAATTTTGCTTTCAATAAAATTCTAGCGACGAAATCCAAGCCGCATCAAAGCTATTTCTGCCGTAAAATACCAGCCATAAAAGCGAGGGCTATGGCAAACACTAGCCCAGCGACAAGGTAAGAGCGGATTCGAAACAATCCTTGTCTATAAGCGCTGCGCTCAAATCCTCTAAATTTAACCGCCGCTAGCCGTTCTTGCGCGCAAACTCGCTCATAAAAGCGACCAACTTTTCAACGTCCTCGTGGTTTATCGCGTTGTAGATCGAGGCGCGGATGCCGCCTAAAACGCGGTGTCCTTTAAGCCCGATCATCCCCTCCGCCTCCGCCTGCGCGACGAAAATGGGCTCAAGCGCGGCGTCTGCGATATTAAAGCTCGCGTTCATCAGGCTGCGGCTAGTTTTTTGTGCGTGGCCGCGGTAGAAGCCGCCGCTAGCATCGATCGCGCCATAAAGTAGCGCCGCTTTGCGCTTGTTGCGCTCGTGCATTGCCGCGAGCCCGCCGATTTCGTCCTTGATCCAGCCGAGCATTAAATTTAGCATGTAAATTCCGAAAGTATTCGGGGTGTTGCTCATAGAGTCCGCGTCCGCCTGCGTCTTGTAGCGCAGGATCATCGGCGTCTTGGGGTTTGCGCGGTCCAGCAGATCCTTGCGGATCGCCACCATCGTAACGCCCGCGGGGCCGCCGTTTTTCTGAATGCCGCCGTAAAACATCCCCACGCTGCTAAGATCCACGGGGCGCGAAAACAGATCGCTCGAGCTATCGACTACGAGCGGGCAGCTGCACTGCGGCAGCTGCGGATATTGCGTGCCGTAGATTGTGTTGTTCGAGCAGATGTAGCCGTAATCGGCGTCGTCAGAGAATTTAACCTCGGGGATACGGTCGAATTTGCTCTCCTCGCTGCTTGCGACCACGCGGTAGTTTATGCCGAGCACGCCCGCTTCCTTGATCGCTTTGCTCGTCCAGTTACCCGTGTTGGCGTATTCTGCGACGCCGCCTGCGTATAGGTTCATCGGCACCTGCGCAAACTGAAGGCTCGCGCCGCCTTGCAAAAACAAAATCGTAAAATCATCCGAAAAGCCGTAGAGATCGCGCACGCGGTCCATCGCGCTATGCAGGACTTCCTCGAAAATTTTTGTACGGTGCGAGATCTCCATTATCGAAAATCCGCGCCCCGCGTAGTTTAGCAGCTCCTCTTGCGCCTGCTTTAGCACGCCCAGCGGGATGGTGCTAGGTCCTGCGCTAAAATTTAAAACCCTATCCATTTTGCCTCCTTTAGATGATTTTTGCGTTTTTGCTGAGCTGCTGTGAGCAAAGGACGAACTCGTCGCCCGCGGCAAGCTCGCCTAGGGCCACCGTTTTGCCGCCCTTTTGGATTTGAACGAGGTCTTTGGTGATCTCAAAAAATTTCGCCTTTTGCGCCAAAAGCTCATCCTTGGCGCTTAGCGTATGCTCTGCGGCGCTTAGCTTTGAGTCGATGAAGCTTTTAAATTTAAGCTCGAAATTTAAAAGCCTGGCAAGCGAGCCTGAAATTTTTGGCTCGACCGATTTTGATTTAAGCTGTAAAGCTGCGAGGCTCAGCACGTTTTGTGCGGATGAAATTTTATCTTTTATCAGCCTATCAAACGCGTCGCTTACGCCGTCTAAGCTCTGAAAGATCGCGCAAATATCGGGCAGCAGATCGATCATCGCGGCAGTGGGCGTGAGGCTTCGGTGATCGGCTACGAAATCGCTGATGCTAAAATCGATCTCGTGCCCGACCGCCGAGATGACGGGCGTTTTGGCCGCGTAGATCGCGCGCGCCAAGGCCTCGTCGTTGAAGCACCACAGATCCTCGCGCGAGCCGCCGCCGCGAGCGATGACGATCGCATCGTAACCCTTCTCGTCGGCTACGCGCAGCGCGCTTATGATCGAAGCAGGCGCGCCCTCGCCTTGCACTAGCGCGTTATACAGATCGATCTTACAAAGCGCGAAGCGGTCCTGCGCCGTGCGAAGCATATCCGCCTGCGCCGCGGAGCCTGCGCTCGTGATGATCGCGATGCTTTGGGCAAATTTTGGAAGCTGTTTTTTGTGCGCGGCATCAAAAAGACCCTCTTTGCTGAGCCTTTCTTTTAGCGCGGCAAACGCCGCTTCCAGCTCGCCCTCGCCGCTTTTGCGGATATTTGAGACTTGGATCTGATACGCGCCCGTGGGGGCGTATAGCGAGACTTTGCCGCTTACGATGAGCTTATCGCCGACGGCCGGGATAAAATTTATCCGCGCGGCGTTAAATTTAAACATCGCGCAGTCGATTGCCGCGCTCGCGTCTTTGATCGTGAAATACCAGTGTCCGCTCGTGCTTTGAATTCTAAATTTAGATATTTCGCCCTCGACCTCGACGAAGCTAAAGCTTGTCTCCAAAAGCGTCTTGGCTTGGGCGTTGAGCTCGCTTACGCTAAGCATCGTCGCTCTTTCGCGCGATTTTCTCCGCGATGAAAAGCGTGCTGACGTCGAAGCTGAAGCCCTTTTGCACGCGCAGCTCAAAGCCCGCATTTTTGAGCTTTTCGCTAAAGCTCGCGGCGTCTAGGAAGCTGCCGATGGAGCTTGGCAGATACTCGTAGGCTTCTTTGTTTTTCGAGATGAAGGCGCCGATTTTGGGTAAAATTTTACTCACGTAAAAATCTCTGATTTTAAACGCGAGCCCGCCGCTCGTGGCTTTGGTAAATTCCAAAACCACGAGCGAGCCGCCAGGTTTGACGATCCGGTTAAACTCCGCAAGCGCCGCGTCCAGCTCCACGACGTTCCTTATGCCGTAGCTAATGCTTAAAATATCCACGCTCGCGTCATCTAGCGTCGTGGCGCCCGCAGTTGCCTTGATAAACTCGCAGCTAGGGAATTTTTGCCTTGCTACCTCGAGCATTCCTTCGCTAGGATCGATCCCCACGATCCGCTCGATCTGCACGCCGTGCTGTGCCGCGCCGTCGCGCCACGAGCTTATCATATCGCCCGTGCCGCACGCGACGTCGGCGATACTCACGAGCCTTCCTTTAAGCTTTTTAAGCGTCAGTTCGACCGCTTTTTTGCGCCACGAAACGTCCACGCCGAAGCTGATGGCGCGGTTTGCCAGATCGTAGGTAGGCGCGATCTGATCGAACATCTTTATGATTTTTTCCTGTTTTTGCACGGGCTTTCCTTATTCGTATGCTTTGATTCTGCGCAGCGATCTTTTCAGCGCGCGCAAAAGAGGCTCTTTTTCATTTAAAATTTTTTCCTCCAGCTCGGCGCGGCGGTCGTTTAGGCGGGCGTCCAGAGCCAGCAGATACGCAAACGCGACGCCGCTTTTATCGCTTGCTTTTTGATAGATCGCGATGAAATTTCGCCATACGCTGATATCTTGCAGCGCGCCGAAATCCTCGCAGGCGGCCTTGGTGCGTTTAAACAGCTTCCTGACGCAACCCTCATCAAAGCTTCTTGCAAAAATTTCAAGCGCGTATCGCAGCCTCTTTAGCCCTATGCGCACGTCGTGAAATGCTTGCAGAGATGAGCCTTGCTGCAAATTTTTTAGCTCCGCGCGCAAGCTTTTAATCAGCTTGCAGAGGCGGGCGGAGGCGAACTTTTTTGAAATTTTTTCATATTCGCTGCGCGCGTAGATGCCGTCCGCGCCACTTAAAAAGCCGCTAATAGCGCCGTTTAAATCTGCAAATTCCGCGCTAGAGAGAAATTCTAAAATTTTATCCTCAGAGCGCTTTGCGATAAGATTTAGCTGCTGCAAAAAGCTCGCAGGCGCGTCGTCAGCTTTTAAAAACTCCGCAAAAACGTGAAGGTCTCGCAGCTGATTGGTGCGGCTCATAAATCCTGCGAGCAGTTTTAAAATTTCGTCCCTTTTTTCCGCCTCGAAAAGCGGCGCGGATAGCTTCAAAACCGCTCTAAATTTACGGATCTGCACGCGCAGCTCGTGAAGAGCTTCGGGGGAGAGGTTTTTTTGGTACTCGCCCTTTGCGGCGCAGGCTCGCGTCCATGCCAGCTCAAGCGCCAAGCGCGCGAGCTTAACGCTGTCCGCATAGGGCGGAGCGAAAAATTTAACTCGGCTAAATTTTTTAAAAACGCTGCGGGCGTGCGCAAAATCAAGCGAGCGCGGCGGGATGCCGTAGCGCGCTAGATAGCGGCTTTTGTAGCGGTAATCGTCGGTGATCTCGCAAAAATCGGTGCTGCCGAAGGTTTTTGCAAAATCAAAATTTGCGCTAGAGAGCTCGTCTTTAAATTTAGCCCGCAGCACCGCTAGCATATTTAGCTCGCCGCCGTAAAGCTCAAGCCAAAACTCCGCCTCGTCGTTAGCAAAGCCGTAGCGGTTCTTTTGCACGACGCGAGCGATCCTGCTTTTTAAAGCCTCTTTGAAATCATCTTTTGAAATTTTAAAATTTAGAGTTTGTCTGTCGAGATCCTCTTTTTTATGGTGCAAAGAGCATTCGTCATTTTGGCGGATGTAGTAAATTTCGGGATAGAACGAAGTATAAAACCAAGCGATCTTTACCTTGCGACATTTCAGCCCCGCACGCTCTAGCGTCCGCAGAATCGAATCGTCGCTCAGTAAAAATTTACGCTTAGTTTGCATACCCGCTCCAAAAATAAAGTGGGTAATAATAGCAGAAAATTCTTTAAACTATCTACACTTTTCGCAGTCTTCGACCGTAGCCGTGATATTTAGCTTGCGGATGAAATTGCCCGCTTTGCGTTCGATGTTTTTCAAAACGTCCTTATTAAAGGCATCGTCCATGAAAAGATCCGTGACGTTGCCGCATTTTTCGCAGACGACGTGGATATGCGGCATCTGATAGATGTCGTAGCGGCTCTTTTTATTCGGCGCATTGACCTCGACTACGACGCCTTCGTCGAGCAGGGTGTTTAGATTTTTATAAACCGTCGCTAGCGAAATAGATGGATAGTCCTCTTTGATCCCCTCATACAGGGCTTCTATGCTTGGATGCTCGTGGCGATCCAGCACCTTTAGGATGCACAATCTTTGCGGAGTTGCTTTCAGCCCGCAAGTTTTGAGTAGTTCTACATGGCTCATTTTTATCCTTCAAAAATTTTAAAGCGATATTATCAAATTTTACTTTAAACAAAGTTGATATTAACTAATATTTTTTATCACCTAATATTCGCGCGACTAAATTTTGTATGTCTAAGCCCAAGCTGCGCTCCACGTCGGCGGTCTTTCCGTGCGGTAAAAAGATATCGCCGAACTCGAAGCTTACGATCTTTACGTCCGAAATTTCATTTTCCTGCAAAAATGCGCTTAAAATTTCACCGACGCCGCCCTTTTTGGCGTTGTCGCTAAAGACGTACCAAATTTTATCCTTGCGAGCTAAATTTTGCAAAAACTCGGCGTCCAAAGGCTTTGCAAAGACTAGATCCACGACGTCCGCCTCCATCTGCCCCTCCAGCGCTGCAGCCGTTTTATACGCTCTACCCGCGCCGTTTCCGTAGCCGATCAGCGCTACGCGCGCGCTATCGCCGCGCCTCAGAAACACCGATTTTGCAAGCTCTACCGCAGGCGCGCCGGTCTCGTCGCAGTCCAAGATAAAGCTTCCGCGCGGATAGCGGATCGCCAAAACCCCCTCATGCGCGTAGGAGTACTCGATGATTCGTTTAAAGCTCGCCTCGTCCCGCGGCGCGCACATGCTGACGTTTGGGATAGCGTTTAAGAAGCTTACGTCAAAGACTCCCTCATGCGTCTCGCCATCCTCGCCCACGATGCCCGCGCGATCCATCGCAAGGACTAAGCTTAAGTTCATAATAGCCGCGTCATGGACGATCTGATCGAACGCGCGCTGCATGAAGGTCGAATATATCGTAACGTACGGCTTAAAACCCTCGCGCGCCATCGCAGCCATTGAGCTTAGCGCATGCGGCTCGGCGATCGCGACGTCCCAGAAGCGGTGCGGAAATTTCTCGATCAGCTTATCCATGCCGGTGCCGCTTGGCATCGCAGCGGTCACGCCCACGACGTTTTCATGCTTGGCGGCTAAGCTTAAAAGCGCCTCGGCATAAATTTGCGTGGCACTTTTGGCGGCGGATTTTTTCTTAAATTCTCCGCTTTGAATGTCGAAAGGTCCTACGCCGTGCCAGCTCTCCAAATATCCCTCGGCCTTGTCATAGCCTTTGCCCTTGATCGTCTGAGCGTGCACGACGACGGGCTTATGCGCGCTTTTTGCCGTCTTTAGCGCCGATATTAGATCCTCTAGATTATGCCCGTCCACGGGACCGATGTAATCAAGCCCGAGCTCCTCAAAATACATCCCCGGAATGATAAGCTTTAAGGAATTTTCAAAGCGCTTTGCCATATATGTCGCGCTTTGCGGAGCGTGAGAGAGCAGCTCTCTTACGTGGGATTTAAATTTTTGATAGGTCTCGCCCGCCATTGCTTGGCTTAGGTATTTGCTAAAGGCGCCGATGGGCTTGCTGATGCTCATTTTGTTGTCGTTTAGGATGATGATGCAGGGCAGGCGCAGATCGCCGAGCTCGTTCATCGCCTCATAGGTCATGCCGCCGCTCATTGAGCCGTCGCCGATGAGCACGACCGGCACGCGATCCTCGTGCTTTAGGCTTATCGCTTTTGCCGCACCCACGGCTAAAGAGATCGACGTCGAGGCGTGTCCTGCGACGAAATAATCAAATTTGCTCTCGCTAGGCTTCGTGTAGCCGCTAATGCCGCCGAACTGCCTAAGTGAGCCGAACTCCTCCCAGCGATCCGTCAAAAGCTTGTGTGCGTAGCTTTGGTGGCTTACGTCGAAGATAAACGGATCGCTCGCGGCGTCGAATACGTAGTGCATCGCCACAATGAGCTCGACCGCGCCCATATTTGAGCTTAGATGGCCGCCGTTTTTGCTCACGACTTCGATTATGCGCGCCCTGATCTGCGTGCAAAGCTCCCGTAGCTCCTCTAGGCTTTTATTTTTAATATCCACTCAAAATCTCTCCCAGAACGCCCAAGACGCGATCGTTTTGCTCAGGCGTGCCGATCGTGATACGTACGGCGTTTAGCCCGTAGCTTTTTAAATTTCGAATGATGATGCCGCGGCGCAGAAGCCTATTGCAAAGCTCGCTACTATCTAGCGACGGGCTAAGTTTGAACGTGATGAAATTTGCGTAGCTAGGGATAAATTCCAAATTTCGCTCGCGCGCAAAATCTTCAAAGCGGCTCATCTGCGCGGCGTTGTTTTGCAGGCTCTTTTGCACGAAAGCTTCGTCTTTTAGCGCCGCAATCGCCGCTGCGAGACTAAGCGTCGTGATATTAAAAGGCGGGCGCAGCTTATAAAGTGCACTTATGATTACGCGCGGCGCGATACCGTAGCCTACGCGCATACCGCCCAGTCCATAGACCTTCGAAAAGGTGCCTAGATAGAGCACGTTTTTAAAATTTTGAATTAAAAATTTCGGATCGAGCTTTTTGCGCTCGTCTTTAAACGCCGCAAATTCGTTGTACGCGGCATCGATCACCAAAAGCGTGTTTTCATCCACGCTACGAGCGAACTCATACACCGCCTCCGCATCCAAGCACTCGCCAAGCGGGTTGTTCGGCACACACAAAAAGATGACCGAAATTTCATCTCTATGCGCGTTATAAATTTTTAAAAGTTCGGCTAGGTCGTGCTCCTGCACGCTCGTTTTGTAAACTTTAGCCTCGCAGTGGCTTGCGTAGATGCCGTACATCGCAAAGGTAACGCCCGCTTGCAGTATCGCGCGGCGCGAATTGAGCTTGGCGTGCAGCGCAAACTCGATGATCTGGTCGCTACCCGCTCCGATGATGATATTTTGCGGCTCTACGCCGAATTTAGAGGCGAGCGCGCCCTTTAGCTCATACATCGAATCATCAGGGTATAGATGCGCACAGGCGGCGTTTTGCGCGATCGCCTCCTGCACCGCCTCGCTAGTGCCGAAAGGATTTTCGTTGCTGGCAAGCTTTAGCACGTCCTGCTTGCGGATACCAAACTCCCGCACCGCAAGCTCGATCGGCTTGCCTGCTTCGTAATTGCTTAGATTTTCTACAAATTCGTTAAATTTCATCACTCCCCTCCGTTTATATAGCTTCCCAGCCAGGTGACTTCGTGCCCGTTTTTCTGCGCGTTTTGCAGCACGCGCGCCACGCGCTCGTCGTCGATGTGCCCCTCAAAATCGACATAAAAGACGCATTTAAAATCCCTAAGCTTAACAGGGCGGCTTTCTAATTTGGTTAAATTTATCCCCTCGTTGCGAAACATCTGTAAAAAGTCCACGAGCCCGCCCGGGCGGTCGTCGGTTTTGGCTAGGATGCTCGTTTTGTTGCGGTCGCTCTTTTGGTTTTTAAAGTCGCTCAGCACGAAAAATCGCGTGCGATTGGCGGAGTTGTCCTCGATCTTTTGAAACATCATCGGCACGCCGTAAAGATCGGCGGCGATCTTGGAGCAGATCGCGGCGGAGTGCGGCGTGGCAGCTGCCATCTGCGCCGCAAGCGCGGTAGATTTGGTCGCGGTAAATTTGACGCCGCTAAGGCCGTGATCGTCTAAAAATTTAAG
This sequence comes from uncultured Campylobacter sp., assembly GCA_963527265.1. Taxonomy (GTDB): domain Bacteria; phylum Campylobacterota; class Campylobacteria; order Campylobacterales; family Campylobacteraceae; genus Campylobacter_B. Next base: position 48,564 of record CAURQQ010000006.1, on the reverse strand, counting down.
GCACTGATTATATCCTTGCGGATGCGAGAATATCTGATCCACGGTGCTTACGTCGTCGCAGTGGCTCGCAAAGCAGTGGTGGATGTCCATATAAATTTCGGCGACGATCTTGACGCCCTCGTATTTTCGCAAGCAATCAAGCGTCGCGCCCACTGCGCCTTCGGTGTTGTTTTCGATCGGCACGACGCCGTATTTGGCCTCGCCGCTATCAAGCTCCTTAAAGACCGCCTCGATGTTTGAGAGCGGCAGATAGGAGCTTACCGCGCCGAAGCGGCTTTTGGCGGCTTGGTGCGAATAGGTGCCGAAAGGCCCTAAAAACGCGACGATCTGCGGCTTTTCTAAATTTCGAGAAACCGAGAAAATTTCAAAAAATATCGCCTCGATCGCCTCTTTGCTTAGATTTCGCGCCTTTCCGCCGTCCAGCCTGCTGATGATCGAGCGCTCGCGCTCCGGGCGGTAGATCGCGCTGCCCGCGGTCTGCTTCAGCTCGCCGATCTTTTTGACAAACCCCATGCGCTCGTCGATAAGGCGCAAAATTTCATCATCCAGCTTGTCGATACAAACGCGCAGATCATCGATGTTTTGCATCACAACCCTCCTTTTGCTCGCCCGCGAATTTCGGCGCGGATTTTAAAAATTTCACGCCGCCTTTTTTGCCGCGCGCCTTGAAATTTTGATCTCGCGAACTTAAAATTTCACCGCTTAGGATAGCTGCGCCGCAACTTCCGCGCGCTAAGAAAGCGCGATAAAATTCGTCGCAGCGGGATCTAAAATTTAAAGAGGCGCGGTTAAAATTTAAAGCCGGGCTTCGTTCTGGCGCAAAATTTAGAGGCGCATTTTGCTTGAATTTGAAATTTAAAGCGGCCGTACATTCTGGCTCGGAATTTAAATCGGCGGTGCGTTTAAAATTTAAGGCTGCGCTCGCTACGGCGTTAAAATTTAAAGCCGCTGCGCGCTCGGATTTGAAATTTAAAATCGCGCCGTGTTTTAAGCGGCTCGCCGCGCGGATCATACGAGATCCTTTTCGAGCGCGATTAGCTCATCAAAGCTCTCGCGCTTTCTAATCAGGCGGTCCTGTCCATCGTAAACCGCGACTTCGGCAGCGCGGGGGCGGGTGTTGTAGTTGCTCGACATCGAAAATCCGTAGGCGCCGGCGCTTTTGATCGCGAGTAGATCGCCGCTTTGCAGGCTAGGAAGGCTCACCCCTTTGGCCAAAAAGTCGCCGCTTTCGCATATCGGACCCACGACGTCGCAGAGGCTAGCTGCGGCTAAATTTGCGCTTGAAATTTTTTCAGCCGCGCGGGAGCTGTTTGTCTGATCCGAGCTCCTGCCGCCTAAATTTACTTCGTTAACGTCCGGTTTGTCTAAATTTATACCCTCCGAAGCGCCAATGATTTCGATGGCGTGGTGCGCGCCGTAGAGGCTCGGGCGTATGAGATCGTTCATCGCGCCATCAACGATGACGAAGCGCTTGCCACAGTTTTGTTTTTCGTAAAGCACGCGGGTAAGAAATACCCCCGCAGCCCCCGCGATGAAGCGCCCCGGCTCGCACACGATCGTGACATCTAGCCCGCTTAGGCTGCGCAAAATCCCCTGCGCGTAGTCGTAGAGCACGATCTGTTTTTCATCCTCGTAGCGGATGCCGATTCCGCCGCCCACGTCGAAAAATTTTATATCGATCTCAAGGGCTCGCAGCTCGCGCAGTAGATCGCTTACTATTTTTGCGGCGTCGCAGATCGGAGAGATGTCCGTGAGCTGGCTACCGATGTGAAAGTGGATACCGACGGGATTTAAAAATTTGCTCTTTTTGGCGTAGATATACATCTTGCGCGCGGTCTCGATGCTGACGCCGAATTTGTTTTCGCTAAGCCCCGTAGAGATATAGGGGTGGGTCTTAGCGTCAACGTTTGGATTTACGCGGATGCTGATGCGAGCGGGCTTATTTAGCTTTTGCGCGATTTGCTCTAAGCGCAGCATCTCGGCTTCGCTTTCTAAATTGATCAGCAAGATGTCCGATTTAAGCGCAAACTCGAGCTCGCCGTCCTGCTTGCCGACGCCTGAGAATATGATCTTATAGCTCTTTGCGCCGATATACAGCGCGCGGCGCAGCTCGCCGATGCTGACGCAGTCAAAACCGCTGCCCAGATCCGATAGAAATTTTAAAATGCTTAAATTCGAGCTTGCTTTAATCGCGAAGCAAACGAGCGACTTGCACGCTGCGAAGGCCTCTTTGAGCGCTATGAAATTCTTTTGTATCTCGTTAAAATCGTAAACGTATAAAGGGGTGCCGTATTTGCGGGCTAAGCTTGAATAATCCATAGAATTTCCACCGATAAATTTTGCGCCATTCTAACAAATCAAGGCTTAACGATGCTTAAAAACTAAAAATGCTGCAAAGCCTAATAACGCTGTTATGGGCACGATAATGCCAAGTTCTGGGATGATGACGCCGTTGAGAGAAAACCTAATCAACACGAAAAACACGCCCCAAGCGCATAGCGTAGCGATAAAAAATCCGAAGCTTAGCAGCGCAAGATTAAAAAATCGTCCCGTAACGGGCAGGTAATAATACAGCACTAACACCGCCAAGGGCGCGAACAACGGAAAAAATATCATATTATAAAGGCTTGCTTTTATAGTGGAGATATTCACGCCTTGATGCGAAAAGGTGCGGATCGAACGCAAAGCATCCCTGATCGAATATACATTACTCGTATCATAAACACTCGCAATTGAGCTTGGATCAAAGCCCTTAAGCGCCTCGCTCTGCACGTTAAACTCACTTCTTAATCCACTTCCTCCAAGCTTAAGCTGCGCTGGTAAAGTAGTGGTATTTATATCGCGCAGATGCCAAATTTTGCCTGCGTATTCGCCAGAGCTTGCATGCGAGCGTGAAGCAACGGAGTTATCCCCTATATTAAAGATCGTTATATCATTTGCGTTTTTGCCGTTTAGAGCTTTGATGTAGATATATTTACCCTCAAATTTCAAAAACATATCTCCCCCCGTAGGCGATAAATCGGTTAAATTCTTTTGAAATTTTAGCGCGTATGCAAACGGGGTGGAATTTAAAGCTATAAAGCCCGCAGTAATCGCAAGTGCGATCAAAAATGGAGGGATTATCAGAGCGTTTTTGCTAACCCCAAGCGCATAAAAGCTCACCAGCTCGTTGCTACGGATCATATTAAAGCCCATCAAAATAAGCGCAAAAATAAGACTTAGCGGTAGCGTGTAGCTAAGCGCGACCGCTGCGGTTAGAGCGATATACAAAAGAGCGGTATTCGCGCTTGAAGGAAAATCTTTGAGATTGGTAAGCACATCGATGCCTACATAAAAGCACTCAAGGGCTATTAGAAGTATAAAAAAATACTTCAAATAGGAAAGAGCCGCGTATTTTACGTATAACTTCACACCCTAGCCTTTTTAATCGTAAATTTTTGCGCGATCTGCTCTATATCCGAGCAAATGAGCTCCTCTACCGCGCGCGCGACATAGGGTAAAATTTCACTCAGCTTCTCGCGCTCGCTTTCGTTAAAATTTCCAAGCACGAAATTTGCTGCATCCTGTCCCTGCTGTTTTTTGCCCACGCCGATACGCACGCGTTCATAATCTGCACCGATTAGCGCATCGATCGATTTGATGCCGTTGTGCCCGCCGCTACTGCCGCCTTTTTTAAATTTAACGGCGCCCAGATCCAAATCTATATCGTCGTGCACTATGATGATACGCTCGGGCTTATAAAAATCGTTCACCGCCTTTACGGAGTTGCCACTTAAGTTCATAAAAGTTTGGGGTTTTAAAAGAAGAAGCGAGCCCTTTTTAAAAAGCTCGCCTTGGAATTTAGACGAGCCGAGCTCGCTAAAGCCGCCCGTCTTTAAAATTTCGTCGATTAGCATAAAACCGACGTTGTGTCTGGTGTCTGCGTATTTCTGAGCAGGATTCCCAAGTCCTGCGATCAGTATCATAGGCGCCCCTATTTAGCCGAAGTAACTCCGACTACCGCTACTGAGCCGTCTAGGATGATGCTGACGCCCTCTTTTACCGGAATGTCGCGGATCAAAAGTGAATCGCCTACGTCAAGATCGCTCACATCGAGCGTAAAATCGTTCGGTAGATCTTTGCCGGCGCATTTTACGGCGATACGGCGCTTGGATTGCACCAAAATACCTTTATTTTTTAGCCCTTTAGCGACGCCAGTTACCTTAACCGGCACTAAATATTTGCTTACCACGTCATCCTGAACTACTCGCAAATCTACGTGAGTTAGGGTATTTGTGACAGGGTGCTTTTGGTATTCTTGCACGATGACGCGATATGTCTTACCGCCTACGCTAACCTCGAAAGGAAGATCCTCTTTCGCGCGCATGGCTTTGATAAAGTCGTTTACTTTAAACGCTGCGTTGATATTTTCAAATCCTTTCGCATAAATATTAGCGATTAGATAACCATCTCGTTTTAGGGACTTTGAAGCCCTTTTACCGATACTATCTCTAACGATACCTTCTAACATTAGGTTTCCTTTGTGAAAAAATGAAGCGTGATGATAGCTAAATGTTGCTTTAAATCTATTTAAGCGCCGCGATGAAATTTAGAAGTAAAATCGCACGGAATTTAGCCGATTAAAATTTACGCTAAATCCTGCAAGTCACGGCATATTTGTACACAATGGGACAGACGAATAGAATTCTGCCTGCGCGGCGGCAGGCAGAATTCTTTAAAATTTTAAATTGCAAAAATTTAGAATTTTAAAATTTACGACTTAGCGGATTTCTTTTAGCTGTACGACTTCGCCGGCGAGCATCTCTTCGGTGCTCTCTCCCGATTCTGCCGCCAAATCCCTTTTTTTGGCAAGGTCCACGTTTTTGATCTGTAGATCTAGGTCGTTTCGCTTAGAGGCCTTATCCAGCGCCTCCTCACGGGTGATGACGCCGTCTCTGTAAAGATCAAGCAGGTGCTGATCGAAGGTCTGCATGCCGTAGGTGTTGCGACCGTCGGCAATCGCGTCTGGAATTTCATCGTCACGCGCATCAAGTATCATATCCTTAATACGGGTATTCTTGCGCAAAATTTCAACGACGGCTACGCGCTTGCCCTCGATAGTACGGGCAAGGCGCTGAGAGATGACCGCCTCTAGGACGGATGCTAGCGTCATTCGGATACGCTCCTGCTCAGCCTGCTCAAACATCGCGATGATTCGGTTTACCGTCTCTTTCGCATCGATGGTGTGCACCGTCGAAAACACTAAGTGTCCCGTTTCTGCGGCGTGAAGCGCGGTCTCGATCGTCTCTAAATCGCGCATCTCGCCCACAAATATTACATCTGGATCCTCTCGCAGCGCGGCGCGAAGCGAATCGGCGAAGTTGTTGCAGTCCTCGCCGATAGCGCGCTGATTGATGATGCATTTATCATCTTTGAAAACGAACTCGACTGGGTCTTCGATCGTAACGACGTGGCTAGTTCTTTGCCTATTTATGCGATTGATCATGCTTGCGATCGTTGTCGTTTTTCCGCTTCCCGTAGGTCCCGTAAGTAGCACGACGCCGCGCATAGCCGTGTCGCAAATATCTTTGATCGAAGGCGGCAGACCCAGATCGTCGATCTCTGGAATTTTAACCGGGATCGTTCGGAAAACCGCGCTGATACCGTCGATCTGAAAGAAAGTATTAACGCGGAAGCGATAATCTTCGTTTAGCTTGTAGGTAAAATCCACGCTCTTTTTCTCGATAAGCTCAGGAAAGCGCGTGATGAGAAGCTCCTTGGCTAGCGTCATCGCGTCTTCTTTCAAAAATGGCGTTTTGCTAAATTTTACCAGCTCGCCATGGATGCGCCCTCTAATAACCGCGCCCGATTTTATATGAAGGTCGCTACCGCCGTTTTGGATTAGAAATTCCAGATATTTATTTAGCCTCTCTCGCTGCTTAAAATCCAGCGTAGAAGCGTCAACTTGATACTGCGAATAATCTATAGAACCCGCCATCATTTCTCCTTTTTAAGTGTTTTTATTATCTCTTTGAATGCCTCTTCAAAGGCCGCCAGTCCGTCATCTAACAGCTTTTTATACGCCTTTTTCATATCGATCTTCGCGTCCGCTACGCGAGCGAAAAATTCCTCTATCTGCGCGTCGCTAGGCGGCATTTTGGGCTTTTGATCGCCGCTTATAAAAGCCTCTATGGTCTCAAGCGGCGCGGTGTTTACGCAGCCCGGATACATCAGCTCGCTTACGTAGTAATCCTTCGGCAGATCATCTCCTTTTACGCCCGTACTCGCAAACAGCGGTTTGGCGTAGCTTAAACCCTCTGCGGCTATGATATTATAGCACTTCGCGGCGTTCATTATGCCGATTTTGCCGGTAGGAAGGCCCGCCGCGGCCATTTTTTCATCCAGTAACCTATCGAAGCGGCTAACGAAGATGCTAATTACGGTTTTTGGTAAATTTGCTTTCGGGAAGTAGCGGCGAAAGCCCGCGATCCCCTCTTTTATAGCCTCGATACATTTTACGGTCTGCTCGGGCGAAAAAACCAAGGTCGCGTTTACGCTGATCCCCTTTTTTAGTAGATCGCGCATCGCTTCGTAGCCTGCCTTGGTCGCGGGGATTTTTATCATTACGTTTGGCATACCGATCGTGCTATATAGGTGCTTGCCTTCACGATACATCGCCTCGGCGTCGTCTGCGAAATATGGATCGACCTCGATACTCACAAAGCCGTCATCGCCGTTAATGAAATTTTTAAGCAGGCTCTCCGCCGCACTTCTGACGTCCGCAGTGGCTAAAATTTCATACAGTTTTTTAGGCTCTTTTTTTCTAAATTCCTCTTTAGCCGCATCGTATGCCGGGGAGCTTAGGATTGCGTTTTTAAAGATCGCGGGATTGGAAGTTGCGCCGTTGATTATGCCTTTTTTGATCAGCTCGTCGAAATCCTTATCGATAAAATCGCGCTCCAAAAAGTCGCACCAAAGGCTGAAATTTAGGGCTTTATCATACATATTTCATAATCTCCTTCAAATCCTTTTTTTCAATGCAGACGCTCGCATGTTCTTTTAAAATTTCATTCGCGCAAAAGGCGATTTTAAGTCCCGCCTCGCGAAACATCGAAACATCGTTCGCGCCGTCTCCCACGCACATTACTTCGCTTGCTTTTAAACCCATCAACGATTTAAGCTGCGCAAGCAACGCGCCTTTTGAGTATCCAAACATCATCTCGCCGCCAAAAAGCCCGGTTAAAATTCCGTCCTTTTCGTGCAGATAGTTCGCAAAGCTCGCGTCAAAGCCTAGTTTTTTCTGCGCGGCGTCCGTGGCAAGATGAAATCCGCCGCTAAAGACGACCACCTTTATGCCTTTATTTTTCAGATACGCGATGATCTCGCTAGCGCCGCAAACAAAAGGCAAGCTCTCCGCGATAGCTTTAGCATCGCTAAGCTTCATCCCCTTTATCAGCGCCACGCGCTCGCTAAGGCTCTCGAAAAAATCAAGCTCGCCCACCATCGCGCGCTTCGTAATTTCGCTAACTTGTCGCTGCGTGCCCATTTTAGCGGCGAAAAAGCCTATCGTCTCGCCGTCCATCAGCGTAGAATCAAAGTCGAAAACACAAAGCTTTATCATAAATATCCTCGCAAAAATTTAGGAATTATAGCTAATTTAAGTTTAAGTTTTTTGGAATTAGCATAAATTTTTCGCTTTTTGAGACCTCGTAAATTTTGCTCCCGACCCCGAACGAGCATAAATTTATATATTTTTTCTCGCCGAAATATAAAATTTCATCTTGATGATAGTGGCCTTCGATGATTAAATTTGCCGCGTAAAAATCGATCTTTGGCGCGATTATATCCTTAAAATTTGGCATTTTTTTGTATAGGTTTTTCCCCTCCTGCGATTTTAAGATCATCTTTGAAATTTTAAATTTTAAAGCGCGATCGAGCAGATCCATAAATTTTAAAAAAGTTCTGTTTCGCAGCGAAAGCAGCGCAAACTGCGTCAGGCGCGGCAAAAATAGATCGCCGTGCGCTATCTGTACCGCTTCGCCGCTCTCGCTCATAAATTTAACGGGCTGGGCGCCGTTTGGATAAACTTTTGCGCGGGGGAAAATTTCGCGCAGATTAAAATCGTGGTTGCCCTCGAAGTAAAAAATTTCGCATTTTCGCGACAGCTCGTTTATTAGCGCGATCTCCTCTTCGTAGAAGCGCTGCACGTAGGTCGTGTTTGCCAAAAAATCAAACATATCTCCCATCATAAAAATTTGAGGCGGCAGGCTTTGCGTGGAACACAGCGCGCGCAAGAATTTCAAAAATTGCGGTCTGCTCGCGCCCGCGTGCGCATCGCCAATAAAGATCGCGCCCGGTTTTATCGCCTGAATTTGATCATTTTGCATCTAGGCTCCGGCACGTGGCGGCTTTTGCAAAAAGCTCATCGCTTAAATTCCGTGCGCGATGCGCGGCAGCGCCGTATCTTCGGCAAATCCGCACATTAAATTTGCGTTTGCGATCGCCTGTGACGAAGCTCCGCGCAAAAGATTATCGATCGCCGAGTTGATCCAAATTTTATCGCCCGCAGTTTTTACAAAAATATCGCAAAAGTGCGTTCCTACGACGTTTTTTATACTCACGGGCTCATTTCTTACGCGCACGAAAGGCTCGTTTTCGTAAAATTCCCGCAGCACCGCCTCTGCATCCACGCTCTTTTGCAGCACGCCAAACGCGCTAACCAGCATCCCGCGCGTAATCGGCAACAAATTCGGCACGAAAAGCGTGCTAAATTCGCCGCCTTTTAAAATTTGTAGCTGCTCTTTGATCTCGTCTGCATGGCGATGCGAGATCGGCGAGTAGGCATTTGCGTTTTCGTTCACGCTTACGAAATGGCTGCTTGCTTTAAGAGCCTTGCCTGCGCCACTTACTCCGCTTTTTGCGTCGATAAATACGCCGATACTAGGATCTAGTAGCCGCACGAACGGTGCGAGCGCCAAAATAGAGCAGGTAGGATAGCAGCCTGGATTTGCCGTAAGCCGCGCCGCGCGGATCTTTTCGCGATTTAGCTCGGGCAGTCCGTAAACGGCGTGGGCTAAATTACGAGGGTCTAAATGCGTGGCGTAATTTTTCTCGTAAAGCTCGCGACTTAAGCGGTAATCAGCCGATAGATCGACTACCTTGACGCTTTTAAATTTTAAAATTTCGCGGGCAAATTCCATCGCTTTTTCATGCGGCAGCGCCAAAAAAATAAGATCGCATCTTTGCGCCGCAACGGGAGCGTCCGCGGCTTCTACGCGCATCTCAAACACGCCGCGAAGCTGCGGGAAAATTTCGCTTATCGCGCCCTGCGTCGAGGCACCTAAATACGAAATTTCAAAGCCAGGGTGGGAAAGTAGAGCCTTAATCAGCTCAAGCCCCGTATAGCCGCTAACACCGATGATGCCTACTTTTTTCACGCTAATTCTCAAATTTTATCGGCTTGTATTCGACGCTTAAAATTTCCACATCGCGAGTGCCTGATGGCAGCTGAAGCACCACCTCATCGCCCTCTGCTTTGCCTAAAAGCTGGCGCGCGAGCGGCGTATTGATGTTGATGAGTTTGCGCGAGATATCCGCCTCGCTAAGGCCTACGATGACGTAGGTCTCCTCCCGCTCGGTCTCCACGTCCATAAAGGTAACGGTGGAGCCGAATTTTACGCGGTCGTGCTCGTAGGTCGAGGGATCGATGATTTTACTTCGAGAGACGATGTCGCTAAGCTCGGCGATACGCGAGAGTAGAAACGCCTGCTCTTCGCGCGCCGCGTGGTACTCGGCGTTTTCTTTCAGATCGCCGTGTCCGCGCGCGATGTCGATCTGCTGGACTATGTGGGGCAGCTTCACGCTCTGAAGCTCCTTGAGCTCGGAGGTGATCTTTTCGTATCCGTAAAGCGTCATTGGTTCTGTCGTCATAATCTTCCTTTCTTTTTATCAAATTATATAAGCTTTAGCCTTAAAATTTTAGCTCGCAGGCTGCGTTAAAATTTTTGCCACGTTTTCGCTGGAGCCGAACTTTAGATAATCTCGCAGCTTCTTGCTCGCAAGTTTAAATTTCGCAGCGTCGCAGCGCTCGTATGCGGCGAGTAGATTTTGCGCGCTTACTTCGCCTTGCAAAAGCTCTTCATGCAACGGCTCCTCGCCCAAAAAATCAAAAATAATATTTGCAAGCCCCACGTGCTTTAGCTTTACGAGCTTTCGCGCGAGCCAAACGTCAAATGCCTTTGCTTTGTAGCACAACACAAGCGGAGTGCCGATGAGCGCCGCCTCAAGCGTTGCCGTACCTGAGCAGATGAAGGCAAAATCGCAATCCTTAAGCGTCGCAGGAGTATCGTTTGCGATGCTAAAGCCGTCCAGAGGCCCGTAAATTTCATCTCTTTGATCCATCAGATGCGGCGGGATTATTAAGACTCGCTCGCTATTTTCAAATTTAGGCGCAAGAGCTCTAAAAATCGGCATCAGTCTTGAAATTTCAGCCCTGCGCGAGCCCGGCATAAAGGCGATCTTGCCCTGTTTTTCGTAACTTGATTTTTGGAATTTTATCTCGTCAAGCAGCGGATGCCCCACGAAAGAGTACTTTGCGGTTTTGGCGCTTTGCTCGCTCGGGCGCGCGGCATTCTTTTTCGGCGCCGCGTCTTTATCTTTTGTTTCTTGTAGTGCAGCGTCTTTGCTCTCCGCTTCTTGCGGCACAGCTCCTTTATCCTCCTCACAATCTGCGCCGAAAAATTTTGCCTCAAAAGGCCAGATGGAGAGCAGATTGTCACAAAACGCCTTCAGCTTCTCCGCTCTGCGCGGCTTCCATGCCCAAACCTGCGGCAGGATATAATATGAAATTTCCGCGCGCGCGCCGCTTTCTTTGATCGCGCGAGCAAGCGGCAGATTAAACGCGGGCGAATCGATGAGTAGCACGCGATCGCACTCCGCCGCAAGTCGCGTCATCTGCGCTATCGCGCGCTTGGCTTTTAAAATCAGCGGTAGAATTTCTATAAAGCCCATCGCCGAAAACTCGCTGCTTTTATATAGCGGTGAGCCAAGCTTTTCGTCGAAAATTCCACAAATCTCGCAAGCGGAATCGAGCTTTTTAAGATGCTCAAAAACCTCTTTGAAATGCAGGTTCGCAGAGGGTTCTAGGCAAGAGATTAAATATTTCAAATTTAGCCTTTTAAATTTTTGTTAATTATAGCAAAATGTGCTAAAATTAAGCCGACAAAGGATTTAAGATGAGAAATTTTAAAATTTTAGCGCTATGCGGCGCGTTCGTGATGTTGCTAGGCGGTTGCGGCGCGGCTAAATACCAAAAGCGTCAAGTCACCGAGGATCCCGCAGTAACGGCGCGTTTTGAGGCGCTTAGTAAGCTAGGCTCGCCCGCACTCGTCGCTAAAGCCGCAGCTAGCGAGATCGCAGCAGACGTAGGCGGCGCCAAGCCCCACGTTAAGGTTGCGCAGTTTGCCTTCCTCGAAGAAATTAGCGCGCAAGGAAGCGACCTGATCTATGCCTACTCACTAAGCCCCGGTTGGGCGAGCCTGAAAAGCTCCGATCGGCAAAAATATCTCAAATTGCTAGCCAAGGATATTACCGAAAATGACTGCAATGCACCTAGTACGCGAGCTTTATTGCGAAGCGGAGTGCGTGAAATGCACCGATTTTTCTACGATTATCCAAGCTCGCACCTACTTGATTCGCAGGTAAGCGAGGAGATATGCCGCAAAGCAGGGTTATAGATAGTCTCGCGAATTTTATGCCGCGGATTTATATCGGCGCGAAAATTTAAAAGGCGAGATTTTGTGACGAGTTGCGGAGTGCGGTCGCAAAATTTAATTTAAGGAATTTCGAAAACGAAATTTAGGCGATGAAATTACGCGGCAGGCTATAAAAATTTGTAGCGAAAAAAGATAAAATTTCGTAGCAAAACGGCGGAATTTTTCTATGAATTTTGTGATCTAAGTTTCGTGATGGAATTTTTGCGAAAAAATTTGGCGCGACGGAATTTTATGCCGCGCAAGCTAAATAGCAATTTTTGCATAGTAAAGAATTGAGCGCTAGAATTTTTGCAGATAGAATTCCGCCTCGATAGGTCTGTCATGGAATTTTAGCTAAAGAGAGAAAATGAAAGAAATTTTAATCACCAATGACGATGGATTCGAAGCGCGCGGACTTTTAGAACTCGCGAGCGCGCTAAGATCGGTCGCAAACGTCACTATCGTAGCGCCGAGCTCGGAGAAATCGGCATGCTCGCACTCGCTCACGCTCACGCGCCCGCTTAGATTTGTAAAGCTCGACGACGGATTTTTTAAACTCGACGACGCTACGCCCGCAGATTGCGTGTATTTGGCGCTCCGCGCGCTGTATAACCGCAAGCCCGATCTAGTGATAAGCGGCATAAATCACGGCGCCAACGTCGCGGAGGACGTGACCTATTCTGGCACTTGCGGAGGCGCGATGGAAGGGGTTTTGCAAGGCATTCCCGCGCTTGCGGTGAGCCAGTTTTACGTCGCGGATTCGCTGCAGCGATATGGGTTTGATCTCGCATGCGAGCTTGCGGTTGATCTGGTGGAAAAAATTTTTAAAAACGGCTTTCCGCTGCCGCCGAAGCAGTTTTTAAATTTAAACGTCCCTGCCGTCTCAAAGCAAGATTTTAAGGGGCTAACGGTTGCGCCCTGCGGCGAGAAGCTCTACGACACCGACGCGCAGCTAAACCGCAATCCGCGCGGGATGGAGTATTATTGGCTAGGCAAATCTACGCTCAGTTTTGATGCAAGCAAAAACGAAAATAGCGACATTTCGGTACTTTTTGAGGGGCGGGCGACGTTAAGTCCGATTAAGTTAAATTTGACCGCGCACGAGCAGATGAGCGCGCTAGAAAGGTGGATGAAAAACGATGAGTGAGGTCGTAATAGACCGCTTTTCGCGCTCGCGCCTACTTTTCGGCGAGGATTTTGCAAGGCTTCAAAGCGCTAAAATTTTAATCTGCGGCTGCGGCGGCGTGGGCGGAGCGGCGATAGAGGCGCTGTACCGCAGCGGCGCGGTAAGCTTAAGCGTAATCGATTGCGATCGCTTCGAGATCACCAATCAAAACCGCCAGCTTGGAAGCGAGCACGTAGGCGAGCTAAAATGCAAGGTTTTCGCGCGCAAATTTAAAGGCGTGATGCCGATCGCCGCTAGGATCGGCGAGGAATTTTTATCTAAATTTGATCTGGCGCAATTTGATTTCGTAATCGACGCGATCGACGACGTGGGCGCTAAGATCGCGCTTGCGCTGCGCTGCAGCGAGGCGGGCGCGGGCTTCGTAAGCTCGATGGGCGGCGCAAAGAGGCTCGATCCCGCTAAAATCGAAATCCGCTCAATCTGGCAGACGCAAGGCGATCCTCTCGCGCGCAAGATCAGATCTGAGCTGCGAAAGCGCGGCTTTGCGGGCGATTTTGACGTCGTCTGCTCAAGCGAGCCGCCGCGCGTCAAATCTATGGGCAGCTTCATGGGCGTGACCGCAAGCTTCGGGCTTTTCATCGCAAGCTACGTCGTGCGCAGGCTGATAAGCAAGCAGGCTTAGGCGGTTAAATTTCATAGCGTTTCGGCGCATGGCTCCGCCTAGTCGTACTTGGCGGTTAAATTTTAGATATTTTGAGCTTACGATCCGAGCACGCTTTGCATGCGGTACGGCGCGGCCGGTGATTTGCGGCGCGCGATGCGGTTAAAATTCAAAAGCGGCGAAAGCGGAATTTTACCGGGCGACGAAGATAAAATTTGCTCGGCGCGAAGGCGAAATTTTGTTCGCCGTGAAGGATAAAATTTTATCCGCAAAGATCGGCGCAAGTTTGCGTGCGAGATGAAATTTAAGGACCGCACAAGCTACGCGCGCAGGCTGATGTATACGGCGGGTTATTTTAGCGGGCGCCAGATAGCGGCCTAGGATTAAAATTTAAATGGACAGGTCGCGAGCTTGCTCGTGAGCGAAATTTTGATTGAATTAAGTTCGCGCAGCTCTCCTCTGCGGCGGGTTTCATAGTGATGAGGCTGAAATTTTATCGCAACTTCACGCTTTTCGATGCAAAAAGAGGCGCACCTGGGTAAATAAACCAAATCAGCGCGCATCGGCCGCCGCGTAGCGCCTAAATAGCGCAACGTGTAAGCAAGGCTCAAGCAAACGCAGCGGCAAGCCTACTTCTAAATTCCATTTTTTACCGCTCGCAAAAAGCGGAATTTAGAAATTTAATTTAAAGGAGCAGCGATGAATGAAATTTTTACACGCACGAGCGTGCGGAATTTTACCGAAAAAATGCCGAGCGACGATCAGATCGAGCTCGTGCTAAAAGCCGCGATGCAAGCCCCTAGCGCAGGCAACCAGCGCTCATGGGAGTTTTACGTAGTACGCGACCGCACCACGCTTACGCTACTTAGCAGCGTCGGCACCTACGGCGGCTGCACGAAAGATGCGCCGCTTGCAATCGTAGTTTGCACGCGCAAAAGCGGCTTAAAATTCCAGCCCTACGCTCGCTACGACTGCGCTTGTGCGGCAGAAAATCTCTGGCTGGCGGCGCACCATTTGGGGCTTGGCACCACGTGGCTGGGCGTAGCGCCCGATATTTACGCGATGGAACGCGTAAGAGAAATTTTGGATCTGCCTGGGCATTTGGAGGCGTTTTGCATTATGCCTTTGGGCTTTCCGTCTCGCGTCACAAAGGCGCATTCACGCTTTGAGCCCGCTAAAATTCACTTCGTAGGCTAGATATGTTTATTTCGCAGAGTAAAATCGACGATCTTATCGCTAGCGACGGCGCGTTTTTGGACCTTACGACCGAGCTTTTACGCGGCTGCGCGGATCTAAACGCACCCGCGCGCCTTTCGATCGTAACGAGGCAGGATCTGATCTTTAGCGGCGGGCAGATTGCGCGCGAGGTGGCGGCGCGCTTTGGTTGCGAGACGCAGCATCTAGCGCGCGAGGGAAGCGCATTTTGCGCGGGGGATGAAATTTTTAGCGCGCGGGGGAGCTTCGAGAGCCTGCATAAAGCTTGGAAGATCGTTCAGATCGTGTTTGAGTACTCCTGCAAAATTTCGACCTATGCGCACGAGATGGTTGCGCTGATGCGAGAGGCTAATCCGCGCTGCGTGCTGGGTGCGACGCGCAAGAGCTTTCCTTTTGCGAAGGAGCTTTGCGTAAATGCGCTGATCGCAGGCGGCGGGACAATGCACCGCTTGGGGCTGCACGACAGCGTCCTGTTTTTTTCAAACCACATCCGTGCGTTTGCGAGCTTTAGCGAATTTTGCGCGCAGATCGCTAAATTTAAAGAGCGCGCGCCCGAGCGAAAGATAATGATCGAAGTGGCGAGCGAGCGCGAATTTAGCGAGCTTTTAAAATACGCGCCAGATGCGATAATGTGCGATAAGATGAGCCCGGGCGAGCTTAGAGCCTGCGTTTTGAAGCGAGATGAAACGGCGCCGCAGATTAAAATTTGCGCTGCGGGCGGTATAAATAAAAATAACTGCGCCGAGTTTGCAGCTACCGGCGCGGACGTGCTCGTAAGCTCGGCGGTTTGGAATCAGGGCGTGTGCGATCTAGGCGGAAAGATAGAATTTATCTAAATATTAAATTTTAAATTTAAGGCGCGGAAGTCTAAAACAAGGCATAAAAACGCGATTTATTAATAAATAAGAGTATATTTTGTAAAATTCTTAAAATTTCAAAAAAAAGGATTTTCATGAAAAAAATTGCTTTTATTTTAGCGCTTACGGCAAGCGTTTCATTCTGCGCGGATCAGCTGATAATCGCAGCCGGCGGCGGATACAAAAAGCCCGTCTCGACCGTGATCGAAAATTTGAAAAAAGAGGGTATGGACGTGGCGGGATCGTTTGCCAACCTTGGCCAGCTCGTCATTCAATCGCGCGAGAATAAAATTTCATTCATCGTGGGCGACGAGGCGTTTTTAAAAAAAAGCGATCTAAATATCACTAAATTTGAACGCATCGGCCGCGGCACGCTTGTTTTGGTGACGCCGAAAAATATCAAAATAAACGATGCCTCGGAGATTGCAAAATTCGATAAAATCGCGATGCCAGATCCTAAAAAGGCGATTTACGGTATCAGAACGAACGAGTTTTTACAAAACGCCAAGATGGATGGGGTAAAAGATAAAATTTTAGCCGTCGCGGGCGTGCCGCAGGTGGTTGCATACGTCATCAACGGCGAGGTGCAGGCGGGCTTTATCAATAGCACCGAAGCGGTCGCCAAAAAAGATGAGTTCGGCTCGATCATCTACATCGACGAGAGCCTCTACAGCCCCGCATACATCGGCATCGCAAGGCTTAGCGCATGCGGCGAACAGGCGCTTTGCGAAAAGGTAATGGAGGAATTTCAATCGGACCGCTCAAAAGAGATTTTTTCAAAATTCGGTCTTAAATGAGCGACATAGCTTGGATCACGCATCCTTTGCTTTTAAGCGTCAAAGCCCTGTTTTGCAGCTTTTTGCTACTGATTACGGCAGGGCTTGCGATTGCGTATTTTTTAGCCTTTAGTAGATCGAAGCTTAAAAAAATCGTCGAAATTTTAGTGATTTTTCCGCTCATCTTCCCGCCGATCGCGACGGGATTTCTACTTCTTTACATCTTTGGAAAGAGTGGATTTATCGGCTCTACCCTAAATTTAGACATCGTTTTTAACTTTTCTTCATTGGTAATCGCCGCATTTTTAGTGGGGCTGCCGCTGTTTGTAAAGCCCGTGTGTGCAAGCTTTGAGCTCTTTCCGAAAAGCCTAATCGAAGCCGCGCAAATTTTGGGCAAAAACAGAGCTCAAATTTTCCTCTTCATTATCCTTCCAAGCTCGCTTAAAACGCTCGGCTCCGCGCTTATTTTAGCGCTCTCGCGCGGGCTTGGCGAAGTGGGTATCACGCTGATGCTGGGCGGAAATATCGTGGGCAAAACCGACACGCTAAGCCTTGCGATCATGGGCGCCGTGTATGACGGCGAGAATGAGCGGGCGCTGATTTTAAGCGTTTTGCTCGTGATTTTTAGCTTGATTTTATTCTTCGCGATAAGTCTTTTAGATAAAAAGCGAAATTTATCTAAATAAGAAAAATTATTTTTTAAGTATTTTTGGATAAAATTGCACTCACATTTCACTTTAAAGGATTTTTCATGAAGAAATTTCTAATTTCATCAATTTTAGTCGCAAGTGCTTTGATCGCTCACGATCACGGCGATATGCAAAATTTCGACCCTAAGACTGGCAAGCACCTCGTCATCGCTATGGAGCAGCTGGGCGAGAAGGGCAACGTAACCGTCGGCGAGGTCGTAGCGGTCGAGACGAACTACGGCGTGGCGTTCTTTCCAAATTTAAAGGGTCTTGCTAGCGGCGCACACGGCTTTCACGTGCATCAAAACGCCGACTGCGGCGCTACCGAGAAGGGCCTAGGTATGAAAGCGGGCGGCCACTGGGATCCAAGCGATACCAAAAAGCACTCGTTTGCTTGGGACGATAGCGGCCACAAGGGCGATCTGCCTGCGCTTTTCGTCGATGCCGAGGGCAATGCGATCTATCCGGTGCTAGCTCCGAAGATCAAGAGCCTAGATGAGCTAAAGGGCCACTCGCTAATGGTTCACGTAGGTGGCGATAACCACAGCGACCATCCGAAACCGCTCGGCGGCGGCGGCGCTAGAATGGTCTGCGGCGTTATAAAATAGGCTTCGTTGCGGATGAAATTTAATCATCCGCAATCTCTAAATTTAGCAGCCCTGCGGTTAAATTTACGCGATGAAATTTCGCCGTTCGCAGCGCCGAGATGCGCCCGCTCTGCCGTTAAATTTATGCATGGCGGGCTTTTGATACAACCTATGCAGCGCAAATTTTATGTTAAATTTACGCGCTGCGCACCTCTTGCTTTCCGCTTAAAATTTTAAAATTTAGCCCCGTTTGCCCACATTGTACCTCCGCTCTGTTTTTGCCGCAGCGGCGTAAAGTTTTCTAAATTTAAATCAAGACTCTAAATTTATGACGCCGAGCTATTTTGGCGGCGCGGCTTTACTTAACTTTTTCTTCACGACTTTTTCCTACAATTATGCCAACTTTCACAAAGGAGAGAGAATGAAAAAGATTGTTTTAGCAAGCGTTTTAGTCGCGGGCGTGCTGTTCGCCGCAGATTTTCAAAATAGCACCCCCGAGCAGATCAATGCCTCGATCGCCGGTGCCGACGCCAAGAGCTTAAGCGAAGCGGCGTTTGAGATCGACAAGCGCGCAGGCGAGCTAAGGGCGCAGGCAAGGGATCTCAAGCGCGGATTTAAGACGGAGTTTAAAAAGAAACTGGACGCTATGAGCGTCGAGGATCGCGAGAAATTCCTAGACGAGTTTAGAAAAAACTATAACGCCCAGGCGGGCAAGCTAAGCGTCGAGCAGGCGGATAGACTGGATATCGAGCTTAAAGATCGCGGCAATTTCGGCAAATTTAAAAGGCTCGCTCGCGGGTTTGGCCCGCACAGATCGCAAATGGCACCCGGTGAGTGCGGTCATATGCCACCTGAAGGAATGGGCGGAGGCGCGGGGCGAGCAATGCCGCCAAGAGGCGAGATGCCGTGCAATCAAAACGCCGGCGACACTGTGTGTCCTATGACGCAGCAATAGCTGCCCGCGCAAGCTATTTAGTTCCGCGCAGCATTTGCGCGGAATTTTGTTTTAACAGATCGCGGCGTATAAATTTTAAAATTTAACTTTGGAGCCTATGCGGCATAGCGCCGATGAAATTTCGCAAAATTTTATCGGCGCAGGCGAGGTTTTGAAATTCTGCGCTGTGAAATTTTAGGACGTGAAATTTTAAAATTTCGTAGCGGCGAAATTTTAAAGTCCGGCGTTTTGCCTGTAAATTTTAAAATTCCGCGGCGCGAAAATTTTATATCGTAAAATTTTAGCCTCTTGCGCCGCTTTGCGCACTGCGCGAATAATACTAGGCGAGCAATCTTATAAGCCTAAATTTAGTAAGCATACTTTTAAGCTAAGACGCGCTGTTTCGCTGCGATAAAATTTGCCGCGAAATTTCGCAATTAAATTTTACGTGGAATTTCACAGGGTATAATTTCAAAAATTCTACGCAAGGAGGCGGGCTATGGCAAGGGTTTTGATCGTCGAGGACGAGGGGATGCTGCTAGATATGATGTGCACCTACATGCGCGGCGCGGAGCACGAGGTAAGCGGCAGCAAAAGCTACGACGAGGCGCTTTCATTAGCGTACGAAAAGAGCTTCGATCTGTGGATCTTCGACGTCAAAATCATCGGCGGCAACGGCTTTGCGCTGCTTCGCGAGCTGCGCGAGGCGGGGCGCGGCGCTCCGTGCATTTTCACGACGTCGCTAAATACTCTGCAAGACGTCGAAAGCGGCTTTGGAAGCGGTTGCGACGACTATCTCAAAAAGCCCTTCGAGCTAAAAGAGCTGGCTCTGCGCGCGGATAATCTACTAAAGCGCACCTTCGTCCACAACGCCGCCCTGCGCGAAGATATCGGCGGAGGTTTTAGCTTCGATATGGCTCAGCACGCGCTTTATCGCGACGGAAGAGCCGTGCCGATGCCGCAGAAGCAGGCGCGGCTTCTTGCTCTGCTTCTGAAAAACCGCGATAAATTCCTTAGTAAAGATAAAATTTTCGCCGCACTGTGGGACTACGACGAAAGCCCGAGCGAGCTTAGCCTGCGCGTTTATATCGCCGGGCTGCGAAAAATTTTAGGCAAAGATCGCATCATAAACGCCTCCAAGCTCGGTTACAAATATGTTTAGGAGCGCGCCGTGTCCAAAATGCGTCAAATTTTACCGATTTTTTTACTCTACACTCTTACTAGCGTCTTGTTTTTAGCGCTGGTAAGCAGCATATTTTACGAACGGGAGAAGTTTTTTATCGCGGATCGCGATGCCTTTGCGATCAGGGATTTTAAACACGGCCTGGAGGCTAAGCTCGCTCGCGGCGGACGCTTAAACGAGAGCGATTTTGACGCCATGCAGGCATACGCGGCGGATCTGAATAGCAGCGATGAGATCGCGCGGGATTTCGAGCCGAGAGATGACGCGCCGCGCGTGTATATGGAGGGGCTGAGTAGGATCGAGCAGTTTAATCTCGCCGCCAAGGACGGCACGGAGTACTACGTAGCGATCAAAACGGAGGCGCTTGAGGGCAAACTCGCGGCTCTGAAGCTTAAAATTTTAGCCGCAAGCGCGCTTGTTTTGGCGCTTATTTTGTTGATCGCGTATTTTATCATCCGCCTTTCGCTGCGTCCGCTTTACGAAAAGATCGAGTTTCTAAATGGCTTCATCCGCGACACGACGCACGAGATAAAGACTCCTCTTAGCGTGATTTTGATGAGTATCGAGCTTTTTGAAACCGAGCCGAAAAAATATCTAGGCAATATCAAGGCGGGCGCAAATACGATAAACGCGCTCTTTGAGGATCTAACCGCGCTAAGCTTAAACAAAAGCGGCAGCGGGCGAGAGGTAAATTTAGGCGAGCTGTTGCAAAGCCGCATCAGGTATTTCGGCATCTCTGCGGAGCAAAAGCGCATAAATCTAAGCACCGATCTGCGCCCGGTAGCCTTTTGCGCGGATGAGTTTAAGCTGCGAAAAATCATCGATAATCTGCTTGGCAATGCGATAAAATATTGCGACGAGCTCGGCTGCGTCGAGGTGAGCCTGCGCGAGCGTTCGCTTCGCATCAAAAACAGCGGCGCGGGTATCGCGCGGCAAAATTTGCCGCATATTTTTGAGCTTTACACCCGCTTTGACGAACGTAACGGCGGCTTTGGCATCGGGCTTTTTATCGCCAAAAAATACTGCGACGAGCTCGGGCTTAAAATTTCGTGCGATAGCAATGAGTACTGGACGGAATTTGAGGTGAAATTTTAACTTTACCCAAACGAAATTCTGCGCGAACGAAATTTTAGCAGGCGGGCTTGTTAGGCTTAACCGCCGGGTTTAAATTTAGCTAGAGATTCCGTTCGTAAAAATTTGCGCTAGGTTATGATTTGACGGCGGAATTTACGCATGCAATTCGGTCGCGCTCGCAAAATTTCGTCCGCCGGCTTGCAAAATACATAGCAAATTTTATAAAATTTCGCGCCGTGGAATTTATCCGAAATTACGTAGCCGTTCGCTAAAATAGCCACAAATTTCACCGGATGGAACAATGATAGATATTGATGAGGTAAGCTATAAAAGAGCCAAGTTTAAGCAAGCTGGCTTAGAGGCTGCGGCTGGCATAGCATCAGAAGGCGATACGGCGGCAAGCGACGCGGCAAACGCGTGCGCCAGGGCGCGTAAGAATCTCGGCAAAAAGCGGCTTTGAAGCATTGAGCGAGAAGCTGTTGCATGGCTGCGAGGCTAGCTTTCGCTACGCAGTACGCATCCCGCTCGCGCCCAAAGTGCAGCTGGACGCAGATGAATGCATCCTATGCGAGTATAAAAAGCGCGGAAGCGGGCTTGAACTAATCGCTGCTTTGCTAGTCTTAATCCCCGTTTTAGGCGTGCTTGCGCTATGCTTTAAAGCAGAATACGGCGTAGTTTTTAATATAACTATCCTGCTAGTCAGCTTTTGCATGATAATGGTGTTTTTGTAGGTCTTTTGGGATGCCGTGCACAAGGGAATTTATGTGAGCGATAAAAATTTAATCACTCAAAACGGCACAAAATTCCCGATTGAAAAAGTGCGCTTTAGTGCTTTATCCAACCGCTGCGGAGATATCACGCTATATTTTTATGTCACGCCATTTAGCCAGATTTTTACGCTAAGCATAGACGGTAGCGATGAATTCAATGCTCTTATTTACTGCTTAGCTACGCTCTGCGATAACGATGAGCTTTTTTGCTTCGCGACGCACAGATACGTGCGCGCTAGAGCTAGCGGACGTCGCCCTCATATAATTTTAA
This sequence comes from uncultured Campylobacter sp., assembly GCA_963527265.1. Taxonomy (GTDB): domain Bacteria; phylum Campylobacterota; class Campylobacteria; order Campylobacterales; family Campylobacteraceae; genus Campylobacter_B. The sequence continues at coordinate 26,689 of CAURQQ010000006.1, read as the reverse complement.
ACGCTAGGCGTGTAAGGGCGCGCCAAAATTCTAAAAGCTTCGAAATTTTCAACTAAAGTTTCCCCGCAGAATGCGGCGCCAAAAATTTAAATAGAATTTTCAAACACGATTTTGCACACAAATTTTGCGGCGCAAATCCGCGCACAAAATCCATAGTTCAAATTTTGCACTTGAATTTTTTGGATAAATTTATCCCTCAAATTTCGTAAAGAATTTACGCCGCCATAGCCTAATAATGGCACGTAGAACTTGTAAAATTCGTAACAATGCAAGCAAAATTTGCCAAGATTAGAGATAAAATTTTAGCAAGGCAAGCAAAGCTTTATTTGGTCGTAAATGGACTTCGTAGCAGCGCGGATTAAGCTAGCACGTGCTTGATGGTAAGCTTTCGTGCGAATTCTATAAAAATTTTATGGCAGCGCAAATAAAATTTCGCGTAACAAGGACGAGCCAAGCACTCGCAGCTACGCTTAAATCAATGCTACGTTGCCCGTGTTTAGCCAGGATCACAAATGTCTTGCCGCGATTTGCTTTTGCCCTAAAATTTGCACGATCTCATCTAAGCTTAAAATTTTGCCGTGCGAGTCAAAGCCTACGTTTAGTATACGCCCCTCTAGGCTGGAAGCGCGGTCGTGCAAGTGCCCGTGAAGCATAAAAGAACCTTTCTGGGCGCGGTTGTGCTCCTCTACGGGGTAGTGAAACATACAGATGCTCATACCCGTTTTGCCATCCTTCATCACGCCCGCGCCGCCGTCAAAATTTAGCTCCTTGTAGTGCAGGATATCGCTAAAGATAGGATTTCCGTCGTCTTTTAGCTCGCGTAGCAGCGCTTCTTTGTTTTGGCTGATGAGCGTATCGTGGTTGCCTAAAATCAGCACATGCGAGCCGTTTAGCCTACGCGCGACGCTTTTTAGATCCTTTAATTTATTACAAAACGCAAAATCTCCCAGATCATAAACCGTATCCTCGGGCCCCACTACGGCATTCCAGAGCCCTATTAGCTTTTCATTCATCTCGGCTACGTCGTTAAAAGCCCTAAATTTAGGGCAGTATTTCATAATATTGCCGTGATAAAAATGCAAATCGGAGGTAAAAAATATCATCATTTTTCCTTTAAGCTTTAATCGCCGCATCAAATTTGAGCTTTACGTAAATTTGCGCGGCGTCAAATATTCGCACGGTAATCGTTAAATTTTTTCCAAAAATTCTTTTATAAAGCCTAGCTTGCCCTGCTCGTCAAGGGATTTGAATTCACGCTCGTTTGCTTTGATGTGATCGACCAATGGGTGAAATTCCTCATCGAGCTTGGTTTTATCCAGTTTGCCGGAAAGCGCCTCGTTTTTACTGCGAGCGAAAAATTTATTCACGAGATAATAAGGCGTTTTCATCTTAAAGCAAAAATCGTTCTGGCTTGGGATATACACCATAAAGCCCTCGAATTTCGCCTCTTTGACTATATTTTTAAGCTCCGAAAAGCTCGTTTTTAGATACTGCTCGCCCTCTTTATAAAAAGGTCTTTTTAGTGCTCCGTCAGTACTTGCGGCGATCTTATCCAGTTCAAATTCGCTCTCTTGCACGCCGGTTTTAACGTCGATAAGTCCTATAAAAGTCTCTCCAAGCTCCTCTTCTACGATGTGCGGGTCGCTCTCGTCGGTTATCTCAAATAAAAAAGTTTTATTTGGATAGCGTTTGAAAATTTCTTCAAATTTGCAGCAGTGCTCGCGCGCCATCTGTGCAAATCTACTATCGGTCGATCCCGTCGTAGAGTAGATGACGCGGTGGTTAAAGCTCGCGCCGCTTTCGTGGGCATCTACGTAGGTGCAACACCCCAAAAAGCCGTTTACCTTTCGTACGGCAAGTACGGGCGTATCGTCTTTGATATCGATAGGATAAAGGCTTTTGCGCGAGGTAAATTCCGAATAGTTATAGACCTTTTTAAACGGACGCACGATGATATTTAGATTATCGTCCATTATGAGCCCGCGCATCTCAAGTAGCGCCTTATCCCAATCGGCTTTGAAAAAGACGCGTTTTGAGTATTTGTATGTGCGAAGCTCGGGATAAAGCTCGCTTTGACGCGCACTCCAGAGCCTTTTATCCTGCGTAGCGGCGATATATTTTTTCGTTACGTAGGTATTTTGCGCCGCATCAAAGGGCAGATCGCGCCTGTTTAGAGCCGCCGCGTCTTTAATCTTTTGCGCTACGCTTTGGCTCATAGGATTAACGGGTGGGATCAAAATTTCGCCCTCTATTTTGTTGTTTGCGACCTTGATAAACATCGCTATTACCGTATTTTCGTCGACTCCGTGCTCGGAGGCGAAGAAATTTTGCATTCTAAAGCATTCGAAAATAAATCCATTTTGGACGGCTTGCTCTTTTAGGCTTAGTAGCTCTTTGGTGCGCGCACTCACGTTGCTAAGCACGATAAGAACGTCTTTAGCTTTGTTTTCCAGAGCAAATTTATACGCCTGCTTTATCTCGCGGGCGACCTTGCGCTTCGCGTCCTCCAAAAGCTTCGGCGACCAAGTATAAATCCCCGCCTCATCAGTTAAAAACATATCGTTTTCCAGATGATAAATTTGCGCCTGCGGATATTCGTTTTTAAATTCTTTAATTTTCTCTTTTGCGAAAGTCGTTTTACCCGAGCCCGCGTGTCCGCGAACGACTATAAATTTTCTCATTTTACCGCCTTGATTTTATGTGGCGATATTCTACCTGAAATTTAAGCGCTTTGGCATCAAGAAATATGGATTTTGGTAAAATTTAATCGAATTTAGCCTTGCCGAAGCGCTTGATCTATGAAGACGCCAAATTTTGATAGACGCGCGATAAAAGCGTATTTATCCTCGCTATTTGATTTAAATTTAGCCCCGTAAAGGGGCTAAATTTGCGCTTATTTCTCGCCAAGTGGCCAATAAACGATCGGTTTGGCTCCGAGCCTTGCCTCGCCGTGATACATGCCAAGCTTGTCTTTCGTCCACGCAAAGCCCGTATGTCCGTGCTTGTCGATCGAGATGATGCCGCCGCTACCGCCGAGCGCTTTGACCTCTTTTACCGCTTCTTCGGCGGCCTTTTGCACATCGGAGGTTTTGTATTTATACAGAGCCGAGACCTCGTGCGCGGCGTTTACGCGCATGTAGATGTCGCCCGTGCCGGTGCAAGAAACCGCCACAGAGTCGTTGTCCGCGTAGGTTCCCGAGCCGATTATCGGGCTATCGCCGATGCGACCGGTCATTTTGTTGGTCATGCCGCCCGTGCTGGTAGCCGCGGCTAGGTTGCCGTTTTTATCCAGCGCGATCGCGCCCACGGTGCCAAGATACGGGCGCTCGTGTAAATTTAACGACGTCTTTTTTGCCTTTTCGCTATCAAGTAGCAGCTTTTGTTTTTCTTTGGCTTTTTGCAGCGCGTCGTATCTAAACTGCGTGAAAAAATACTTCTGATCGACCATCTCTAGGCCGTTTTCTTTGGCGAGTTTGTCGGCTCCCTCGCCCGCAACCAGCGTGTGCCACGTCTTATCCATCACGAGCCTGGCGCCTAGGATAGGGTTTTTGATATGCCTTGCCATCGCGACCGCGCCCGCTTTTTTGGTCGAGCCGTCCATGATCGAGGCATCAAGCTCGTTAAATCCGTCAGCGGTAAATACCGCGCCCTTGCCCGCGTTGAAATTCGGATCGTCCTCAAGCACCATAATGGCCGCCGTTACGGCATCCATCGCGCTGCCGCCCCGTTCAAGCACGGCTTGACCGGCTAAAAGCGCCCGGTTCATCGGCTCTTCGCGGATTTTAAATTCCTCCTTGGTTAGATCAAGCCCGCTGGTGCCGCCGTGAATGACGATAACGGGGGAAAATTTCTCCTGCGCATTCGCAACCGTTAGCCCGAGCAGGGCCAAACTCGCCACCATAAAAACGGCCTTTGAGAGTGAAAAATGCTTCATATCTCATCCTTTCGAAAAAATTGGAGAATTTCTAAGAAATGATATAACTTTGCTCTTTTCGTTTCGCTTAATAAAATGCGAATTTGGCTGAATCTAAATCTAATGCTTTGAGCTTAGGATTAAGCTTTCGCCGTCAAATTTAACGCGACTCAATTTGTGGCACAATCTGATGGATCGATTTAAATTTTATAATTTTGAGTTTAAGCGTCGGTAAAAATTTAATTACCGGGGCTCGATAAATTTCAACCGCGCGTCATAAAATTTTAGCGCGCGGCCGTATCTTAAACGGCACTACGCAAGCAAGCTCAAGCACGCACCCGCCAGCAAAGCAGGCTTCAAATTAAAAGCCTCAAGCTCGCCGTGTGCGATCATTTAGTGTTGCGTCGGAACCGACGCCAATATGTTTTGATGGCTCAATCGCAGCTTTTTTCTCCGCGGCAAAGGCGCGCCAGGTCGTATTTTAGCAGCACCAAGCCAAGGCCTAGCAAGAAAAGGTCTTTAAAGATAAAGCCATCGATCTTGCCCAGCTGCGGCAGTAGGCTGAGCGTAGTCAGCGCCATGACGATCACGATGAGATCGCCCACGATGCCCGCCTTCGGCTTGAAAAAGCCCGCGATGAGCGAGAGATAGCCCACGGTCTCCACCACGCCCAAAAAATAGCTCGCGCCGGCATCCCCGAGCGCTGACGGCAAAAACGAAAGCCACGTCTGCGAAAAAAGCGGCTTTAAAGCCTCCACCTCGAACTCAAACCACTTGTAGTTGCCCATCACGGCAAGCACGATAATAACGGAAAGTCTGGCAAATATAATATCTGCGTTGCCTGCGACAAATTTTTTTAAGATCTCCCTCATACGGCTCCTTTGTAAATTTTGTAGCGGTATGATAGCGAGCTTGCGTGTAGGCTACGTGAAGGGGCGAAATTTCAAATTCCAAATTCCTCGGCTTCATAAAATTCTACGCCTCCACGAAATTTCGTGGCTCCGCGAAATTTCAAATTCCATGCCACGCGCCTTAAAATTTAAATCAGTCGCGGTAAATTTCAAGGCGCGAAGTGGTGCGAGCTGCCGCGAAATTCCATCGAGCTTTGCGGCGTGCGCGGGCAAACCTCGGCGATGATATTGATCGAAACGCCCGTTTTAGCGGCAATCGCGTAGATTTTAGGCAAAAACTTCGGCGCGAAGCTGAACAAAATCTCGTACTCCTCGCCGCTTTGCAACGCAGCCTCGCTAGGGCGGGCGATCCAGCGCGCACCCACGCCGCTAGCCTCCAGCAGGCGGGGCAGATCCTGCGCGAGCCCATCGCTAATGTCCATCGCCGCGCTAATGAGCTTCGCCGCCTTGTAAAAAAACTTATCGCGCAAAACAGGCCTGACGAAGCGCGAATTTTTTGAAATTTTTGCGCGCAGATCCTCGCGTAAGCGATATGAGCCACTACCCGGCACAGTATTTTCGCATGCGGAGCTTTGCGATGTAGAATTTTCGCATGCGAGGCTTTGCGACGTAGAATTCTTGTGATCCTCTCCGCTTCGTGACACGGAATTTTGCGCCGAATTTTCGGCATCCAAGCTCTGCGGCTCGGCGCGCGCAGGTGAAATTTTATCGTCCGGGCTTCGCACCTCATCGCCAGGATTTTGTGCCGTCGAAGTCTCGGCGTTGAGACCCTGCGGCGCGGTGCTTGAGTTTTGCACCGACGAAATTTTATCGTTTCGGTTTTGCATCTGAGAGCTAGCGGGCGAAATTTCATCTCTTAAAAGCACCGCCAGATCGCGCCCGACGCCGCCCAACTCGCCCGTATGCGCGATGAGATCGCCCACGCGCGCGCCGCTGCGAAACACGGGGCGTTTGCACTTGCCGATCAGGCTCACGCTAAGCGCGATGCGATCCGAGCCGATCGTGTCGCCGCCGATGATCCGTATGCCCCACTCGCGCGCCGTCTCGCTCACACCCGCGCACAGCTCGTCGATCTCGTGCGTGCCGATCTCGCGCGGCAGCGCAAGCCCCAGCAAGGCGTATTTAGCGCGCGCATTCGTCGCGATCATGTCTGAGATGTTTACGAGCATCGCCTTTGCGCCAATCTCGCGCAGGCTCAGCCAGCCGCGGCGAAAGTGCACGCCCTCGACAAAAAGATCCTTGCAATACGCCCGATCGCCGATTACAGCGCAATCATCGCCGTTAAATTTTGATCTAAATTTTTCAAAAATATACCGCTCTTTATCCATGCGCCCTCCGTTAAATTTAGCGTTACGCCGCAGCCGTGCGAAAGCTAAGAGATCCGAATTTGCGGGCCTTTGTTTAAATTTCGCCGCACACGCGCAGCAGGAGTTCTACGCTCCGCTTTGCAAGATTATAGCGTAAATTTAGATTTTCGCTGCGCGAGTTTGGCTGCGGTTCGGTGCGGCTCGATAGTAAAATTAGCAATCGCATGAGTTTTGGGACTTTATGCGACCCGATGCGGACGAGGCTTGCGATAAAACAGCGCCTGAGGCTGTTTCTTGCTTGCGCCCGCCTATGCGCACTCGCGCAGATGACGGCTCTTTAAAACGGCAAGCTTGAAATTTTAAAATTTAGCGTAGCCGCCGGCAAGATTAAATTTAAACGCTGCGTAAGCGCAGTGAGTCAAGTAAGGTCTTTATCAAGCCGCCCGCGACAAAAGTCATATCGGACATTTGAACGCACGCGGCTGTAAAATTGCAAAGAAATTTGAAAAAATTCCGAAGAATTAGAAAAAATTGAAACTACTTAATGCTCGCCATTAAGAATTCTGTTCTCTTTCTCTCTTTAAATTCCGCTTCAGGGAAAACATTATTAGCGCATTTGCGCTACTACTTTCAGAAATTTGATCATTTTAGTTTTTACTTTGCTCAAAGCCCAAAGAAGCGTTTCTGCAATCTTTGTCAACCTTTTCGCTTCTGCGTTCCATTTTTTTGCATTCAGCAATACGTTCTTTAGCTATTTGCGGATTTTCTTTGAAATAAGAAATTGTTCTTGGCTCTTTTTCGTCCTCTCCGCATCCGGTAAGACCTAAGCCTACAATAGCCATAAGGCTCAACAAAAAAATTCGTCTCATTTTTTCTCCTTTTAAATGGTGCCTAATTGTATATTTATTAAACTTAATTTTCGTTTTTTATATTGTCTTTTAAAGCAGAATAAAATTTCGGGCGGCGCAAACCGCCCGAAACGTAGCCCGAGATACCGCGCTAAGCCCTTACTGCTCGTAAAAGCCGCTCGGTTTGGAGATCGTGTCGATGTAGATGTTTTTGGTCTGGGTGTAGTGATCCAGGATCATCTTGTGCGTCTCGCGACCGATGCCTGATTCTTTATAGCCGCCAAACGGCGCGCCGGCGTGGATTTGGTTATAGGTATTGACCCACACGCGACCCGTCTCAAGCAGGCGTGCGACCGTGAGCGCCTTTGCGATGTCGCGCGTAAATACCGCGCCGCCTAGTCCGTAGAGGCTGTCGTTTGCCATACGGACGAGCTCGTCTTGATCTTTAAATTTAATCACGACGCCCACAGGACCGAATATCTCCTCCTGTGCCACGCGCATGTCGTTGCGTACGTCCACGAGCAGCGTAGGCTCGACGAAAGCCTCTCCCGCGCTATGTCGCTTGCCGCCCACGGCGATCTTAGCGCCCTCCTCTACGCCGATTTTTACGTACTCTAAAATTTTATCGGCTTGCTTTTTGTTGATCTGGCATCCCATCTGGGTGTTCGGATCGAGCGGATCGCCCACCTTGATGCGCTTAAATTTCTCCACGAGCGCCGGTACGAATTTATCGTAGATGCCCTCCTGCACGAAGATCCTACTTCCCGCGCAGCAGACTTGACCTTGGTTGAAAAGAATTCCTAGCTGTACGCCGTCGATCGCAACATCGAAGTCGCAATCATCAAAGATGATATTCGCACTCTTGCCGCCAAGCTCAAGCGTAGCGGGGATGATCTTTTGCGCTGCGGCTAGCGCTATGCCTCTGCCGACCTCGGTCGAGCCCGTAAATGCGAGCTTATCGAGCCCTTTGTGAGTGCGGACGAACTCGCCTGCCTTGCTTCCCTTGCCGGTTACGACGTTGATGACGCCTTTTGGAAGCAGCGGCGCGATTAGGCGGATGAACTCCAAAATGCTAAGGCTGGTTTCAGAGCTTGGCTTAAATACGCATGTATCGCCCGCAGCAATCAGCGGAGCGAGCTTCCACGCTCCCATCAAAAACGGGAAATTCCACGGCACGATCTGTCCTACTACGCCGATCGGCTCGCGCAAAACGACGGATAGATAGCGCTCTTTTAGCATATTGGCGCTGCCCTCCTCGCCCAAGATCACGCCCGCAAAATAGCGGAAATGTTCGATCGACCACGCTACGTCGACCGCGCGCGTCTCGCGGATCGGCTTGCCGTTGTCGATAGTCTCTACGGTCGCGATGAAATCGGCGTTTTGCTCTAAGACGTCGGCGATCTTATTTAGCAGCGCGCTGCGCTCATAAACGCTAGTGCGGCGAAAGCTCTCAAACGCTTTGCGCGCCGCGGCGACCGCTCTATCGACGTCCGCCTTGCTAGCATCTGCGATCTTTGAAATTTTCTCACCGGTAGCGGGATTAAAAACGTCTAGGCTCGCGCCGCCTTCGGCACCCACAAACTCGCCGTCGATAAAAAGCTTATAGCTTGGTTGGATTGTAGCCATGCTTACTCCTTACGTGAAATATGACATTCGCTATTATATATCCGCGGCGGTTAATGCGGCATAAATTTCGGAGCGAAAATCGGTTAAAATTTTGCGGTGTGTAAATTTGAGAAGCAATGCGGCGTGCGCGAAATTTTAAAATTTAATCTACGTGCGCGACAGCGGAGGTTTTGAGCGGCTTTAAAACGGCGTGAAATTTAACCGAGAGCGAGCGGCGAAATTTCAAAAGGTAACGTTTATGAAACGAGAGCGGAAATTCGGCCGCGCGAAATTTTAGAATTTCGCTCCGATAAAATTTTAAAATTTGGCTCCGCCTGGATTTTAAATTCGGCTTCGTTAAAATTTTAAAATTTTGTGGGGTAAAATTTTTGAAACGTTTTGCGGAGCGGGCGAGCAGTTTAAATTTGCGGCACGCGGCGGGCGGATCTGCGAATGCGCCTTAAACTATAGCCTGCCGATAAAATTTTAAAATTTTGCGGGGTAAAATTTCATAATTCGACTTCGTCGGAGTTTTGAATCGGGCTTCGTTAAAATTTTAAAATTTAGTCTGGTTGAGAATTTTAAAATTTTGTGAAGTAAAATTTCAAAAATACTTTTCGGAATAAAATTTCTACAACCGTCTTTCACGCGAGCTTTGCAAGCCCATAACGCTTGCTCGCAAGGCTCCGCTTGGTACGGGCGGCTTTTGAGCAGGACGAGAGGGCGGCGCCGAAAGCAGCCGCGGCTGTTTTGTAAAAACAGATACAGGCCGCACAATCCGCTCCGCTCGCAGCTACTCAGACGCAGAGGGCGTAACCTCTCATGCGCACAGCTTCGGACGTAGAAAAGTACAACTACTCGCACACATGGCTTCTTAGACGCAGTGGAATAGCTATTCGCCGCGGCTCGTGCACAACTCAAACTCAGAAGCGAATCGCCCGCGCCGCAATTTAAACGCAGTAAGCCAACCGCTCGCGGTTCGTTCGAGCACAGGGGAGGACAACTGCTCTGCGTGCGTCAAGCTCATTCAAGCCAAAAAATCGAACTAGGCGCACGAAACTCATGTTATCGCAAGAACTGCGCGCTTTGAATTCGTTTGAGCGAGGGAGTGCAAACCGCTTAAAATTTTAAAATTTGGGCTCGAAAAAAGTCTCTTCGTGGATGTTGGCAAAGGCGGCTTGCAGGCTGATAAAAAACCTCGGATGGGCCTTTTCATACTGCGCCAAAAGCTCCTTCGTAGCGGCGCGCGCGGTGGGTTCCTTGCCGCCGTATTGCTTCGCGGGGCAGACATCCTCCTCGCGCATGATCGGAAGCTCGTTATCTCTAGCACAGGCGGCGATTTGGCGCTCGCGCGCGAGAATGAACGGGCGGATGATCACGAGCCCGTTTTCGGCGACATAGCGCGGAGCGAGAGTTCGAAGCGCGCCGTTGAAGGTGAAATTCATAAAAAAACTCTCCGCGGCGTCGTCTAGGTGGTGGGCGATGGCGATCTTATTAAAGCCGTGTTCAAGCGCGTAGGAGTAGATGTATCCGCGCCTCATACGCGAGCAAAAGCTGCAAAATGTGGTGTTTGCGCGGATCTTTTCCTTGCCGAATTCAAAAATTTTAGTATCGATTATCTCGTAGGGGATCTCGTGCTTTTTAAAATGGGCGCTTATCTCGCGCAGGTCCTCGCCGATACCGTAGGTGACGGTAACGGCTCGAAACTCCCAATCTAGCGGACTTACGCTTTGGAAGTGCTTCAGTACGTGCGCCAAGCTCATGCTGTCCTTGCCGCCGCTAAGAGCTAGTAAAATTTTATCGCCGCGCTCGAACATCTGGTATTTGGCGTTGGTTTGTCCGACCAGGCGCAGTAGCTTTTTGGAGAGGTTTATCATAACCTTTCGATCATTTTTAGGACGAAATTTGCGCTCGTCTGCGCGCTTTTTACCATAAACTCGTCAAAATCGAACTCGGCTTTGTGCCCCGCCTCGTCGCTTATCGCGCGCAGTATGCAAAACGGCACGCCCAGCGCATCGCACACCTGTGCCACGCTCGCTCCCTCCATCTCGACCGCGCTCGCGTCAAACGTCCGCTCGATCCAGCTCTTGCGTTCCTCGCCGCTTACGAACTGATCGCCGCTAGCGATGACGCCCGATTTTAGCGTGATGCCTAGCTGTTCGGCGACGCTTTGCGCTATGGAATTTAGCTTCGCGTCGGTTTGGACTGAAATTTTACTTCCCGGCACGAATCCATGCGGATGCCCAAACGCCGTGATGTCCAGATCGTGCTGCACGAGCGAGGTGGCGTATAAAATTTCGCCGATCTTAATGCCGCGCTTCAAAGCCCCCGCAACGCCCGTAAAAATGAGCGCGCGCGCGCCGAATTTCTCGATCATGACCGTAGCCGTCAGGGCGGAATTTACCTTGCCGATCTTCGAATATGCGATCACTAGATCGTGACCGTTAAGCTTAGCGGCGTAGAATTTATTATTCGCATGCTCCGTAGCATCCACGCTCACGCCTCGTTCGCGCAGTGCGGATAGCAGCGGCTCGATCTCTTCTGGCATAGCGCCCAAGATCGCTACTTTCATCCGTTCTCCTTTGCAAATTTCAGAAACTCGTCTAAGCTCGCAAGATCCGTGATGCTGAAGGTCGGCTTCTGCGTGATCTTTTTGTTTATCCCTTTTAAAACCGCCGCGCCGAACTCGACGAAACAGTCCGTCTCGCCCTCGTAATTTTTGATGCTTTGCTTGTAAAGTACGGGGCCGATAAGCTGGGCTTTCAGCAGCTCTAGCGCTTCGGATTTCGTCGTATATGTTCGCGCCGTGGCATTAGCGACGACGGGAGCGAAGCTCTCTTTTAGCGCGGGGCGTAAAAATTCTAAAAGCTCGTCGCTGGCGCTTTGTAGCATAGGGCAGTGGCTCGCGACGCTCATATTCAGTAGCATTGCGCGCTTTGCACCTGCGGCTTTAAACTCACCCTCGAGTGCGGCCAGATCATCTTTTTTGCCTGCGACTACGATCTGCCCATCGCAGTTATAATTCGCCGCCCATACCTGCTTACCGGCGCTCGTCGCATCCGCGCAAATTTTCTCGACTGCCTCGTCGGCAAGAGCTAAGATCACCATCATTCCGGCGTCTTTGCCCTCGCAGGCGCTCTGCATGAGCCTGCCGCGAATATTTACTAGCTTTAACATCTGCTTCGGCTCTATGCCTCCCGCAGCGCTTAGCGCGCTAAACTCGCCCAGCGAATGCCCGAGCAAAAACTGCGGAGCGATGTTAAGCTCTTCTTGATCCAGCCTTTCTTGCAGCGCCGCAAGCGCCATCATGGAATTTAGCGCGATAGCGGGCTGCGTAAATTCCGAAACATCGAGCTTGTCATTGGGTTCAAACAGCAAATTTTTAAAATCGATACCGGTAAATTCTGAAGCCTCATTCAAAAGCGCGCGCGCAGAGGCGGAGTTTTCATAAAACTCCCTGCCCATGCCTACGCTTTGGCAGCCCTGTCCGGGGAAGATAAAAGCAAATTTCATAAAAAATCCTAATGCTCGTGGTGGTGCCCACCGCAGCACTCATGATCTTTTCCGTGATCGTGGCTACCGCAGCATTCATGGCCGTCTGCATGCCCATGACCTCCGCAACACTCGTGATCCTCTGCGTGATCGTGTCCGTGTCCGCCGCAGCACTCGTGCCCCTCGTGATGATGGTCGTGTCCGCAGCTGCAGCTGTGCGCACCCTCCGGCTGCCCGGTAAGAATTTCGTCTGCCGTCGCTTCGCGATTCTCGACGATCTTTATATTAAATTCCAGCTCCTTGCCCGCAAATGGATGGTTGAAATCGATGGTAACGTCCTGCTCGCCGATAGCTTTGACGCTCACGCGGGTAGTCGCGCCGTCCTCCGCCTGACCGAAAAGCTCCATACCAACGGCCAGATCGATGCCCGCGAACTGCTCTTTAGGTAGGATCTGCACGGCGTCCTGCTTATACTCGCCGACCCCGTCGCTCGGGCTTATGCGAACCGTTTTGCTCTCGCCCGCTTGTAGATTTAAAATTTCATCCTCCAGCTTTTGGATGATTTGATCTTTCCCGCTAAGAAAGGCGATCGGGTCGGAGTTTAAATTTGACTCTAAAATTTCGCCGGTTTTACCGTCTTTTAGCTCATAATGCATCTTTATAACTCGGTTGTTAGCCATAGTTTTCTCCTGTTTAGAATTTTATTTTTGAGTTTGTATTTAAATTTAGGTTATCTAGTGGGCGCGGCTTTAGCTTCTTTGGAATCCGGGTATGAAGCCTTTAGCGCTTTGTAGAATTTATCTGCGCTGTCTTTATCGCCGATCTTATCGAAGCTGATCGCGGTGTGATAAAGAAGTTTTGGGGTGTAGTCTTGGCTCTCATTGTGCGAGATGCTCTTTTTGTAGTAGTTTATCGCTTCTGCGTATGAGCCGGAAAAATATGAAATTTCGCCCAGCATATAGTTTGCCTTAGCGGGCTTGTAATTTTTAGATACTAAATAATTGTAGCGCTCTTTTGCGCCGGAATAGTCTTTTTTGGCATATAAAGCGTCGGCCTCTTTTAATACCGAAGCTTGATCTTTTGATTTAAAATCGGAATCTGTTTTTGTACTAGCGGAGGTTGAAGCAGCACCCGCGTCTAATTCAGCGTTTTTTTTTACGCCGCTGCCGTTACCTAATTTTTTATTAATTTCAGCAATTTGGGCTTTTATAGTAGCGATGTCTCGTTTCATCTGATCTAGCTCGCTGTTACCTTGGCTCTTGCCCGTAGCGCGAATTTCTAGATCCGCTACCCTGTTTTCCAGGTTAGAAATTTTAGAATTTGTTCCTTCAAGGACGCTTCGCAAACCTTCGACACTCTCGCGTGTATTATCTACACTAGTTTGCATCTCGCTTATACGCTTGCGATTGTCGCGCAATACTTGTTCGTTTTCAGTTAACCCGTAAGAGCTGCCTGAATCAATATTTCCAGCATCAAATGCAGAAGTTTCTGCATTTAAAAAAGTGGCGACTCCACAAAGAGCCGCCACCGTGAAATTTTTAAATTTCAAATTAGAATCCAACTTTGAATTCGTCGCGTCTGTTTTGAGCGTCGCACTCTTTAGAATGCTCTGTGCAAGCCATATTGCTCTCACCGTAGCTTACTACGGAAATTCTGCTCTCATTTACGCCTTGAGCAACCAATGCGTCTTTAGCTGCAGTAGCTCTCTTTAGACCAAGAGCATAGTTGTACTCATCAGAACCCCACTCATCGCAGTTACCCTCAACTTTGACGGTTAGGGACTCTGCGCCTGCCTGATTGAATAGAGCTGCGTTATTATTGATTGTGCCTTGCTGATCGGCTCTAATATTAAATTTATCAAAGTCGAAATAAACAGTGCCAACTTCACTTTGGATCTGAGATGCCAAAGCAGCTAGTCTATCTGCATCACTTGTGCTTGTAGTATCGGCCTCTGGGGTCTTTTTAGAACAACCGCTCAATAATAGAGCAGCAACTGCTATCGAAGATAAAACTAAATGTTTCATTTTCTATCCTTTCAAAAAAAATTGAAGTCATTATATCACGAGATTTTTTAATATTTTACCAATCAACCGATTGAATTTTACCCACTCTTAACGGAAATTGGAAACTTTTATTCTCGTTAACTCTGATAATACCTACCGAGCTTCCACCGCCGTCTTGCTTGATAAACATAATGCTGCCGCCATCGCTAGAAAATCTAGGAAACATATTTTTGCCGCTAGCCGTTAACTGGCGAATCATATCGGTTTGAGTTGAGATTAAATATATATTAAATCCACCCCCGCCGTCGCGACTAGAGTAAGTAACGTAATTGCCATTTGTGCTGATGGAGTTATTGTTTTTGCCGTGATAGACGAGCTGCTGAACGTTGCCGCCATTTATGCTAGTGGCAAATACGTTTGGATAACCCAGACGATCGCTCACAAAAGCCACGCGCGAATCGCCGTCGATAAAATTTCCATTTACATCAATGCCAGCATAATCAGTAATTTGCTTAGCGCTGCCAGAGGCTATATCATACAAATAAATATCGGGTTGATCTTTAGGCGCATTGGTGATTAAAAGCTTTCTGCCGTCGGCGCTTACATCTGAAGCTATCGTCATGCCATGACCGGTAAAAATTTTACTTTTGCTACCGTTGGATAGATTAAATTTATAAATAGCGGGCGTATTTTTATTGACATAGTAGGTATAATAAAATTCGTTCTGCGCCGCGCTTGCCCATTTAGGGAAGATATTTAATCCGCCGCGAAGCACCACCTGCTGATAGGTAAGCGTATAGTCAGCCACCATGATCTCGCTCTCACGCGTCGAAGTGTAGCGAGAGAGCAAAATCATCTCCTTCATCCAATCGACATTTGAGTACCCTAGCTGCTTGACGATCTCAGATACCGCCATATGGGCTAAAAACGGATATTTCTCGGCATTTGAAAGCGTAAAGCTCTTCTCGTACATCACCCTGCCGCTGTTTGCTTCGAGCACTTTGGCTTTTAGGCTCATCGGCGAACTTTTATCACTTACCGCGTAGCGCACGATAAGAGCGGCACCGCTAGAGCCTAGATTGTCGGAAGCGCCCGCATCATAGCTGCTTTGTAGATACTCGTCGCTGACTTCAAAAGTCGCGCCGACCTTGAGATCGCCCACCATAAGTTTAAAGAATTTGTTGCCAAATTCTGAATTTGCAAGGTTCGATGCATCTTGAACGACGATTTTAGGTAGATTTACCCCTTCGTTTACGATAGACATAGTCGCATCTGCCGCGAAAATGCTACTACAAAATGCAAGAATCAAAAGTAGTTTCTTCATCTTTTCTCCTTAAATTTAATTTGCTACGTCGGATAATACCATTTCAAATGTGTGAGATTTATTATCCGGTGATTTTGGAAAGCTTCGCTTAGGAAGCTCATCTAAAAATTTCCTTAGCTTTTGGTTAAATTCTGTGCTACGCCCAAGCTCTAAAATTTGATAATTTAAAACTCGTCCATTGTTGCTAAATTCTATACGGACTCTAGCCTCATCGGAAATGTCCACTTGATACTCTGTCCATAGAGCTTGCAGTTTAGACGCCATCTGCGAAAAATAAGCATCTAGCTCCTTTGAAATTTGAATTTTACCAGATTTTTGCGAAACGGAATTTCTTTCATAAGTAAAATTCTGCTCCGAATCCGCCGCAAAAAGCATACAGCAAAACGCAAAAATACAAAAAAGTCTCTTCACTTTTTTCCTTACAAAATTCTAATTTGTCTTCATCACGTCGGACATCCTAGTATCAATCTCATGCGATGCTCCGTCGGGAGACTTCGGGAAAGTCTGAGTCGATAGATTATCCAAAAAATCTCGCAACTTCTGATTAAATTCCGTCTCTCGCCCCAGCTCTATAATAGTATAATCCGCCACTCGCCCATCTGCGCCAAAGACTATCTTAATCCTTGCGTCGTCTTTCGCGGTCGCCACATATCTGCTCCATAGAACTTGAAGCTTCTTCTCGATAGCGCCGTAATAAGCGTTATACTCACCCGTCCTTTGCGTCCTGCCGCCAAGCTTATCGGATTTGACGACAGCATTTTTAGATGCCGCTTTATCCTTAGCACTAGAGGTGGCGGTTTCTTTATCGGACTTTTTGTTACTCTGAACGGCGTCGCTAGCTTTGGCGCTCTCCTCAAGCTTCTTATTGTCCTTAGTCGTATCCGAAAAAAGATCGCTCAAGCTCGGTTTTTCCTCTTTTTTTGGCTCCGACTTAGCTTCCTCTTTTTTCTCTACTACTTTTTCGGAAGGTTTATCTTCCAACTTAGGCTCAGGCTTGGGCTCCTCTTTTTTGGGCTCAGCTTTAGGCTCGTCCTTTTTAGGTTCCGGCTTCAGCTCTTCCTTCGGCTTTTCGGGCTCTTTCGGCTTTGCCTGCACCGGAGGTGGCGGAACTACTTGCGCCGTAGTCTTAATTTTATCCTCCGGCACGTCCTTAACATTCTTATTTTCAAACTCACCTTGCTTTGTTTCTTTAGCGATTTCAGGCGCGGATGGAAGTTTATCATCTATTTCGAAATCAAAAGTAACATCCATATAATCGTTGGGATTGTCAGTATATTTTTTAAATTTTTCCTGCGGCTTTGAAATTTGATATAAAAGAACAAAAATCACCAGCAAATAGGCAAAAAGGGCAATTAAAAACGATTTGAAATTATCGTATTTAACCCCCGTAAAATTTGAATAATTAGCCATTTGTTTGAAGTGCGACTTTAGTAAAACCCGCCTGCTTTAGGCTCTTTAAAACAAACATCACATCGTCGTAAACGAGTCTTTTATCGGCTTGGATATAGACGGGTTTTTCCAAGCTGTACTTGCCGGTGCCTTTAAGCAGCACGAGATTATCCGGGAATTCAGCTAGGTTCATCGAGCTTTTGTCGATATAAACCTTGCGATCTTCGCCGATACGCACAAGCAAGAATTCCGCGGTATTTTCCGAAACCTGTGCTTTTGAGCCACTAGGCAGTTCGATCTTCTCATCGTAGATAATCGCCGTTTGCGCGACCATTAAAATCGCTAGCAAAACAAGCATAATATCGACGAGCGGAGTGATATTTAACTCTGGATTTTCGTCGAAATTATACATTAAATAGCTTTTCCAGTATTTGCTTTAAATAGCAAAATATCCGCTGTACGATTTATGATACTCATAACTTCGTATGCTTTGCGTTTTATAAGTAAGCTAAAGGTATATGCGGGGATCGCTACAAAAATTCCACATCCTGTGGCAACCAGCGCCTCGCTGATCGCAGGAGCGATGGTATCAATGCCGGAATTTCCACCGCCGAGCTTGGAAAATGTGTGAAGTATGCTAACGACTGTACCAAATAGCCCGATAAACGGCGAAGTAGAGGCGACTATAGATAGCCAGGTAAGTCCGCTAGTGGAGTCGCGTTCGGCCTTGCCTTTATAAATTTCCAAGGCTTCTTTTGAAATTTTATCGGTATTTACTTTTTGAAAAATAGAGCCCGAAAGCGAAATCCTACCGCCCATCAGCAAGGATTCGAGTGCCTTTGCTTCGCGGTGTTGCCATGCACTAAGCCCTACAAATCTGGAGATCAAAATCGTAAAAGTGACGATAAAATAGACGGATAGCCAAGAAAGTACGAATATCGTAATAAACGTGCTTCTCGTAAAATAACTTAAAATTAGATCTAGCATATTTAACTTTGCCTTGCGAATTCATCGACTCTAGCCATGATTGCTGCGGAATTTGCCGCATCGGAGCTAATGGACGCAAGCATATCTTTGGCGCGCTGCAAAGACTTTGCTACGGCGCTTTCGCTATCGCCTCCGATAGCTACGGCTTGAGTGGCTAGGATAGTAGTTTTTTCTTCGGTAACTTCCAAAAATCCGTCGTTTACCAAAACAAGCTGCTTTTTGCCGTCTTTATCTACGATCTCAACGACTCCGCCTTCGCTTTTGTCTTTAAGTCCCGTTAGCAAGCTCGCATGCCCTGGCAAAATACCCATTTCGCCAGTAATGCCGGGGAGCTGGACGGATTTGACCTCACCCGAAAAGACCATCCCTTCGGGTGTAACAATATCTAAAAGCAAAAATTCTTTCATCTTAAAATTCCTATGCTTTCATCTTTTCAGCTTTTGCTACTACCTCGTCGATATTTCCTACCATGTAAAAGGCATTTTCCGGCAGATCGTCGTATTTGCCCTCTAAAATTCCCTTAAAGCCAGCAATAGTTTCCTCTAGCGAGATGTATTTACCCGGACTTCCGGTAAATACCTCGGCTACGAAAAACGGCTGAGATAGGTAGCGTTCGATCTTTCTAGCACGCTCGACTACGAGCTTGTCCTCTTCGCTAAGCTCGTCCATACCTAAAATCGCGATAATATCTTGCAAATCTTTATATTTTTGAAGTACTGCTTGAACGCCGCGAGCGACCTTATAATGCTCCTCGCCGATGATTTGCGGATCGAGCATTCTTGAGGTCGAATCAAGCGGATCGACGGCAGGATAAATTCCTTTTTCGGCAATCGCTCTGTTTAAAACGGTCGTCGCATCAAGGTGCGCGAAAACGGTCGCAGGAGCCGGGTCGGTAAGGTCGTCTGCAGGCACGTAAACGGCCTGAACGGAGGTGATGGAACCCTTCTTAGTCGAAGTGATGCGCTCTTGTAATTTACCCATTTCGCTAGCAAGCGTAGGCTGATAGCCGACCGCCGATGGAATTCGTCCCAAAAGCGCGGACATCTCCGAACCCGACTGCGAGAAGCGGAAGATATTGTCAATAAACATCAAAACGTCAAGCCCTAGCTCGTCGCGGAAATACTCCGCCATCGTAAGACCGGTTAGCGCGATACGGTTTCTCGCACCCGGCGGCTCATTCATCTGGCCGTAGGTCAAGGCAACTTTATCCAAAACGCCCGATTCTTTCATCTCGTTATAAAGGTCGTTTCCCTCTCTCGTTCGTTCGCCGACGCCCGCAAATACGGAGTAACCGCTGTGTTTGAAAGCGACGTTGTGAATTAGCTCCATAATGATGACGGTCTTGCCGACGCCAGCACCGCCGAATAGACCTACCTTGCCACCCTTTGCGTAAGGGGCTAGCAGATCGACCACTTTAATGCCGGTTTCAAAAATTTCACTCTTCGTGCTTTGATTTTCAAAGCTAGGCGGATCTCTGTGGATCGACCAGCGGGTTTCAAATTTTTCATCCTCGCCCTCATCTATCAGATCGCCCGTGACGTTAAAAATTCTACCCAAAACCTTCTCGCCCACAGGCACCGTAATAGGCGCACCCAGAGCCGTAGCCTCAAGCCCTCGCCTAAGTCCATCGCTCATATCCATAGCGATCGTGCGGACGCGGTTGTCTCCAAGGTGTGCGGCTACCTCTAGGATCAGCCTGCGATGAGCACCCTCGACGTCAAATTTAACCTCGATAGCTTCATTAATCTTTGGTAAGTAGTCCTTGAAATCGACATCGACCACGGGACCCATTACCTGAGAAATTATTCCTTTCATCCGTTTTCCTTTCATTTCATTGATTCGACGCCGCTTATGATCTCGATAAGCTCAGTCGTGATAGAGCCTTGTCTGGCTTTGTTATATGCTAAATTTAACTGCGATACGCGCTCCTTGGCGTTGTTTGTCGCGTTTTCCATCGCGTTCATTCTCGAGCAGTGCTCCGCTGCCAAAGAGTCGATCAGCGCGTAATACATGCTGTAGCTAAGATAGCTCTGGATTAAATTTAACATCAATGTTTCTTCGTCCTCAGGACTTTCAACCTCTACTTCCAATGTAGATGTTTTTAAAGCATCCTCACTAATCGCAGGCTCTCCGATTGGCACCAACGTATTTACCCGCATCTCTTGGGTAATCATATTCAAATAGCCGTTGTGGATAAGTATGACTTCGTCGGTTTTGCCTTCGTTAAAATCCTTAACTGCGGCTTGGACGATTTCGTTAGCTTTCTCGGACGATGGAGATGAGCTCACGCCGATATATCGCTCCAAAAGCTCAACGCCTTGAAAATCAAAATACTCTATCCCCTTTTTGCCGACGGCGCGAAGGCGAACCTTGATCTTTTTAGCCTTAAGCTCCTCGATCAAAGCTTTGATCTTTTTGATGGTGTTGATATTAAAACCGCCGCAAAGCCCTTTATCTGCAGTGATAAACAGCAGATCAACCACCTTTACCTCTCGAGTGGTATCAAAAATTCTAAGTTTTTCATCGTTACCCGAATTATTGCCTACGTAGTTTTTAACGCGCGCAGAAATTTCACCCAAGACCTCGTTAATCTTCACCGCATAAGCTCGCGAACGCATCGCCGCTTCTTTAGTGTTTTTAAGTTTGACGTTGGAGACCAGCTTCATAGCTTTGGTAGTCTTCTCCGTATTTCTGACGCTTTTGATCTGTAGCTTTATATCCTTTAAATTTGCCATAATTTAGCCTTCTTAAGCGGCAAAGGTCGCTTTAAAGTCATTTAGAGCCTTGATTAAATTTTCTTCCAAATCCTTCTCGATGGTCTTTTTGCTCCTGATCTCTTCAAAAATTTCAGGATATTTTGCCTCGATATACGGATAGAGCTCAGCTTCAAATTTACCAATTGAGCTCGTAGGCACGTCGTCTAAAAATCCGCGGCTTCCTGCAAAGATGATCACTACTTGATTTTCGACTGGAAGCGGCGAATAAGGAGGTTGCTTTAAAATTTCAACCATTCTTTGTCCGCGATCCAGCTGCTTACGGCTGCTCTCGTCCAAATCGCTCGCAAACTGCGCAAACGCCTGAAGCTCACGGTACTGGGCAAGATCTAGGCGCAAGGTTCCTGAGACCTTTTTGATCGCTTTAATCTGCGCGGAACCGCCGACGCGGCTAACCGAAAGACCTACGTTGATCGCAGGACGAATTCCCGAGTTAAATAGACCAGATTCTAGGAAAATTTGACCGTCGGTGATAGAGATGACGTTTGTAGGGATATATGCCGAAACATCACCTGCTTGCGTCTCGATAATAGGAAGCGCCGTTAGGCTGCCTGCACCCAGCGCATCGCTTAGCTTACTAGCGCGCTCAAGCAAACGAGAGTGCAGGTAGAATACGTCGCCAGGATACGCCTCGCGTCCCGGCGGACGACGCAAAATAAGTGACATTTCGCGATACGCAACCGCGTGTTTGCTAAGATCGTCATAGATGATAAGCGCGTGGCGGGAGTTATCTCTGAAATACTCGCCCATGGTGCAGCCCGAATACGGAGCCAAGTATTGAAGCGCAGCCGCCTCGCTAGCACCAGCTGCAACTACGATCGTATAGTCCATCGCACCATATTCTTCAAGCTTTTTAACGACTTGTGCGACGGTGGATTGCTTCTGGCCGATTGCTACGTATATGCAGATGACATCCTGGCCCTTTTGATTGATGATAGTATCAACAGCAACGGTGGTTTTTCCCGTTTGGCGGTCGCCGATGATGAGCTCGCGCTGTCCGCGACCGATCGGCACTAGCGCGTCTATCGCTTTAAGACCGGTTTGAAGTGGCTCATGAACGGATTTACGAGCCATGATGCCTTTGGCCTTTTCTTCGACAAATCTAGTATCGCTGGTCTCTATCGCGCCTTTGCCGTCGATCGGTTCGCCTAGGGCATTTACTACGCGACCGATTAATGCATCACCTACCGGAACGCGCAAAAGCTTACCCAGTCTTTTAACGCTACTACCTTCGTTAATGCCGCTAGTATCGCCTAAAATAACGATGCCGACACTGCTCTCCTCTAAATTTAACGCGATACCACGAGCTCCGTTTTCGAATTCGACCATCTCGTTAGCCATTACGTTTTTTAAGCCGTAAACATTAGCAACGCCGTCTGCGACCGAAACGACCTTACCGGTTTCTTCGATATCAACGCTAAGATCGAAATTTTCGATTCGCTCTTTGATTATGCTGCTAATTTCGTCTGCCTTAATTTTCGCACCCACGCTTTACTCCTTTAAATTGCTTTTAAAATATATTCGCTCATTTTTTGTTTCAATCTATCAACTGAAAAACTAATCTCAAATCCAAGATCCTCGACTTCGATCTTAATGCCTTCAAGCTCGCTTTTAATAGGTTGCAGAGTAATATCTGCATTAAATTTCTTTGAAATTTTAGTCTCTAGCTCTTTTATTTTCGCGGCGTCTATTTCGGTAGCGGAATAAATTTTACCTAAGTATTTATTATCCAGCGCCGCAATATTCTTGCGCAGTTCCTCGACTATCTGCGGGATTAGTGCAATACGCCTATTTTTAGCTAGGAGTTTAATAAAATTTACGATTTTTTCGCTTGGATTTTTTATAAACGACGCAATAAGTTCCACTTTGGATTCCTCTTTTAGCGTCGGAGATTTTACAATATCTCGGAATTTTGGAATTCTAAACGCACTCGCGACGCTCTCGAGCGTCTGCAAAACAGAGCCTAGTTCATCTTTTTTATAGCTCAGTATCAGGGCGTTTACATATCTTTTTGAGGTGTTATTTATCATCATCCGACCTTTTTCTCTACGATTTTAACCAGTTTGTCTTGACCGAATTTAATATCATCCGATGAAAAAACATCATCCAGTATCTCGCTTACGACCTCTTTTTTGATCTTACGCGCCTCAAAGCTCTTCTGCTCGTCGAAAGATTTTTGCAAATTCGCAATCTCTTGCTCAGTCACATTTTTTATCTTTTCGGCAGCGAACACGATCTCTTTTTTAGCGGTTTCGATTAAAGCTGCGCCTTGAACCTTGGCATCTTGCAAATCTTTTTTAGCTTGCTCCTTGCGAGCTGCAGACTCTTTTAAAATTTTTTGATTAGCTTCAAGTCTAGATGCAATGCCATCGATTCTACCTTGATATGCTGCTTTTGCGGGACCTTTTAAAAGATAAAACAAAATTCCGAAAAACAAAATGAAATTTATACTTCGCCACAGCACGTCGTAGTCTTTGACTCCATCGTGCCCACCGCTAGCTAAAACAAGCGCCGGAATGATAAATAAAAATAGATATTTTTTCATACTGGAATCCTCATACTTTAGCTACAGCGCTGCTTAGAGCATTTTTAAATTCCGGAATTTTGGCTTGCAAATCATTTTTTAGGTTGCGCTTTTGCTCATCCAAACCGCCTAAGAATTGATTGAAATCCTCCTCCATCGCGGCTTTTTTCTCGGCTATTTCTCTGGCGGCAGCCTGCTTCGCACTATCCATCGCCTCTTGCTTTATTTTAACGGCTTGCAACTTCGCAGCATCCATGATTCTTACGATCTCTGCTTTATCGGCATCTGCATCCTGTGCATTTTTCATCGCATTTGCCTCATCTTCTTTAATGATAGCCTCTCGCTTTTCCATATGCAAAAGTAACGGTCTATAAAGCTTGATATTTAAGAAGTAAATCAAAGCCAAAAATACGACGATGGTCGTTATCATGGCGGTTAAACTTACGTCTAGCATCGCACCTCCTCCAGGTTAGTTTTAAACAAAATGCGTATTTTACAATATGAAAAATTAAAATACACTATAAAAAATCATCCGATTTTCTTTAAAAACTCGGAAATTTGTAAAATTTCGCTAAATTCGATCGAAATTTTACGCTCTTTGATACTTATTTTACCGAATTGATCAAGCTTAGCCTTTAGCTTTAAAAGCTCAGGCTTGAAGCTTTGAAATTCCACGCCAGGCTTTTTCTCTTTTGGAACGGTTTTATCTTTGAGCTTTTTTACTAAATTTTCGGTATCTCTTACGCTTAGGCGCTGTCCTAAAATGGTATTTAGAGCTAAAATTTGATCCTCTTTTTCGAGTCCAACCATTATCTTGGCGTGCCCTTGCGAAATTTTATCTGCGCTTATGGCGTCTTGCACTTCGGAGCATAAATTTAAAAGCCTTAGCGTGTTGGTAATCTGCGTACGGGACTTTTTGATGATGTCGGCTAACTCCTCTTGCGTGATCCTATATTCGCCGATGAGCTCTTTATAGGACTTAGCAAGCTCGATAGGATTTAGATCCTCGCGCTGGATATTTTCGATGAGGGCAAGCTCTCTTAAATTTTGAGATTTTATGTCTGCAACTACGGCTTTGATTTTACTCTCGCCCAAAAGCTTCGTCGCTCTTAGGCGTCGCTCGCCGGCGATCAGGACGTAAGAATCATCTTTTTGAATAACAATGATAGGCTGAATAAGCCCGTGGCGGGCGATGCTCTCGCTTAGCTGCCTAAGTGCCTCTTCATCGAAGCTTTGACGCGGTTGATATGGATTTGGCTCGATTTTATCGACATCGATTTCGATAACTAAGCTATCGGCATTTCCGCTTTCTAGCTCCCTGTTATAGGAGCTTTCTACGTCGTCTAAAATCGCACCGAGCCCACGTCCGAGCGCTCTTTTTACCTTGCCCATTTTTGCTCCATTATGGATTTAGCGAGGTCTTGATAGGCGATGGAGCCAGCAGATTTTATATCGTATAAAACCACCGGCTTGCCAAAGCTTGGGCTTTCGGCTAGCTTAATATTGCGCGGGATGATGACTAGATCATCACTCTTACCGATACGAAAGAGCTTATCGTCGAAATACTCGCGTAAATTCGCGACTGTCTCTTTAGCGAGGTTGTTTTGCAAACTATACATCGTAGGCAAAAATCCGCGAATTTTTAAATTTTTATTGAGCGTTTGCTTGACGACTTTTACAGTATTTAGGATCAGCGCGACGCCTTCAAGTGCATAGAATTCGCACTGAATCGGGATAATTACGCTATCGCTTGCGACCAAGGCATTTACCGTAATGCTACCGAGCGTCGGCGGCGAATCGATGATTATGAAATCATATCTGTCCTTAACCTCGGAAATTTTATTTTTTAGCATTAGTTTGAAGTCTTTCTCTTCACTTACTTCGCGCTCGATGCCTACAAGTCCGATGTTTGACGGCACTAAATCCATAAACTCAAGTTCGGTCTTTTGGATCACTTCGGACATGCTCTTACGCCCCGTTAGGACGTGATAAATGTTAAATTCAAAGTCGCTGCGGTTAAATCCAAGTCCGGTCGTAGCGTTCGCCTGAGGGTCTACGTCAATCAGCAGGACCCGTTTTTTCTTTATCGCTAGCGACGCAGCAAGATTGACCGCTGTGGTCGTCTTTCCGACGCCGCCTTTTTGATTGGCAATCGTAATTACTTCACTCATCTTAAAGCATAAACCCTTTCTTCGTTTATTATGATCGATCCGTCTTCGCAAAGTTTAGCCTGCGCGAGCGAAATTTTTTCGCCGCCTAGATGAACGCTAAATTTTTGCGATTTTTGGAATTGTAACGAAAAATTTCTAAAAATTTGCTTCCACGAGATTTTATTTTCATATAGCGCAAAAAAGCCCTCTATAGCGTCTTTTGCGCTGATTTTTATATCTAAAATTCCCGCATATTCGGGCGCACCGAGCAGGTTCATGCCAATGCCGCAGATGAGAGTATTTTTGATCTTATTTGTCATCGTTCCGCCGATTTTGCGCTCATCTACATAAAAATCGTTGGGCCATTTTAGCCAAAGCTGCGAACCGAGCGATGCGAGAAGCTCCTGCATTATCATCGCAAAATATATGCTCGCCGACTGAGGCGGCACATCTGCGGGCAGATCGCTCTGCGCGACACAGAACGAAAATGCAAGATTGCCGCTTACGCTTTGCCAGCCGTTGCCGCGCGAGCCGATACCAGCGCTTTGGCGATTTGCGGCGATCGCAAAGGGCGGTGTTATCCTGCCTTCGCGCACGGCGTCTACTAAAAACTCCTGCGTGGAGGGCATTTGTTCTACAAATTCTACTTGCAAACCCCGCTCCTTGCGTAAGACGAAGGGCTCGCCTTGAAATATTGCAAGCGTTTAAATTCTGCGTAGCGATAGAATTTTGCGACAAGATAAAATTTAGCACGATTAAATTTTACGACATAGTGAAATTTTGTGCGATAAAATTTTGCGATCTTGCTAAATTCTTCGGCAACGTGGATTTTTTTTACGGCACTGCGATAAAATTTTAAAGCCCTGTCTCGCAAAAATTCTGCGGCACGATCATAGAATTTTAAATGGTGAGTGTTCGGTATAGCGCTGTAAAGTCCGCAACTGCGGCGGAGAAATTTAAAGCTCCTGCGAGCGTAAAATTTTAGAGCATAGAAGCGAGGTTTTAAAATTTTATAAAGCCTTGATTTTGGAGCTTCGCTTCGAAATTCCGCACAGTAAAATTTTACTTCACGATCGCGGCGATACCTGGAACAGAATTCTGTCGTGACGTCAAAAATGCGGCGCAAATAAAATGCCCGCATAGCATCAAAAGCGTGGCACAAAACGCGATAATTTAAAATCCCGCTTAGCATAGCAGATCACCGATCTTTAGCCGCTTGCCGTTTAGATACGCACTAGCGTCCACGGGCTTTTTGCCTGGCTCTTGCACCTTTATGATCTTAACCGCGCCCTCCCCGCAAGAAACGCAAAAACTGGGCTTATCAACGTGCAGAATTTCGCTCGCGCGTTCAAATTTACGCCCGCAGGATTCGTGCAAAAGCTCTAGTTCTAAAATTTTTAACCCGCTAGCTAGATAAATCCCCGGCCAGGGCGTTAGCGCGCGAAATTTATTATAAATTTGC
>CAURQQ010000005.1:0-74860 GCA_963527265.1 uncultured Campylobacter sp. | reverse complement strand
AAACTATAATTTTCAAGTAAAAATTCAATACGAAATTCACGTATAATTATATGAATAATTTCATGTATTTTTGATTCATTCGGCGCTTATTTGGAAGAACTTTTTATAAATATAGATTTAGCGTGACTTCAAATGAAATCAACAGGACGATGGATGGTATTTATTATAAGAATGAAATAGGATAAATATCTAAATCTAAATTAGGCGAAAATGAAATTTTGCTTATGGTAAGGAGTTTGAATTTGAAATATGGGAAGTTATGCCCCTAAAAAACGCCCTCTTTTATTCAATAACCAGGCGCATTAGATACATATCCTCGCCGTCGATTACGCTGATTTCGGAGCTTTTGCAGTGCGGGCAAGAAAAGTCGTTCTGCGTCAAATCTCCGCTAAAACCGCAGTTTTTGCATTTTACGACGATTTCTTGGGTGTGGATGATGAGATCCGCATTTTCGCAGACGGTGCCTGCGCGAAAGACTTCATAGCAGTTTTGCAAATAATGCGCTTCCACGCCGCTTAGTCGCCCTATTTTTACGTGCAGTTCCCTTATCTGCGGACTTTTTAAAGCAAATGTATCGTAAGACGCCTGCAGATTTGCATCTAAATTTTTATAAAAATCGTCGTTTTTGCTGTTTAAGTTCGTATCCACAACGCCCGTATTTTCGGTATTCTTAGTGCCTATGTCGGTATTTGCGAAATCCGTATTTTCATTGGCGGTATCGGAGATGTCGCAACGATTTTTACCGCCCTGCTCGGCCGCGCCTTTTTTCTTTGCTTTTTCGGCGTTTAGCGCCTTTTCACATAGCGCCACAAGATCCGCTACGATCGATAGTTCATGCATTTTTTCCTCTAAATTTTACGGCCGCGCCGTATTTTATACGAAATTTTGTTGTAAATTTAAAACGTGCTCTGAAATTTAGGCTTAAATTTGCCAAATTCGCACGCAAATTTAACAAATCCGCGGCAGCAGCTCGCCTTTCGGAAGCTCCAGAAATCGCTGCGAGCCGTAGGCATTTTGCAAGATCACTCGCCCTTTTGCCGCATGCGGAGTTTGAAATTGTCCCACCCTATTTTCTGACGCCGCGTCCATATCGTTTGCCCCCGTAGATTCGTCCCGTGCGCTAAGTCTAGGTGTTAAAACACCCTGAAATTCACCTCCACCGTGCCCTACTTCGCGTACCTCGCCGATGATTGCGGCGTTTACGTCAAATTCTCGCAGTATCTCAAGCGCTCTATTCGCCTCGGCGTCATCTTCTACGATCATTACGAAAGTACCCTCATTTGCAAGCTCGTACGGCTCAAAGCCCAGTAGCTCGCACACACCCACTACTTCGTCGCTGATTTTGATATCCTCTTCGCGAACCAAAAATTCAAGCCCGCTGGAGCTTGCAAATTCGTTTAAAACCGCGCTGAGTCCACCGCGCGTCGCATCTCGCATCGCTTGGATCTTCACGCCTTGCAAGATCAGCTTTTCTACCGCAGCGCAAAGCGGTTTGCAGTCGCTTTGTAGCTCGCTGCTTAGCGCGATCTCGTCGCGCGCCGCGAGTATCACCGCCCCGTGCCGCCCGATGTCGCCGCTAAGCAGGATTTTTGCGCCCGCTTTGATGTTTTGCACGCGCGCAGGTCGCAAAACACGGCCGATGCCGCTAGTGTTGATGAAAATTTTATCGCATTTACCGCGCGGCACGACCTTCGTGTCGCCGCAAACGATACGAACGCCACAGCTTTGCGCGGTGCTTGCCATCGAATCCAAAATGCGTCGCAGCTCGCTTAAGCTAAGCCCCTCTTCGATGATGAGCGCGCAGCTTAAAAATAGTGGCTTCGCGCCCACCATCGCAAGGTCGTTGACGGTGCCGCAAACGGCGATCTTGCCGATGTCGCCGCCGTTAAAAAATAGAGGCGTGACGACAAAACTATCGGTCGAAAAGGCTAAATTTGCGAAATTTTCATCGTCAAATTTTGTGTCGGCGGCAAGCGCGCCGCTAAGATGAGCGTTTGTCGTAGCGGAATTCTTACTCGTGCTATTTGCCGCGACGGAATTCTCGGTCGCGAAATTTGAATTTGCATCGGTAAAATCGACAGCAGCAGAATTCAAAGCCGCCTGCCTGCCTACCGCTATGCCCTCGGCGCGCGCCGCCTCAAATTGCAAAATCGCGCTGTCGTTGTTCGCGCGTAAAATTTCATTATCAAACGCCGCAAAGATCGTCTCGTTGATGAGCCTATTCATCTCCTCGCCGCCGCCGCCGTGGCTTAAAAGTATAGTTTCGTTCAAATTTTTCCTTTTCACTCGGTTTCAAAATTTAAAGCCCGTATTTCACAGTCGAACGAGCCGTGCTACTGCGGTGTCGCGCAAAATTTTAAAGCAAAATTTAGCGCGACGTTTTGCTTTGGTTAAAATTTTAAAGCATGACTTATTTTTAAAATTTACGCTCTGCCAGTCGGATACCGCGCGCAAAATTTTAGCCCGCGTTTTTGACGTCGCCGTATTTATAGTACGCTGCGCATGCGCCCTCGCTTGAGACCATGCACGATCCTATCGGGTTTTGCGGCGTGCAGTGCTTGCCGAAAACCTTGCAATCATATGGGATTTTTTTGCCGCGTAAAATTTCGCCGCAGATACAGGCCTTGCTCTCGGGCGCGCTCTGTACGCTGCAATCAAACTGCACCCTGGCATCCAGTGCCGCGTACTGCGGGCGCAGCTTCATGCCGCTTTTTGGAATTTCGCCGAGCCCTCGCCACGGAAAATCGCAAATTTCAAAATATTTATCTATTAAATCTTGTGCTTTTTGGTTGCCACCCTCTTTTACGACGCGCTCGTATTCGTTGAAAACCTCGTAGGTGCCGGCGTTTTGCTGCTCCACCAAATTCAACACGCCCGCCATTATGTCAAGCGGCTCAAATCCGCTTACGGCGATCGGCTTTTTATAATCGCGCGCGATACTTTCGTAGGCCTTCGCGCCGGTGATCACGCTTACGTGGCTAGGCCCCAAAAACGCATCGATCTGCACGTCGGCATCGTCCAAGATCGCTCGCACGGGCGCTGGCACCGTGACGTGATTGATGTGAAAAAAGAGATTTTTTAGCCCCAAGCCTAGCGCTTTATCGATCAGCACGGCACTCATCGGCGTCGTCGTCTCAAAGCCGATCGCAAAAAATATCACCGTTTTTTGCGGATTTTCCTGCGCGATCTTTATGCAATCAAGCGGGCTATAAAGCGCTCTGATGTCGTGCCCATCGCCCCGCAGCTTCTGTAAGCTCGTGCGAGAGCCAGGAACTCGAAGCATGTCTGCTAGAGTGCAAAAAATACTCTGCGGCATCGCGGCGAGCTTGATCGCCTCGTCGATGCGACTGCGCGGCATCACGCACACCGGACAGCCGGGGCCGTGGATAAATTTGATATTTTTGCCGACCAGGCTTGGAAGGCCGAATTTCATGATCGAGTGCGTGTGTCCGCCGCAAATCTCCATAATATTTAGCGGCTTTTTGCTTTTAGAAATTATCAGCTTGCTAAGCGCTAAAATCAGCTCCTTATCCCTAAAATCCTTGATTAGATCCATTATTTGCCTTAAATTTTACGGGTTTACAAGCCGCTTTAGTTTTCTGCGCCGGCTAGCGGCTCCATGCTTTCATACACAGAGCCCTCTTCCGCCCTCATCTGTTTTGCGATCTGCTCGTAAATTTCGATACTCTCCTTCGCTCGCTGCGTATCGATCTTCTCCATCGCAAAGCCCACGTGGATCAGCACGTACTCCCCGACCGCCGCGGGCTCGGGAAGCAGATCCAAGCTCACGCCGCGGCGCACGCCCAGAGTCTCCACGGTCGCGAAATTATTTTCGTCGATCGAGATGATTTTTGAAGGGATTGAAAGACACATTAACGAAATTCCTTCTTGTATTGTAGGAATTTCAGCCATTTTTCCACGCCCTCGCCGCTTTTGCTATCAAGAGCGATGACGTCGGCTTTCGGATTGAGTTTGTGCACTTCGCGCACCACCTCCTGTATATCGAAGTCAAAATGCGGTAGCAGCGCTGTTTTGGTGATTACGACGCAGTCTGCGCGGCGAAATATCACGGGGTATTTTGCGATTTTGTCGCTGCCCTCGGGCACGCTTAGAAGCACTACGTTCAGGTGCGCGCCCACATCGAATGCTGCAGGGCAGACGAGGTTTCCGACGTTTTCTATGAAAACCAGATCCAAATTTTTAGTATCGATATGATGAAGCCCCTCGTGAACCATAAAGGCGTCCAGATGGCAGGTCTCGCCGGTGCTGATCTGATGGGCCTGCGCGCCCGCTTTTATGATGCGGTCGGCATCGCGGTTGGTCTCCAGGTCGCCCTCGATAACGCCGATTTTAAATTTGCCGCTTTTGATAGTCGCCTCAAGCAGCGTCGTCTTGCCGCTACCGGGGCTACTCATCAAATTTAAGCATAAAATTTTATCCTCGTCAAAATGGGCTCTGTTGTGAGCGGCCTCCTCGTCGTTGGCGCTTAAAATTTTACTCATCACCTCGATCGTCTTGGCGTCGCTAATAGCGACATTTGCGTGGACGTGATCGTGCGCGTCGTGCTCATGATCGATCCCCGCCTCGTGCATATGAGCGTGGGAGTGGACGGTGCCGTCCGCGTGGGTATGGAGATGCTCGTGCGAATGAGCGTCATGAGTATGGCCTACTGAACAGCCGCAATCTTTACACATTTTTTATCCTTGGAAAATAAATTTTGCGCGTAAAATACCACGTTTTTGCTTTAAGCTGCGTAAATTTGATAAATTTTATATCGAAGTGCGAAATTTTATGAAATTTAATGAGGCTTGAAATTTACGCGCTTTAGTTTTATCTAAATTTTATGCGTTGTTTACGAAGACTCAACGCAAAATTTAAAGCTAGCGAGCAAAGATGCTGTTTTAAATTTAATCGTCTGCTCGTAGATTACACAAAGTCGCGCGCCGTAAATTTAGGGCTTGCGCGGCGGTGCGGTGGTTCAAAACAATACAAAAGTCGCCGCAAGAATAAACCGCGGAGTTTAGGGCTTGCGAGCTGATTTTACAGGCGCTCTACAATCTCGCGCATGCTCTACGGCGCGGCGAACATCAACGCGGCGGTCGTTTTCATATCGATTTTACGCTAGCTCGGCTTTACAAATACGGCACGAAAGCGCGGCGCTTTATAAAATTTAGTCGCGAGCTGTGCCGATCTCGCACCAATGCGTAAATTTAGACCCGCGGCAAGAATGTTTTTTGATTAAAATTTCTAAATTTCGCGCTCGCCGCGGCTAAATTTAAACAAACTTTGTTTGCCGCCTAACGCAGACGCTGCGTTTAAATTTTAAATTTACTACGCGCCCGCAAAATCGCGCTTCGTAACCTGCAAAAGTCGCGCAGCATGCGTTTAAATTTAGAAGCGCATAAATAGAAGCGCGCAAATTTAACGCGACGCGCTGTTTTTAAAGATGCGTAAAAGCCCTACGCCTCGGTGATGACCGCATTTACGAGCTTGGAAAATTTCACTCCTTTTAGCGCGCCGATTTTGGCGCTGAGCTGCTCGATCTTTGAAATTTTATCCCGCATCGTGATCTCCTCGAAGCAGTGGCGCTCGTCGATGTGGAAGTGGCTGGTGCTGATGATGGTGACGTTTGCGTGGTGCTCGATCTCTACGAGCTGCTCGATCAGATCGCTTTGGTGATGATCATACGCGATGCAAAGCACGCCCACGCAGTCCTCGTCGCTATCTCCGTGAAGCACGCCCTCGACCATCTTTTCTCGGATCAGATCGCGGATAAACTCACTGCGGCTTAGGTATTGCTTGGCGCGCACCATCTCATCGAGATCCTCAAAAAGCTTCGTCGGCAGCGAAATGCTAAATCTTACGGCGCTCTCTTTTTCCTCTTTTTTCATAGTTTCCCCCTATTTCGCGTATTTTGAACGTAATTTTACCGAAATTCCGCTCAAATAGTAAGAATTTTGCGCTAATTTGGCTTATTCTTTAAAATTTAAAGCTCCAAAGCATCGTGCGTATTTTAAAAATTTTGTTCGCGATTTCGCGTTGCATTTTAGTACTAGCGCGATGAAATTTACCGGTGCTACGTTATTTTAAATTCTACCGCGAGCTTGCGTCCAAATTTTAAGGATCAGGCGCTAAATAGCGTCTTAGCTTGGTATTTGCGCAGTATCTACCACGCGCCGCGGCAGAATTTTGCATCGATCGCCATAGTGGTGCGCTGTGACGCTATGGCAGGCAACGGCGCGCCGTTAAATTTTAAAATTTTAACGTTTCGGCTGCGACTTATGAAGACGGCAAGGCGCAAATTTGTTTGCTGATTTTGCGATTTTAGAAAAGCTAGCCGCGGTGGATTTTACCACCCGTAGCGTTAGAATTTACGCAAAGAGCAGGCAGGGCGCAGAGTTCATAAATTTAGCGGCGAGATGAAACTAATAAATTTTAAAAAGAGCGAGCTTAACGGCTATAATTGCGTTTTTTGCGGACGAGCTTAGCGCGAAATTTCGCTTAGATACGCCGCGAGCTGTCCGTATGCGATGCCGCTGTCGTTGCAAGGAACGGTGCGATTTAGATGAAATTTTATCCCTCGCTCGCGCAGCTTCGCGCACGTAAGATTTAGAAGCGTGGCGTTTTGAAAGACTCCGCCGCTTAGCACGACCTCGAGCCCGAAGCCCTCCGCAAACTCCGCGATGAAATTTGCGATGGCGTTTATAAATTTCGTCGCTGCCAAGCGCGGCTCATCGCTTAAAGCCTGCAAAAACGCCTCTTCATAATCGATCACGTAGCATTCGCCCTCAAAGCTCGGCGCGCAAGCTCCGTTTTGCGGGATTTGATCCGCATCGGCGGCGTTTTTGCTTTCAGAATTTATTAAATTTAGAGCGGATGCTTGCTCTATAGAATTTGCGGCGACGTTTGTATTCTTTTCACCGCTGCCTGCGATGTTTCGAGCCGCCCGCTCAAGCCAGTCTTTGCTCGCCGCATCGTCCGCAAGCTTTTTAAAATCG
Source organism: uncultured Campylobacter sp. (assembly GCA_963527265.1). GTDB lineage: Bacteria > Campylobacterota > Campylobacteria > Campylobacterales > Campylobacteraceae > Campylobacter_B. The sequence continues at coordinate 67,862 of CAURQQ010000005.1, read as the reverse complement.
CCTCGCAACGCGCAGCTGTTTTTGGCGCCGCTATGATTTTGCATATTCAAACCGCCCTGCCCCGCTTCGCGCTGTGTTTCGTGCCGCAAATCATCGGCGCTCCGCTGCTGCGAAGAGAAATACGGTGCGTTTTGGATAAAATTTTCGCCCGCTTTTTTCAGCCTAAATTTATAGCTTTGCTCGCAGCCCTGGATGTATAGGTTTTCTAGCCGCATGCCCGCCTCGCCGTCGAAGCTTACGGTTCGCAGGCCGCAGATTACCGCCGCAAACGCGTCGAACAGCCGCCCTAGCGAGCTTGAGCGGACGGCACGCGGTGCGATTTTTTCTAAATTTGTGACTTCGCTTGCATTAAATTTTGTCAAAAACTCGCGCGCGGCGTCCTTCGCATTAAATTTAAACACGAGCGCAAGTGCAAGTTTGTAGATGTTTTTGATCGCATTCTCGCCGCCGATAAGCGCGATCTCGTCAAATTTTGCGACGCGACGATAGCCGTGCGGGTCAAACACCATCACCTCGCCACCCCAGATCGTGCCGTCCGTGCCGTAGCCGGTGCCGTCGAAGCAAAAGCCGAGGTATTTTTTGCCACTAAAAAGAAGATCGTTTTGCGCCAGATTCGACACTAGATGCGCGAAATGGTGTTGGTAGCGGATCACGGGGTATCCGCGCCGCTCGAAAAATCGCGTGTGCGAAAACTGCGGGTGCAGATCTGCGATGACGGCGTCGAATTTCAGCTCGTAGGCGCGCACAAACATATTCAAAAGCGCGAAAAATCGCTCATTCGTGGCGACATTTTTAAGATCGCCGATGTAGGGCGAGATGAAAATTTGCCCGTCTTTGTAGATTGCAAACTGATTTTTAAGCTCCGCTCCGAGCGCGAGAAAAGTACCTTTGAGATGGAATTTGCTAGGGAAAATTTTTGGATTCATTCCGCGAGATGTTCGCAAAAACAGAGCGCGATTTAGAGCGTTCGCTTTGGCGGAAAAATTTGTGTAGCTCGCCAGATTTGCGGTACTGGTACTTGCCGGTTTTGCGGCATTTGCGAAATTTACGAGGCTTGTCGGATTTGCAACGTTTTTTAAATTTGCGAGACCTGCGGCGCGGGTGAATTTCGTTCCGCAAACAAGTTTCGCTTCGGCGGCGGAATTTGCATCGTTTTGGTTTTTTTGAGGCGCCGAATTTGTGCCGCCGCAGCTAGTTTTGGAAGTAAAATTTACGACGTCGCAACTTGTATCCGTATCGGAAGGTCTTTGCGAGTTCTCGAAATTTCGCCTATCTGCAAAATTTTCCTTAAAATTTTGTGGCGCGATAAGGGTTTGTATGGTTGCGGAATTCTGCGTTAGAATGGAATTTTGCGCAGAGTTTTCCGTCTGAGTGCAGATCGGAAGCGACTCGGAAATTGTGTTCGAATTGCAAGCCATTTTTGAATCAGGCGCCAAAGTTCGCGCTTCAAACTGCGGCAAAAAGGCGATGCTATCGTCGCTCGGCGTTAAAATTTCGCGGTCGTTATCCAGATAAAACGAGATAACGCCGCCCAGCTTCTCGCGCAGCTCCTCGCTACTAAAAATAATGGGCTCGCCGCTGATATTGGCGCTAGTAGCGACGATCGGGCGATCAAAGTATTCAAAAAGCAGCAGATGCACGCCAGTGTTGGCTAGAAAAATGCCGATTTTATTAAGGTTCGGCGCCACGCTTGGAGCGATAAAAATCGCGTTTGCTCTAAAAATCGCCGAAAAGCTTGCGGGCAAACGCACGAAATCGCCCTCGCTATCGGAATGGGCGCCGCGCGCGTCCGCCATGCACTCCTGCGCAGAGCATGAACCTTGCAAATTTATCGTCTGTTGCGGACTCGGCTCGCTCGCCGAACGCTGCAAATCTGCCCTATTTGCAGCATGTCGCAAGCCCTGCATATTCGCCGAATTTTGCGAAATAGACTCGTCCGTCGCAAACCAAGAATCAGACTTTTTCGCCGCGCATCGCAAGTCTTGGCTATCCACTGCGGACTGTAAATTTAACTCATTAGTCGTATGTCGAAGCTCTAGCTCGCCTTCTGCTTGCAGCGAGCTCAAATTTTTAGCCGCGCGCTGCAAATCAGACCGATCGTATGCGCGCTCTAGCTCGTTTGCCGCACACTGCGAGTCGTCTGCCGTTAGCATATCGCAGGCGAAATTACGACGCGCCGTTTTACTGAAAATTTGCGCACTCTGTAATCTCCCCTGCTTTGCGCAATTTTCAGCGCTTTGCGTACTAAAATTTTGCGCTGCGGAATTGCGTAAATTTTGTAGCACAGAGCCCTGCCCTTGCGCCGATTTTTCTTGCTCGCTCGCAAATTTCGGCGATATAGAATTTTTGCTTTGCGCCTTTAAATTTTGTGCGCCGAAATCCACCGCAAAGCCCGCCAGCGTGCGCCAAACAAACTCACGCTTTTTTAAAATCACGATCGGCTTGACGTTACAGTCTATCAGCGCCTCTTCCTCCGCGCTTAAAATTGCTGCGCGCCCTACTTGCGCTGCATCACGACACATGATTGCAAAAGGCTTGCTCGGGCGTTTTTTGAGCGTTCGCAGCATCCGTACCGCGCGCTCGTTCGTCGCATCGCAGACGATGTGAAAGCCGCCCATCCCCTTGATCGCGCCGATCTGTCCGCGCCATAAAAGCTCCGCCGTGCGCGCTATCGCATCCTCGCCGCTAGATAAAATTTCGCCGTCCGCGCCGCATAAAAACAGCTGCGGGCCGCAGTGCGGGCAGGAGATCGGCTCGGCGTGATAGCGGCGCGTGAGCGGGTCCGTGTATTCGCCGTGGCAAAACTCGCACATCTCAAACTCCCTCATCGTGGTGTTTGCGCGGTCATACGGCAGCGCGGCGATGATGCTAAGGCGCGGGCCGCAATCCGTGCAGTTGATAAATGGGTAGTGGAAGCGCGGATTTTGGGGGTCGTAAAACTCTTTTTTGCACTGATCGCAGATCGCAAAATCGGGCAAAATCGGGTTAAATTTACGCCCCTCCTTGGATTGCGTGATCTTAAAATCAGTAAAATTCTGCGTAAAATCTTGCGTATTTATCTCTGTGCGGATGATCCTATCGATTCGACAAAGCGGCGGCGCCTCGCTGCGAAGTCGCCGCTCAAAAATTTTTAAAATTTCTTCTTCGCGCAGATCTTGCTCGGCGCTTTGTGAATCGTGTTTAAAGCCCTGTAAATCCCGCTTCGCATCTTGCAAGTCGCACTTAGTATTTTGCAAGTCTTGCAACGATTCATTCTGTGACGTACCGCACTGCTGCGACAAATTTTGCACGACGAAATTTTGATCCAACGAAGCGGGCAAAATGGAGCTCTGCTTGTTTAGATCGGTCTCGAATAAGTTTGGTAAAAATTTCTCGCTCGCTGTGGCTTGCAAATCGCTCGTCAAATCTAAATCAGGCAGGCTTGCTAAACCATTCGCCAAATCGCGCGGCAAGCCGGTCAAATCACTTGGCGAGTTTGGTGCGTTCTGCGGCAAAAAGGAGCTCTCGTTTAAATTTGAACTTGCAAAATTTAGTGATGAGTTCGCGGCCTCGTTAGAATTCGACTCGGCAGAATTTAAAGACCGAGCAGCTGATGACGATACTTTCTGCGCTTGAATTTCGTTAGAATTTGACTCATCTAAATTTAAAGGGGCGGAATTTTTATCAATCGAGCCTTTTTGCGGCTCGGAAAGATCTGCACAAACGATGATTTTAACGCCCTCGCCGTCGTTATAAACTTCGCCTTTTAGCCCCAAATCCACGGCGAGTTTATAGACGAACGGGCGAAACCCGACCCCCTGCACTGCTCCGAAAACCTCAAATTTAGCCGCTTTCATACGCATGCTTTCATAAATTGTGCGCCGCAGGAGTTTTGCAAGCAAGTCGCGCTCGCAGCGGGCGGACAAAACGTACCGGGCGGTGCAAAATATGCTCTAAATTGAATAAAATTTGATCCTTCACGCTCGCGCCCTTTGCCGCTTTTTTTGAAATTCCGCGCAATCTCGTTTGCGCTAAGCTTAGCCCGTATGGCGCGGCTATCGGCGCCGCAATGTCCGCGCAACTCGCTGTTTTGCGGATAAGACTTAGGAATTTTGCCAAAAATTCGCATACATGCCCGATCTAGCGAGCTTGAAGCGCGAAGCTGTCGCTAAAGCTCGCGTCAAAATTTTTGCAAAGCTTAAGCATCAAATCCGCAAATTTGCGCCCGCTAAACATCGCTCCACCGAAAATCAAAACGTCAAAATCCTCTTTGCGCTCATCCGCCAGATCGCTTAAAAAATAGCCCAAACTATCGAAAAATCCGAACGCAAACAGCTTTTCATTGGCGCCTGCGAGCGCATAGCTCATTGCCGAGCGCAAAATTTTATCCGCTTGCACGCAGCCGCGCTCATCAGTGCAAAAATCAAGTCGCACCCCTTTGCCGCCCGCAAAATCCTCCGCAGCCGCCATCAAAAACGCCGCATCGCGCCCCCAGATAAGCTGTGCGGCGACGCTAAAGATGGTGTGAAATCCTGCGTTTGCGCTTTTTAAAATTTCATCGATTTTTGCTGCGTTTACGTTAAATTTGGCGCTAAAATTTTCAAGCAGCTTCGCGCCTGTTTCGTCCGCGCAAATTTGAGCCTTAAGCTCGTCAAAACTGCGCGGCAGATTAAATTTCAGCAGAATTTTTTTAGAGCTTTCGCCATAAATTGCGATCTCGTCGTCCGCGCCCACTCCCAAAAAGCAGCGCAAAACGCGTTTTTTGGAGTCGTTCAAAACCCCCTTTTCGCGGCACGTAAGCGCAAAAAGAGCGGAGTTTCTGTCGTTTGAGTTTTTTAGATAAGCGCTCGCGCTGCCACTTAAAAAATCCTCGTTTTGCACGATCAAAAAGCCGTTTTGAAGCGGCGCAACTTTAAAAATTTGATCTTTTTGCGCCGCGCTTTCGCATTTTGCGCTTAAAAAATAGATCCCGTCGCTTGCTAAAGCGCGCCCCAGCGCAAACACGAATATGTCGCCCGCAAGCTTTACGTCAAAAAATTTAGGCGCGCCCTCGTGATTTTTTCTAAAGATCGCATTGGTTTTTAGGCTTATGAGCGGCTTTTCGAAGGCTGCGAGCGCGATTTTACTCTTTTCATCGCTCACAAAAATCCCATCCAGCGCACCCACTCCCGCGGCTATCAAAAAATCGGCGCTAAAATCCACGTCCGCTTTGAGCGTGAAAGTTGCGCCGCTGCGCTTAATCTGCACCTGCTGAGCATGAAATAAGTTTATGCGGCAAAACTCCAGTAAGCGGGCAAAATTCTCCCTGTTTACCGCTTCAAATTTTCCCTCATGAAGCACGCTAGCGCCGCTTATTATTCCGAATTCATTTTGAGACGGCTCGGTGCGAGCGAGGTATTCTTTCATCACTTGCGGGGTAAAATTATTAAATTTAGCCTGACCGGCTGCGTTTGAAATTTCATCCTCGAAAAATTTGTTTAAATCGCTCGAGGAGGCACCTTCAAACGTGCCGTTAAATTTCAGCGCTTTCGCTTCGGCGCTGCCCTCGTCCACCACGCGCACGGAGGATTTTGCCAAAAATATGGAGTTTGGAATCAGCGGCATCGCCTCGTCGCTAAATTTTAAAATTTCATCCTCGCCGCCGCGCACGAAAAGGCTTATTAGGCTCGCCTCTTTTTTCAGGCAAAACTCAAGTACGCTTTTGCGAGCATAAAACAGCAAGAAGTGCGCTATCAGCGCGTTTTCATTAAGGTAGTTAAACTCATATGCTACTATCATCTCGCCCCCTTTTTGCAAATCGATCCGCGATATCTTGGGCGCTAAGATCGGCGATTTTTTCATGCGCGAAACCAAGATCCGATAGGTACTTAAGCGCCGTTTTTTCCATGATTTTTGAAGATTCCAATATCGCGGAGCTTAACTTAAAGCTCGCTTCCTCGATGCGCTGCGGCACGACCGCTAGAATTTTAACGTGAGGCAGATCGCCGCAAAGATCCATCATCTGCAGAGTTTGAAGCATTTCGACCTCGTGTGCCGAACCACTCCAGCTGATCTGCTTAGGCATCGCGTCGTAGTCGAAAAAATACACCTCACCGCCCTTTGCGCCCTCCGCGTCTATGCAATCTACGAGCAAAATTTCATCAAATTCCGCCATCGTAGGCATCAAAAAGCTAGCCAGCGTTCCGCCGTCGATAAAGCGGATCTGATCCGCGCTCCGACTCGGCGCGGCGGAATTTTCGGCAATAAGATCCGCATTAATAGAGCTTTGCGCTGCGGAATTTATTACGGAATTTTGCGAAGTAGAATTTGAAGCGGAATTCTGCTCGGCGGAATTTTCTGAAGTAGAATTGCGGTCTAAATTTACTGTCGCGAAATTTTGCTTAAAGATAGAATTCTCATCCGCAAAATTTTGCAAGGAGTCTCGCTCTATGGAATTTTGCGAGGTAGAATTTTGTATCGCAGAGACTTGGGCGGAATTTTGCATGAAATTCTGCGCCGCGAAATCCTCGCCCACCATAGAATTTCTTGCGGCGGCTTTAGGATAAAATTTATAGTTCTGCGCAAGCGCACGGACGAAGTGCACGCCTATGCCCTCGTCCGCGTAGATGACGTTGCCGATACCCAGTACCAGCACCCTCAAGCGTGCTCTTCCTTTTTAAATTTATAGCCGCTTATGATCGCATCCATCGCGCCGTCCCTGCCCTTGACGGCATTAAAGACCGCCATATAGACATGGATCGGCACGAAGATTATGATGATATTCATACAAAGATGATGTATCATTCGCACTTCGCTTAGGCCGCCCATCGCAGCTTCTAGTGGGCGTAGCAGTCCGTATAACGCGCCGCCTAACCCCTCGTGATAGACGTGAACGTATAAGATCATACCCGTTAGGCAGATTACGAACAGCACTAGATAAAAGCCCAGATAGGAGATGAACTGTAGCGGGTTGTAAACGCCGCGAAGATGCGGGTGCTCGCCCAAAAAGATATAGTATTTGATCTGAGCTATCCATACGCGCGGGCTAAAAAAATCCTTGATGCTTAAAAGCTCTTTTCTGCTCTTTTTATCGAAGAAGAAAAGATAAGTTTTAAAGATCGCTGCGCCGATCATCGCAAAGCCGAAGATCAGATGCACGAATCTAAATTTAGCCTGCATGAAAAGCACCGGCTCGGGATTAATCTCGGGCGCGGTGAAAACGAAGGCGATGTAATATCCGGTGATCACCAAAATCGTGATGCAAAGCGCACGCAGCCAGTGCGTGAGCCTAAGACCGATTGAGAACTCGTATTCCGCAAATCTTTTTTTCATCGTTTATCCTTTGCTGGGATCTACCCTATAGCAGCCAAGCTCCGCCCCTTTAGCGTCCATTACATGCACGGCGCAAGCTATACAAGGATCGAATGAATGGATGCGGCGGATGATCTCTAACGGCTTGGAAAGATCGGCAAGCTTAAGTCCGATCAAGCAAGATTCATAAGCGCCCATAGCGCCGTCTTTATCCTTCGGCGTGGCGTTCCAGGTAGACGGCACGACCGCCTGCCAGTTTTTGATGACGCCCTTTTCGATCCTGCACCAGTGGCTAAGTGCGCCGCGCGGCACGTGACCGATATAGCGACCTTTGTACTCTTTGGAGTTATCAATTACATATTTTGCGCAGGTTTCGGTATCGCCGCTTTTGATGTTTTCGATCAAATTTTCTAGCGCAATCAGTCCGTTGTCGGCTACGACTTTAGCCTCGATCATACGGCACGCCGTTCGTCCAAGCGTTGAAAATACCGCCTCAAGCGGCAAGCCGGCGTCTTTTAGAAATTGATCCACGACTTTTACTACGCGCTCGTTTTTCTTAGCGTAATTTACTACGATATTTGCAAGAGGCCCTACCTGAAGCGGTTTGCCGTCGTAGCGCGGAGCCTTGATCCAGGTGTATTTGCCCTGGGTATCGAGCACCTTCGTATGCGCTTCTTTGCCGTGCGCGTCGATGCTCTGTCCGTCCTGAAGGCCCGTATAATTCGGCTCCTGTTCGCCGTCGTAAGGATGAAGCGCCGCATCATTTTTATACCACGCATGCGTTGCCTCTTCGGTAATCTTGTTCTCATCGAGCTCCAAAACCTTGCTAATATCGCCGTTCATAATCATGCCGCTTTGAAATAGCCATTCGTTCTTTGAAAGCTGAAATTCTTGATGAGTCCATAAATTTGCCACGCCGATATCGTTTAGCACGCTAGGCTCGTTGCCGTAAGCCTTCGCAGCCATTACTAGATCAGGATAGTAGGCGCGATTTACGAAATCCGCGACCTCTTTAAATTTAGACATATATTCACCCAGTCTTGCAGGGCTTAGGATATCCATTACGCAGGTTATGCCGCCTACGGTGAGGCTTTGCGGATGAGGCTGTTTCGCACCGAATATCGCCATCATCTGAGCTGCCGTGCGCTGAATGCGCAAACACTCAAGATAGTGCGAAAGAGCGATTAAATTTTGCTCCGGGCTAAGCTTATATGTAGGGTGACCGAAGTAGGCATTGGCAAAAGGCCCCAAGGCGCCTTTTTTAACAAAAGCGCCCACACGATCTTGTACCTCTTTTAGCTTATCGGCACCGCACGCATAAGGGGTGTCGCAGTATTTAAACGCCTCCTCGCTTGCTTTTTTAGGATCGGCGCTAAGCGCGCTTACTACATCTACGAAATCAAGCCCGTGGAGTTGATAAAAATGCACCGGATGATCGTGCAAAAACAGCGCGTTAGCCATCAACGTGCGCGTTAGCAAGGCATTTAGCGGCGGAGTGATACCGAGGGCGTTTTCTACCGCGACGATGCCCGCTTTGTAGTGCGAGAAGGTGCAGACGCCGCAAATTCTTTGCATAAAAAATCCCGCGTCGCGTGGATCTCTATTTTTTACTATGGTCTCAAGCCCGCGCCATAAAGTGGAGCTACTATAGGCTTCGCGTACGACGTTTTCATCATCCACTACGACCTCTATTCTTAAATGTCCCTCTATTCTGGTTATCGGATCTATTACGATTCTTTGCGACATGATTATTCCCCTTTATCTTTCTTAAATGACGCAATCGCCGCGTGTGCCGCTACCGCAACACCCGTGATCGCTAAAATTCCGACACCTATCTTATCTGCGGTAGCATCAGCGCCGAGCCCGCCGAAAACGCTTTCGTAAAGGCGATCCGCCAAAGGCTCCTCAAAAGGTCCCATATGATCCCAAAAATCAGGTTCCGAGCAACCTATGCAGCCGTGGCCCGCCTGTATCGGCCAGCTAGTGTGGGAGTTGAAACGCTCGCGCGAGCAGTTATTAAATGTATAAGGACCCTTGCAGCCTACTTTATAAAGGCAGTATCCGTCCTTCGCGCCCGCATCGCCAAAGCTTTCTACAAACTCGCCCGCGTCGAAATGCCCGCGGCGCTCGCACAGATCATGTATTCGCAGCCCGTAAGCCCATTTCGGTCGGTTATAAACGTCCAAGCTCGGAAGCGTGCCGAAAAGGATAAAATTTAGCACGTTGCCGACGATATTTTTTTCGCTAGGCGGACAGCCCGGGACGTTGATGACGGGTTTATTTATGATTTTGTCCAAACCTACGGAGCCGGTCGGATTCGGAGCTGCGGCTTGGATACCGCCGAAGCTCGAACAGGTGCCGATCGCAAATATTGCCGCAGCGCCTTCGGCAGCGTGCTTGCAGTGCTGAGCTCCGCTCTTACCCTCAGGACCCACAGTTAGAAAAAATTCATTCTCGCCGCTTGGGATTCCGCCCTCGACCATTAAGATATATCGCCCCTTGTATTTTTCGATCGCGCCCTCTAAATTTTCCTCGGCTTGCCAGCCTGCAGCAGCCATGATCGTCTCGTGGTATTCGAGGCTGATGTAGTCGAATATCAGGCTATCAATGCTAGGCGTCTCTGTGCGTAGCAAGCTCTCGCTACAGCCCGTGCACTCCGCCATATGAAGCCAGATCACCGGCAGGCGATCCGCAAGCTCCGCAGCTCGCGCTACGCTCGGTGCAAATACGGCCGGAAGCCCAAGCATCGCGGTCATCGCTCCGCTCCATTTCATAAAATCGCGACGCGAAAAACCTTTGCTCTTAAGTCTTTCTTGTATGCTCTCATCCGCTTTTATTTGCGGCAAACGCTCAACGGCATCAAGTCTAGCCGAAATTTGAGCTAAATCAACCATAATGTCCTCCTGAAATTTAGGATATTTTTAAATGGCATTTTATCAAAATTTAGAATTCATGCACCTTAAATTTCGTTAGATTTAATTAAAATTTTATATTTATTCGTTGTCTAATGGGTTTTAAATTTAAAAATAAAAGGCGGATTAAAATTTAGCGCGGCGGACGAAACGTTAAATTACGACGGAGGAAGCATTAAATTTTACGAAGCAGTGAAATTTTATCCAAGAATTTTATAGTAGCGAAAAATATTTTAGGATAAAGCAGGCGTAGGTTGGATGATTTTGTGCGATACTAGCAGGCGCACTGTTTATGCACCGCAGCGAAATATTTTTGCAAAATCATCCGTTAAATTTTAGAAAATTTTCAAAGATCAGCTTACCAATCTCGTTGCATCTTGGATATTGATATTTAGCCCAAGCTGTTCGTTGCTTAGCCCAAGAGCAAGGCCCACAAGTTGGGATAGGTGGATGATCGGCTTTCTTGCTTTAGAATTCATCGCTTCTTGGTATCGCTCCTGATAGATATCAAGCTGCATCTGACATAGCGGACAAGGGGTAACTACGACGTCGGCTCCGTGCTCGGCAGCGTCATTTACGATCTCGCTTGACATCTTTTGAACAGACTTTACCGCTGGATAGCTAGCGTGAAAGCCGCAGCAATCAAGGCGTTTTTCAAAAGGCACTATCTGAGCGCCAAGTGCGCCAACTACCGCTTCAAAGCTTTTTGGATTGGTTGAGCTTTCTTTCTTAAGCTCGCGCTCCGGTCTTAATGAGTGACAGCCATAAAATAGAGCTACTTTTAAGTTTGTTAGTGGTCTAACGACTTTAGCTTTTAATGTATCTAAGCTTTGATATAGCACCCAAAGCAGGCTTGTTATCTCGGTACTTCCCTGATACTGCATACCGCCCTCTTTTAAAAAGGTATTAATATAGCTTTTTGCCCCCTTATCTAAAGTAAGTTTAGCCTTAGTTAGAGTTAGCATACAGGTGGAGCAGGTAGTTAGCAGAGGCATATTCATACCCTCAGCTAGTGCGATATTTCTGGCATTGGTTACTAGGCTTGCCATAGGATCGACGCATTGAGCTTGACTAGCTCCGCAGCAGCTCCAGCCTTTTATCTCATGAAGTTTAATACCCAGCACCGGAGCGATCGCTTCAAGTGAAATTTTAGATTCCTTTGCGGCTTGACTTAAAACGCAACCCGGGAAAAATGCAAATTCGTTATTCATCCTCTCCTCCTTATTCTATCTCGCCACTAGCTTGAGCCTTGCGTGCGGCCTCTATCATCTTAACGAGCTGTGCATGTCCCTCGATCTCCTCGCCTCCGAATACGTGCAAAGGATTCATCTTGCCCGCAGCCATTAAATTTGCCGCTACGTCCATCTTGCCCATATTTGCAAATACGCCTTCGCTTCTTAAAGCAAGCTTAATCTCGTTTAGCCTTCCGCTTCCCTCTACGATATCTAGCAGGAACGCCTCGGCATGTCCCGGGCCGCTTCCTGCGGTTAAGCCTTTTTTCATCGCTAGAGCGCGAAGTGCGGTGATATCGCTTTGAGCGCTTATACCTTTAGGGCAGCGATCGGCGCACTCTTGGCAGTGCACGCATAGCCATAATCCGTTTAGTACCGCGGGCTTTAGATGAGGCATAGCGTCCCTGCTTCTTGAATCAAACGCAGCGCGGTTAGCATGCGTAAAAACAAAAGGTTGCATATAATCGCTCGCATCGGCTCCAAGTTTATTGCATTCGCTAGCGCAGCAGCCGCAAAGTATGCAATCCCACTGCTTTTTGACGCGCTCCATCTGCTCTGGGCTTTGCTTACAGCCCTTATCGGCGCTAAATTCTTTCTTAGGCGTAATGGTCGGTTTGATCTTTCTTAAATTCTCGATACTAGGCTCCCAGTCCACCACTAGATCCGAAATCACTCGGAAATTATTTAGCGGAGAGATCGTAAAGCTATCCGGGTTCTCATACTCCGCAAGCAGAGCCTCCATCTTGGTATCGCAGGCGAGATATGAGTGCCCGTTTACCCTCACGGCACAGGCTCCGCATATCGCCATACGACACGCTGCGGTAAAATTTAAAGTGATGTCTAAATTTTGCTTAATAAATTGCAAAACTCCAAGCAGGGTCTTTCCTTTGATCTGCTCCAAACTAAGCTCGTAGGCTTGCTTATAATTTTTGCTTCCGTCAAAGCGGTCTATGATAAATTTCATTGAGGTTTCCTTCCGTCAAGAGAGAATTCCGTAACGACGACCTCTTTGTAGCCCAAGCTTAGCTCTCCTGCGTCGTTCATCGTCACGATACTGTGCTTTAAGAAATTTTTATCGTCGCGCTTCGGATAATCCTCTCTGGTATGCGCGCCGCGGCTTTCCAGCCTCTTTTGCGCAGCCAAACACGCACAGCGCGCAAGCAGGATTAAATTTCCAAGCTCGACGTAGTCGGTAAATGCGGTATTCATAACAGGATTTACATCCGCGACGCGTAGCTCGTCGTAGCGCGCTCTGATACCCTCTAAATTTTGCGAAAGCAGATCGAGCTTTTCGCCGGTTCTAAAGATACCCATATTGTCCCAAAGCTGCGCGCCTAACTCTTCGCGCAACTCATACATCTCGTTTGCCTTGCCCGAGCCGTTTGCGATCTGCTTAAATTTAGCCTGCCATTTTTGCGCGAGCTCGCTCGCTCTTTTACCGTCACCAAAACCGCTTTGTTTTGCAGCGTAATCCGCTGCGCCGAGCCCTGCGAGTTTGCCCGTTACGACGGCGTCGGTCAAAGAATTTCCGCCCAAGCGGTTTGCGCCATGAATCGAGATACAAGACGCTTCGCCCGCGGTGTAAAGCCCCGAAATTTTAGTGCTCATATCGTCAAATTTAGACACTTCGATGCCGCCCATCGAATAATGCGCAGTCGGACGAATCGGAATCGGCTCCTCGATCAGATCGATACCCTCAAACAAAATGGCGGTGTGTCTGATCTTAGGAAGGGCTTTTAAAATTTTATCTTTTCCGAGATGTCTTACGTCAAGTAGCACGTATGCGCCTAGCCCCTCGCCATATCCCCTACCCTCGCGAATCTCGGTTTCGATCGCGCGAGCTACGACATCGCGCGGCGCAAGCTCCATCTTTTCGTGGTAGTTTTTCATAAAGCGCTCGCCTTTGTTGTTGAGCAGATATCCACCCTCGCCTCGCGCAGCTTCGGTAATGAGCGCGCCGCCGCTTTTGATACCTGTGGGATGAAACTGCACCATCTCGGGATCGCTAAATCCAAGACCTGCGCGCAGTGCCGCCGCAATACCGTCGCCGGTGGCGATATAAGGCACCGAGGTGCGGTTGTAAAACATCCTCGTATATCCGCCCGTAGCGATTACCAAAGCTTTGCAAAGTACGGGATAAAAATCGCCGGTTTGTATATTTCGAAGCACGACGCCCTCGCATCTGCCGTCAGGCGCGCTGATCTCAAGCAGCTCGTGATCGATTAAAAATTTCACGCCGTTGCTAACCGCATCGTCAAAACAGGCGTGCATCAAGATATGACCCGTCTTATCGGCGGAGTAGTTGCATCGTTTTTTAGACGCACCGCCCATAAAGCGCTGTGCTACGCCGCCCGGGACGCCGCTTTCTTTACCATCCACGCCGCCGCTAGCGTTTCTGGAAAACAGCGTGCCGATGTAATCCATCTCGGCAATCGTAGGGCCCGCAAGCTCGCAAAATTTAATCGCGGCGTCCTGATCTACGAGATATGCACCGCCCTTTACGGTGTCGTAGGCGTGAAGCTTGTATGAATCGCCGCCACTGAAGCTCGTAACGCCGTTGATACCGCCTTCCGCCATACAGGTGGCGTTGCGCGAAGGCATCATCTTCGTAGCCACGACTACGCTGAGATTTGGATTACTCTTTCTTACCGCTACGGCTGCACGCAAACCCGCGCCTCCCGAGCCGATAACGAGTACGTCCACACTAGGAAGGCCGCCTTCGTTGCCTCCGCCTCCGCTTTTACTTTTGTCGGTATCCACGCAGCCGCTAAGGCTAAGCGCGCCGACGCTGATACAGGCGGATTTTAAGAAATCGCGTCTGTTGAAATTTGATTCACTCATTTTCCTCTCCATTTGAGAAATTCTTAGCTTAAGTTTAAAGTTCTAAACTAAAAGCGTAATTTTAGTTTCATTTTTAACATAAGTCAAATATTATTTAGTGTATCATTTCATAAGAATTAAGTTATCAATTGGAGAGGCTAAATGAATTTGCATCGCATGGAGCTAGTATTAAAAGTAGCAGAATTCCGTAGCTTTACTAAGGCTGCCGAGGCACTTAAAATCCCGCAGCCGTCGCTATCACAGAGCATTTTATCGCTGGAACGCGAGCTTGGAACGCAGCTTTTTAACCGCACGAGTAATCCCATTTCGCTTACGCACGCGGGAAAAATTTACGCTAGTAAAGCAAAAGTCATTTTTGACGCCATAAACGACCTAAAAAGCGATATTTCTGAAATAAGTGGCGTAAAAAATGATAAAATTCGCATCGGCTTTTCGCAAAACGGCTATAATCTACTGCCATCGCTGCTGCCGAAATTTTGTAAGAAATTTAAAGATTCAGACGTGCAGATAATGCAGTTTTCATCGACGCTTAATATTCGCGAAATGCTCTTGCAAGGAGAACTTGACGTAGGAATGCTAATACTTCCTATCGATATGGGCGGACTTGAAGGCAGTGAAATTTTAACGCAGAAAACCTATGTAGCGCTTAACTCTTTGCATCCGCTGTCGCTTAAATTTAAAAACGAATTAACCCCTAAAATCGATATTTTGCAGCTAAAAAATGAAAAATTTATCCTACCAAAACAGAATTTAAGAAGCGCCGAGCAGATGGATGCGTTCTTTGCCGCTGCGGGCTTTGTGCCGAAGGTGCTGTGCCGTACAGAGACTTTCGATATTGCCAATGCTATCGTCGCAAGCGGCGCAGGAGCGTGCTTTAGCATACCGCAGATGATAAAAGAAGATAAGGCAAGCAGGATAAAACTCTTTGACGTAGGCGCGCGCGAGCTCGATAATACGCTGATAATTGCCTACAAAAAAGGCAAACGTCTAAACCATCTAGCGCAGGCATTTATCAAAACTGCACGTAAAATTTCTAATGAAATTTAAAATTCATAACTCGCAACGATAAATGAGAGATTGAGTTTTTGCAGCACTTTGCCTCTCTTTTAGCTTTTGCATAAAAATTTTTAAAGCAGATTTTGCTCAAACTTGGGATGAAATTTCAAACTAAGCTTAAATTAGAATTTTGCCAATAGAATTTTTTATTGCTAAAATTTCACTCACAATTTACGACGGAATTTAGCGCGAAATTCTAATTTTTCACTCCGCTTAAAATATCCAAATCCTTGTTATACACCTTGGTATCTACTTCAAAAATTCCAAGCAGCGTGTGAAAAAGATTATCGTGCGAAAAAGCGTCGTCCTTATGCGATTTAAGCGCGTGCAGATCGTATCTTTCGCGCATTTTTCCCTCACCTAGCCAAACAATAGCGCCGATATGTTTTTGCGCCTCGGGAGCGAAAAGATAGGGCATGCCGTGCAGATAAACGCCGCCCTCGCCGAGGCTCTCGCCGTGATCGCTCATATAGATCATCGCCGTTTCGTGCGTCTTAGAATACGGCTTTAAAAATTCTATAACCTTGCTTAAAAAATAATCCGTGTATAAAATCGCGTTATCGTAGGCATTTGAAATTTCTTGCTGCGAGCAGTTTTCAAGCTCGTTATCGCGGCAAACGGGGCTAAATTTTTCAAATTCTTTCTTATAGCGCTTAAAATACGCAGGCCCGTGATTGCCCATCTGATGCAGCACGATTAATACGTCTTTGCCCGCGTTTTTGGCGACAAATTTATCAAGCTCCGCAAGCATCCCCTCATCCCTGCACTCTATGTCACAGACCGGATTATTTTGCGAAATTTTAAAATCCTGATATTTCACGCGCAGCGCCACGCCCTTGGAATCGGAATTGTTATCGCGCCACAAAATCGCCATGTCATCAGCGCGGTTTAGTATGTCTAATACGTTTTGCTCCTCCGCAGCCTTTTCGACGCTAAATTCATCGCGATTTAGCAGCGAAAACATGCACGGCACGCTTTGTGCCGTCGAAGTGCCGCAAGAATGGGTATTGCTTAGGCTTACGACGCCCTGCTCTTTGGCTAGTAGCGGATTAGTATTTCGCTCGTAGCCGTTTAGCGAAAATCTATCCGCTCTCGCCGCTTCGCCCACGACTACGACGACGAGCTTTTTTGAGCTTGTGGAATTTTTATCGATATGCGCATCAGTAGCGATTTGCATAAGCGGCTGCGAGCCCTGCTTTTTAGATTTTGCGGCAAATTTAACGCCGCTATAGATCCAATATCCGGGATTTGCGTAGCTGCGTAAAATTTTATGCTCTCTGAAAAACGACGCGTAGTATTTGCTAAATCCAAAAAGCAGCGCCGCGATGATTATTATGCAAATGCCCGCTGTTTTGAGCTTAGCTAAAATTTCAAATTTAAGCGGACGGTAGTTAACGCGCGCGCGAGCAATCAGCACGCAGGGTAAGACGCCCAGCACCAGCACGTAAATCGCTAGTCTGGGGCTAAAAAGATCCGCAGACTCGGCAAAGTTCGTCTGGGCTGCGTTACGGATCATCTCCGAATCGATTACGACGTTATAGCTATCCATGAAATACGCTGTAAACGACGAAATAAAAAAGCAGATCATCAAAATCGGCTTTGTCGTATAACGCGAGCTAAAAATCGTAAAAAATAGCGTCAAAAAAGCGATCAAAGCTGCCATGTCGCAGACAAAATAGATAAAATTTAGCCCCGAGATTCCGTAGGCATTTATGATATTTTTAAAAAACGAGAAGTTAAAAAACGCCACAAAAGCAAGCGAGCTTAGAAAAATAAGCTTCTGCTGCGACGGATTTTTGAAAAAGCTAAGCACGAAGCGTTCCTTGAGATAAAATTTCAAGTTGAAATTTTACGGCGTTTTGGTAAATACTCGGAAATTCCGCGCTTCGCATCTCGCAAATCGCAGCAAAATTTTTGTGAAATTTTAAAATTCTTCGCGCATTCATCTTAGCTTCATCTTGGAATTTTAAAATTGCGCCATCCAAAATAAATTTGGAAATAAAATTAAAAGGATTAAAGATGAAAAATCTTAAAGCTTTAGGCGCATTCGCTGCTACATTCGCCCTTGCGGGCGCATTAAACGCAGGAAGTTTTAGCGAAAAGGACGCTAAAATTTCATTCGATCAAGCGATAGGGATCGCACAGCAAAACTTCAAGGGCGCGACTATAAAAAGCGTAGAAATCGACGATGAGCACGGAAGGCTCGTCTATGAGATCGAGTCGTATAAAGAAGGTAGCGAAAGCGAGATCAAAATCGACGCTCAAAGCGGCGAAATTTTAAAGACTCAAACGCAAAAGAAGCTAAAGCCTAGTAAAATTGATTATTCGCAGGTCAAAATCAGTGCCGCAGATGCCCGTGCCAAAGCACTTAGCGCAAACGCCGGCTGGGATTTTCGCGAGGTTGATTTAGAAAGTAACGGCGGTAAGCCTGCATACGAAGTCAAACTACGCCAAGGCATGAGCAAAAAAGAGGTACTAATCGACGCTGCTACGGGCGAGCAGATCTCGCAGCGTCAAAAATAAGCGAAGGTGCGAGATGAAAAATCAAAGCTTAAAGAGCGGAGTGGACAACTTCGCCCAAACTAGTGAGGCTTTGAACGCTATGGATTTTAGCATAAACGAAAACGCTGACTATGGCGCCTAAAATGCAGACGCGGCTAAAAATTTAGATGAAAATGCGCAAGATTTTTCGGCAAATTTTGCTAGCGAAACAAGCGAGCGGAATCTCGCGTCCTGCGAGCAAAATTCTAAAGATTTTTCTAGCGTGGAATGTTGCGAAAAGCAAAAGAATTTTGTAGATGCGAAAGATTGTGAGGGCGAGCGGAATTCTTCGCAGACGCAAGACTTATCAAGTGCGCAAAATTTCGCTAGCGAGCAAAATTTCGCCGATACACAAAATTTTTCAGATACAAGCAATTTCGCAAGCGCGCGAGATTCTGCCAGCGCAGCAAGCTGCGCGGAGGCTTGTAATTCTTGCAAGCCGGTGCTTTGCAGCCGCTGCAAACGTGAAATCGCTAAGCAAAATTTCAAGCTTGGCTGCGTAGGATTTGGGCTTTTTGCGTTAAATATCGCAGCAGGTGCCCTAAATTTTTTAGGGCGGTTAGGAAGCGTAGCGGATAAAAAGGCAAGCGAGATTAGAGCTAGACAAAAGGCATCTGCGAATTAGCGCGGCCCCAATGCTACTGAAATTTAGTGGTGCATAAAGCGAGCGGGTTTACACATCCAAGGCGCCGCAAAATTTATGCGTTTTTGGCTAAAATGGCGGATTAGAATTAGCAAAATTTTAAAGGAGCACTTTGAAAATTTTACTTGTCGAGGATGAAAAAGATCTAAATCAAATCATCGCAAAATGCCTGAAAAAGGACGGCTACAGCGTAGATTGCGCCTTTTGCGGTAAGGAAGCGCTAGAGTTTTTGGACGTCGCGAAATATGACGCTATCGTGCTTGATGCGATGATGCCCGTGATGGACGGCTTTGAGTTTTTAAAGGCGGCGCGGGCGCGCGGACTTGGCACGCCGGTTTTATTTTTAACTGCGCGGGATGCCAAAGAAGATATCGTTGCAGGACTTGATCTGGGCGCAGACGATTATATGGTTAAGCCCTTTGATTTTCGTGAGCTTTTAGCACGGCTTCGCGCAATTATCAGGCGCAAAAACGCTACTGCGGATAACGAAATTATCATAGGGCAAGTGCGCTTAAATCTAAGCAAAAAATCGGTCGTCTGCGCGGGCGAGGTAGTGGAGCTAACGGCTAAGGAATATAGAATTCTAGAGCTTTTGATGCTAAATCGCGGTGCGATTTTAAGCCGAGAACAAATCGGCGAAAGCATTTGGGATTTTAGCGACGAAACAAGCTCAAATGTTATCGATGTTTTAATCAAAAATATCCGCAAAAAGCTAGGCGAGCACGGCGATATAATAGAAACGAAGCGAGGGCTTGGCTATGTCGTGGCAAAATAGCGAGATTTGGATTAAAATTTCGGCGATTACGAAGCAGTTTTTTGCCGCTACAGCGCTTTTCATATTAAAATTAGTGCGAAATTTTAAACAGAATTTTACGCATAATTTTGCGTGTTTAAAGAAAAACTGCAAGAAAAATCCCACGCAAAATATTGAGTTAAACCGGGCTCTAAATTCTACTCAAAGCCAGGCGTCAAATTTTAAACGAAATTCCACGCAAAATCCGGCATCAAATTCCGCGCCGAATTTTTCTGCTACAAGCGCAACGCCTGATCTAGCGCAAAATTCTAATAGCGTCCTCGCGCAAAGTCAAGGACAAAATTTCTCGGCTAAAATCGCGATAAGAAATTCTACTCAAGCCTTATCTAGAATATTTGCAACCGCTAAGGAGAATTTTAGCTCGCGCGCGCTACCTATCAGCCTGCGCGTGACTCTTTATTACAGCGTATTTATTTTGGCGCTTGCAGGCGCTATTATCGGCATTTGCGGCTATATTTTAGACGAAGTATCAGGAAGCTCCGTCAGCCAAAAAAAGCTTGCCCACCTAGTGCAAAAAGCCGCGCGCGAGGGAAAATTTAAAAGCTTTGATGACGGTGTATTTTTCTACGAACATGACGGACAAGGCGGTGTGATCGCGGGGTTTGTGCCTAAGGGCTTCGATCCTGCGTTGCCGCTCTCGCCTCAAGGCGCGCGCGAGGTGGAGCTTGACGACGATGAGTTTTTCTATTACGACGCGCAGATCAAAGGGCGCAGCGCATGGATACGCGGCGTCATCGCAGTTAGTGAGTTTGAGCTTGCGATGAAGCGCGTGATGCTGATCGCTCTTATCCTATCGCCACTATTTGTGGCGCTCATCATCTACGGCGGCTACGCGATCATAAAAAGAGCGTTTAAGCCCGTGCGCACTATGTCGCGTACAGCTAGCGAGATCGGAGCTAGCGGCGATTTTACGCGACGAATAGAACTACCGCGAGGCAAGGATGAGCTAAGCGCGCTCGCAGCTACGTTTAACGAAATGTTAGCATCGCTGCAAAACGCGTTTGAGCGCGAGCGGCAGCTAAGCGCCGACCTTTCGCATGAGCTGCGTACGCCCGCTGCCGTTATACTGGCTCAAAGCGACTACGCCCTAGCCTACGAGCAAGACGCGAGCGAGGCGAAGGAGAGTTTCGCGGTCATCAACAATCAAGCGCGTAAAATTTCGGCGCTAATAGAGCAAATTTTAGAGCTTACTCGCTTGCAGCGCGGCGTGCGTTTGGCACCCGTAAGCTTAAGTAAAATCGCAAGCGAGTGTGCGCAAGACTTTCAACTTTTGTGCGCACAAAAGGGGCTAAGCTTTAGCTCGCAGATAGCCGAGGGCGTGCGCGTAAACGGCGATGAGCTGCTTTTGATCAGGCTGATTAACAATCTTTTAAGCAATGCTTTAAAATTTACGCGCAGCAGCGTCGTTTTAGAGCTTTGCGTGAGCGCAGACGCGTGCGAACTTAGCATAAGCGACGATGGAGAGGGCATAGAGCCTGCTTTGCAAAATAAAATTTGGGACAAGCTCTATCAAATCGAGCGCTCCAGAAATCGCGAGCAAAATAGTGGCGCGGGGCTCGGGCTAGCCATCGCCTCACAAATCGCAAAGATCCATAATGTGCGGATTTCGCTGCGTAGCGAAGTAGGACGCGGAAGCAAATTTAGTGTAAAGCTTAAGAAGGTTTAGGCGGTTTTGTGGGCTTGGCGGCGTAAAGAAATGCTGGGCGGCGAAATTCTTAAAATTTTATCGCCTATTGTTGCTTAAAATTTAACGGCCATAGCCGTATATAGGGGCGATGGTGTAATTTTAAAATTAGGCCGGCGTCGCCAATAATATCGGATGATTTTTGTGATAGTCGTGCGCTTTTAAATTTAAATGGGCCAAATTAAATGGGCCAAATTTTAAAATTTAGTTTTACAGCGAAATTCCACGGCGAATTAATAAGACAAGGCGCGGCATTTTGCCCTTGGGCGAAGTGATAAGGCAAGCGCTTTAGAGCTTAAGTAGGCCGGCGCGGGTAATTTAAGAATTTTGAGGTATGCGGCAAAATAAGCCTTTGCTGAAATTTCACGGCGCAGCATTACAGGATAAACCTTTGCTAAAATTCTAAGACGCTACATTCGGCTCTAGGGAATTTAAATTTAGGAGTATCTAGCGACCGAATAAAAATTTAAATACGGAGCAAAAAAGACAGACTGAGATTTAAGACCGCCTACATAAGCGAAATTTTGTATTTTTGCCCGCTTCGTCCTCGTAGCTTACGGCGATATAATCAAAGCCGTTTGCCTTACCTCTTGCTACGCAAGGCAGCCCCGCCGTTTATTAGTATGACCCTGCCCCACTCGTTGGTCTCGTATTCGTCCATTTAGTCGTCGTAGCGTGTGCTATAGCCAAATTTTACGCGGGTCTTGCACGGCGCGGCAGGTTAAATTTCACTAGCTCGCGGCGGGCTACTTTTTTGCGCCATATTCGTCGCAAAACATCGCGCTTTAGCCGTGCGAAGCGCTGTTAAAAAGTAAAATTTCCTCGCTCGTTGTTACGCATTTGATTGCGAACTTGCGAGGTATGAGCTCGTCCTCATAAGTCCGCAGGGATGGACTTTTCTAAATTTTTCGCCCTGCCTAGGATCGTAATCGCTCTGCGCTTGCATATATTTACGCACCTGTAGCAAAGCGTGCAATCATCGCCGAATTGCGCCTTTTTGCAAGCGAGCTTTATGTTTTGCATCGGGCAGGGTTTGACGCAGGCCCCGCAGCCGCTGCATCGCGATGGATCAAGGCTCGGTTTGCGCTTAGCAAAGGGGCCTTTATCCCAAATTTTCATCCAAAGCCTCTGTCCTAAAAACCCTGCGATACGACAGAGCGCGCCCAGCCCCTCTTGTGGCGGACAGCCTGCGCTAAGTGCCTCCGCAACGCGTCTAACTTTATTAGTATCCGCCTCTTTGATTATGCGCTCGTTTTTCGCTCGCGAGTAGCCAAAAATCGCCACGTCGAGGATGAACGCGGGCATTTTGATATGAGCGCCGCCCGTTATGTTTGCGCCGAATTGTTTTAAAACTCTAGCCGCGCACCCTGCTCCGTCGCCGCTGAAAATCTCCATCGTAGCGAGGATGAATACGTTTTTGCCGCTAAAGCTTGCGCCGTTTCGGTAGAGGAAGTCGCGCACGATACGCGGTAGGTCGCTAAAATAGACGGGATATGCCAAAATGACGTCGTTGTGGTGCTTTAAAAGCTCGCCGCAGGCCTCGCTCTCGATCGAGACACAGACGCCGCCAAGATGAGCGATGAGATTACCCGCGCAATGCTTCGTGTTGCCCGTAGCGCTAAAATAGATCGCTATCATGCCCGTCTCCCGAGTTGCTTCGTGTGACGAATTTTAGCGCCGTTGATTGCCAAGAGGATGAAATTTTACGCAAAAAGCGCATGAAATTTTAAATCTGATCGCGCGATTGCGCCGCGGCGTCATAAAAGCGGCGGTTAAACCTAGTGTGCGCGATATGCACAAAACAGGGCTTACGCAGCGCGGACTCGGGAGCAGTCGTAAAATTTAGCGTTATGAAATTTTAAAATTTTAAGCATTTGAAATTTTATGCTTTGAATTTTACCGCCGCGGCGTTTGGCGACGGTACGGACGGTTCGCTGCTACTGCGCGCGCCGCCCGGCCCTCTCTAGCGCTACAGCTCGCGAGGCAGAGCCTTTTTAGACCGCGCACATTTTACCGCTTCGCACGCTAAGCCGCCTTGCCGGCCGCAATGTGCTTTGCCGCCTCGTATCTGATCGTAGATAGCGACACGCCGCGATTTATATGGGCCGTTTAGGGCGTGCGGAGTATTTCGGCGCAAAGCACGCACTGCTACTTCGCGCCGAAATTTCGCGGGCGCTAAATTTAAGCCCCGATTGTTTCGCCTGCGATCATTCCAAAAACCATACAATCAAGGATCGCGTAGGTTCCGAGCCTGCTCGCGCCGTGCACGCCG
This sequence comes from uncultured Campylobacter sp., assembly GCA_963527265.1. Lineage (GTDB taxonomy): Bacteria > Campylobacterota > Campylobacteria > Campylobacterales > Campylobacteraceae > Campylobacter_B. The sequence goes on along the minus strand of CAURQQ010000005.1, from coordinate 44,598 downwards.
CCGGTTACCTCGCCCGCAGCCCAAAGCCCTGGGATCGGCTCGTGAGTAAGGCTAGAGATGACTTGAGCTTTGGTGTTGATCTCAAGTCCGCCCATCGTGTGATGCACTTTCGGCATCGTGCGGCTTGCGTAAAACGGCGGCTTGGAAACATCGATACCGTCCAGCTTATCGACTACCTTGCCAAATTCCGGATCTTTGCCCGCTTTGACGTAAGAGTTATAATCCGCGACGGTCTTTAAAAACGGCTCCAGCGGCAGATTGTAGGCCTTCGCAAGCTCCTCTAGCGTGTCAAATTTCTTCACGACGCCCGCTTCTAGAGGCCTTGAGGTATAGACCGGGTTGCGCGCGGCGACGGCTTGAGAGTCGCAGACGTTTACCGGATAGTTGTCGTTTTTCTCGCTCTCGCCGATAACCTTAAAGCAGGCATCCGACTTGATCTTACGCCCTGCGTGCTCGTCCATAAAGCGCTTGCCCGTCTTTGGATCGACGGTAAGACCGTAGGTGTTGCAGCAGTGGTTGGTAAAATTTACCGCAGCGCCGAAGCCTTTTTCATCGGGCGAGCAATATGGAAGGAACTGAATCCATGACGTTAAAAGGGTGAATGCACCGATTCTATTTGCCGCTAGCATCGCTCCCGCCGAGCTTCCCGGGTGGTTGGTGCTGTCTATGCTAGGCACTACGCGCGGATCTTGGATCTGACGGTACCATAGATCGCGTCCGTATCCGCCTGAAGCCAGTAAAACACCGTCTTTGGCTTTATAGCTCTTTTTCTCGCCGCTTTTATTTTCCAAATCGTCGCTAAAGAGCTTTGGATCAAATTTATACTCCTCACGAGCTTCTACGCCCACGACGCGGCCGCTGTCGTCCACGATGAAATCGTCAAATTTCGTGCGGGTTTTGATCGTGACGTTAGGATCGTTTTGAAGTTTGCCCATCATCGGCTGGATATAGCCCGAGCCCGAGCCGTTGGTCGATTGCAAGCTTCTTGCGACGCTGTGGCCACTCTCAAAGATCAGCTTATCGCTAAATTCCGCTCCGCAGCTAGTTAAAAGATCTACCGCATCATTGCTGCGATCAAACATCACGCCCAAAAGATCGGTATGATTGAGCCCGAGTCCGTCTTTTACGGCATCGGCGATAAAAAGCTCCTTGCTATCCTTGATGCCTTGTGCTACTTGAAATTTATTCATCGGAGCAGCCATATTTCCGCCATTGATGACGGAATTTCCGCCCGCGCGGCCCATCTTTTCTAAGATAAGCACCTTTTTACCGCGTCCGCTGGCTTTAATCGCTGCGGCAAGTCCCGCAAAACCGGTGCCGATGATGACGATGTCGTATTCCTCGTCAAATTTTACGTCCTTAGCGTTTTGTGCCGCGCACGCGCTACTAGCTCCCAGCGCAAGTGCCCCCGCACTCACTGCGCTAATCTTTAAAAAACTACGTCTTGATACGTCTTGCATTTGCAACTCCTTTAATTGAAAGTGTATATTTAAAAGAAATGATAACTCGAATTTAAAGGTAAGTCAAATAGAATAACGTTATAAATAGATAGTAAAAAGCTATGAAATATGGGCGTTGATATAAAATTTTGAAATTCGGCTGACGGGCGGGATTGAAATTTTAAAATTTTATCAGGCGTTCGTTTGCAAAATGCTTGTGAACACAAAAAGCGCGCTCGGCGCGAAAATCGCAATAAATGCAAAATCCGTGCCGAGCTTTAAAGCCGCTACGCCTTAGCGAGCGACCTTAAATTTAAGCGTTTGCAGATCGTAGTTATTTACCTGCTCGTATTGCATATCCTCGATAGAGATCGCAGGAAGCGCGCACGAACCCGCCATAATCACGTTTATCGGAGTATAGATGACGCCGCTGCTATTCTCTCCATCTCGCGGATCATAATAGAAATAGCCGCTTTTTGGGAAGTGAAGCACTCTATCATACAGATACTCCGTGTGCTCTAGTGCCACGCTATCTTGCATGCCCTCGACTCTAGCCTGCGCAGCCGAGCCTAGGCGCTCATTGACCGCTTCAAAGCAGCTAGGCATCGCCTCGTCGATTACGAAATTATAAAGATAATAATTCGCTCGCCAGCTGATCTTAGAGTAAATTTTCTGCCCTACTTTAAGCCTATTTAGATCGACTATGTTGCCGCGAGCATCTATGAATTCTCGGTAAATTTCAATCCTTTTGCTATCCATAGAATGGGCGTTTAGGCTCTGTATGCTCAAAGCCTCATGCTTTAAAGGCGCGCTTTCATATCCAAAGCCAAGAGCGGTAAAAAATAGCTCGCCATTGCCACTCATCGGCGTAAATTCTATCGCGCCGTCTTTGACCGCCAGTTTGGTATCTAGCGGTGAATTGAAATTTTTCGCCTCGCCGTCGTATTTTAATGCAAAATGGGCTTCTTTTTTCGAGTCCTTAAAATATGCATCAAATCCGCGTATTACGCTTGCTCGCTCCTGCGTGTTGTTTATATTTTTTAGATCGCGAATGATCGCATCGACCGTGCGAGCCGTGCTATCATCTTTGATGCCAACCTTGCCGAATGCATAGAGCTTAAAGGCAGCATCTCTTACATCGCTAGCAAATGTCAAACCCGCTCCGTTATCAGCGTAATCGTAATTCGCCTCATCTATTTTTTCTAGCATAAATTCAAACTCAGTCGTCATATTGTGCTTTTTAAGTATCGCAGCCAAGGCGATACTAGCCATCGGCGAGTCTTTATAAAGATCGTTGTCATAAACGAAATTTATCTCATCATCATCGAGTTTGCCGTATTGATCTAGCACGAAATCCGCGTATATGCGGAGCGTATCCTGATCTTTGTAGCTTGATTTTAGCGCGCTAAAAATTAGCGATCTTTGCTTATTGCTAAGGAATTTATAGCGCGCGTCAAGCTCTAGTAAAACGTCGCTTGCATAGATCGAAGCGTAGTAATTAGTAACGCCGTGAGCACTCCAGTAGCCGAAATCGCCGCTAGGTTTGAGGCGAGATAAAATTCTACTTGCATACTCGTTTACGCGGTTGGTTAAGGTTTTATTGGAGTCTTTGCGTGCGACATAATCAACCGCTATCATTCTTGAAGCAAGCTGTTCGGTGCAGCCGTAAGGATAGAGATATAGCTCGTCCGCTAGGCTAAAAGCGTTAGGCATAGCGCTAATGTGAGTATAAATTTCTTTATAGCTCGGATCGATTTTGAGCGTTACCGGTTTATCGCCGTAACTTACGTGAAATAGCTTCGAGCGCGGGAACTGGCTGATTATGTCAAATTCCACATCATTGCTAAATTTCTGCCCGTTTGCGTCAAGATCAAATTTAATATTTGCATCCGCAATATCAAGCGCGCTCGCGGTGAAGTTCGTATGCTTGACCTCAAGCGGTTTAAGCGTGAAATTTGCCTCGCCGCCGCTTATAGCGATCGAAGGAGATGAGCTGATTTTTAAGACCGCCTTTTGCTCTTTGTCGGTGGTGTTGATGAGCGTTAGCGGCACGGAAATTTCATCGCCGCGCACCATGTAGGTTAGATCAGCAGGCTTTATGATCACGTCGTCTCGGACCTTGGCTTCGACGTTTGCCGAGCCAATCGTAGCCGCCTCTCCGATAGCCATGGCGCTTAGTCGGATCGTGGAGTTAAAATTTTTCGGCATCGCAAGCTCAAATTTCGCCTCGCCGTTCGCGTCCGCTTTTGCGATCAGCATTTTTATAAATTTTTTCTGCTTTTTATTTTCGACCGGGCTCAAATTTCGTTTAGCTTTCGCCATAACGCCGTCGCCGCCGAAGCTTAGCTCTTTAGCAGTAGTTTGATACACGCTAAGATCGTCGTAAATGTCGAAGTATCGCATCGCAAAATACGCGCTAACGTCAAATGCCTTAAATGCATCAAGCTCCTCTTGTGAGACGATATCTAAAATTCCAAGATCGACAGCGTATAGTATGACTTTGGAATTCGGCTCGCTTTTTACGCTGATCTGCGCGTTTTGGCCGTTTTTGTAGCTTTTCTCGGCTAAAATTTGCACGCTAGCCTTGTGCGAGCTCGCATCTAGCGCTACAGGCACGTTTGCATAGGCTCTAAGCGGCATCGCAGCGGGTGTCGCAGCGCGCGCGATTACAGCGTTGATGTGTCCTCCGACGAAATTCTCCGGCACGCTGAGCTCAAATTCCGCGCTGCCGCCTTTTATGGATAGAATTTTATAGTCGTAAACCTGCTCGCCTACGAGCGAGATATTTAGCACGCCGCTTTCTACCGGCGAATTGATGACGCCTTTAATTTTATCTCCGGCTTTAACCTTGTCGCTTGCGAGTTTGATTTTAGCGCTTTGAACGTCTTTAGCGTTTACCCGTCCATAATATCCCCAGCCGCTTACGTCCACGCGCACGCCAGCACTTGCGCCGCTTGAGTAATCGTTTGCGACGATTAGATAATTGCCGCCGTTTTGGAATTTATACTCAAACTCGCGCGCATCGGTGCTAACGGCGCTTACGAGATTAAAGCTTTCTTGCTCGACGTATCTGTTGCCGTCATAAACGTAAGTAAAATCGTCGCGGTAAATTTCAACGTCGATCTTGCCTTTGACGTCGGTTTTGGTTTTGGAATCTATCAGCGCAAAGCCAAATTTTACGCTATCGCCGCTTGAGATAAAGTCCTTACTCGCGCGAATTCCTACGATACGATCATAAGGCAGATAGCTCAGGCTGCGATATGCGTTTACGTTTTTGCCCTCCTCGGTTACGCTGAAATTTAGTAGAATATTTATGGCGTTAGAGACATTTAGATCAGCTGCTGCCGGCGATAGTGCAAGCTCTTTTTTGCCGGCGGAGCTTAGCGTAAATTCTGCCCTGCGAAGCTGCGTAGCGCCCTTTTTCTTTAAGCGATCGTTTAGAAACGAAAAGCCCTCGTAGCCTTTAATTTTCAGCTCTTTTTCATAGGCGTTTGCTTCCAGCGAGCCTTTCAAATCTCCAGCCGGCGCGCCTGCAAGATAGTTTGAGCTTAGCTTTAGTGTGATGATCTCATCCGCGCCATATTCGTCTTTAGCAGTAAGAATTTCATTTTTAATGCGGTTTGGGACGAAATTTTCTACGCTGAAGCTTTTAGAAGCGATGATTTTGTCCTCATAGATGAGATCCAGGCGGTAAGTGCCGCTTTTCTCACCCATCAGCTCATCGATTTTAACGCTACCGAACTCATCGGTGTTTTGCGCGCGCGTGATGACCACAGTGCCGCTAGGATCGTAAATTTTAAATTTAATCGGCGTATTTTTTAAAGAGCTAAAATCGCGATTTTTCATCACGATCGTGCCTAAAAGCCGCTCATTCGGGCTTATCAGCTCGCTTGCGAGATAAACGAACGGACGCTTTGCAGTAATCGTTTTCTCGACGCTTGCTACGGCGTTATTAAATAGCACGAACGCATGCTCATCGCCTTTACTAATCTCGATAGAGCGCGGATTTTTGGCTAGAATTTCCATATTTTCTAATCGCAAAATTCCATCTCCGTCCGTTTTATCCTCTACGATTAGCTCATTTTTGTCGCTGTAAATTTTAACCTTTGCTCTGCTTAGCTCCTCGCCATTACTAAGCCTAGAAGTATAAATTAGCGCGCCGCGCTCAAGCAGCACCACTTGAGCCGTAATGTCGCTAAGATAGGCTACGCGCGAAACCTCTTGCATCTTTTCGCCCACTTTGTAAAACGCCGTGATTTTATAAATTCCATCCTCGTAGCCTTTAAAATCCATCGCGATTTTATGCTCCGCAACGGCGTTTTTAGCGCCTCCTATATCAAAGCTCTTAACCGCGATCTCGCTAGCTAGCCCATCTACGCTATCTTCGTTGCTTTCAAAGTTTAAAAAATACCTAAAATTTTGCTCAGGAACTTTAGCAATCGAAATTTTAACCTCATTTACGTTTGAGCTTTTAAATGCCAACGAAGCGGATTTTGGGATAAAATTTTTCTCGTCGCTAAAGGCTACGAAAGGCAGCCTGTCGCCCATTTTTACGCTTTGCTTGATCTCATCACGCAAGATATATGAGCTATCTCCGAAGCCCTTTAGCAGCCTAATCTCGTAGCTTTTATTCGGCATAAACTCGTCGCTTACTATATCTGCATAGTAGTAGCATGAAGGATCGTCGCTTTCGCCGCCCTCTTCATCTTCGTCGTAATAATAATATCGCGGCTGAGTGAGGCTAAATTTACTCACGCCTGCGATTCTTACGTATTTGGCGGACAGCTCGTCCATATAGTTAGGAAAACACACTCTAGCTGCGAGCGAGCCGTCTTTTAGAGCCGCGGGGCGGATCTGCACGCCGCTTAAATTTGAAGCGTTAATGCTGTCGTTAAAAGGCTCCTCATCCGTGCGCAGCTCCACCGGATTTTGCAGCTTTGCGCCCGCTTTTGAGGTGAGGGATTCTATTTGCAATACGACGTTTTGCGCCTTAGGATCGAAGCTGAATAAAAAATTCCTATCATCGTGCGAGCTAAGCTCGTAGGATATGTCGTTTTGGGCTAAATTTTGCGCGCGGTAAATTCTAGTCGCTTGCTGTAGCGCATCCTTACTAACCGCATCGTTAAATTTAATTGCCACTAGCCCCGGACGCAGAAGCGCGATATGCTCGGTGCTAAAAGGCTCTGTCTCGAACTCAAAGCGCACCCCACGCGCCTCGCACGAATAATTAACCCCGGCGCTAAGCATCGGCTTTGGATAAAGCCTGATTGAGCTCTCGCTCACACTTTCGTAGATGCCCGTGATTTTGGGAGTGCATTTTAAGATCTGCTTTTGCGTGACGCTAAATCCACTGCCGTCCACCCCGCTAATCTCGTAAGCCCCGCTAGCGTATTTGATCTCTACGCCCGCGGCAAAGCTAGCCAAAGCGCAAAATAGCGCTGCGCTTAGTAGTTTTGTCTTCATAAAATTCCTTTGCAAAAATTTTACGAAATTATATACAAATTAACCTTTTATTTTCTTTCATTTACTCTAAAATTTGCTTTAGCGAAATTTGCATTTTCGTCCAGACAGCCAAGCTCAAAATCCCCTGCGCCGAGGTTAAGCGTAAAAGCCTCGCCGTTAGTGCGCGCAAAATATTCTCCCGTTTTAACTTTAGAATTTGAAGGCGCTAGGCTTTGCGTGGCGAAATCTCGTGCCGTGAAATTTTGCTGCGAGGAATTTCGATCCGCGAAATTTTTCGCAGTGAAATTTTGCGCCTCCGAATTCTGCTGCGCAAAATTTTGCTCTGTGGAATTCTGCGACGCTAAATTTTGTCGCATAGAATTTTGTACTGTAGAATTCTGTTCTGCAAAATTTTGCTTTAAATTATTTTGCTGCGCCGTGCTAGAATGCTTGGAATCCAAATCCGCGGAATTCTCCCTCGTAAACGCAGTGGAATTTAACGCTATAAGCTCCCGCGAACCGCCGCTTAGCCTGATATATACCCGCTCGCCGAAAACCGCCGTGCACTGCACCTTTAGCCGCAAAAAGCTGTCCGCGCCGGTCTCGTAGGTTTTAGCGTTGATGTCGTTTAGCACGGGCTTTACGGCGGCAAATTTAGCCGCACACCTTCCTGCGCGCACCTTTTGCGGATCTACTAGTCCGTGTTTTAGCAGATAAAAAAGCTCGCTCGTGCCGTAAATTTCGCACTCCTCGTTGGGCTCAACCCCATCTATAGTAAGATCGTCGGCGCTTTGCGCGCACTCCTTTTCACGGTACGCGTCGGTGCATACCCGCCGCAAGCTCACTCCGCGGGGGCGCGCAAACTCCACCTCGCCTAGCATGCCCGATTTATCGAGGAAGGCAAACATATTAAACGCCACTTTTGCGGCACTTACGCCGCCGCTAAGATCCCCAGTCTTGGAGCCGTCGAAATTTCCCAGCCAGACGCCGAGGGTAAATTTCGGCGTCAGAGCGACGGTGTAGAGATCGCGCGCATCGGCGCTCGTGCCCGTTTTAAACATCAGCGGCGGCGCGTTTAGGGTGTTTTGCCACACCGAACCGAGGTAGGAGCGCGGCGCGTTTCTTAGCATCTGCGTTACGATATAGGTGCTCTGCGGGGTTAAAATTTTAGCATCATCGCCGATCTTTACACCCGCTATTTCGAGCTTTCGTAGCTTTCCACCATTTGCAAACGCGCTGTAAAGGCGAGTAAGATCCATTAGGCTCATTGAAATACTTCCTAGAGCGATACCTGCGCCGTAATAATCCTTGCTAAACTCCGCCAAATGCACATTTGATAGCATCTCATACAGCCCGTCGTCGCCCAACATCAGATTCAGCTTCACCGCGGGGATATTCAGGCTAAGACTTAGCGCATCCGTCGCGCTCACCGCACCCATGAAGCTCTGGTTGTAGTTGCGCGGCACGTAGCCGGCGAAGATTATCGGCGCGTCGATCAGCTTTTTTGAAGGGGTGATGAGCCCGCGCTGCAGGGCCTTGGCGTAGATGAAGGGCTTTAGCGTTGAGCCTACGTTTTTTTGCGAGCGCACGCCGTCGTTTTGCCCCTCATTAGCGCTAAAATCGTGGCTGCCGACGTAGGCGATCACGCTCATACTTTCGTTATCGATCAGCACCGCAGCGCCGTTTCTAACGCCCTTATCGCGTAGAGAGAGGATCTCGCTTTTCAAAAAGCCTTCAAGCGCGATCTGTGTTTTCAGATCCAAACTCGAATAAATTTTACCCTCGTTTAGACGCGCAAGCTCCTGCGCTAGCGCAGTTTGCTCTTTAGACTGCACGCCTGCTTTAGAGTTTGCGGAATTTTCCTGCGTCTTGGCGTTTAGATCGGAATTTATTTGCGCCCGGGCGGCTAAAGCGAAATTTTGCGGCACCTTGGCGTTGGGAGCGGAATTTGCCTGCGATTCGGCGCTTGCAGCGGAATCCGTCTGCATTTTGGCGCCCAAATCGGAATCTGTTTGCGCCCTAGCGCCTGAAGCGGAATTTGTCTGCGCACTAAAATTTACATGCAACCGCTCGCCAGAGCTTGTATCTGCCTGCGGATTTTGCGGCAAATGCGCGGTATCTTGTCGATCGTTTAAATTTAGCTTTTGCGAATTTTGCGGGTCTTGGTGCGGATGTGCGGCACCGATGGCATTCTGCCGCTTATTTAAATTTATATCCGCATTCGGATTTTGCGGCGAATACTCGGTTTGCGATTTATTTGAATTTGTATCTGCGCTAAAATTTTGCGGCAAACGCGCAGCGCCTCGTTGCTCGTTTAAATTTAGACTTTGAGTGTTTTGCGACGGATGGGCAGCATTAATTAAATCTTGCCTCTCATCCAAATTTGCACTCTCTCGTTCATTTGGTTTTACATTTTTCGGTTCATTCGGTTTTGCGCCCGCCTGCGATTCTACGCCTTCGCGCTCGTTTAAATTTAAGCTCGTTCCGCCTAAATTTAAATTCTTTGGCGCATCCGTTTTAAAATCCGCCTCTTTGGGATTCATTTCTTTCAAATCCACTCCCGCTTGCGCGTTTGCGGCGCTAGATAAATTTGTCTCAACCTTCGCCGCAGCGGTAAAATTTGATTCGGCACCAGCCGCGTCCGAAAAATTTGATTCTACCGCCGCCGCGGCTCTGCGCGCAGCCAAGCCTGCTTCTTCCGCCGTCGCGCCAGGCGTGCCGCCCTGCTCTAAATTTTGAGTGAAATTTACGTCATCTTTAGCGGTAAAATTCTGCATTTTATAATTATTAAACGCCAGTAGCGCGTAATGCGGCGCGTAATTGGGCGCTGCGTAGCGTCTGGGCGAAAACGGCTCGGCAAGAGCGCGCTCATACTCGCTCTGCGAGATCACGCCGCCCTCTCGCAGCTGCGAAATTAGGCGGTTTTTAAGCGCGTTGATGTTTGATCTGCGGTCCAGGCGGTTTTTGTTCGGGTTTTTCGGGATCACGCTAAGAAGCGCGATTTGAGTGTTGCTAAGCTCGCGCAGATCCTTTTTGAAGTAAAAATACGCCGCGGTCTTGACCCCCTCGATATTGCCGCCGTATGGGGCGAGGTTGAAATACATTCCTAAAATTTCATCTTTGCTGAAGTGCCACTCCAGCTGAAAGGCGTTGAAAATTTCGATGATTTTGTTCTTGTAGCTGCGCTGTTTGGGGCGCATCATACGCGCAACCTGCATCGTAATCGTCGAAGCTCCGACGCGCTCGACGTTGCCCTCGCTTTTTTTAGTAAAATTTTGCGTAAAATTATACGTAGCCGCGCGCAGGATCGAGGCTGGATTGACGCCGAAATGGTAGTAAAAATAGCGGTCTTCAAAGTAGATCGCGCTTTGTTTCAGCCGCGGCGGTATCTCGTCCGCGGCCGCGTAGAAGCGCCAAATTTGATCGTCGCTGATCTGCATATTTAAAATTTCGCCGTTTCGGTCATATAAAATTCTACTCTTCTGCTTATTTAGCATATCCAAATTTAGCGGATAAAGCGCGTCTAGAATCAAAAATAGAGCGAATGCAAATGCGCAAAATAGCGCGATTTTTAACATAAATTTTAGAAATTTCATCGCGCAATTATATCAAAGAATTTTAATGATTTTAGGCTATAATGGCGCCTTTTTGCAAAGGAATAATCTTGGACGCTCTAGCTAAGCTAAACACCGAACAATACGCCGCAGCAACCGCTCCTGCGGGGCACAATCTAGTAATCGCAAGCGCAGGCACGGGCAAAACCAGCACCATCGTCGCGCGGATTGCTCATCTGCTAAATCTCGGCACGAGCCCTAGAAAAATTTTGCTTCTTACTTTTACGAATAAGGCTGCGAGCGAGATGATAGCGCGCTTGCAGCGGCATTTTGATAAAAAAATCACCTCCGCAATCGTCGCGGGCACCTTTCACGCCGTATCCTACGCCCTACTTCGCGAGCTTGGCAAGGGTGTGATCCTAAAGCAGCCCGCCGAGCTAAAGACGCTGCTAAAAAGCCTCGTAGAAAAGCGCAAATTTTATCACGTAAGCGACGCACGCCCCTACGGCGGGGCGTATCTGTACGACGTGTACTCGCTGTATCAAAACAAGGAGATGAGCGCGGATTTTGCGACATGGTTTAGCAAAAACTACGAGGATCAGGCGGAATTTGCCGAAATTTACACAGATATTTTGCGCGAGTTTGAAGAGGAAAAGGCGAAATTTAACTACGCCGATTTCAATGACGTCTTGCTAAAGATGCGCCGTGAGCTGCAAAAGGGCGCGCCGCTGCGGTTTGATGAAATTTTAGTGGACGAGTATCAGGACACGAACTCGCTGCAAGGAAGCCTCATCGATGCCTTCGCGACGAAAAGCCTTTTTTGCGTCGGCGATTTCGATCAGAGCATCTATGCCTTCAACGGCGCAAACATCGACATCATCGGTAGCTTCGGCAAGCGCTTTGCGGACGCTAAAATTTACGCGCTGAATATTAACTACCGCTCAAGTTCGGCGATTTTGGCGCTTGCAAACCGCGTCATCGCGAACAATCCGCGCCTTTACGAAAAGAAGCTGATCGTGGGCCGTGAGGGAAAATTTAGCGCGCCTAGGCTGCATGTTTACGACGATACGGCGGCGCAATACGCCCACGTAGCCGCACAGATCGCGCAAAGCGGCACTCTGCGCGAAAAGATCGCCGTCATCTTTCGCAACAACTCCAGCGCCGACGGCGTCGAGGTTGCGCTTAAGGAGCTCGGCATCGGCGCGAAGCGAAAAGGCGGCGTGAGCTTTTTTGAAAGCCGCGAAATCAAGGCCTTTACGGACATTTTCGCGATGATAATAAACCCCAAAGATATGATGGCCTTTATGAGTACGTGTGAATACGCAAGAGGCGTCGGCAGCGCGCTAAGCAAGGAGCTTTTCGACGCGTTAATCGCGCTTGGGCACGGAAGCATTCACGTAGGGCTTTTACGCCCCGACGAGAGCGTTAAAATTTTTGAAAAAAAGAGGAAAAACTATCAGCTAGGGCTTTTTGACGATGTCGATATTATCGGCTCCGTATCGCGCTTTGAAGCTTTGGAATTTGACGAGTTTTTTCGCTCGCATCCGGTGCTAAAACACAACAAAATTACCGAGGGCGGCGCAGTATTTTTGCACGAAATTTATAAAATTTTTAAAAAAAGCGGCTCAGCTGCAAGGTCTGCTACGCTAATCTCGCAGATCAAAAACTCGCGCCTTTTCGCGCTTGTGGCGGATTTCATCGCGACAAAGCGCGCGACGCTAAAAAACGGCAAGATAGACGATGAGCGCAAAAAGGACGAGACCGCGCGCATCTACGATAAATGCGGCATTTTAGAGCAGATCGCCGGTAAATACGCGGATCCGCAGAGCTTTTATAACTTCATAACTCTGGGCGCAAAGGAGATGAGCGAGGGCGAAGGGGTGAATCTGCTCAGCGTGCACGCAAGCAAGGGGCTTGAGTTTTGCAGCGTCTATCTCATCGATCTGGCGCAAAACCGCTTCCCGAACCTCAAGCTAATGGCGATGGGAGGCAGCCTGGAGGAGGAGCGGCGGCTATTTTACGTGGCGGTTACCAGAGCGCGCGACGAGCTGGTGCTAAGTTACGCGAAATTCGATAAGATTAGAAAAGTTAGCTACGAGCCTAGCTGCTTTTTAAGGGAAGCGGGGCTGGTAAAATAAGGCAGAATTTTGCTCGCTAAATTTGAAATTTCATTTTAGCGCGGGCGGATCATTTGGGTAAGAATTTTACTCCTCGCGTACGTCCGTCGCGCCGCCGCTCTAACTTCTTTATCGGATTGCTTGGTAAGAATTTTGCCGCGCGATTTTTGTAAAATTTTACGATTTGTAATTTTTGCGGCGCGGACGTTGTGCGATATTTTGCAGCGGGCTAAAATTTGAATTTTTGATTACGCTCTGCTGCCGTGTTTTATACATCGCGGAGCTAAAATTTTATTTGATAAATTTCAAAATGCCACAAATTCTACGACGAGTTAAAATTTTAAAGCGCATCAAATTTACGGCGCTGCGAAATTTAAAATTTAACTACGTATTGCGCGCGCTGTAAAAAGTACGTACCCTGTCAAATTTATTGCCACGACGGAATTTCGCGCCGCCGTAGCCCGCATATTTGTTAAATAGATTTCGCGTCGCGCAAAATTCCATTGCCGGTAAAGTTTGCTGCCGATCAATTTATCGCCGCATAAAATACTGTCCGCGCAAATTTAACGCAGCGCAAAGTCCTTCGCCGCGCAATTTCACATCGTATTAAATACCCTATCTCCCGCGTCTCCGAGGCCCGGCACGATATATTTTTGCTCGTTTAGTCTCTCATCGATCGCCGCGGTAAAAACCTCGACCTGCGGGTAGATCTCGCTAAATTTATGAAGCCCTTCGGGCGCTGCGATGATGGAGATAAATTTGATCTTTTTAACGCCGTTTTTCAGCAGAAATTTCACCGCATCGATCGCCGTACCGCCGGTCGCAAACATCGGATCGATGATGATTGCGGTGCGCTCCGCGGCGTCTGTGGGCAGCTTGGCGTAAAAAAACTCCGCCTGCGCGGTCTTTTCCTCGCGCTGAAAGCCTAAAAATCCCACGCTAGCGTCCGGCATGAGTTTAAATACGCTATCCAGCATCCCCAGCGCGGCGCGCAAAATCGGGCAGATCATGATCTTTGTGGCGAGCTTATACGCGCTGGTTTGCGCCACGGGCGTATGCACGCTCACCTCGCGCAGCGCCAGATCGCGCGTCGCCTCAAACATCATCAGGTAGCTGATCTCGTCGACGAGCATGCGGAACTGAAACGGATCGGTCCCCCGATCGCGCAAGATCGTGAGCTTATGCTCGATCAGCGGGTGCTTGATAAGCCTCACGTTAGGCAGCTCGCACGCGGTTTGGTGCGTACATTTTTGGCTTTGGCTCATTTTCTCTCCTTAAATTTACTGAATTTTGCGCCCTTTTAGGCATTTTGATCGTATGTTTTAGCGCGAGCGCTCGCGTCATTTCGCTGAAATTTCGCCGATAACGGCGGCGCGATTTTAAATTTAGCTCATTTTAGCTCGCAATGCACGCGTTGCGACGTTTAAATTTAGCTCGGCAGCTCGCTTTAAATTTAGCGCTTTTAAAACGCAGCGCTATAAATTTAGCTTGCGCGTGCGCTTTTGATTTAGCCGCCACTTAAACAGGGCGCGCTTTTTATCGGCATGCCGGGCGCTACTTTTCGGCGAGCGCTCGCGGCGCAAATTTCATCTGCGAAATTATCGTCTGAGGCGGCTTTAAATTTACTTAATGCTCTCGCTCGTGAGCTAAATTTTAAAATTCCCCGCTGTCTTGCGCGTCGATAAAATTTTAATTTCACGCACGCTGATCGCCCCGCAAACGAGCTGAAATAAATCTGGCATATCCTCAAATTTAGCCCGCCGCAAGCTGTTAAATTCTAACGTGCCGCGGGCAATCAAATTTAACAGCCCTACTCCTTCACCACGCGCAGGAACGAATACACGTCCTGAACTCCCGGCGCGTGCGTCGCATACCAGATCGCGTGTTTTTCGTGCTCTATATCTGTTACTACGCCGCTAAATACCACGTCGCAGCCCACGATCGCCACGCGCACCGCAGTGCCCGAAACATCGGTATCGGAAAAGAGATTTTTCTTTAAATTTGTAAAAATTTCAAACGAATTGCAAGGATATTCGGGCTTTTTGACGCGCAGATAGGTATGCACGCGCCTCACGCCTTCGGTTTGTCTAGCTAAAGCAAGCAGCGGCTCGCGCATCGCTTCGCTATCCAGCAGCCCGATGAGATAGACCTCGCCGTAGAAGCACTCGACCTCCAGATCCCAGCTGCTAAGGCCTTTGGTGAATAGAATTTTGCTTTGGATTTTAGTCTGGATGAGCTTGTCGCTAGCGACCTCGCTCATGCTGCGGCGGTCACGCGCTACGGAGTAGATGTCATATACGCTAAGCGCGTTGCCCGCAGGCGCCAGCGGAGCCGCGCACGAACTAAAAAGCACCGCGCTCGCGCTCAAAAATACCGCCAAAATCGCTAGAAACAAAACCCTCAAGCCCTCTCCAATCTCGTTTAATTTCTAATTTATCTCAAGCCGGCTGCCCGCGCCGCTTTTTTAAATTTAGCCCCGCCGGCGCCGTTTTGCCGCAGCATAAAATTTTACGGCACGAAATTTCACGACTTAAAATTCCGAGCCGACGCGCCGCAAAATTTTACAATGAAAATTTTAAAATTTGCGTTTTAATTAGCACGACTTGCGGAATTCTGCGCTTTCTTTGCTACGAAATTTCACGCACAGTATTCGTCGCCGCAAAATTCTACGCGGCTAAATTTTCATTGCAAAATTTACTGCCGCGAAATTCTGCTGGGTAAAATTTCTCGCAGCGGAATTCGCCAATGTAAAATTTTATATTACAAAACCCGCGCCCAAAATTCTGCCCGGTCGCAGCTAATTCGTCGTAAGTCCTCCGTCTATCGCAAATATCGCGCCGCTGACCCATTTCGCCCCGTCCGATGCCAAAAACACCGCCGCATCGCCGATGTCCTGCGCGCTGCCGATTTTGCCGAGCGGATAGATATTTTGCACCATCTGTTCAAACGCCTCGCGCCCCTGCGGGCTAAGCGCGCTTAAATTTCGCTCAAACTGCGGCGTAAGCACGCTTCCGGGCGCTATGGCGTTGACGCGTACGCCGAGTTTGCCGACCTCGAAGGCAAGCGATTTAGTGAAAGAATTTAGCGCGCCTTTGGTGATCGAGTATGCCGTCGTGGTGCGCCCTACGAGCATTCGGTTCGCAAAATACGACGAGATATTGATCACGCAACCCTTGCTAGCCGCAAGCGCGCCCAAAAGCCCCTGAGTAAGCAGATATGGCGCTTTGACGTTTAGGTTTAGATGAGCGTCCAGCAGCGCTTCGTCGGTCGCCTCAAACGGTACGAATTTTCCCAGTCCGGCGTTATTTACGAGAATATCTATCTTAAGGGGTAGCGCTAAAATGCGCTCGCAAAGGCCTTTTATCGTTTTGCTTTGCGCCAAATCCGCCTCTATCGCGTAAGCTTTTACGCCGTAACCGCCTAGGGCCTCCTGTGCGATTTTTAATTTCTCCTCGCTTCTGCCGAGCAGGATCAAATTTGCGCCCTCTTCGGCAAAACACTTTGCGATGCCAAGCCCTATTCCGTCGCTTCCGCCCGTAATTACGGCGGTTTTTCCCTCTAATCGTTTCATACTTTTCCTTTCAATGCGTAAATTTACGCTCTAAAAATTTGAGCGAGATTTATGGATCTCGCAAACTTTGAAATTTTGTAGGCTTTGAAATTTTACCCGCTTTAAAATTTCGCTCGCTTTAAAATTTTACGGCGAAGCGAAATTTCGTCGATAAAATTTTACTAATTTTAAAATTCCATCGATAAAATTTCACGGCAAAATTCCATCGCAAAGCTCACGATTGAATTTCATCGGGAATTTCATCCGTAAAATTCTGCCCAAACTGCGCGTTGCTTGGCTTACAGCACCTGTTTTACGCTGCTAGCCGTGATTTCAAGCAGCCTCGTAGCAAACGGAAATTTCGCCTTCGTTTCTTCAAACTCCGCACCACTATCAATAAAACGCGCCGTGCCCTTCACTACAAAGCCGCGCCCCGCGCCGAACCTGCCTGCTAGCTCCTTTGTAGCGACGCTAAGCTCAACGTTTGGATTTGCCTCCACGTTACTTTGCGTCTTTTTCATGCCCGCAGCTGGGATGAGGATGCGATCACCTTTAATGACTAGATATCTGTTCCATGTGTTGCTGATATGAGCCTCGCCGTGCGCGCAGGTAGCGATACCCACGGCGCATTCATAATTCAAAATCTCCAAAAATTCCTTGCTAAACATTTTCTATCCTTAAATTTACATTTTAAAGCTCGCGATTTTGGCTGACAAGCCCCGCGCGCAACTGAAATTCTAACTGCTTCCGCCACTTTCTGCTGCGGCTAAATTTTATATTCCAAAAGCGCCTCCTTGTCAGCTTTGCTTACGCGAAAGCTATCGCGGATCTTCGATATCGCCTTGTTTTGGATAAATTTAACCGCCCGCTTGCTCGCCAAAAACGCAAGCGTGATCTCGCGCTGTTTGATAAACATCTCCGCTATCGCCCACGCTGCACCCATCTGCACGTAGTACCGCTCGTCGCTTTCGGCGGCGCAAATTTCAAAAAATTCCTTAGGCGAGATCGCGTCCATATTTTGCATAAAATAAACGTAGAAAAATCGCCTCTCAAACTCGTCCGCGCCGCCTTTAGCCTGCTTTAGCAGCGCGCCTGCGAGAGCGGCGTCTCTGAATTTCGGAGCGAACATATCGCAAACCGCCCAATTAGGCATCGTTTTGATAAAATCGCTCGCAAGGGTAAATTTCGTCTCATCCTGCTTCAAAAGCATTATAAAAAAGCCTTTTAGCACGAACTCCTCGTGAAAAACGGGCTTATAATTTTGCAGCTCGCGCCGCGCTTCATCCGCTCCGCCCAAAGCGACGAAGCTTTTGCGAGCAAGTGCGCGCAGTGCGGGAGTGCGTACGCCCAAAATCTGCGGCGCGGGTATTAGACGCTGCGAAAATTGCGCAAATTTCTCCTCGCTTAGCGCCCGCAGCTGCCCTAGCATCTTTTCTCGTAAATCCATGACTTTCCTTTAAATTTGATCCTAAATTTAATCGCGCGCAAGATTGCGATTTTATAACAGTGCGTCAAAATTTCGCCGCACAGGCTATCTATTTAAACAGATCGCGCCGCACGCTCAAACTAATCGCCCGATAGATCGCGCTACTTTATAAATTACTCGCCGCACTCACTCAAAGTCTTTTGCTCAAAAACACGACTGCCAAATCGTGCCGTATGGCGTTAGGCAAAGCAAGCCGTGCCGCCAAAGCCGCTTAAATGAAGCTCGGCGCGTCGTTTGAAAACAAAATCAGATCGCCGCTGTGCGTATTTTCGCTCAAAACCCGCTGCAAATCGCGCTTGTCTTTCAAAACGATAGTCTTTGCTGGACTGATCTTGCTTTGCAGCACCTCGGAATTTAGCTCGCCCGTAATAATTGCAAGATCAAAAATTTCATCGATTTTGGCAGCCAGCGTCTCGTTGTCCTCGCGCGTGCTCTCGACGATGCCCGGCGTGATGATGACCTTGTGGCCGCCGTAGCTTCGCATCAGCTCGTAGCTTTGCAGCATGCCGCTTAGATTGCCGTTGAAGCTATCGTCGATGATGATCTTGCCGCCCGCATCGAGACGCGCGAGGCGGTGCTCGACGGCGCCGACGTGTGCGACGCGGCTTTTGATTTTATCTGCGCTAAGCCCTAAAAATCGCGCTATCTTTATACATGCGGCGAGATTTGCGGCGTTAAATTTACCCAAAATCGGCGCGAAAAACTCATGTCTCTCGCATAGCTCTCTCCGCCCGTTTGAAATTTTACGCTCGTTTGGAGTCTCTTGCGTGCCCTGCTCTTTGTCGCCGCAAATTTTATCGTCGCTAGCGGCACGGGCGGCTTGTTCGTAGAATTCTCGCTCGCTTTGTTTGGCGCAGAACATAGAATTTGCTTCGTCAAAATCGGCGCCGTAATTTTTGGAATTTCTGTCTTTTTCTGCACATGCCGCACTGCCTGCATCTAGGTTTAAATCGCCCTGCGCTTCGCCCTCTGCGGCTGATGTTTCTGTGCGCAGCGCGGAATTCTCTCCGCTTGCGAGGGGTTCATTCTCGCTCAAGCTAAGGCTAAATTTTATTCCGTCCAGATCCGCGCTCTGGATTTCCAGCCCCTCGTCGTAGGTCGTGACGCGCTCGTCCGCGCTTTTTTGCGTGGAGCTGTGCAAAAACGCATGCTTTAGCCGCACGCTTGTGAGCGCTTCGAGCTTGGTTTTGCGGATGTTTTCGATGCTTTTGAAATACTCGATGTGTTGCGCGCCGATCTCGCCCACGACGACGATCTGCGGCGCCAAAAACTTGGTGATCTCGGCGATGTCGCCGCTTAGCCTGGCGCCTGCTTCGGCGATGTATATCTGCGTATCTGCGGGTAGCGCCTCGTTTACGTCGCGCACGAGCCCTGCTAGCGTGTTTACCGAGCGCGGCGTCTTGTAGCAGCGAAAGTCGCTTTTTAAAATTTGATACAAGAAGTTTTTAATGCTCGTCTTGCCGTAGCTCGCGGTGATCTGAATGATCGTAAGAGAGGGCATCTGGGCTAGTTTTTTGCGTGCGTCGGCCTTAAATTTCGCAGCCTGCGCCCGCTCGTAAGCAAAACTCGCCGCAAAAGCGGCGCCAAGCGGTAAAAATATCGGCAAAATCGGGCCCCCCACGGCATAAAATGCGGCGTTAAAGCTAAACACACAAACCGCCAAAATCGCAAAAAATCGCTTCACGCGCGGCGTAAAGACGAGCTTTTTATCAAGCCCTCTTTGCCAAAAATAAAGCGCTAGCGCATAGACCGCGATGATTAGAATTTTGGCGGTGTGCAAGGCATAGAGGGATGCGGCGCCGAATTTAGCCGCGCAGAGGCTCGCCGCGATCTCGCAGCCGAAATACGCCGCCAGCGGCAAAATCAAAAAATAGAGGTGCCACGCGGGCTTGGTAAAGTGAAAGATGATGCGCGCGGGCTTGTACGAAAACCACTGCAGGCAGGTGATCAGATAAAAGCCCAGCAGTAGGACGAATGCCGCGTGCGCGATAAAAAATATTATATTCATCTTTTAAAATTCCTTTTTATAAGTTTAGGCGCCTGCTTTGCGCGCCTATGCGGGCAAACGCGGCGAGCTCGGACTAACCGGCATTTGGCTTCATTTGCAACTTTTACGAATTCTCGCTTTGCAAATTCTATTTTTGCAAACTTGCACGCTCATAAATTCACGCTCTCGCAAAAGCTGCACGAGCTGCGCTAGATAAATTTGCGCTGCCGCGCGCCGCCCCCATTTTCGATACCGCGCCCTATTCTCGCGACCTGAAATTTTCGCATGATGCGTATCTTGCGATATAGCGCCCTATCTCGCGCGATGATTTGCATCATTTGCGATACATAGGCCTTCTGTCGCAGTAAATACATGACGCAGTTATGCGGCTAAATTTAATTACTCGCTTTGCGGTGCACATACACGGTTTCGCCGCGTCTTGTACGGCTGCCGCAATCGCGAGCGCAGAGCAGAAACGATCCGCTACGGCGTTAAAATTTTAAAATTTAACGCGGCACGCCGCAATTTGAGCTTTGCGTTTTATACTGTGCCCCTAAAGAGCGTATTTTACGCCGCTAAATTTTAAATATGTGTGGCGCACGTGTGCGGCTTTATAATTTGAATTTACGTTCCGGTCCGCGATTTTTGCGCAAACAGATTGTAAAATTTTAAACGCGGGCGAACTGCACTAAAGCGCCGCATCGAAACGCTTTAATACACTCCACTCTTGCCTTTCGCGCGATCTGTTTTTTGCATCTAAAGCGCGATTTTCGCGGTGCGCCGCTAAAATTTCGCGGCTAAATTTTAAAATTTACACCAAATCACGTTTTGTTTTAAATTTAGCGCGGCACCGAATCGTTAAATTTAGCTGCTGCCAAGCTCCTTTTCGATCTGCTCGCCGATAAAATCCGCGCTCTGCAGAAAGAAAAAGTGATCCCCCGCCAGCGGATAAAATTTGCTGTTTTTGACGAGCGAGTGGATCAACTCGCCGCTTTTTAGGCTAGTGGCGCGATCGTCCTTGCCCCAAAAGATGAGCGCATTTTGTGGGCTTAGCGCGGAAAAAATATCGCGAAAGTCCTCGTTTACGACGTTTTTTAGCGTCTCGTACATCGTCTTGCTCATACCTGCGGCGTCCCTGCTCGCAAACGCGCGCCAAAGCCCCGCCAGTCCAAGTCTTTTTAAAATTTTAAAAATCGCGATTTTAGCGCGCACGGCAAAGGGCTTGGGCTCGATGATACCGGCGCTGCTTAGCAGTATGAGATTGCGCGGAGCCAGCAACGCGGCGATCTTGCCGCCGAAGCTGTGCCCCATGATCGCTGCGGGCTGCTTGCCCAAAGCTGCGATAAAGGCGCGCATAATCTCCGCGTAATCCTCGCTGCCAAGGGCGCGCGCGGGCTGCGAGCTGGCGCCGAATCCAGGCAGATCGACGCACACTAACGCATAACGGCGGAACTTGTCCGCAAAAACCCGAGACATAAGCGCCTTGTTTGCGCCCCAGCCGTGCAGAATCAGGATGTATTGCTCGCGCTGCAGGTTTGAAATTTCGTAGCTGATTTTGTAGCTCTCGCCGCCGCAGACGAGCTCCTTACTCGCCACCGCTGCTCCTTTTGGCGTAAACAGCCTTGAGTAGCTCGACCGCTTTTTCGAGCCGCTCAAACTCGCTCATACTGATCATCACAGCTTCGAATTTGTTGTTTTTGACGATCAGGGCTTTTTTAATCTCTTGGCTTTTGATCTTGTTTAAAACGGTGCTGAAGTTGCGTACGATCTCGGTAGCGGTGTAAATTTCGTCTTGATTTATCATAACTCGACCTTTTAGAGTAAAATTTTACGCAAAATTTAGCGTAAAATTTTAAACGATTAGCTATTTATTAGCGGTGATTTTGGTGATTAGCTCGTAGCTTACAGGGATCTGCCTCATCGGCGGCAGCGACGAAGCAAGAGCTGCTAAGACCTCGGAGAAATCATCAAATAGGTAGTTTGCGAGACTGCCCGGATTTGGATTTATCTCGTTTAGATAAATTTCGCCCTCTTTTTCAAAAAAATCGCAGCGAATGAGCGCACCATCGAATGATCCTGCGTTATAAAGCCGCGTAAAGGCGTCTTTCATCTTGCCCTCTAGCAAAGCGCCAGGACGAGCGGGCTCGATCGCGCCACTACGCGAAAAATCCAAATATTTACGATCGAAATTTAAATAGCCCTCTTTTTTTGGCTCTTCGATGTTTGAAAATACGATTTTGCCGTCTATTTTAGCGCCTGCGAGATTGAATTCCTTTACGTTTTCCCAGTATGGCTCTACGATCGCGCTGTCGTCTAGCTCAAAAGCCTGATCCAGCGCATAGCTAAACTCGCTTTCGTTCTTGGCTATCGAAATTCCGATGCTAGAGCCCAAATGAGCGGGCTTAACGATGATCGGAAAATTAAAATTAGGCAGGCTGGTACGATTTACGATCTCATACGGCAAGGTTTTTACATTTGCGATTACAGCTAGGTGCTTGGTTAAAATTTTATTATAGCTTAGCACACTAGCTTCGATGCGAGGTCCGATATAAGGGATGCCAAAAAACTCAAATAGCGCTGCCATTTTGCCATCCTCGCCGTCGCAGCCATGGATTAGATTGATATATGTGCCGACTTCTAGCATGCTTTTGCTAAACATTCCGCTTTCAAAAAATCCGCCCGTACCGATGCTAAGCTCTTTTGCTTTAGCATAGCCGCCCTGCTTAAAATATGCCGCGCGCATATTCTTATCCTCGATGCGGTAAAATTTACGATTTTTATCGCAAAATACAAACTCCAAGTCCCAGCCTTTTAGGGCGTTTTTAACGGCAATTGCCGAGATGATACTTACTTCGTGCTCGTAGCTTTGAGCTCCAAAAACTATGCCAAATTTCATTGCTTTCCTTCAAATTTTATTTTTTTACGCTAATTTTTTTAACGCCTCTTTGACAAGATCTGACGTATTCGTGCTGCTGCAGCCCGCTAAAATTTGATTGATCTTATCGCGCTTAAATCCAAGGCTTTGTAGCGCGGACGCCGCTTCGTTCTTATAAGTCTCGCTAGGACCGAATTCCATTAGCTTCGCATCGCCCAGTTCGGCAATGATCCGTCTAGCGGTCTTTGGGCCGATACCCGGAACTGAAGTTAGCGTCGCAGCATCCCCCGTAGCTACGCAACGCGCGAAATCCTGCGGAGCGAGCGTCGAACAAACTGCCATCGCCGTGCTTGCACCTACACCGCTAAGCTTGATTAGGGTTTCAAACATCCTTTTTTCACTCTCGTCTAAAAACCCATACAGCAAATCGGCATCCTCGCGCAGAATTTGTACGCACGCAAGCTCGGTCAGCTTGCCCTGCGCGAGCTTCGCGGAGGTATTTAATGACAATGAAAGAGCGTAGCTCACGCCGCTAGCGCATTTAATGACGCAAGCAGTGGGCTCCTTGCGCGTGATAATTCCTTCGATCGCCGCTATCATCTAAGAGCCTTTAAAATTTCATTTATGCTCTCATTAAGCGCTAAATTTAGGGCATTATAAATGCTTTGTGAGCTAGGATCAGGCACGAAAACGCGCTTAGTAACGATGCCAGATTTTATACTTTCTAAAGAATTTAAAATTTCATATCCCATCGTGACGGTTGCCTGATCGTTATTGATCTGAAGCGCTACGATACTAGTTTTTAGGCGCAAATCCCGCTCTTTTGGCACGAAGATCGGATTTAGCGAGCAGGTGGAAAATGCCGCATCAAGCAGTGCCTTATATACCATTTCGCTAGGCATCGTGATAAATTTGGCGTCGCTTGCGAACCGCGTTCGGTTTCTAAAATCCACTATTAAAATATCCCGCCTATCGACGAGATCTGTCGCCGTAATGGTGTCGATAAAGATATTTTTGCGCGCACCGCTAGGATTTACGCAGCGCTTTTGATCATAACGCAGCTCGTAGTAGGTGTATGGCTTAGCCTGCTTAGCTAAGCAGCCGCCTAAAAATATCGCTGCTAGCGTCGCAGCAAGCGTAAACTTTATAAAATTTTTCATCTTTATTCCTTTTTATCGTCGCGATCCGCGCCTTTAGAAGTGTCTTTGAAAAAGAAATCGTAAGGATTGTCCTCTAGCCTAAACATCGCGCCTTGGAATTCTCTAAGCGATTTTTTGAGCTCGCCAAGAGTGTTTTTTGCCTCCTCAAGCGTAGGATCCAAGATCGCTTTTAGATTGTACTCGCCGCGATCGATACGCTTAGTGATAATGCCTGCGGTTTTATCCAGCGAATTCGATAGATTGGCAGCACTCACGGCAAAAGCGTTTAGATTATCTAGCAGCGCGTCTAGCTCCTTCTCGCGCTCGTTTAAATTTGCTATGAGAGTATTTACGTTAGCAAGCAGCGCGTCTAGGCTTTGGAATTTTTTCTCATCACTTAGCTCAGCGCTAAATTTATCCATCGAAGATAGGATTCTATCCACTTTATCGGTATTTTGCTTAGACAACAGCCCGTTAATCTTAAAGATCATCTCGCTCACGCTATCGGTGATGACTTCAGCTTTGGAGCCGATTTTATCAAGAAGTGTTTTATCCAGCGCAATTATCGGCTTTTTATCATTCGGCGGGAAAAGCTTGCCGCTTCCTTTCGTGATATTTATAAACGCGATTCCGCTGATGCCTTGAGATTCTACCTTAGCGACGCTATCTTGTGAGATCGGTAGCTTGCTTTTTACTGAAATTTCAATCTCAATGATCGCGTTTTCGATATCGGCAAAATCGATACTTTTGATGATGCCCGCATTTACGCCGATAAATTTAACCTCGGAATTCTCCTTAATGCCTACGGGAAGCTCTTTTGTGTGGATATAGTAGGAGCGGTAGCTCTCGCCGCGGTCAGTCTTAGTAAGCATCCACCACATAAACGCCGTAAGAGCCGCGACGCAGATCATAACAAATGCGCCTACTATCGTGTATGAAGTTCTATTTTCCAATCTTTTCTCCTAATTTTAGAGCGTAAAATTTAAGCCCTGCGATATGCCTTAAAAATAGCCATTTGAGCTTAAATTTTAAAACTTAGCACTTTCTCAAATAGTCGCAAAATTTGCAGAATCATCTGAGTTTAAATTTTAAAGCTTAGCGTGCATTTTGAAATTTCAAAATATCGTCGCGCCGTATTTTAGCGTAAAATTCTACCGCCCCGGTTTAAATTTAACGCCGTTTGCTCGCCGAAATTTTAAAATTTCAATGCGCTATCCAATAAATGCGCCCTTAAATGCGACCCGACTGAATTTTAAAATTTCGATTGAGCCGCTAAAGTCTAAATTTTAAAATTTAAGCCCTGCGGAGCCTGGAATTCCTCGCTAGGTTTAAAATTTAAAATTTTACTGCCGCTATTTTAAAATTTCAGCTCCTACCTATCTAAATTTTACCCGCCGCGATGCGTATTTCGACTAAATAAATTTCAAAGCTCAATCTCTTTGCCGCATCTTAAATAGCTCTTCGAGCGGGTTATTCTTTAAGCTTGAAATTTCTTTGATACTTCCTTCAAAAGCGATTTTTTGATTATCAACGATCAAAAACCGATCCAAAATGTCAAAGATACTATCCACGTCATGCGTCACCATCACGACCGTGACGCCGAGGCTATCTCTAAGCTCGCAAACAAGCCTATCAAGGGCTCTAGCGCTGAGCGGATCAAGCCCCGAGTTTGGCTCATCCAAAAATAAAATTTCAGGACTAAGTGCTAGCGCGCGAGCCAGCGCCACGCGCTTTTTCATACCGCCGCTAAGCTCGTTTGGCCTAAGCGCGGCGGCCTCCTTCTTAAGCCCTACCTTTTGGATCCAAAACATCGATAGCTCATCTATCTCGCGCTCGCTAAATTTAGAGTATTCGCGTAGCAGCACGCCTACGTTTTCTAGCACGCTCATCGAGCTGTAAAGCGCGCCGAACTGAAACATCACGCCGCATTTTAGGCGGATCTCGTTTTGCTCCGCCTCGCTCGCGCGCCAAATATCGCGCCCGAAAATTTTAATCTCGCCGCTTTGCGGACGTTTTAAAAATATGAGAGTTTTCATTAACGTCGTTTTGCCGCTGCCGCTGCCACCTAAAAAGCCGTAAATTTCGCCTCTTTTGACGCTAAAGCTCACGCAATCATGCATAACGCGCGATCCGTACGCGGTAGTAACGTCGCGCGCGACTATGATTTTGGAGGTTTCGCTAGACTGCGCTTGCTCGCTCATAGTCCGATTTCCGAAAATAGAACCGCAAATACCGCATCGATCGCGATAACCCAAAATATCGCGTTTACGACGCTAATGGTGGTGTATTCGCCGATGCTTTGGGTATTTCCTTTTACTTCAAAACCCCGCATGCAGCCGATGATAGCGATGAATGCCCCGAAAAACGGCGCTTTAATCACACCTACTAAAAAATGCCTAAGCTCTACAGAAGCCTTAAATCTATCCAAATAATCGCTAAAGGCTATGTCTAAATACGCGTCGCACACTATCATCTGAGCAAAAATACTTACCGAATCTGCGATAAAAATGACTAGCGGCATGATTAGTACCATCGCGATAATGCGCGGCATCGCAAGAAAATAAAACGGATCAAAGCCCATCGTCCTCATCGCATCGATCTCTTCGGTGATCTTCATCACGCCGATCTGCGCCGTAAAGCTAGAAGCCGAGCGACCCGCGATAACGATAGCGGCGATTAGAGGCGCTACCTCGCGAAGCGTCAAAGCGCCCATTATGTCGATGATATAGATGCTAGCGCCAAATTTAGAAAGCATATCAGAGCCTATGTAAGCAAGCACGATACCGATCAAAAACGCTGTCAATGAGACTATAAAAAGCGCGTCTATGCCGCTATCTTTGATGAAATTTACGGTTTCTTTGAAGCGGAATTTCATCGGATGAATTATAAAAGCCACGAGTTTGGAGAAAAACTCGCCCAAAAAGCTTGCAAGGCTTAGCAAGCCTAAAATTCCAAGATGACAATAAAGTCCGATCTGCGCTAAAAAATTTAGCCTTCGAGATTCGGGTACGTAGCTAAAATCGATTGTTTTATCATCCATAAAGCTTAGAATTTTGGCAGCTTTGCAGCTATCCTCCACAAGGCTAACCCGCTTGCCGGCAAGGGCGTTTTTGATCATCAGCGCCATGAAGTAGTCCAAATTTGAAATTTCGCTTAAGCTTAGCTCCAGCTCGTTTATATTTTTTACCGCTTTTTTTAGTGCAAGTAGCTGTGAGCGCGAGCTTTTGTAGTTCCACTGCCCGCGTAGCGATAAGATGTTTTTCCCGCCCGAGCTTTCGAGCGAAAAGGCTAAATTCCGCAAAAATTTCTCTCCAAAATCAAAAAATAGGGGAAATTATAATATAATCAACCTTGGCATTTTATAAAATTTAATGGAGATTTATGCTCAAAGGCTTTTTTACAAATAGCGCAGGCACGCTGGTTTCGCGAGTTTTGGGTTTCGTGCGCGACCTGCTTACCGCATCGGTTTTGGGCGCGGGGATTTACAGCGATCTATTTTTCGTAGCGTTTAAACTACCCAATCTTTTCCGCAGACTATTCGGCGAGGGAGCCTTTACGCAGGCGTTTTTGCCTAGCTTCACCGCCGCGCGTAAAAAAGGAATTTTTGCCGCAGCGGTACTTATTAAATTTAGCATTTTCATCGCGCTTTTAACGGCGCTCGTGCTGCTCGCCGCGCCCGTTTTTACCAAAGTTTTGGCATACGGATTTAGCGCCGAGCAGATCGGTCTTGCGGTGCCCTACGTGCGGATAAATTTTTTCTACCTCACGTTTATCTTCGTCGTTACGCTCTTTGCTTCGCTGCTTCAGTATCGCGACCACTTCGCTACGACGGCGTTTTCGACCGCGCTTTTAAATTTAGCGATGATCGCGGCGCTTCTGCTAGCTCGCGGTAAAGACGGCGCTACGGCGGTGCTCTATCTTAGCTTCGGCGTCGTAGCGGGCGGGCTTTTGCAGCTTGCGGTGCACGTTTATGCGCTGAAGTTCACCGGTATGCTGCGCGTCTTAACGGGCGGCTTTGCGCGGCTTGCGCGGGGCGATAAAGCACAAACGCAGGGCTTTTATAAAAATTTTTTCGCAGGCGTACTCGGTGCGTCGGCACTTCAGCTAAGCTCGTTTATAGATACTTTTTTTGCGAGCTTCCTTGCTAGCGGCAGTATCAGTTATCTTTACTACGCCAACCGCATATTTCAGCTGCCGCTCGCGCTTTTTGCGATCGCGCTTAGCACGGCGATCTTTCCGCGCATGAGCAAATTCGTAAAAGCTCACGACGACGCGCAGGCTCTGGCGCTCGTCGAGCGCGGATTTTACTTCCTTTTGACGCTGCTCGGACTCTCTGCGATAGGCGGCGTGATGCTGCGAAACGAGATCACTCAGCTGCTATTTGAGCGCGGAGAATTTACCCGCCAAAATTCCATCGAATGCGCCGCGGTTCTCGGCGCGTATATGGTAGGGCTCGTGCCGTTTGGGCTGTCTAGGATTTTTTCGCACTGGCTGTATGCGAATATGAAGCAGAAGCTAAGCGCGAAAATTTCGATCTGGTGCGTCTTTATAAACGTCGCTTTGTGCGCGCTGTTTTTTAAACCCTTCGGAGCAGTGGGGCTTGCGTTTGCGAGCACGATAACGGGGGCGTTTCTGCTCGGCTTCAACCTCTATTTTTTTGGATTTAATAACTTTTTGGCTATAATCCGCGCAAAAAAAATTATTGCGATCGCGGCGCTTTGTGCGGGCGAAGCGGCGATTTTATACATTTCAAAAGGCTTGTATTATGGTAATTTATGATAGTTTAAGCAAAAAGAAGCTCCCGTTTGAGCCCATTAGCGAGGGGTTGGCGCGCATTTACGCCTGCGGTCCGACCGTCTATGACGACGCGCATCTTGGGCATGCAAAAAGCGCCGTGAGCTTCGATCTGCTGCGCCGCGTATTGCAAGCGGAGGGCTATGAGGTAAAATTTGCGCGAAATTTCACCGACATCGACGATAAAATTTTAAAAAAGATGGAGCAGAGCGGCAAAAGCCTGGAGGAGATCACGGAGCTTTATACCCGCAGATATTTGCAGGATATGAGCGCGCTAAACGTCGCGGACGCGAGCATTTCGCCCAAAGCAACCGAAAATATCGCTGCGATCTGCGAGCTCATATCCTCGCTTCTTCAAAAAGGCTTTGCCTACGAGATCGCCGGTGACGGTATCTACTTCGACACGCGCAAGGACGGGGATTATCTAAGCCTTAGCGGCAAAAAAGATGATGTTAGCAAAAACATCGCCCGCGTCGCCTCAAACGATGCCAAGCACGACGAGAAGGACTTCGTGCTGTGGAAATTTGACGAGAATTGGTTTGATAGCCCGTTTGGCAAAGGGCGCCCGGGCTGGCACAGCGAGTGCGTCGCGATGATTTTGGCGCACCTTGATAGCGGCGATCCGAAATTTTGTATAGACATTCACGCAGGCGGTGCCGATCTGCTCTTCCCACATCACGAAAACGAAGCCGCGCAGTGCCGCTGCGCCCGCCATAGAGCACTAAGTAAATACTGGCTTCACAACGGCTTCGTGCAAGTAAATAACGAAAAGATGAGCAAGAGCCTCGGCAACTCCTTTTTTGTAGGAGATGCCCTAAAAATCGCACCGGGCGAGGCGTTGAGATTTTATCTCTTAAGCTCGCATTACAGGGCAAATTTTAATTATTCGGTGACCGATCTGCTTGCGAGCAAAAAGAGGCTCGATAAAATTTACCGCCTTAAAAAGCGTATCCGTGACGTTTTAGTTCCCGCTGCGGAGCAAAATTCTGCGCCCAAACTGCCTGCTGCGGAGGCTAAATTTAGATCGGAGATGATGGAATTTTTAAGCGATGATCTCAATACTTCAGGCGCGCTTGCGGTGCTTGATAGCTTCGTAGCAAGCGCGAACGAAGCGCTAGATCGCGCGCCAAAAGACAAGGCGCTAAAAGCCCGTATCGCCGCAAATTTGGAGTTTGCGAAGCAGACGCTCGGAATTTTATATGAGGATGAGACCGAATACTTTCGCTTCGGCGTGAGCGAGCAGCAAAGGGCGCAGATCGAGGATCTGATAAAACAGCGCGCGCAGGCAAAGGCGGAAAAGGACTTTGCCTGCGCGGATGCCATCAGGGCGCGCCTTATGGATATGAAGATTGAAGTAATGGATACGCCTAGCGGCACAGTTTGGGAGGTCGCAACGGAATAAAACGTAAAATTTATCGCAAAATTTTACGTTAAATTTTATGATTTTTACGATGCGAAGCGTAAATCCGAATACTAATCCGCGCGTAAATTTTAGTGCGATTTTTATCTGAAGCATTGCTATGCCGCGGCGCGATTTTATTTAGCGATACGGTGCAGGAATGAAGTGCGACTTGACGCGGCGACAGAAGCGCGAGGCCGGATAGCGATTTTCATTCGTCGGCACGGTTGACGCGATGATGAAAGCGTGATTTTTATCGGCGGTGTTGCTGTTGCAGTGCAGCGAAATAACGCCGCGTGAATCGCAATTTTTATCGGCAGTATGTGGTGATGCGAATGGGGGGCAGTGCAGAAACAGCAATGCGGTGCCTGTGCGTAAATTTAGCGCGATTTTTTTGAAGGCGCGGTAGTATGAAAGCGCAATGCGGCGTGGCGATGCGAAGTCGCGATAAACGCGATGTTATATTACAATGCAGCCTTTGAGCGCTTTATGGCGCCTCAAAGCATTTAACGCTTATGGCGTACGAAAGCGCGAAAGATCGCGATAAATAAAAACTCGCGGCGCTTTACGCTTTAAAAATGGTAATGTAAAAATCACTCTGCGATGCGCAAAAGCCATTTTAAAGCGCTTTATGCTTCGAAAGTAGCAAATAAAAAAGCTAAATCTCGGCGTCGTCCGCACGGTCGCCGCATGCGAGCGAGTTGATTTAGTGAGCTTGCGAAGCGCAAATTAGTCCCGCGCCGTCGCGCAAATTTTGTGCTGCCTCGCGGCCAAAATTCTAAAATTTTAGAAATTTCGGGGTTGGAAATTCTAAAATTTAAGGAATTTTAGAATTATAAATTTTGGAATTTCAAGAATTTTGAAATTGTAAATTTTGAAATTTCATGAATTTTTGGATTTTAAATTTTAAAAATTTTATAAAAAAGGATTGTATTTGAACGGTTTTAAAACTTTACTATCGCGCTTTAAGCCCTATTTTAGGGATTATAAGCCGCAGTTTGCATTGGCGATTTTGGGTATGGTGATGACGAGCGTGGCGACTGCTGCGAGCGCGAAGCTGGTCGAGCCCGTCTTAAATAAAATTTTCGTCGAAAAAAACGAACCGTATCTCTACACGCTTCCGATTGCGATCATCGTGGTTTTTGCAATGAAAAGCGGCGGTGCGTTTATGCAAAACTACTTCACAGCCTTCATCGGTCAAGACACGGTGCGCCGCTTCCGCGATAGGCTCGTCGCAAGCCTCGTGCGGCTGGACGTGGATTTTTTCAACCGCTTCCGCACGGGCGAGCTCATCAGCCGCACGATCAACGACATCGAGCGTATCCGCGTCGTGGTTTCGAATATGATCCCCGATTTTTTCACGCAAATCATTACGATTTTGGGGCTTTTGGGCGTCGTGATCTATCAGAGCCCAAAGCTTTCGTTTTTCGCGCTCGTAGTCTTTCCTTGCGCGATATATCCGCTCTCGCGCCTTGCAAAACGGATGAAAAAAATTTCGCGCGAGTCTCAAGAGAAAACCTCCGATATCTCCTCGGCGCTCAGTCAAATTTACTCCAACATCGAAATCGTCAAGGCAAGTAACGCCGAGAGCTTTGAAGTGGAGAAATTTAACGCCGAAAACAAGAAATTTTTCGGTCTAAATTTAAAGGCGGTCGTAACGGCGTGCCTGGTAAGCCCGATCATGGAGATGCTGGGCGCCGTGGGCATCGCCGTGGTGATCATCGTCGGAGGACAGGAGGTCATCGCGGGCCAGATGAGTATCGGCAGCTTTTTCAGCTTCCTCACGGCGCTTTTTATGGTCTACACCCCGATAAAAAAGGTCTCCTCGCTCTACAACAACATGCAAGACGCCATCGCAGCGAGCGAGCGGACGTTTGAGCTAATCGATTTGGAACCTACGATCGTCGGAGGCGGCAAGCAGATGGGCGAGATCGGCTCGGTGAGCTTTTGCGACGTGTCGCTAAACTACGGCGACAAGGCGGCGCTGAAAGATATAAGCTTCGGCGTCAAAAAGGGCGAAATTTTAGCGCTCGTCGGAAACAGCGGCGGCGGCAAAAGCTCGGTCGTGAACCTGCTGATGCGCTTTTACGACGCAAGCAGCGGTAAAATTTTATTCAACGGCAACGACGAGATCGGCGAGTTTAGCATCCCTAGCCTGCGCGAGAATATCGGCCTGGTAAGCCAGCGCGTCTATATTTTCAACGATACGATCGCGCAAAACGTAAGCTACGGCGCGGAATTTAACGAGCAGCGCGTCATAGAAGCGCTCAAGCTCGCCAACGCCTATGAGTTCGTAAGCTCGATGAAGGATGGAATTTACACCGTGCTTAGCGAGTTCGGCGCAAATCTTAGCGGCGGGCAGCGCCAGCGTATCGCCATCGCGCGCGCGCTGTATAAAGACCCGCAAATTTTAATATTCGACGAGGCGACTTCAGCGCTGGATAACGCAAGCGAAAAGGAGATCTCAAACGTCATCGAAAAGATTAAACAAAGCAAAATCGTCTTTGTAATCGCTCACCGCCTCTCCACGATCGAACGCGCCGATAATATCGCCGTGATGAAAAACGGCCGCATCCTCGCTATCGGCACCGACGCGAAGCTAACGGCCGAGTGCGAGGAGTATCGCAGCCTAAAGGGGATCATGCAAGATGGCTAGAGCTTTAAAATTTTGCCCCTTTTGCGCCCCGGTTTTGCT
Organism: uncultured Campylobacter sp.; assembly: GCA_963527265.1. Taxonomy (GTDB): domain Bacteria; phylum Campylobacterota; class Campylobacteria; order Campylobacterales; family Campylobacteraceae; genus Campylobacter_B. Next base: position 12,121 of record CAURQQ010000005.1, on the reverse strand, counting down.
CTATGAAATTTTGAAATTTTATCTTTGAAGCAAGTCGCATAAATTTATCCGCAAAGATTGAAATTTTACCTTTAAATTTAGCCACGCAGATCGCTGCTTTAGCTGCAGTGCTTTTTAATAAAACTCGTCTCTTTGATGCTACGAGGCACGACTACTAGAGCTTTAACGTTTGGATTAAAATTTTATCTCAAAATTTCAGCGTTTCGTTACGAGCCGCCTCTAAATTTAAACGCTCGCGCCGTTTTAAAACCGCTGCGGTAAAATTTTATCGCGCGCTAGGCTTTTCGGCGCACTACCTGCACTTGATCTTTGGCATCTGAGATAAAATTTTGGCTTGATTTTCCTTTATAAATTTTCGCATCTTTTGAAAATCCCTATCCGAATCGAAATTTTTCAAATATTTTTATATAAAAACCGAGCTTTAATCAATAAAAGGCTACAATAATGCCAAATTTAATTCCAAGGAAAAGTCATTGTTTGAATCCATGCGCGCGGCACGCTCGCTAAGCCCCCTATTTCTGGGTATTTTCTTTATGTTTATCGGCGACGCGCTAGTCATTGCAAGCGCGGGCATCATGCTAAAAGAATCCGGCCACAGCGAGCTTGAGATCGGACTAATTTCGGCGTTTTTCTTTTTAGGGGCGATCTTTAGCGGCTTTTTTGTGCCTTCGATAATCGGCGCACTCTCGTACGTGCGGGCATACGCGGTCTTTACGGCGCTTTTCGGAATTGCTGCAATGCTGCATGATCTTGGCTCAAACCTCGTATATTGGGCGATTTTGCGCTTTATTTTGGGCTTTTGCTACTACGCGCTTTTGATGATAATCGAAAGCTGGATAAACTCAAAGATCACAAACTCCATCCGCTCCCGCGTGCTCGCGATCTACGAAGCGGTTTTTTACGGCGCGTTTGCGATAGGAGTTATAATTTTGGCGCTAAATTTCGGAACGATGAAAGTTTTCGTGCTAAGCGCATTTTTTATCATCCTAGCGCTGCTGCCGGTAAATTTAATCCGCTTCAACCCTCCTAGGGTTCCCGCTCGCATGCGAGTTTCGATGCCGCAAATTTCGATCGTGCCGCCGCTTGCGTTTGCGACTGTGGTTTGCGCGGGCATTTTGATTAACGGCTTTTTTTCGATGGCGAGCGTTTTCGTGCTAAGCGCGGGGCTTGGAGTGGGCTCAGTGGGCGCATTTATGGGATCGGCAATGGTCGGAGGCTTCTTAGCGCAGCTCTTCTGCGGCGTAATCTCGGATAAATTCGGCCGCAAACGCGCCATAATGATAGTTTGCGCCATCGGTATCGTAGCCTGCGCGGCGCTATTTTTTGCCAAAAGCTTCATCCTAACGTGCGCGCTTGCGTTGATGTTGGGATTTGGCGCTTTTCCTTTGTATTCGCTCGCCATCGCGCGCGCAAACGACTCCATCACCGGCGAGGGCGCATCTCGCGTGCAAATTTCGGCGGCGATGCTTTTTATCTATTCAAGCGCGTCGCTCTGTTCGCCTTTGATAATCGGCGCGATGATGAAATGTTTGGGCGCAAACGGCTTTATCTGGGTGTTTTTTGCAGCGATGAGCTTTTTATTTATATTTGCTATCTTCCGTCCCGAGATCGCGCCGAAAAGATAGTGACCTACTCTTAAATTTTTTCGTAGATCAAAAATTTATAATAAAACGCCGCGATTGCGAACATAAAGCCCATGCCGAAGGTGATTTGCGAAAGCGAAAATCCAAGCTCGAAAAAAAATCCGATCGCAGCCGACACGAGCGTCGCGACGATGAAATACGCCATGTCGTTGTAGGCGATAACGCGCCCGAAAAACTCCCTATCGACGTGGCTTTGCAGCTGCGTAAAAGAATAAGACCACACCGTCGTGATGAAAAATCCCGCCGCGATCATGCCGGCAAACGAAAGCCAGTAGTTAAACTCCAGCACTGCCCATAGCGCGATGCCCGCAAACTGCCCCAGTAGGATCCAAAAAAAGGTGTGTTTGTTTACGATCTTGCTTAGCCATATCTGCCCGAAAAATGCAGCCGCCGAGCGCGACATATTCATAAGCCCGATGACTAGCGAGGCGCTTAAAATTTCTTTGTAGCGGTATTTCGCAAGAAGCGCGATGAGATTGTCGTAGGTGGTGACGGCGACGAAGGCGTGAAGGACGATGAGATGCACCACCAAAGGATGCGAGCGCAGGTAGGAAAAGCCCTCCTTTAGCATCTTAAACACGGGCCTCGGCGTGTTTCTTGCGAGGTCTTTAAAATTTAGCCGCAGCAGGATGAAAAACGAAAAAACATATAAGCAAAAATCCAAAATAAATGCCGCTCGCACGCCGAAATAGTGGATAAAAATACCCGCGCTCGCCATACCGAAAGTATATGTGATCGTCCAGATAATGCCCGTCATCTCGTTAGCAAGCTTGAGATAGGGGCGGCTTAGAAATTTCGGCAGCGTAGATGATTCGGTTTGAAAAAACAGCGTGCCTGCGACACTGCGCACGACCACGATCAAAAGTAGCAGCCACAGATAATCCAAACTATCAATAAAAATTAGCATGAAAATACTGATCATCTCGGTTATAAACATCACCGTCATCAGCGGCTTTGGTTGAAATTTATCCACGATGATGCCGTTGATGGGCGCTAAAAAAACGTTCGGCACGAACGAAACAACGCCCACCGCGGTAATCGCCCACACCGGCGCACCAAGCTCAATAAGCAGCGTGGCGACCCCGACGACCGAAAACCATAAGCCGAACATACATATAAAACCCGCCGAAAAGAGCAGGCGGTAGTTGCGTGAATGGCGAAGCAGCACGATGTATCTGATCATAAAATTTTATCCCGTATTTAATATAAAAAATCTAGCGAAATTGTATCACGACGCGCCTTAAAAGCCAAAATAAGCTAAAAATGCTATAATTGCGAAATTTTAATTCAGGAGTGAAAATGGAAGGGTTCGTAACTACGGTAATAGTATTTTGCGTCCTCATCGCGGCAATTCTAAAGATGGGGGTTAAGATCGTCTCGCAATCGGAAATTTTAATCATCGAGCGGCTGGGTCGCTTTCACAAGGTGCTCGACGGCGGCTTTCACATCATCGTGCCGTTTTTTGACGCGGTGCGCGCGAAGATGAGCGTGCGCGAGCAGCTCGTGGACATCAGCAAGCAGCAGGTCATCACCAAAGATAACGTCAACATAAGCGTCGACGGTATCGTGTTTTTAAAAGTCATCGACGGCAAGATGGCGCTTTACAACGTCGAAGATTATCGCCGCGCGATTTCAAATTTAGCGATGACGACGCTACGTAGCGCGATCGGCGAGATGAGCTTAGACAGCACGCTTAGTTCGCGCGATCAGCTAAATTCCAAGCTGCAAATCGCTCTGGGCGACGCCGCGGATAACTGGGGCGTAAAGATTATGCGCGTAGAGATTTCCGAAATTTCGGTACCGCACGGCATCGAAGAGGCGATGAATATGCAGATGAAAGCTGAGCGCGAAAAGCGCGCGATCGAGCTTAAAGCTGAGGCCGAAAAAGCAGCCCTCATCCGAAACGCCGAGGCGCTAAAGCAGGAGAAGGTGCTCGAAGCCGAGGCGATCGAGCGTATGGCGGATGCGAAAAAATATGAGCAGATCGCGCTTGCGCAAGGTCAAAAGGACGCGATGGACAGTATAAATTTAGCGATGAGCGCTTCCGGCTTTGCGGCGGAATACCTGCTCGCGCAGGGTCGCGTAAACGCTTTCAGCGAGCTGTCCAAAAACCCGAGCAAGGATAAAATTTTGATCCCTTACGAAACGAGCGAGCTTCTAGGCTCTCTTAGCGTGCTTAAAGAATTCCTCGGCAAAAACGGCGCGAAGGAGCTCAAATGAACGCGCTGATTTTTATCATAATCGGCGTGATTTTGGCGATCGTCGAGCTTTTGGTGATGGATTTTACCTTTATATTTTTCAGCGCCGGATTTTTCATCACGGGGCTTTTGAGCTTCGGCTTTCATCTTGATTGGGACGTGCAGATTCTGCTTTCGTTCGTGCTCTCTTTCGTGCTTCTGATCGCACTTAAAAGGCCGCTAAAATCGCGCTTTTTCAAACCCGAAGAGAAGCATGAAGATAACTTTTTAGACGAGCACGGCACCGGCATCGTCAAAAACGGCATGGTCTATTTCAAAAGTACGTTTTGGAAAAGCGATGAAATTTCAGATCTTAACGAGGGCGACCGCGTCGAAATTTTAGGCGTAAAAAACGGCCAGATCGTGGTTAAAAAAGATAACAATCGAAATTCTAGCGGCGCAGACGACGTAAATTTAGATGACGGCGACGCACGCTTAGGCGACGCGGACAGCACGAGTGCCGACGATAAAAATTCTAACGCCGCCGCTAGCAAAGACGCGCAAAGCTCTGGCGCTAAAGAAGAAGCGCCCGTAGACCCGAAAGAGGCGTAGAGTGAGCGCTAAAACCGCACCGAAAAAAACGATCAACAGTAAAGATGAAATTTTAAAATTTTTATCGTCGCAGAAAAAGAGGCTTTTTGCGGTTGGCGTTACCGAGCTAGGGCTTTTCGGCAGCTACGCCAAGGGCAGCGCCGACGCGTTTTCAGACATCGACATCGCGATCGAAACCGACGGGGCAAAAATGGTAAAAAATCTAGGAAACCCTTTTTCGGCGCTGGTTTTTTTAGACGATTTTAAAAAGAAGCTCTCCGGTAAATTTAATGTAAATGTCGATCTGTGCGATACTACCTCTTTAAGTCGCGAAGAAAAAATGAAGCTTTTGCAAGGAGCGATTTATGTTTGAAAAATCAAGCGTAGAGCGGTTAAAAAAAATATCTGATAAAATTTCATCTATCCTAAATAAATGCGAGGGCGGCGTAGCGCAAGCGCTTGCCGACGAGGACGTTTTGCAGCCCGCGATAATGATGCAGTTCATCAATATCCACGCCCTGCTAAAGGGGCTGCAAGAAAGCAACGATTTACAGGCTTTGGCGATCTTTAGCAAAGATGAAATAAGAGTTATCAACGCCACCAGAAATATCGCTTCGCACGAATACGAACGGCTAAATTTTGAGCTGATAGAGATAGCCATCAAGGACTATCTGCCGACGCTAAATCAAAAAATCATCGATGCATTAAAGCCGTATCGCAAAGGCAAATCGGAAGGATAAATTTGAAAAGACTAAGTATAGACGAAGCTCTAAATTTAATAGAACACGCCGATCTGAACGAGCTTGGGCGAGCGGCGTTTGCACGCAAGCGCAAGCTGCACCCGAGCCGCGTCACGACCTTCATCATCGATCGAAACATAAACTACACCAACGCCTGCATGGTGGATTGCAAATTTTGCGCATTTTACCGCCACGCAAGCGACGCGGATGCCTACGTGCTGAGCTTTGAGCAGATTAGCGAAAAGATCGAGGAGCTCATCGCCGTGGGCGGCACGCAAATTTTATTTCAAGGCGGCGTCCATCCGAAGCTGAAAATCGAATGGTACGAGGATCTCGTGGAGTTCATCCGCAAAAATTACCCGAGCATCACGATCCACGGCTTCTCGGCGATCGAGATCGATTATATCGCGCGCCTTAGCGGCATCAGCACGCTTGAAGTGCTTCGCAGGCTGCAAGCCAAGGGGCTCTACTCGATGCCCGGAGCCGGAGCCGAAATTTTAAGCGACCGCGTGCGAGAGCTAGTAGCGCCGCGCAAAAGCGACAGCGCCACATGGCTTAGAGTGCACGAGGAGGCGCACGGTATCGGCATGAAAACGACCGCCACGATGATGTTTGGCACGCTGGAAAGCACGCGCGAGATCGTAGAACACTGGGATAAAATCCGCGAGCTGCAAGACCGCACGGGCGGCTTTCGAGCGTTTATTTTATGGAGCTTCCAGGGGCAAAACACCCGCCTTTTGCGCGAGCACCCAGAGATCAAAAAGCAAAGCCCGAACCGCTACCTGCGCCTACTCGCCGTCTCGCGGCTATTTTTGGATAATTTCAAAAACATCCAAAGCAGCTGGGTCACGCAGGGCAGCTACATCGGGCAGCTGGCGCTGAAATTCGGCGCGAACGATCTGGGAAGCACGATGATGGAGGAAAACGTCGTAAAGGCCGCAGGCGCGAGCTTTCGGATGAGCAAGGACGAGATGATAGCGCTGATCCGCGACGTAGGCGAAATACCCGCCAAGCGCAACACCAACTACGATATTTTGGAGACGTACGCTTAGGTGCGGACTTTTGTGCGTTTACGGCAGGAAATTTATTCGCTTGCAGCTAGAATTTAGCGGTAAAATTTTGTCTTAAAACAGATAGCTAATTTTCGCGATCGCGAGCGTGGAATTTTGCAATGGAATTTAAAATTTTGGTATCGGTACGGAGGTTAAATTTATAGGCACGAGCGGAATTCGCGCGGTAAAATTTCATTCCGTTGCGGATTTTGCCTTAAAATTTTTCGGACGCGAAATTCTACGCCGCGAGATCAATGCGACGGAGACGGCGCGCAGAAGGTATTTTGTGAAGGCGCTTGCCGCGTTTGCGGCGACAAAACATACTGTGGCGGTTCGATACGCCGCAGAGCTGCGTGTTTGGTAGCAGCATGCACCCCGTTTAGGCGCGAATACATTTCGTTTCGCATCTAGAATGCGTTGCGGCGGCGCGCCGTTTGGGGCGCTGAAATTTTACAAAAATGCGGCGCGATTAAATTTTGCAATGCCGCAGGTAGTTTATGGCTAGCTGCAAGAGGGCTGTATAAATAACGTCTGATCGGTTCGTTGGCGCTTTCAAGCCGTATTTGCAATATGACTAGGGCGGCGATTTTAAAATTTGCAGTATCCTGCAGCGCGATTAAATTTTAAAATTTTAAAGCGTAATGGGCAAAACTGCCCTGGCGCGAAATTTTAGAAGCGAGTTTTGAACAAAATTTTTGAAAACTCGTTTTAGCGAAATTTTAAAAGCGGTGCGACTTGGCTGCGCCAAAATTTTAAAACCGCGCCTGCAAGAGCGATAAAATTTAAAAATTTTATAAAGGAAAACGATGGAAAAAAAAGAGATTTCACTTAAAATCAAAGGCGGCAAGAGCGCCAAAATCGATTTTTTGTATCAGTTCGACGATTCGCTGCCGGTGGCGAGCTTCAAGCTAATTTTTAAAGCAAGCGGCGCGGTGAGCGAGAAGACCCTGGGCCTTGCGCGCATCTGCGCGGGCATTTTGGGCGAGGGCTCAAAGACGCTAGGGGTGAGCGAATTTCACCGCAAGCTCGATATCCGCGCGGTCGAAATCAGCGCCGCGAGCAATTTTGAAACCTTTGGCATCCAGTTAAACTGCCTAAAAGAGCACTTCGATTTCGGCCTTGACATGCTGCGAGAGCTGCTTAAAGAGCCCAATTTAACGCCCTCGGTGCTAGAAAAGCTAAAAATGCAAACCATAGGCGAGATCGCCGTGCTAAAAAGCGAGTTCGATTACATCGCGACATGCAACCTAAAAGCGCTTCTGTATCCGCGCACGAGGCTTGCTCAGCCGCTTATAGGCGACGAGGCGAGCGTAGAGCGGATCACGATGAAGGACGTGCGGGAGTTTTTCGCCTCGTTAAGCTTAGAGAATTTATACGTCGTTTTGTGCGGCGACGTGAGCGACAAAAACCCGAAAATCGCTGAAATTTTAAGCCTCTTCGCAAGCGGCAAAAAGCGCGAGCTACCGTTTTACGCGCCGAGCGATGCGAAAAAGATAAAGATCCAAAAGGAGCAGACGCAGCAGGCCTACATCTACTTCGGCGCGCCATTTACGCTGCCAAAGGAGCAGGAGTTCATCGCAAACACCGCACTTTTCGTGCTCGGAAGTAGCGGTTTTGGCAGCAGGCTGATGGAGCGCATCCGCGTCAAGCACGGTCTTGCGTACTCGGTCTATGCGCGCGGCGATTTCGAGCTTAGCCGCCGCGAGTTTTGGGGCTATCTGCAGACCAAAAACGAAAATTTACAAAACGCCGCCGCGCTCGTAAAAGAGGAGATCGCGAAATTTATCGCATCCGGCGTGAGCGAAGCTGAGCTGAAAAGCGCTAAAAAATTCCTAATCGGAAGCGCCGTGCTGCAAAAAGAGACGATGTTTAAGCGCGCGGCGATCGCACAGAGCGAGTATTACAAGGGCTACGCATTCGGTGAGTTCGAGCGAAATTTAAAGCGCATCGAGACACTAAAACTCGGGGCGCTCAATGATTTCATCAAGTCGCACGATGAGATCATGAACTTAAGCTTTTCCGTCATTTGCGACGAGGCCGCCGCGAAAAAGGGGCTTAAAATTTAGCCCATCGCGGCACAGCGAGTGCATACCTGCGACCGGCCTAAATTGAGAAAATTTTAAATTTATAAAGCGGCGCGAACGGTGCTAAATTTTACTTTTTCGCTCCGTTTGCGGACGGCTTGCGTTTAAATTTAAAACCGCGATTGCGTCGCGCTAAAATTTGCGGGCTTTACAGAAGCGATTAAATTTACGAGCCTTACAAAAGCGGCTAAATTTAAAGGCGCCGTGTACGACTTGGTAAAATTTCAGCGCGCAAAATAAAGCCCGATTTCGCACGCCGTTTGTAAGCCGCGCCGTGAAATTTAAAAAGGCGCGCGGTGGCGGCTGCCGTAATTGAATTTTTACGGTTCGCAAATCGCGCCGTGAAATTAAAAAGCGATCGCGCTATGTTTCAAAACCCGGTGCGCACCGCAAAGGCACGGCTGCCAAGCAAAATACGCGCAGGGCGAGTAAAATTTGCAGGCACAGCCGGCGAGCAAATTTGCCGCAATGGGCGAAATTCCGAGCAACTGTAGGCGAGCGTTCGATGCAGCGCGTAAAATTTCGATCAAATTTAGGCGGGCGATTTCGCTTCGGCGCATAAAATTTCGCAGCGCGAGGGCTTAAACGCCTATCAAATTTAAAGGATGAAAATTGATTTTTGAAGCAAAAGACGCGGCAGCACTGCAAAAGGCGGGCATTACGACGCTTTTGGATCTGGCACTGCTTCTGCCCAAAAGCTTCGACGATCTAAGCGTAGGGGACGCGCCCTGCGCGGGCGAGAGCACGGCGGAGGTCGAGTGCCTCTTCCAGCACAGGCGCGGCTCGATGCTCATCGTCACGGCGCACTGCCTCAGCTGGGAGCGCGAGATCAAAATCGTGATCTTCAACGCCAAAAGCTGGCACTTCGGCGCCTTTAAGCGCGGCAAAAAATTTTTCATCCACGGCAAATGCGACGAAAGCTTCGGCTCGTGGCAGTTCGTAAACCCAAAAATCGTGAGCGAGCCAGGCAGGATCGCGCCCAAATACAAAGCCGCGCTGAGCGACGCCGCGGCGCAAAAGCTGATCAAAAAATACCTAAGCGCGGGCGCGCTTTTAGCCTGCGGGCTGCGCGCGGACGAGGCGGCGGTACTGCTCGCGCTACACGAGAGCTCGCCGCGCAGCGTGCGAATGCTAGCCGCGCTAAATAGGCGGCTCAAAGAGGGCGGCGAGGAAAATTTCGGCGAGCGCGACGACGTTTCAAACAGCGGCAGAATTCCGAGCGGCAGTGAAATTTTAAATGGCGGAATTTCAAGCAGCGATAAAATTTTAAATGGCGACGGAATTTTAGATAACGGCGAAATTCCAAGCTCGCAAAGCTCCGCCGCCGAAATTTTAAAGGACAGATCGCAAAATGATGAAATTTTTAGGGGTAAAATTTCAAACTATCCGCAAAGCGATGGAGCCCTTGCCTACAGAACAAAGCACGGCGCGGAGAATGAAATTTTAAGCGGCGGAATTCCAAAGGGCGCGGAGACTTCACTCCACCCAAGCCTCCGTGACGGCGAGATTGCGAGCGATGAAATTTTAGACGGCGATCAGCCTCGGGTGCGCTGCGCAGAGATTTATAACGACGAAAATTTTAGCGTTCAAAGCGACGAGGATTTTCTTGCCGCATACAGCGCGGAGGCGCGTGAGGATGAAATTTCAGACGATCTTAAAGCCGATAATGAAGCGGCGGCGAACAGCGATAAAATTTCAAACGACCTAGTATCCGACGTCCAAGCAGCACGGCCAGCAGACGCTCAAGCCGCAACCGCGCAACCCATGCTAACTCATGTCGCGCCCGAGCAGTCCGTAGCCGCCGAACAAAATTCAAGCGCCCAAGACGTAGATACGCAATCTGCAGCAATCCAAACTTCAGGCGTTCGAATCGCAGATTTGCAACTCGTAGCCGCCCAAACTCAAGAGGTAAGTGGAAAACCTACGGCAATCCAAACTTCAAGCCAAGCAGAGAGCGCGCAAGCCGCGACTACCCAAACTTTGAGCGCACAAGCTACGGGCGCGCAGACTGCGTGCAACCAGACCGAAAAGCTTCAGACGGTAGTAGGCGTGCATACCGCAACCGCAGAGCCTACGATCGCTCAGACCGCAAGCGCCGAGGCTGTTCAAGACGCGCTCGCCGCACCGATGAGCGCTTCGCGCGATTGTGCCGTGCAACCTACGCATTATCAAACCAAAACTATCCAGACCGCAGCCGCCCAAGCTACAACCGCCATACCTACAATCGCTCAAATTGCAAGCGATGCTGAAACTGTCCATGCCGCCGAGGCCATCCGGGCCGTAGCCGTCACGCAGATGAGCGGTGCTGCGATTTTACGCACGCTGAAATTTGTCGAAATTCTAAACTACCTGCAAAAGCTAAGCGCGAAAAAAACGAGTTTCCCGGCGCAAATTTACCCGCAGCGCGACATTTCGGACTGGCTTGCTTCGCTTCCTTTTGAGCCTACGCGCGATCAACTAAACGCGATAAAGGACATCGCTAGCGATCTGCAAAGCCCTCTAGCGCGCCGCCGCGTCGTCATGGGCGACGTAGGTAGCGGCAAAACGCTCGTCATCCTCGCGAGCGCGGCGATGAACTACCCGCGCATCAGCTATCTGATGGCGCCTACGAGCATCTTAGCCGAGCAGATTTACGCCGAGGCGCGCCGTCTACTGCCGCCGCAGATCAAAGTCCTACTCGTAAAAAGCGGCGATCGCGAGCCGAATTTCGCAGGCGCGCACCTCGTCATCGGCACTCACGCCCTGCTCTACCATGAGCTTGCGCCGTCAAATCTCATAATGGTCGATGAGCAGCACCGCTTCGGCTCCAACCAGCGCGAAAAGATCGCGCGTCTCACCGAAAACGGCGAGTTTCGCGCGCATTTCATTCAGTTTAGCGCCACGCCGATACCGCGCACGCTGAGCATGATCCAGTCCGAGCTCGTGAGCTTCAGCTTTTTAAAACAGCTGCCGTTTGAAAAACAGATCAAAACCGAAATCCTGCAAAACGACGGATTTGCGGGCTTTATGCAGGATCTGCGCCGCGAGCTCGCCGCGGGCAATCAAGCGATCATCGTCTATCCGCTAGTGCAGCAAAGCGAAAGCTCGGTCTATCAAAGCCTTGAGGAGGCGGCGCCGTTTTGGAAGGCTCAGTTTGCGGACGTGATGATTACCCACGGCAGCGACAATGACAAGGAAGAGGTTTTGCGCCGCTTCCGCGATGAAGGGCGGCTGCTGATAACCACGACGATCGTCGAAGTGGGCATCTCGCTGCCGCGGCTTAGCGTCATTTTAATCGTGGGCGCCGAGCGAATGGGGCTCGCGTCGCTTCATCAGCTGCGTGGGCGCGTCGGGCGCAAAGGCCAGGCGGGACGCTGCTACCTCTACACCAAGCTCAAATCTCCGCCGCAGCGCTTGCGTGAGTTCGCAGCGACGCTGGATGGATTTAAGGTCGCAAATATCGATCTGAAAAACCGCCAGGGAGGCGATCTGCTGGGCGGCTCGGTGCAGCACGGCGCGATGTTTGCGTGGTACGATTACGAAGAGGACGTGACAGCGGCGGCAAAACAGCGACTAAAGGACATAGGACGAGGCGCGTGAAATTCTACGAGATGCGATAGAATTTAAACGTAATTTTAGCCGCGGCAAAATTTTACGAAGCGAATGTGATTATGAGGTAACGGGCGATCTGATATAAAATTTGAAATTTCACGGCGCAGATTGCATCGGATAAAATTTAGAGCTTTACCAAGCGTCGTTTGCTTTTAATTTTTAAAATTTATGCAACTTAAAGTCCAAAAAAAGGAGAGCAAAATGGCTTACGTGACCTACGACAAGGCAAAATGGCACTGGGGC
>CAURQQ010000004.1:0-100432 GCA_963527265.1 uncultured Campylobacter sp. | reverse complement strand
ATTCTCGCAAGCCCTCTTAATCTACTTTTAGCTTTTTAACGATATGATTCTGCAATTTTTAACGAAGGAGACAAGATGAAAACACTCGCGATCTTATCGCATCCGAATTTCGCCGCCTCGCGCGTAAACAAAGCTCTATTGCAGGTTGCAAAGGGCGCCGCCGGCGTAGAGGTGCGTCATTTGGAGGGGCTTTACGGCTCGGACGTTGCGCGCATCGACGCTCGCGCCGAGCAAGAAGCGCTACGCGGCGCGGATCGTATCGTGTTTTTATACCCGCTGTACTGGCTAAACGTGCCGCCTATGCTGAAAGCCTATCTCGACGCCGTTTTTTCGCACGAGCTGGTGGGCTCCGGCGCGCTTAGGGGCAAGGTCCTGCAGCTCGCGCTAAGCGCTAGTACGCCGCTTAGCGAGTACTCCAAACAGGGCGCGATCGGCTATAGCATGGATGAAATTTTAACGCCGCTTAAGATTGCGGCAAACTACTGCGGGATGGAGTTTGCCGTGCCGTTTATCAGCAGCGGGTTTGAGCCTGGCGAGTTTGGCGACGATGCCGTAGAGGCCGCAGCCGCACGCTTCGGCAAACTTTTACGAGGCGAACTAAGCCCCGGCGAGTATCAAATTTAGCAAAGCAAATGCCCGCTACCCGCGGCTACGAGCAGAAATTTTACGATGGCGAATTTTAGCCTCGAAACTGCTGCTTTTAACGAACCGATCGGCAAAAAGCTTAAAAAATCGCTTGGATCTAGGACGAGGCGAGCGGTTCGGCGATCTGCCCGTGCTGCTATCTATCGGCGGGCGCGGTTAGTGCATGCCCTAGATCGGCTCACTCTCGGTACGGACATATGTGCGAGGATCGGTCGCTACTGTGCAAAGCGGCGTCGGGTAGCGAGCGCGCAAAATATGAAAGCACATTGCTATAAGCGAGCGAGCGGGGCAAGAGCGAGTTTACGTTTCATAAATATCTCGCGTGAGTGGGCTTGCGTGCTGCATGTATGCAAAGCCTGCGCGAAATGCGCACTGCGGTAAAATAGGGTAAGACCGCTCTTGGTGTGATTGGGGCTGGATGTCGCCGCACGGGGTGTATCTGCGTGCATGAGAGGTAAGACCGCTTATAGCGTGATTTGAGCTGTTATGAAATTTGATTTATCAAAAGAGGCTTTGAAAAAGAGTGAAATTTTATAAATTTCACTCTTTGATTTTGCGATATTTAAAGCGTGCACATCGTTTCGCGCAACGCAGGATTATTTTACGCCGACGATGATTTGAGTAGCTTTTATGATCGCGGTTACTTCGTCGCCGACTGCTAGCGCCAAATTTTTAACGGAGCTGTTTGTGACGATCGCGCTTAAATTTTCGCCGCCTGCGGTTCTGACATCGATTTCAGCATTGATTGCGCCCTCTTTAACGGCGGTGATTTTGCCTTTTAGTTGATTTGCAGCACTGAGACGAAGATCATTTTCTCCCTTTGAAATGATGACATTTGGGGCTTTGAATAAAAATACCGCCTCTTTGCCTGCTTTTAAATCCAAAGTTTTTTCAGAATCAACCGTCACGGTCGCTTTTAACACGTCGCCGCCTCTGGTTTTAGCTGTGATTAGCGAATTTACCGCACCTGTTTTTACGTCGCTGATTACGACGTGAAGCTGATTTCTAGCACTGATTGCCATTGTTTCTCCTTGTGAAAAATTACGAGCAATGTTAGCGGCAAATCCTTAAATGAAATTTAAAAATGCTGCGTGTAAGAAATTAATTTGATTTGTTGCGAATTTATATTAAGCTCACTTTTTAAATTCCTAGCTTATGATATGAAAAATAGCGCTAAAAAATAGATGAAATTCTAAATTTGCACATATTAAATCGAGTTATTTTCTTTGAAATTTTATTCGCTTTTTAATAAAATTCTGCGTTTTTTAGAGCTCTGACGCAAAATTTAGCGTTTGTTTTGCGCATCTGCGAAGTGTACATCCGGATAGAAAATTTATCTCAAATCGCGTCTGGCAAGGCTTTAAGAGCGCTCCGCTTAAGCCTTGTTCGCTGAATTCTATGCCTCGCGCATTGGTTTTATGAGTGGATTTTGGTGAGCGAGGCGATTTTACATTTGCTTTAAAATTATGGCGAGCGGTGCGTTTTGTGCCAAGATTTCAGCGCACCTTGCTTTGCAGAAAATCGCGCAGAATCATCGCGTGGTTGCAGTGCTCGTCCTTTGCGGCGTATAGTAGCGTGACGACCGGCTCGTTTTTGACCGCTTTTAAAAACTCCGCCACGGCGGGATTTTGCTCAAGCTCAGCCAGGTAGAGCTCCTTAAAATGGGCGAAATTCTCAGGCTTGTGCGCGAAAAGCTTACGTATTTCGGTGCTAGGCGTTATGTCTTTTGCCCACATATCAAGCTCCAACGCATCTTTTTTTATGCCGCGCGGCCATAGCCTATCGCAAAGCACGCGAAATCCATCCTCTTCCTCTGCGCTCTCATAAACGCGCTTAATCTTAAATTCTGTCATAATCTGTTCCTTTAAATTTGCTAATCTTTGATGAAATAATCGCCGTCGAAGCTTACGAGTGAGTACTTGCGCTCGCCCCCAAGCGCCTCTACGAGCTCAGGCACGCTAAGAAACGTGAGGCTATCGGCACCTATAAATTTGCAAATTTCATCCGTGCTCATATTCGCGGCGATCAGCTCGCGCACGCTCGGCGTATCGATGCCGTAGCGCTCGGGATACTTTAGCTCGGGGCTTGCGATGCACATATGCACGTGCGCAGCACCCGCATGGCGCAGAAGCTCGACTATTTTTTTGCTCGTGGTGCCACGCACGATGCTGTCATCGATCACCGCGACGCTCTTGCCGTGCAGTGCCGCACCGATCGGATTTAGCTTAAGTTTGACCTTTAAATTTCGCACCTCTTGCGTCGGTTCGATGAAGGTGCGGCCGATGTAGTGGTTGCGCACGATCGCCATCTCAAAGGGGATTTTGCTCTCTTGCGCGAAACCTAGTGCCGCCGGCACGCCGCTATCGGGCACGGGCACGACGAGATCGGCTTTTAAACCCCCGCATTTTCGCGCGAGCGCAGCGCCCAGTTTTTTTCTGACCTCATATACGTTTTTGCCCTCTACGACGCTGTCTGGACGCGCGAAGTAGATGTATTCAAACGCGCAAATTCTAGCCTCCGCGGCTTTTAAAATTTGAACCGAGCTAAACTCGTCCTTGCCCTCTTCGAAAATCACCATCTCGCCGGGCTTTACGTCGCGGATGAACTCGGCTCCTACGAGATCAAACGCGCAGGTCTCGCTCGCGACGATGTAGCCGCCGTCTTTTAGCCTGCCGATGCTGAGCGGACGCACTCCGTAGCGATCGCGCACGGCAAACATCTTTGAACGGCTTAAAATCAGAAGCGAATACGCGCCCACGCACTGATTCAGAGCTTCGATGATGCGGTCTTTTAGATGCTCCTGCTTGCTGCGTGCGATGAGATGCAGGATATTTTCGGTGTCCATGCCGGACTGAAAGATCGCCCCTTCGCTTACGAGCTTGCGGCGAATTTCGTCTTTATTGATCAAATTTCCGTTATGAACGATCGAGATCTCCCCAAGAGCGTAGTTGCCCGCAACGGGCTGTGCATCCTTTAGGCTGTCTGCGCCCGCGGTGCCGTAGCGGTTGTGGCCGATCGCGATGTTGCCCTTTAAAATTTCAAAGCTTGCGGGGCTAAAAACCTCCGTCACGAGCCCTGTGGCTTTGATCGTTTTGATGTGGTGGTTGAAGCTCGAGCTGATGCCGCTTGCCTCCTGGCCGCGGTGCTGCATGGCAAAAAGCCCGTAATACGCGGTTTTAGCCGCACCTTCGGAATTTATGACTCCCACGATTGCGCACATTTTCTAACCTCTTAAATTTTATTTTTTAGAAATTTATCTATATTTTGTTTTATCATTTACGGCTCACCGTCCGGCATTTGCCGACGCCTTATTAAATAGATCGGCTGAAATTTTAAACTTCTCGGCGATATTCGCTCTGCCTTTGGCGTAGCTGCCGAATAGACCGATCTTGTAAATTCCAAAGCTTTCAAGCTCGGGCTTTAGCTCGCGCAAATAATTTAAAATTTCATCTTTTGTAGGCATTTTTTCCTCTTAAATTTAGCCGCAAACGCTAGATTCCTAAGCAGTCGTCTATGCCGTAAAGCCCGCTATTTTGGGACGCAAGCCATACCGCCGCCTTTATCGCGCCTCTGGCAAAGGTCGCGCGCGAAGTCGCCGTATGATTTAGCTCGACGAACTCGCCCTCGCCGTAAAACCCCACGGTGTGGCGCCCGACTATATCGCCACCACGCAGCGACATTACGGCGATCTCGTCCTTGCTGCGCTCACCGATGAGCCCGTCGCGACCGCTTACGCGCACATCTTTTAAGCTTAGCTCGCGCGCGCTTGCGGCACTTTCCGCAAGACTCATCGCCGTGCCGCTCGGAGCGTCTTTTTTGTGGCGGTGGTGCATCTCTAAAATTTCGCAGTCAAAATCGCGCAGGCTCCTGCTGGCAAGCGCTACGAGCTTGTTTAGCACCGCGACGCCCAGGCTCATATTCGTAGCGTGCAGCACGGGCATTTTTGCGCCGCATTCGCGCAGTAGCCGCTCGCCCTCCTCACCCAGAGCCGTCGTGCCGATGCAAAGCGGCTTTGGATGTGAAAGCGCAAATTTCATTAAGCTTATTGCGCCGTCTCGGATCGTGAAGTCTATCACGACGCCGCAGTCGCTAAAAAGCTCGTCGTAGCTGCTCGTTACGGCGCAGCTCGGCGTATAATCAAGCGGTGCGATCGTGTAGATCACGCTTGCTCGCGCCTGATCGAAATTTTTCAGGCACTCGTAGATCATCGTGCCCATTCTGCCACTTCCGCCGTGAATTCCTATATTTATCATCGCCGCTCCTTAAATTTTAATCCGCTTAGTATAGCCAAATTTTGCTTACACTACCTCTCTACGCCGAGGCTTAGCGGGATAAAGCTGTTTTGTTTGATATCGACTTCGCTTGGTTTTTTGATCTCTATGCGAGAGGCGCTTACGCCGCGCTGCACGAGTGCCGCTTGCACGGCAGTCGCTCTGGCAAGGGCTAACTCATCAAGACGCGAACGGGTAAATTTCTGTGCGCTTATCAGCTCCTCCATCGCCTCATCGCCGCCGGATTTGATGCCGTATTTGATCTTAAGCGCCGCTATGGCTTCATCCGAGGAGAGGCCTTGTTTATTGGACATCAGCGTGAGAGTGTTTTGCAGAGAGCGCCTTTTAAACTCGTGAGTATCGAACTTTTCGTTATATGCGGAGTTTAGGATGATTTTAAGATCGGGTTTAGCTTTTGCGACCTTGGCTAAATCATCGATTTTAGAGTTTTCGCTGATTAAAATTTCACTGCTCGCCGCCTCAAAATCGATACTTTCCAGCTTTTTCGTATCTACGCCCGCGATCTTTCCCATAAATCTAAACGGGCTTAACACGATGTCAGAGAGCAGCTTTTTGATCGCGCCCCAAACGAGCGCGCCGTAGCTAAATTTCGGATCGCTCAGCGTGCCGCTTAGAGGCAGGCTAAGATCGATCTGATCGTCGCTGTCCTTTAGGATCGATACCACTAGACCGATCGGAAGGCTCAGCGCATCCTTGCTCTGCACTTCTTTGCCGAGCTCGAAGCGGTCTAAATTTAGATCATTACTTGCGTTTAGCTTGCCGTCTTCGATTTTGTAGGCAAGTTTTAAATTTAACTTGCCGCCCGCGATTTCGTTGCCGATATATTTGGCGGTATAGGGCGATGCGGGCGCAAGCGGGATCTCCTTTAAAACGACGTTTATATCGCTTTTGCGTTTAAAATCCAGCGGATAAGCGTGCGCCGTGATGTTCGCTAATCCGCTTCCGCTTACGAGCGAGCTAAATTTGATATCCGCCGCCCGCTTCGGGCTGATCTCGCTGATGCTTGCTTTCATATCGCTGATGCGTAGTTTAAAGGGCGCCCCCAGGCTCTCATCGGTGAAATTTAAACTTCCGCCGTTAAGCGAGATATTTTTTACGCTCCACGCAAAGCTCGCCCCGTTTTTTGCGGATCTATTAGACGCAGCTTCGGCGGGCTTTGCGGCCTGCTTTGCCTGCGCGGCGGGCTTTATCAGCGAAGTTAAATTTAAACGCCTGTCTTTATTTAGCGAGATATTTGCCGAGGGCGAGCCAAGAGTGATCTTATTTAGCGTGAGGGAGTTTGGGCTCAGCGCGATTTGCGCGACATTTAGCGACGCGAGGGAGAAAATTTTATCCCTGCCCGAGCTTAACGCCAAGCCTTTGCCCGATAGCCCCGCTTCGAGCGAGAAGGCGTTTGAAAGCTTCAGCTGCCCTTGCGTAGCAAGCTCGCCTGAGATGGAGCCCGTGATAAATTCCGCCGCGTATTTGTTAAAGACGCTCAAGTTCGGCGCCTTTAGGCTGAAGCTCACGCCTACGTTAATCGGCGCGATGCTAGCCTTGCCGTCCGCGCTAGCGGTGATCTCATCGGTGATAAGGCTAGCTTTGATACCGAAGGGCTCGGCGAAATTCGAGCTTAGCCCGCTTAGCGTGGCGCTGAAATCCTTGATCTCGTGCACGTTGTTTTTAACGATAAAGCTTTCGCCGATCTTAGCCTTTGCGCCCGTTACGGAGGCTTCGCCGATCTTAAATTTTAAAGCGGGACTTTTGGAGGGCTTTTTAGAATCCAAATTTGCGCCGCTTGCTGTAGAGTTTGCATCCGCTTGGCTTGCGGTGCTAGAGCTCGCCGTTTTTTTGGGGCTCGCAGGATTTTTAGAGATCGCGCTTAAAATCGCGAGATCGTTTATGCTTTTCGCCCCGCCAGCGTCCACCTCCGAGTTAAAAAACGGCGCGTTTAGCAAAATTTTATCCACGCCAAGATTTAGATCCGCGACGTTAAATTTAATCCCCTGCACGCCGAAGCTTTCAAATCCGCTAAAAATTCCGTTTTTGTTTGCGATTTTGGAGTTTGAAATTTTAGCGAACTCTAGGTTTACGCCGTTTTGAGCGCCCTCTTTGTCGTAGCTAAACGCGCCCAGCTCGGTTGCGGCGAGTGAAATTTTATCGCTGCGCGCTAGCGTAATCTGCGTATCAGCGATGTTAAAGGCGCCAAAGCCCGTATGAAGGGCTGTATCGTTGCCTTCGGCGTTAAATTTCAAGAAATTTTCCGTGATTTTAGTGTCGTTTGAAACGACCGAAATTAGCGGGTTTGCAAAGCTTGAGCGGTTTAGATCTACGCTTTTTACGGCGGAGTTTAGCCGCAAGTTCGCGCCCGTTTTATTAAAATCCAGCGCAAAATCCGCGACCTGCGCCCCCTCAAAGCCCGTGGAAATTTTAGTTTCGTTCATATCGTATTTTGCGCCCGAAAGCAGCACCTGTGGGATCGCTACTGCGCCTGAAATTTCATTCGAAACGTCCGTATTTAGGCTAAAGCTCGGGATTTTTAGCGAGCCAAGCGAAATTAAGCTTTGATCTTGCAAAATTTCTAGGTTTTGCAGCTCGAGCTTTGAGTTTTCAAGCGCAAATTTTATATTTTCATCAAGGCTCAATCGGTAATTCAGCGTGGCAGAAAGAAAGCCGTTTTTAAGCCGCACGCCGCTAGAATCGAGATACGATAGCCAAAACGGATCGATTTTCAGCCGTTTAAGATCTATTTTGCCGTGCAAGCGCAGAGGCGCCAGATCGATGGCTCCATCGAAGCTCAGCGCGTCGTATGTACGCGAAACGGCGCTTAGATCGTGCTCACCGATCGTTTCGTCCTTTAAGCTTAGCCCGTTTATCTCATAATTTAGCTCGGTCGAGATGAGTGAAAACGGCCTTTTTAGGGAGTTATCGACGTAGCCCAGAGAGCCGCGCTCGATCTTAAAATTATTCAGCGTGACGTTGAAGCTGGAGTTTTCATCCTTGCTTTCGCTCTTTTGCTCCGAAAGTAGCGGCTCAAAATTGAAGGTGCCGTTTCGCTCACGCTCGACGTGAAATTTAGGCGATTTAAGATGCAAAATTTCTATCGCGAGAGTCTTTTTAAAAAGCTTCGAAAAACCGATTTTTAAATTTATCTCATCGGCGCTAAACAGCGGCTTAAAGGTGCTAAGCTCCGGCTTGGTGACGTTTAGCTCGTAGGTAAAGGGGTTAAATTTGGCGTCCTGCACGCTAAAGTTTGCTCTGCCCTCTAAAATTTTAGGCAGCGCCTTTTCGATAAAAAGCGGCACGCCGAAAAAGCCCGCGAGCACGTAAAATAGCGCAAATCCGCCCAAGCCGCAAGCAAACTTACGTCGGTGTTTTATAAAAAATTTTTTCATTTTTCCGCTCATTAATTTTGATAGCGTAAAATTATATCCAAAAATTTCGTGCAAAGGGTTAAAATTTGCTGGTTCACATCTGCTGCTCGGTCGATTGCGATTATTTTTTGCGCCGCTTGAAAGAGCTCACGCAAGAGCCGCTAATAGGCTATTTCTACGATCCAAACATCCACCCCTACGGCGAATACGTTCTTAGAATGTACGACTCAAAGCGGGTTTGCGAAAATTTGGGGATTAAATTTATCCCAGGCGAGTATGATTTTCAGGGCTGGCTACAGGGTGCGCGCGGGCTTGAAAACGAGCCCGAAAAGGGCGCGCGCTGCGAGTTTTGCTTTGATTTTCGCATGCAAAAAACGGCCGAGCTCGCGTTAAGCCTAGGCGAGCGCAAAATCACTACGACGCTTCTAATGAGTCCCAAAAAATCGCATTCTCAGCTTTGCGCCTCGCTACAGCGCATTTGCGAGCGCTACGGGCTGGAGTTTATCGCGCCCGATTTTCGCAAAAACGGTGGTACGAACGAGCAGTTTGCGCTAGCGAAAAAGGACGCGCTGTACCATCAAAACTACTGCGGCTGCATCTATGCGCTCGCGGCACAGCGAAATGATCAACGAAAGGCTGAGCGGAGTTTGGGCGGAAGTTTGGCGGCGGATTTGAGGCGAAATTTAGCCCAAGGCGCCGAAATTTACGAGCTAATGTCGCCGATCGATAGGCAAATCTTGCCTGCTTCGGTAGAGGAGAAATTGAAATTTTATAAAAAGCTTTGCTCGCTCGAAAAAAAAGGTGTGAAATTTAATGTGCTGCGCGATCGGTTTTTAAACTACCGCCTGCTACGCGCATGGATTAAATTTGACGGCGAGGTCGTGCCTTCGTTTGTGCTGCAAGGCTCGCATTTTACGCGCGAAAACGTGAAGTTTAGCGTGGAGCGGGAGTGCGAAATTTTTTGCAGCGACAAGGGGGAGATTAAAATTTTAAACCTGGCGAAATTTAACGAAATTTCAAGATTAAATTTCAAAAGCGTATCCGAAATGCTAAAAAATCCGCCGAGTCTCGCGCGCCAAAATAAAGCTCGCGCCGCTCTGTGCGCTGCGGGCTCGCTCTCGCCGATCATCGTCACGGACGAGATAAGAGCCGCCAAAGTTCAAATTTACGGGCTCTCGCGCATATTTTTAGACGTTAGGGAAATTTTAGTAAGAATTTGATAAAATTGCAAGATTTTTAAATAAAGGCAGATAATGATAGATATAAACGAAATTCTCTCCATCCTACCTCATCGCTTCCCGTTTTTGCTGATAGATCGCGTCAAAGAGCTCAGCATAGGCGAAAGCATCAAGGCCTATAAAAACGTAACCTACAACGAGCAGATCTTTCAGGGCCACTTTCCGGGGCATCCGATCTATCCGGGCGTAATGATTATCGAGGGCTTAGCGCAGGCAGGCGGCGTGCTGGCGTTTAAGAGCATGGAGAAAGACGGCGTCGATCTAAGCGATAAGGTCGTGTATTTTATGAGTATCGACAACGCTAAATTTAGAAACCCGGTTCGCCCAGGCGACAAGCTTGAATATCGCATCAGCGTAATCAAACACCGCGGACGTATCTGGGTGCTAAAGGGCGAAGCCTATATCAACGACGGCGCCACATTGGCCGCACAGGCGGAACTTCAAGCGATGATAATGGATAAATGATGGCTAAAGTTCACCACACGGCGATCATCGAGAACGGCGCGCAGATCGGAGCCGAGGTAACGATCGAGCCGTATGCTTTCATAAGCGCGCAGGCTAAAATCGGCGGCGGCTGCACGATCAAGCAGGGCGCGCGCATCATCGGAGATACTCAAATCGGCGAGGGCTCTAAAATTTTTTCATACGCGATCGTGGGCGAAATTCCGCAGGATATGAGCTTTGAAGATGGCGAGCGCACGGGGCTAATCATCGGCAAAAACGCTACGATTCACGAGTTTTGCACGATCAGCTCGGGCTCGCATAAGGGCGACGGATTTACGCGCATCGGCGATAATCTCTTTATGATGGCGTATTGCCACATCGCGCACGACTGCGTGTTGGGAAGCAACATAATCCTAGCCAACAACGCTACGCTCGCAGGCCACGTCGTAATGGGCGATTATGCCGTTATCGGCGGGCTTACCCCCGTGCATCAATTCGTTCAGATCGGCGAGAGCTGCATGATCGCAGGGGCTAGTGCGCTTAGTCAGGACGTGGTGCCGTTTTGCCTAGCCGAGGGAAATCGCGCCTATATCCGCGGGTTAAATTTAACTGGCATCCGCCGCCGCTTCGATAAAGAGACGGTCGAGACGATAAATCGGGCGTATAAATTTTTATTCAACCAGGGTGGGGGCTTAAAGGAGCAGGCGCAAATTTTATTAAACGAAACGAGCGATCAAAACGTGCACAAGATGTGCGAGTTTATAATCAACACGAAACGCGGGATTCCGCTAGATAAAGGTAAAATTTAATGGCAAATAAGTGCAGTTTTTGCGGTGAGACGGGCGCAGACGGACGTCGTATCTATCCTAACGACGACGGTACGGCGGCTATCTGCAGCTATTGTATCGATATGGCATACGCCGCTATCCACGGCAGCGAGGGCCAAAATGAGGCGATACAAAATCAAAATAAAGAGATTGATTTCGAAGCTATCAAGCCAAAGGCGCTGATGGAAGTGCTAAATCGCTACGTCATCGGTCAGGAGCGCGCTAAGAAAATTTTTAGCGTCGGCGTTTACAACCACTATAAAAGAATTTTCAGACAGACCGACGCAAAGGGTGACGATACAGAAATTTCAAAATCAAATATCTTGCTTATCGGCCCTACCGGCAGCGGCAAGACGCTTATGGCGCAGACTTTAGCGCGATTTTTGGACGTTCCGATCGCCATTAGCGACGCTACGAGCCTAACGGAAGCGGGCTACGTCGGCGAGGACGTAGAAAACATCCTCACCCGCCTTTTGCAAGCCGCGGACGGCGATGTAGAGAAGGCGCAGCGCGGTATCGTATTCGTAGACGAGATCGATAAGATCGCGCGAATGAGCGAAAACCGCAGCATTACGCGCGACGTAAGCGGCGAAGGGGTACAGCAAGCGCTTCTTAAGATCATCGAAGGAAGCGTCGTAAATATCCCTCCGAAGGGCGGCCGCAAGCATCCGAATCAGGACTTCATCCAGATCGATACGACAAATATTTTGTTCGTCTGCGGCGGTGCGTTCGACGGGCTAAACGAGATCATCAACCGCCGCATCGGGCAAAACGTGTTAGGGTTTAACCAAACAAAGCGCAGCAAGAAAGAGAGCTTAAATTTATTAAACATGGTCGAGGCCGACGATCTGGTACATTACGGCATAATCCCCGAGCTCATCGGGCGATTGCACGTAGTGGCTACGCTAAACGAGATCGACGAAAAGGCGATGGTTAGAATTTTAACCGAGCCGAAGAATGCGATCTTAAAGCAATATCAAAAGCTCTTTGCGATAGACGGCGCAAATTTAAAATTTGACGACGACGCGTTAAACGAGGTCGCAAGCCTTGCGATCAAGCGCAAAACCGGTGCGCGCGGGCTTCGCAGCATAATCGAGGAGATCATGATCGATATTATGTTTGATCTGCCTGAGCTTAAAGGCTATGATGTCATAATCTCGAAAGAGGTCGTAGACGGCGTCTCTAAGCCGATACTTGTAAAACAAAATTTAACTGCATAAATTTAAGGGGGATAAATGTTACTTGATTCGATTCTAGGATTATTTTCAAGGGATATGGGCATCGATTTGGGCACGGCAAACACGCTCGTGCTACTAAAAGATAAAGGCATCATCATCAACGAGCCGAGCGTCGTTGCGGTGCAAAACGAGCGCTACGGCAAGCAAAGGATCATCGCCGTGGGCGCCGAAGCCAAAGAGATGCTCGGACGAACTCCGGGCGACATCGAAGCGGTGCGCCCGATGAAAGACGGCGTTATCGCGGATTTCGATATGACGGAGAAGATGATTAGGTATTTTATCGAAAAGACCCACAAGCGCCGCTTTTTCGTAAGCCCGCGCATCATCATCTCGGTTCCTTACGGGCTAACTCAGGTCGAGCGTAAAGCCGTGCGCGAAAGTGCTATGATAGCGGGCGCGCGCGAGGTTTATCTAATCGAAGAGCCGATGGCTGCAGCGATCGGTGCGGGACTTCCCGTAAATGAAGCGCGCGGTTCGCTGGTCGTGGATATCGGCGGCGGTACCACCGAGATCGGCGTCATCTCGCTAGGCGGTATCATTAGCGCCAAATCCGTTCGCGTCGCGGGCGATAAGATCGACGCAAGTATCGTTAATTACGTCAAAGAAAAATATAGCCTGCTTATCTCGGAGCGCGCAGCCGAGGAGATCAAGATCAAGATCGGCACGGCGGTACAGCAACAAAAAGATCTTACATACACGGTCAAAGGAAAAGACCAAATCAGCGGGCTTTTAAGCTCGGTCGATCTTACGAGTGAGGACGTTAGAGAGGCAATCAAAGACTCGATCAGAGAGATTGCCGATGCGTTAAAATTTGTGCTAGAGAGCATTCAACCCGAAGTCGCCGCCGACATCGTCGAAAACGGCGTCGTGCTAACGGGCGGCGGTGCGCTCATTCGCGGATTAGATAAGTATCTAAGCGACACCGTAAAGCTTCCGGTTTTCGTCGCGGACGAGCCGCTGCTGTGCGTCGCAAACGGCACAGGAAAAGCCCTAGAAGAGATCAAATCGCTAAAACAAGCGGCAAATGACTAATCTCAAACTCCTCCTCGTCGCGGTTTTGCTGGTAGCCGTTTCGCTTACGTTCGGCTCATATATCCACGGCAAGTTCGTAGGCTTTGCGGGAGGAATTTTAGAGGTTTATTACGGCGTGAGCGATCGGGTAAAAAGCGCCGTGAACGAGCATTTTAATCAGGCAGAGACGATCAAAGCTCTACGAGAAGAAAACGCCGAGCTAAAAAAATCGGCGATGCTGCTTAGTACGTTCGCGGGCGAGCTGAATAAAATTTTGATCGATAAAAATAGCTCTATTTATGAGCCCAAAGTCCAGCTCGTAAAGGCGTTGAGCTACGCGAATCTAAACGACTACAACAAATTCTTCGTAAATTTTGAAAATTTTAACCCAAACAAAATTTACGGCCTCATCAGCGAGGGTAAAACCGCAGGAATTTTAGTAAATAAAGACGGGCGCCCGCTTGCGATCTTACAGCGCGACGAGAAGAGTAATTTCTCCGTTTTCATAGGAGATACTCAAATTCCTGGCGTCGCAGGCGGCG
The DNA here is from genome assembly GCA_963527265.1 of uncultured Campylobacter sp. Taxonomy (GTDB): domain Bacteria; phylum Campylobacterota; class Campylobacteria; order Campylobacterales; family Campylobacteraceae; genus Campylobacter_B. Next base: position 86,842 of record CAURQQ010000004.1, on the reverse strand, counting down.
AAAATAACGAGCTCGTAGTCAGATACATCCCGCAATGGCTCGATCCCAAGGTAGGCGATGAGGTACTTACCAGCGGCAAGGACGGGATTTTTTTTGCCGGCGTGCCGGTAGGAAAGGTTAAAGAAATTCAAAACGGGAAGCTATACAAAAGCGCCGTCGTAGAGCCCTACGTGAGCTCCGAGATGCCGGCGTTTTTGTATGTCGTTACAAAGGAAAATTGATGCCCAAAAGAGATGATATTAAGACGATTTTGCTGATCGGCAGCGGTCCGATCGTAATCGGTCAAGCGTGCGAGTTCGATTACAGCGGCACGCAGGCTGCCAAGACGCTAAAGAGCCTCGGATACCGCGTAGTGTTAATAAATTCTAATCCCGCTACCATTATGACCGATCCCGATTTTGCCGACGCTACCTATATCGAGCCGATCACCAAAGAGAGCATTTTGCGTATCATAAAGCGCGAGGGCGTCGATGCGATCCTACCTACGATGGGCGGACAGGTCGCGCTAAACGTCGCGATGGAGGCTTACGAAAGCGGCGAGCTAGCGGGGATAAAATTTCTAGGCGCCAAGCCTGAAGCGATAAAAAAAGGCGAGGATAGGGTAAAATTTAAAGAAGCGATGATTAAGATCGGAATGGATCTGCCTAAATCCAAATACGCTTACAATATCGAAGAGGCGATGGCTGCGGCGAATGAGATCGGCTTTCCGCTCATTATCCGTGCTAGCTACACCCTGGGCGGCGCAGGTAGCGGCGTAGCGTACAATATCGACGAGTTTAAAGAGGTCGCGCAAAATGGGCTAGACGTGAGCCCGATAAATGAAATTTTGATCGAAGAGAGCCTGCTTGGATGGAAAGAGTTCGAAATGGAGGTGATCCGCGATCATAAGGACAACTGCATCATCGTCTGCTCGATCGAAAATTTCGACCCGATGGGGGTGCATACGGGCGATTCTATCACGGTTGCGCCCGCTCTTACGCTTACCGATAAAGAATACCAGGCGATGCGCGACGCAAGCTTTAAAATTTTACGCGAGATCGGCGTGGATACGGGCGGCAGTAACGTGCAGTTTGCGGTAAATCCGCAAACGGGGCGGATAATCGTCATCGAGATGAACCCGCGCGTAAGCCGCAGCTCGGCTCTCGCGTCTAAAGCCACGGGCTATCCGATCGCCAAAGTCGCTACGATGCTGGCGGTGGGCTTTAGCCTGGATGAGATCAAAAACGACATCACCGGCACGCCTGCGAGCTTTGAGCCGGTGATCGATTATATCGTGACTAAAATTCCGCGCTTTGCGTTTGAAAAATTCCCAGGCGCAAACCCGTATCTGGGCACTGCGATGAAGAGTATCGGCGAGGTGATGGCGATCGGGCGCAGCTTTAAAGAGAGCATTCAAAAGGCGCTGTGCTCGCTGGAGAAGGGCTACTTCGGTTTCGTGGAATTAAATTTAAGCGAAAAGGATCTTATCTTCGGGCTTCGCAACGCGCAGCAAGATAGAATTTTGTATATCGCTCAGGGCTTTAGAGCGGGCATGAGCGTGGATCAAATTTACGAGCTTAGTAAGATCGACCGCTGGTTTTTGAGCCAGATCGAGCAGATCGTAAAATTTGAAGAGCGCATCGATATGGAGATCATCAACGATGCGGCGCTTTTGAGACAGGCCAAGAGCTGGGGCTTTAGCGATAAGATGATCGCAAATTTAATCAACAAAAAGGACAATCTGGGCCTTACGCAAAACGACATCCATTTTGCCTGCGCCAGACAGGGCATCGACCTTGAATACAACGAAGTAGATACCTGTGCGGGCGAGTTTGCGGCACTTACTCCGTATCTGTATTCCAGTACCAACATAACGCCCGCCATCGCAAGCCGTAAAATTTCAAAAGATAATAAAAAAGTCCTCATCATCGGCGGCGGTCCGAACCGTATCGGACAGGGCATCGAGTTTGACTACTGCTGCGTGCACGCCAGCTACGCTCTGCGCGATATGGGGATCACCACGATAATGTATAACTGCAACCCCGAAACCGTCAGCACTGACTACGACACGAGCGATATTTTATACTTCGAGCCGATCGATTTCGAGCACGTTAGAGCGGTCATCGAGGCCGAGAACCCCGACGGCGTGATCGTACATTTCGGAGGTCAAACGCCGCTAAAGCTCGCCAAGCGCCTAAGCACCGTGGGAGCCAAGATCATTGGCACGAGCGCGCGCACGATAGACGTAGCGGAGGATCGCAAGAAATTTAGCGAGTTCATCGCAAGTATCGGCGTCAAACAACCGAAAAACGATACCGCCATAAGCGAAGCAGAAGCGATCGAAAAGGCCGCTGCGATCGGCTATCCGGTGCTCGTGCGCCCTAGCTACGTGCTCGGGGGTCGCGCGATGCGGCGCGTGCACAACGAAGCCGAGCTTAGGCAGTATATGAGCGAAGCCGTGAGCGTGAGTCACCACTCTCCCGTGCTGATAGATAAATTTTTACTTGACGCGACCGAGCTTGACGTCGATGCGATCTGCGACGGACGCGATGTGTATATCGGCGCGATAATGGAGCATATCGAAGAGGCGGGCATCCACAGCGGCGATAGCGCGAGTATCTTGCCGCCGCTTAGCCTAAGCGCGGAGATGATCGATCTGGTAAGTCGCCAAACCAAAGAGATCGCGCTAAATCTCGGCGTCGTGGGGCTTATGAACATTCAATTCGCGATTTTTGAAAACGAGCTTTACATCATCGAGGTAAATCCGCGCGCGAGCCGCACCGTGCCGTTTGTAAGCAAGGCGAGCGGAATTCCGATGGCAAAGGTCGCTACCCGCGTAATGTGGCAAGGGGATCTGCGCGAGGCTTTGAAATTTTACGATGAATTCGGCGTGCTGGTCGAAGAGAAGGGAATTTTAAAACCGCGTATTAAAAACCATATCTGCGTCAAAGAAAGCGTCTTTCCTTTCAATAAGCTTGCAGGCGCGGATCTTATCCTGGGACCTGAGATGAAAAGCACCGGCGAGGTGATGGGTATCGGCGAGAGCTTTGCCAAGAGCTTTGCTAAATCGCAAATCGGCGCGAGCAACGCGCTTCCAAGCGGCGGCAAAGTGTTTTTGTCGCTAGCTGATCATGACAAACCGCGAGCCGTAGAGCTTGCACGCGCGTTTACGGATGCGGGCTTTAGTATCGCGGCTACGAGCGGCACTCACAAGCTACTGAGAGAAAACGGCGTAGAGTGCGAGTCTGTCTATAAAATCAGCGAGGGTCGCCCAAATATCGAGGACAAGCTCAAAAACGGCGAAATTTCGCTCGTCATCAACACTAGCGATAGCAAATCAAACTCTACCGATGCTGCGAAGATCCGCCAGAGCGTGCTGCGCTTTAGACTGCCGTATTTTACGACGATGAAGGCGGCGATCGCCGCTACGCGCTCGATCTGCTCGATAAAGGACGACTCCGCGCTTGAAGTTAAAACGCTGCAGGAGTATCTAAGCGGAAGGTAAAATAAAGATTTCTTGATATTTAAATATGTAAGTAGAGATAGATATATTTCGGAGGAGGATTTTTTGTTTGAAAGACTAAAAAATAATAGAATTATAATCCTTTTGTTGTTTATGTTGGTATTTGTAGCAGTTCATACAATTTTGAAAGGCAGCTATTTACCAACTACTGATACAAAAGACATATGGTTTTATTCTGGGTTGGGAGCAATGCTGTTCTCGTTGCTGTTTATAGAGCCATATTATACGTCGCCTAAAAATGTCTTAACAAATTCTTTTCCATTATTTTTAGTATTCTTGGCTATTTATGAAAACTACAACAATAAATTCGTTTGGTGGGTTATTTTTATTTACGTTTGCGTAATGATTGTTATGGCTGTTATATGTATAGTCTTATCAGAATTTGGAAAAGATAAAAGTGAACAAAATAACTTTAATTTAATTTCAAATTTCATAAAAGAAATTATAGTAAAGTTTGGGCAAGGTAAAGTTTTATATTCGGCTGTTTTTTTCTCTACTCTTTTGATTTATTATGGTCGAGATAGCGATGACCATAAGTATGCTTTGACTATGTTTGTATTTTGGTTTTTCGTTTTGGCTATAAATCCCAAAACATTAAACACGACATTTGGTATATCAAGTGGCAAAAATAGTATTAATGTTATAGGTGAGATTTTTGCTATCCAGTCAAATGCAATCTATCTTGCAAAGGTTTTCAAAGACAAAAATAATATTGAAAAGTTTGAGACTATTAAATTTAAAAATAATCAAGGTGTTTGTTATAAAGGTTTTTATTTTTGATATTTATGAGCTAAACAACCAAAGGTGGATAAAGATATGGGCTGTAGAAGCAAAAGATTTGGAGTGTAATGACTTTAACTTGATTTATAAAGAACAATTTGGTGATTTGGAAGAGAATATAAATAGTTTTGTTGGAGTTGTTTCTGAAAATTCAAATATACTAAAAATCAAATTTGAGTATTCAAAAAAAGATAGAGACTTAGAAGAGGGTGATTTAATAAAAACAAATATAGGCAAAAAAACTATATTTTATCAGGTTGTCAACGCGATCACGCAAAGCGCCATCTTAGAAACTAAAAATAAGTCGGGTTTTATAGAGGCCGAAGCTATGCAACTCGGAGATTTTAATCAAGATACATTAAATTTTGACAAAATCGGTTGGGTGCCCGATATGTATTCTCCGCTATTTACGGCAAAAGAAGTAGCTGAGGAAAAAGATTTTGAATATCCAGAATACAAATTAGGTGTTGTGCCCAAAACAGATATTCCTGTGGTCTTAAATTTACATGATGCAATTAGTCACCATATAGCATTGATAGGAGTAACCGGCTCCGGAAAATCATTTTTAGCAAGAGAAATAATAAGAGAGATTTCGCAGGATATAAAAATTATTTGTATTGACTTTACTGGTGAGTATGAAAAAGAAATGCAAAATTTAAGTCCCCGAAAAATAGATAGCGGTAATCTTGAAGAATTTATGAAAAATAATGAGCATTTTGCAATATTTGAATTACCAGAACTCTCAAATACTTCGGAAATAATAACTAAAACAGAAGAATTTATTGCAGGAATATTTAAATTTGCAAAAGGAAATTCGAATCAACGAATATGTTTATTATTAGAAGAGGCACACACTATAATACCCGAATCAGGTTTTCTGGGCGATTTGGGTGATTTTGGAAAAACTAAAGCCATCGTTAATAAAATAGGACAAGTTGCATTACAGGGTAGAAAATATGGTGTTGGATTAATGGTTATTGGGCAAAGAACGGCAAATATTTCAAAAACAATTTTAACACAATGCAATACGATGATTTGTTTTCAAGCATTTGATGATACAAATTTTAATTTTCTAGGCAACTATATAGGTAAAGATATGGCTATGACTCTTCCGGCTATGAAAAAATATCACGCAATCGTTGCAGGCAAAGCTTTAAAATCCGATTTGCCATTGATTGTTGATGTCGCTAGAAATAATACTATAATGGACAAATTTCCGATAAATAAATATGTAAAATTTTGAATACTAAACTAGATTACGATTCCGTTCTTAATTGATAGATTTGCTTTTTTTGTATATTCGGCTACAATGCCTTGTCTATGAATACTACCAAACTATAGATCTTTTAATGTTATAATATATCAATATTCTCAATAATATTTCTAAAATTTTCTATGACTATTACAAGCACTCCATTTTTTATATTTAATTTTAATTCCTTTTTTGAACCTTCGCTTTGCCCTTGTCTTTGCCGCTTTGAGGCTGGGCTTGCGGGCGTTCGATGATGCGGATATTGGCGTTTGAACGGAGTCTGTCGTTAAACTCGGCGACAGCTTTTTTGCGCTCGGAGGTTACGTAGCCCTCGATCGCTCTGTCTTGTACGCTGTCAAAATCAAGCGTGCGAAGCCCCTTTTTGTCGTTTACGTAAAACATCTCGTAGCCGTTGCGCGTAGGAATTATCGGCGAAAATTTGCCCTGCTCGACGTTCGTGACGATGTATTTGAGCCCCTCGTCCATTTGATTGGCCTTGAGGGTTCCCTTCATCACATACACGTCGCTTGGGCGGAGCTTTGGATTTGCGCGGATCTTATCGAGCGGAGCTTGTGATTTTGCGATGTAGCGGGTGAGCGTGATGCTATCGAAGGTTGTAAATAATGAGCTATTTTGGCTGTAGAATTTTTTGACATTTTCGGGGGTCGTGCGGTGCTGTACGTCTGCGAATATCGAGCCATAGAGCTTTTCTTCAAGCAGTGTGCGGCGGATATTTGCTTTAAAGTCATCGTAGTTCATGCCTTGCTTTTGCACGGCGGTTTTGAGCTGGTCTAAGCTAAGCTTATTTTGATCGGCGATCGCTTTGAGCCTCGCGTCGATCTCCGCGTCATTTACCGCGATGCCGCGGCGTTTAATCTCGGATTGTTGTAGCTTTTGCCCGATTAAAATTTCCATCGCGGCTTGCGGCGAAGCGCCCGTTAGCTTCTGAACTTTGGCTAGTTCGTAGCCGGTGATGGGCTCATTATCTACCACGGCGATGACGCCGTTTACTACTTCGGCATTTGCACAAACGGCATATATCATTGCGGAAAAAAGCAGTTTCTTTATCATTTTTAACCTTTATTTAGTCTTTTTGCTTTATAATTACAAGATCGCGATTATAACATTAAATGGTAATTTTTGCAAAGGAATTTTATGATAGTAACTCGTTTTGCGCCGAGTCCTACGGGATATTTACATATCGGCGGACTTAGAACGGCGCTTTTTAGCTACCTCTACGCTAGAGCAAACGGCGGCAAATTCCTGCTGCGTATTGAGGACACTGATCTGAAGCGCAATTCGCAGGAGGCTGCTAAGGCGATCGAGGAAGCTTTTAAGTGGTGCAATCTGGACTATGACGGGCAGATCGTGTATCAAAGCTCGCGCTTTGATATTTACAAACAATATGTTCAAAAGCTGCTAGATGAGGGCAAGGCATACAAATGCTATATGAGTAAGGACGAGCTGGACGAGCTGCGCGCGCAGCAGGAAGCTCGCAAAGAGCGCCCGCGCTACGATAACCGCTATCGCGACTTTACCGGCACGCCACCTGCTGGGATCGAGCCCGTAATACGCATCAAATCCCCGCTTAGTGGCACGATAGAATTTAGTGACGGCATCAAGGGTGAGATAAAATTTAATGCCGCCGATATTCTGGACGATTTCATCATCGCGCGTTCCGACGGCACGCCTACGTACAACTTCACGGTCGTGATCGACGACGCACTGATGGGCGTCACGGACGTGATCCGCGGCGACGATCATCTAAGCAACACCCCGAAGCAGATCGTGCTGTATAACGCGCTAGGCTTTAAAATCCCGAAATTTTATCATGTCGCGATGATCAACGGCGCCGACGGCAGCAAGCTAAGTAAGCGCCACGGCGCTACCGACGTGATGGAGTATAAGCGCATGGGCTATCTGCCGCAGGCTCTGCTAAATTTCTTAGTGCGCCTGGGCTGGAGCCACGGGGATGATGAAATTTTTAGTATGGAGGAGATGAAGCGATACTTTGATCCTAACCATATCAGCAAGAGCGCTAGCACCTTCAACCAAACCAAGCTTGAGTGGCTAAACGCGCATTATATTAAAAACTCGGGCGATGATGAGCTTGCCACACAGCTTGTGGAATTCGGCGTCGATATCCGCTCGCACGCGAAAAAACATCTCATCGCGCAACAGTACAAACAGCGCGCAAAGACGCTAGTGGAGATGGCCGAGGGTATTAAGGTTCTTCTAAACCGCCCGAGCTGCTATGACGAGAAGGCGTATAAGAAATTTGTAACCGAAAGTTCGCTAAGCTTACTCGCAAAATTTGCGGATACTCTAAGCACAAATTTAAATGCAAAGGAGTGCGAGGAAAAGACGATGGAGTTTTTGGACGCAAACGGCGCCAAGCTAAAGGATCTTGCCCAGCCGTTGCGCGTTGCGATCACGGGAGGAAGCGTAAGTCCGTCGATTTTTGAAATTTGTGAAATTTTAGGAAGCGACGAAGTTAAAACGAGAATTTCAAATTTAATCAAAAAAGGATTATAAAATGGCTAAAGTAAACGTTGAAGCGGCTTTGAAGTACCACATAGGCGGTAAAATCGGAACGAATGTAAAAACCCCGTGCGCTACGGCGGAGGATTTGGCGCTTGCATATACGCCGGGCGTCGCAGAGCCTTGCAAGGTGATCGAAGGTGATCACGAAGCCGCGTTTAAATACACGAATAAAGCCAATCTCGTAGCCGTCATCACTAACGGCACAGCGGTTTTGGGGCTTGGTGATATCGGCGCAATCGCCGGAAAGCCCGTAATGGAGGGTAAGGCAGTTTTATTTAAAAAATTCGGCGGCGTTGATGCCTTCGATATCGAGATCGATGAAAAAGATCCCAAAAAGATAATTGAAATTTGCAAAGCGATAGCGCCTACGTTCGGCGGTATAAATTTAGAGGATATCAAAGCTCCCGAGTGCTTCGAGATCGAGCGCGAGCTACAAAAAGACGTCGATATCCCGGTCATGCACGACGATCAGCACGGCACCGCGATGATTACGGGTGCAGGGCTAATCAATGCAGCCCTTATCAGCGGCAAAAAGATCGAGGATATGAAGATCGTAGTCAGCGGCTCAGGCGCTGCTGGCATAGCGTGTGCAAAGATGTATCAAAATTTGGGCGCCAAACACATCATAATGCTCGATTCCAAAGGGGTGATCCACAAGGGTCGCACCGATCTTACCGAGCAAAAGAAAGAATTTGCCCTAGACACCGCAGATCGCACACTAGAGGATGCGATTAGGGGAGCCGATATGTTTTTGGGCCTTAGCAAGCCGGGCGTTTTAACCAAAGAGATGGTAAAGACTATGGCGCCACATCCGATCATTTTTGCGCTTGCAAATCCGGTACCGGAAATTTATCCAAGCGAGGTCGAGGAAGTAAGAAGCGACGCGATCGTAGGTACCGGCAGAAGCGACTTTGCAAATCAGATCAATAACGTTTTGGGCTTTCCGTATATCTTCCGCGGCGCGCTTGACGTAAGAGCCAAAAAGATCACCGAAAATATGAAAATTGCGGCCGCTCGCGCGATGGCGGATCTTGCTCGCGAAGAGGTTCCTGCAGAAATCCGCAAGATGCTGGGCAAGGATAACTTAAAATTCAGCAAAGACTACGTGATCCCAAATCCTTTCGATCCGCGCGTATTTGCCGTGATATCGACGGCTGTGGCAAAAGCTGCGGTGGATGACGGCGTCGCTCGCGTCAAAGAGTTCGACGCTGCGACTTATAAAAAGAACCTAGAAGCTAAAAAGCTATGATTTTTTGCTCCTGCACGAGGCGAGATTAAATTTTAAGAGGCGTAAATGAAAGATTTGGCTTTACTTACCGATTTTTATCAGCTTAGTATGATGCAGGGCTATTTTTTTACGAAGCCCGATCAGACGGCGGTTTTTGACGTTTTTTATCGCAAAAACCCAAGCGGCGGCGGTTATGCGATATTTTGCGGCTTAAACGAGGTCGTGGATTATATCGAAAACTTAAAATTTAGCGAGGACGACATCGCGTATCTAAAAAGTTTAAATTTCTTTAAGCCGGAATTTTTGGAATTTCTAAGAGGCTTTAAATTTAGCGGCGAAATTTACGCTATGGACGAGGGGCAGATCGTATTTCCGCACGAGCCGCTAATTCGCGTGAAAGCAAATATTATGGAAGCGCAGCTCATCGAGACGGCGATTTTAAACACGATAAATTTTCAAACTCTAATCGCTACGAAAAGCTCGCGCATCAATTTTAGCGCCAAGGGTGATTTGGTGATGGAGTTTGGTTTGCGCCGCGCTCAGGGGCGAAGTGCGGGCATCTACGGCGCAAAAGCTGCGATTATAGGCGGCTGCAGCGCTACGTCAAATGTACTCGCCGCAAAGAAATTTGACGTCCCTGCGATCGGTACCCACTCGCACTCGTGGATTCAGAGCTTTGATAGCGAGCTGGAGGCGTTTCGCGCTTATGCTAAAATTTATCCGAACAGCACGCTTTTGCTCGTCGACACCTACGATACTCTCGCAAGCGGCGTGCCGAATGCGATTACGGTTTTTAAGGAGCTGCGCGCCAGCGGTCATGAGCCGCTTGGAATTCGCATCGATTCGGGCGATCTGGAGTATCTAACCAAGCAGGCGCGCAAGATGCTCGATGCGGCGGGCTTTGAGAACGCAAAGATCACAGCGTCGAACGATCTGGACGAATACGCGATCGATCAGCTTAAGCTTTTTGACGCTAAAATCGATAGCTGGGGGATCGGCACAAGGCTTATTACGGGCGGAGATAGTTCAAGTCTAGGCGGCGTGTATAAGCTAAGCGGTATCGAAAAAGATGGCGAGATCGTGGCTAAGATCAAAATTTCAAACGATCCGCGCAAGATCAATAACCCCGGCTACAAGCAGGTCTTTAGACTCTACGACAAAGATAACGGCATGGCACTTGCCGATCTGATCGCGCTTGATGGAGAGAGCATAGACGAGAGCGCGCCGCTTGAAATTTTTCACCCTCTTTACACCTACAAGCGTAAAATTTTAACGAATTTCAGCGCGCATAAGCTCTTACGTCCCGTTTTCAAGGAGGGCAAATTCGTAGGCGTGCGCCGCACGGTAAGCGAGATCGCGCGTTTTAGTAAGGAGCAAAAGAGCAAATTTTGGCTCGAGCACCTTCGCAATGTCCATCCGCAAAGCTACAAAGTGGATCTCTCTCAAAAGCTTTGGGATATCCGAAAATCACTCATCAACGAGTGTAACCTAAATTTAAAGGAGAAATATGTTTAAAGTTCTATCGTGTGCTGCTTTGGCGTTAGTTTTGCTAGGGTGCGGCTCAAACCAGCTCCGCCAATCCCCGGATAGCGCTATGAATAAGCAAGCACAGAGCGAAAAAACCATAACTAAAGAGAACGCAAAGACCTTCTATTTCGTCGACGACAAGGGCAAAAAACTTTCGCTTAGCTCAAACGACGATTTCAATACCGCCGTGTTAAAGGACGATAGCGGCAAAAGCTACGATCTTAAGCGCGACCGCGCCGCCGACGGCATCTATATGGAGAACAAGGACGGAGTGAGCATCCACTTCAAAAAAGGTGAGGGCATAGTGGAGTTTAGCAAATACAAATCTATCCCGATCACCGAGGTCAAATAAATCCTGAAATTTTTTGGTTAAATTTCGATTTAGCGCCGGAATTTGACCTCTTTTCCTGCGCTAAATTCGGAGAAAGTTATGTTATTAGGCAAAATTGATTATCTAAATTTGCTCCCATTTCACGTATTTTTAAAATCACTTCCGCTGCCGTCCTATGTCAAAAAATCGATAGAATTTAAAAAAGGGGTGCCGAGCAAACTCTGCACCGATCTTTATTATAGGCGCATAGATGCCGCGGTAATCTCCAGCATCGAAAGTCGCCGCGCAAAATACCGCAAACTGCCTCTTGGAATCGTCGCAAAGCGCGAAGTGCTAAGCGTGCTCGTACGCAAAAACTCGGTGCCCAGGCTCGATCCCGCGTCGATGAGCTCAAATATGCTAGCTCGCGTGCTGGAACTTAGCGGCGAGGTGCTAATCGGCGATAATGCTCTAAAAGCGCTGCTTTCGCAGGGCAGGGATAAATTCTACGATCTGGGCGAAATTTGGCAGCAGCGCACAGGCTTGCCTTTCGTTTTCGGGCGGCTGTGCTGCGTGAAAAACGAAAAAGCTTACGCGCGCCTAGCGACGAAATTTTTACGTTCGCGCATTAAAATTCCAAGATATATCCTGCAAAGCTACGCTCTTTCGCGCGGCATAAAAGAGCGTGAAATTTTAAATTATCTGAAATTTATAGGCTATAAGATCGGCGTCCGCGAGGAGCTGGCGCTGAAAAAATTTATCGCTAAAGCCAAAAAATTAAAATTTAATCCGGTTCAAAAGGAGGAACTATGAAGTCTTACATCGACGGCTTGCTGCTAAATTTAAAGCGCGCCAATCCCGGTCAGGAGGTCTTTATCCAGGCATCGACCGAAATTTTATACTCGCTCATACCGCTTCTAAAGCGCGACGAGCGATACGTGAAAAATAAAATTTTAGAGCGCATTTTAGCGCCCGAGCGCACGATGATGTTTCGCGTCGTCTATATGAGCGACGGCGGCGAGCCCTGCGTGCATACGGGATATCGCATAGAGTTCAACTCCGCTCTGGGTCCTTACAAAGGCGGTCTGCGCTTTCATCCAAGCGTAAATTTAGGCGTTTTAAAATTTTTAGGGTTTGAGCAAATTTTTAAAAATTCCCTCACGGGTCTTAATATCGGCGGCGCAAAAGGCGGCGCAAACTTCGATCCCAAGGGCAAGAGCGACGGCGAGATTATGAGATTTTGCCAAGCTTTTATGTTAGAACTTCACCGCCTAATCAGCTCCAATACCGACGTGCCCGCGGGCGACATCGGCGTGGGTGGCCGTGAGATCGGCTATATGTACGGAGCGTATAAAAAACTCACCCGCAGATTCGACGGCGCGCTTACTGGCAAGGGGCTAAGCTGGGGCGGCAGCCTCGTGCGCACCGAGGCTACAGGCTACGGTTCGGTCTATTTTGCAAACGAGATGCTCGCTACCAGAGGCGATTCGCTGCACAGCAAAATTTGCACGATCTCTGGTGCCGGCAACGTCGCGATCTACACAGCCGAAAAGCTCTATCAGATGCAGGCTAAGCCCGTTACAGTAAGCGATTCTACGGGCTTTATCTATGATGCCGAGGGAATCGACGTAATGCTTCTTAAAAAGCTAAAAGAGCAGCTGCGCGTGGGGCTTTGCGAATATATCAAGGAGCGCCCCGGCGCAAAATTTATCCCAGTTAGCGCCTATCCTGCGGGCCGCAACGGCGTGTGGAGCGTGCCGTGCGACGCTGCGTTTCCGAGCGCTACGCAAAACGAGCTTAATCTGCAAGACGTAAAGACTCTCTATGCTAACGGATGCCGCATGGTTTGCGAGGGCGCGAATATGCCAAGCACGCTTGAGGCGATCGATTTTATGCTCGCGCAAAAAGACTTTCTTTTCGGCCCTGCCAAAGCGGCGAATGCGGGCGGCGTGGCTACAAGCGGGCTTGAGATGGCGCAAAACGCGCAGATGGCGTCGTGGAGCTTCGAGGAGGTCGATAGCAAGCTGCGCGAGATCATGCGCCACATATTTCGTACCAGCTACGAGACCTCGAAGGAATTCGGCGCGGAGGGCAATCTCGTGCTGGGCTCGAATATCGCGGGCTTTCGCCGCGTAGCCGATGCGATGCTGGATCAAGGCCTGGTATAAGCTTAACTCGCTTTATTTTGTCAAAAGCGGCAGCTCGCTTTTAAATTTAAGCTCTTTAAATTTACGGCGAGCTTTTTGGCTACGGCGGGCTTGATAAAATTTCAATCGTTTGCGCTGAGGATATAGCCGCTCATCGCTATAATTTGCTTTATGTGCCTTGCGTTGGCATCGTTTGCGCTGCGTAAATTTAAATAGTGTCAAGCAGTGCGGTTTTAAAATTTTAGCTCGTCGTAGCGTTGCTTTTAAAGTTTAGCCGCAAGCATGACAAAGACCGCCCAGCCAAATTTCATCTTTAAATTTGGCTGGTAAATTCCGCCCGTTAAATTTAGCTTTGAAATTTTGTGTTTAAAATTTAGCCTCGAATCCGCTTTTAAATTTAGCCTAAAATTTTATCTTAAATCGCCAGTACAGCGCGTAAATTTACACCGCGCACGGGCTGAGCGTTTACCGCAGTTTGGCATAATGGCGCAAATTTTATCCAAAGGTTGCAATATGAAAAAATTTATGATTTTGCTCGCCGCTGTGGCGCTGTCGCTTGCGCATGCGGACGTGACGGATATTCTAAAGCAGGGCGCGGACGCGCTCGGTGCGACTAGGAGCGGAAACTACAAGGATCTGCTTGCTTCCGCTACGAACCGCGCCGCAAGCGAGCTCGCCAAGGGCTACATCCACAGTAAGACCGCTAAAATCGAGCTTCCTCCTTCGCTGAAGGCGGCTGCGAAGCTTGCGAGAAAGGTGGGCGGCGATAAATGGGAGCGCGAGCTCGTCGTGAGTATGAACGATGCCGCTACCAAGGCGGTGAGCGGTGCAAGCAAGATATTTTTGCAAGATCTGAAATCGATGAGCGATGCCGACGTTAAAAAGCTCATCGGCGGCGGCGACACGGCGCTTAGCGAGTATTTGCAGAGCAAATCGGGCGCGAAGCTGCGGGCGGTTTTCAGACCGATCGTAAGCGATATGATGAGTAAAAACAGCTTCGCGACGGCGTATAATGGGCTAAATTCCTTCGCGCAAAGCAAGATTGCGGGCAATGAAGCGGTGCAAAACATCGCGCGCGGGCTGGGTGCGAGCGAGTATCTGCCTAAGCAGGGCGAGGACTTGAATGATTACATAACGCAAAAGACGCTGGACGGGCTATTTGCGGTGATGAGGGAAAAAGAAAGCGCGCTTCGCGGCAGCGCCGTCGGCAAAGGTGCCGGGATTTTAGGTAAGGTGCTTCAATAAAACTCGCGGCGAGGCTTTGGCGTAAATTTCGCCGTATAGCTACTTTCGGTTGCTTCGCGCTGCCGCCCGCGTAGTCTAAAGCTTCGCGCAAAGTGCCCGCTCGCGCGAAGCGACTGCTTGCATTAAAGCGAGCGCACGGCGAAATTTAGAAGTTCGTTTACCGCGCGCTTGGAGCCTGTTTGCTTTAGACGATAATCTTAGCGCGGGGTTTAATCCGCGAAATTTGAAACTGTAAAATTTAGAAATTTAGCAAGACGCAAAGGATTTGAAATTTTAAAATTTCACGCGGAGTTTTAGAAATTCGTGCGGCAATTGAATGCGCGTATATCTAGCGTCTGAAATTTTACAAAGCGACGGAGTATCGGAAAGTATGGCGGTAGCCGATAAAAGAGCAAGGGTAAAGAAAGAAAGCCGTCTTGTAAATTTCATCGCTTTTTAAATTTACGCTTTTTACGCTTTGAAGTTTTAGTGCTTTGATCGGAAGCGTTTCTTTGCTGATACACGCCGTCATTTTTATACTCCGTTAGCTTTTTGCCGCAGTATGAGCAAATTTGATCGGTATCTTTGACGTCCTCGTACGGGTAAAATTTAAAGCAGTCCTTGCACCACATATATTGCGGATATCTTTTTATGCTCTTTTCAGGATGGAGGGCGAGGTAAAAAAACGAGATACTAATAAGTAAAACCAAAAATCCCGAGATAAGAAAAGGATATCCGATTTTGCTTTGTATTCCTGCGGGATCTTGCGTTGTAAAAATTTCTATAGATATTATTAAAAGGTTTAAGCCTATCAAGGCATTAATCACTCTACCTATTTTTTTGTTTATGAAAATTCCTGCAGAAGCAAACAATACGCCGATGATAAAAATCTTGATAATATAGACCGGCTCAACTGCGCTCCAGCCCCCGTATTTAAAATACATCTTTCCGCTAAAGCAGCCAAGAATGCTTTCAAATACAAAAAATGCGCCCAAAAGTATTAAACCTATCCTAGTGCTCATTTTTTATTCCTATGGCTTTTTTGAGATAGTTGTCATTGTTTGAATAGCGCCTCATTAGGCTGTAGCTTGTCGTCGGGGGCATACTTTCATTAAGCATATCGTTAGCAAAATTTATCAAATTTAATAAAATATCTATTTTATCCGTCAACGCCATATTCGCCCTCACACCTCTATACTCACATCTTTATACTTTTCATAAAGCCTCGGCTTTAAAATTTTATCACGATACTCTTTGCCCGCATTAGTCATACATATCCAATGGCTAAATCTACTCCATGTGTTAGGGTCTTTCCAAGTTATCTCTGCTTTGGGAGTTATTTTGTCCTCCTCTAAAAATTTATACCCAAAAAAGAAATTATCTCTAAAATAGATCCACTTCTCATAAAGCGACATCCCTAGATCGATCTTGGATAAATTCGTATCGAAGTCAGCCCATTTCTTTCTTAAATTTCCGCGCTCTATGCCGAAGTCTATCATACCCCCTAAAAACAGCTGGCCCATTACTCCGAAATACTCTCCCGCGTATGTCGGATAGGCTGAAATTTCAGGGTTATCTTCGTCCGCTAGCATATAGTCGCTTCGGATAATTCCATATAGTTCAAACCATTCGTACCAATCAAAGATTTCATATTCAATGTAATCCAAAATATCTTTTTTTCTGGTACCGGGAATTTGAGCTAATATGCGAATAAACGAATCCATCCAGCAATCAAATCCTAAAGCCTTATAAAGTTCTTCATCTTTGTTAAAAACCCAGCCGTATAGTTCATTCGGTTTTAAAATTTTAAATTTCATAGTATCTCCTTTTTAAATTTAATCGGTTGGCGATATAAAATTTACCTCATCAATCCGTTTAATTGATCTCATATAAACTCGCTAATATAAAAATTATTTGATTCCGAGAGTTTAGGCATACTTTTTATTATTTCATCTAAATCGACGCTCTTTATTTCGGCGCAATTTTTTACATCGCCGCAAATGCCGATAAAAACAAGATTGTCTCTATTTTTGCCTATAAATTTACCCTTTGCGTAATAGCCGCCTTCAAATCTTTCATAGGCTATATAATATAATATTTGCTTTAAAATTTCACTTTGATCCAGCTTGAAGTAGGTGCAGAATTTCGCGCCCTGTATATCTTGCGATATGTCGGTGGCGCCTACGGAGCTTCTTTCATATTTTTTAAGATCTATTTTTCCGATATTATTTTCATCTCCTTCGCCTATTGCTCCAAGCACGCGAAAATCCCTATCTATCTCGCCGTAAATATCAAAAAACAGATAGCTGCCCTTAAAGCTTTTATAGGCGAATTCCTTTACGGCATCCTTAACAATTTCGATATTTGCAAGCGTAACTTCGGTCTTTTTGTAAGATTCGTTTTTTATCTCGACTTCGATCATCTAGGCTCCTTTATTTGCCTTGCTAAATTTTAATCCGTTAGCCATTTTACCACGTATTCCAATAATTCCTCTAAATTTTCGGCTCCGCAACTTCCTTTGAGTTCGTTTTCCGTGGCATTGATGAAAAACCAATCCTCGTCATCTCTATCGATATTTATTTTGATCGGCTTTTTCCCGCTCTCGCCATCGATTTCAATCCACCAGCCCGGGTTATCGACCGTCTCCAGCGTAAGGCCATATTCATGCTCCCATTCTCCGTCGCATTTGGAAGCGTACCAGTTTTGTATGAGTTTTAGATTACTCATTGTTTCCTCCTTTAATTTTATAAATTTTAAAATTCTCGATTTGTTAGGCTTTGATATTGCAATTGAAGCAGGGCTTCTTTGCTATTTAATTTTAATCGCTTATTAAAAATTTCTTTTCCACGCCGTCTTTATTTACGGTGATTATCTTCGAGTTCGGAATATTTAAAAATTTTATAGCTTTTTCATCCAGTTCAGACAATGGCTCCTCAAGATTAAATTTAGTTTTATAATAATATAGCGAAAGATCTCTTTTATTGCCCTGCTCCATAAGCTGCATTACGCACCTGTCGTTTGAATCGCCGGTTATATGGCGGTTTATCATCATAAACGCCTCGCAGCTTTTATGAAACGGAAAGCGACCGAAGTTAAAAAGATTGCCGACGAGCTCAAATACAAGGACAAAAAACAGAAATAAAATGAATAGCTTGATCATTCTGCGTTTCATTGCGGCACTTCCTAAATTTTGAAATCAAAAATTTGTTTGTGTTTTAAATGCCAGACGGTATATTTGCGCTCAAGTCGCGGGTGCGTTCAAGCGCTAGTAGTGGTCTGGCACAAAATTTACGACGCTATCTCGCTTTTTGCTGCGCCAGCTGCGACGGATTCGCTTTCGTCCATAATGATGAGCTGTTTTGCGCGCTTAATCTTGGCGTCGTCGCGAAACGCCGCGCGCACTTTGTCCATGCCGGTGTAAAATTCCTTCATCAAAACAAGGCACAAGTATGCCCCAAATTCCGTCGTACGAATAATCTCGCCCTCGATCCGCACGGCTCCTGCAAGCCTCAGCAGGCTAAGCTCTCTGCCCAGTTCGCGGCGCAAATTTAGATCGTTTGCGGCGTTAAATTTAGCGATGTTGATCTCGCCGTTAAAAAGCTCGGTCAAAAAGAGGTATTTTGCGCGCTCGGATCTGCTAAAATCGCAAGTGGCGATGACGGTGCTTTCGTTTTTGCGCACTCTGCTTGCGTACTCTTCGAGATTAAACGCATTTACGAGCAGCCTGCCGTCCAAAAAGCTAAATGCGCCGCTTCCGATGCCTACGTATTCGTGGTTTGTACCGACGTACTCGTCGCTCATATTTGATTTCTCGCGAGCAAAAGCCCATGCGTTGCTGCGGTGCCAGCTAGAAAATTCCTTGCAGATGATAGAGTAAAATTCCTCTTCGCGGTCTACATTGCTAACGCCGAGGCTTCGCGCTATTTGATCGCGCATCAAAGGCGATTTCATCAGCGGATACAGCGTGATCTGCTCCGGTTTTACCGCCTTTGCCGCTTCGATGTCGCGAAGTAAAATTTCGCGAGTTTGAAACGGAAAGTTAAAAATCAGATCCAGGCTTAAAATCGGTAGAATTCCGACCGCTCGGGATAGCTTTTCTTGCAGAATTTCGCCCGAGCCGAATTTGTCGTAGCGTGAAGCTTTGCGTAAAATATCGTCATCAAAGCTCTGCACTCCCACGCTTAGGCGGTCTATTAGCCCGCGAAATCGCAGCAAGCTCTCAGGCTCGATGTGGTTGGGATCGCTCTCGCACGAGACCTCTTTGATGCTAAAAAGCGACTTGGCAAGCTCCAGCGTGCGCGCTAGCTCATCCTCGTCGATGAGCGTCGTGCCGCCGCCTACATAAAGCGTCTCAAAGTCGTAGCCCGCGTCCTTCGTGCGCTGCATCTCGGTGCGTAGCGCGCCGAAATACGCCTTGCACGCGCCACGCTCGTAGGCGTATTTGTGAAAGGAGCAGTACGGGCAAAACGTGTGGCAAAAGGGC
The DNA here is from genome assembly GCA_963527265.1 of uncultured Campylobacter sp. Lineage (GTDB taxonomy): Bacteria > Campylobacterota > Campylobacteria > Campylobacterales > Campylobacteraceae > Campylobacter_B. The sequence continues at coordinate 67,845 of CAURQQ010000004.1, read as the reverse complement.
ACGTGCATGTAGAGCATATATTTTTTATCGGGGTTTGGAATTTTAGCGATATTTTCCTGCGTGATGTCGATTCTAAGGGAGTTGTATAGGGATTTTTGCATAGTTTCGGCGGCGTATTTTTTGGCGAAGCTATGCACCATTTGACTGATAAAATTCATAAAACTTTAACCTTTTTTAAACTTAAAAATTAATTTCTGAAGTTTATCGAAAACTAACTTATAAATTTATCAATAATTCAATAAAAAGTGTAGCGCCGCCATATATATTAGCGTAGGAAGCGCTATCGTAACGAGCGAATTGCGAAATTTAGCATGCACGGCAAACGCCATGATCAGGCAAAATAGCAGCGTCGCCGTTTGTAGCGCGTCCACGCTAAAAGCCAGCTCGCCTGAGAAGCTAGGCAGCATCGTCTTAAGCGCATAGATCGTCAAAACGACCATTATCAAAAGGCCCGAGTTTTTCTGCAGATACGATAAGCTTGGACTCGCGGTCTTTTTCTTAAAAAGTAGCAGCGGCAAAAATCGCGTCAAAATCGTAGCGAGCGAGGCCAAAAAGATATAGGGTAAAATTTCCACTACCTGCTCCTTTTTAGGAATTTTCGTAGCCTGCGTCCCGTGCGCGAAGGTCGCTCAAAGTATTTACGAAAGAGCAGCAATACCGCAGTGCCGAAAATCAGAGTGCCGAATAAAAAGTATTTTGTAGGAAAGATAAAAAGCCCCGCAAATGCGCAGGCAAATCCTAGCAATAGCACTTTGTATTGTGGATTTGCTTTAAAAACCTCATAGGTTAGCATCGCAAAAAGCGCAGTCAGGCTAAACTCGACTCCGCTAAAATCAAGCTTCAAGCTTGCTCCCAAAACGGCCCCCGCAACGACGCCCGCGACCCAGTAGGAGTGATTTAAGACCGCGGTTATATTATAGAGCAGATCAAGCTCTTTTAATCTTTGTGGCGTTACGGGCTGTTCGCCGCTAAGCTCCTCGGGGCGCAAAAACGCGCGCGCTTTTAGTAGCGCAAAGGTTTCGTCCGTAAGGGCATATACGGCGTAAATTTTATGACGCACGAAGCGCAGCTCGTCCAGCAGCGACATCGTGTAGAAAAAATGGCGAAAATTTAGCAAAAACGCCACGACGAAGGTATCTACGAGCGAGGCGTGGGTTACGATGAAGGCGATCAGCACAAACTCCACGCTGCCTGCGTAGATCAGCAGCGAGGTTAGCGCCAGCGCCCATACGGGCAGGTCTTGGCTGATGCCGTAGATACCAAACGCCAGCCCTAGCGGCACGTAGCCCATCATCACGGCGAGAGTGGACCTAAAAATTTCAAATTTACTCATAGCTTTCCTAAATTTAAAAGCGCGATTTTAGCTAAAATTTTATTAAATTTTACAGGGCGTGCGGGCGAGATCTGTGTCGCCGCTAGCGAGTTTTGCGCTGTGACGTGCCGCAAGAGGAGCTGCGAAATTTACTCGCTTCGGCGCCGTAAAATTTTAAAATTTAGCCTGCGTAGAATTTTGCGAAATTTTAAAATTTTAGAGAGTGGATTTTCAAATTTAGCCTAAAATACGTGGCGCAAAAGCACGAATGCAAACGCCGAAAGCAGCGCCGAGACGGGCAGGGTGATGATCCACGCTAGCCCGATCGGCTTCATCAGAGACCAGTTCGTGCTGTGATTTACCAAGCCGATTCCCAAAATCGCGCCGATTAGCACGTGGGTCGAGGAGATCGGCAGCCCCAGCACCGATGCCGCCATGACGACGACAGCGCTTGCGAGCTCGGCGCTAAAGCCCGAGGCGGGGTGAATTTTCGTAAGATTGGTGCCTACGGTGGCGATCACCTCTTTGCCGATGAACCAAAGCCCCGCTATGAGGGCTACTGCGAACATTATCATAATCTGCTGCGGCACGGGAGTGGAGGGATTGATACTATTCGTAGCCATCGTATCGATGATGGCGGCGAACGGGCCCACGGCGTTTGCGATGTCGTTGCTGCCGTGCGAAAAGGCAAAGCCGCTAGCAGTGAGCACCTGCAGCCAGCTAAACATCAAAAACGCGGATTTGTTTAAATTCGAGCGGCGCAGGGTTTTAGCGAAAATAAACATCAAAAGCCAGGTGATTAGCGTCGACATACCGATGATGAGGTAGTTGTAAAAATTCGTAAGCCCGAAATTTAGATTATGCAGCCCCTTAAATATCAGCATCGCCGAGATCACGAAGGCGCCGATACCGGCTACGGCGGGGATCCCGTACTCTAGGGCCTTGTGGGATTTGAGCTTCTCTTTTTTCGCGTCAAGCTCGATCACCTTTTTATAATACTCGCTATCCAGCTCGCTTGGATCGAAATCAGGATCGCGCATCGCGTAAATATCGTGATTTAGTGCCTCTGCATAGGCGATCTTTTGAATGTCGTCCAGGGTCTCGAAGGTCTTTTTATGCAGCTTACGGAGGGATTTTTTTTCGCGCTTTATGCGGTCGATCTTTATTTGAGCGTAGCGGTTGTAATCCAAAATATAATGTTTGATGAGCCAGAAAATTCCAAAGGAGATCACTCCGCCCAAAATCGGCGAGAGCACCCAAGAGATCGCTATTTTGCCGATCTTATCCCACTGCACTAGCCACAATGCGGAAGTCTCTGCGGTATTAAGCAGGGCGCCTAGCGTAAGCCCCGAGCCCACGATACCGCCGATGATCGCATGCGTAGTAGATACGGGCAGCCCCTTTCTGCTGGCAAAAAGCAGCCACGCGCCCGCCGCAAAAAGCGCGCTCATCATTACGTAGATAAAATCTCTAGGATGCACGTCCATTTTGCTAAGATCAATTATGCCGCTGCGAATCGTCGAGGTTACTTCGCCGCCTGCAATTACTGCGCCGCTTGCTTCAAATACCGCCGCGATACAAAGGGCTTGCGCGATACTAAGGGTGCCGCTTCCGACGCTGGTGCCGAAGGAATTTGCCACGTCGTTTCCGCCGATATTAAAGGCCATAAAGATGCCCAAAAATACCGAAACCAAAAATAGCGTTTTATCGCCGCTTCCTATAAAACCGAATCCCCAGATAAGAAAATAGATTGTTACGCCGCAGAATATGCCGTAGAAAATGAGACTTATCTTGCTAGATTTCATAGCTCTCCCTTAAAATCCGCGAAATTTTACCACACGCGCCTTAATCCCCACTAAATCGCACGGGCGAGGTATATAAATTTTAATTTTAAAAGCGAATTTAGTGGCGTGCGCTAAGCTTTATTAAATCAATACTTCGTTACAATCCGCATTAAATTTTAAAACCGAGGCGAAAAATGTCTAGAATTCCGCTGCAAAGCCCGTATTTCGGAATATTCGTAATGCTAATCCTAGCTTTTTGTGTCTTTTCGCTCATCGTTAAACTATCCTCTTTGGTAGGCTCGCGTTTAGCAGACAGGCGCGACGAGCGGCTAAAGGGCGAAATTTACGAAAGCGGCCCGGAAGCCGTCAAACAGCCCAACCGAATGAACTCCCACTTTTTTTTGATAGCCGTGCTTTTTATACTTTTTGACGTCGAGATTATCTTTATGTTTCCGTGGGCGGTAAATTTTAAAATTTTAGGCGTGTTCGGGCTTGTAGAGATGGCGTTTTTCATCGTATTATTAGGCATCGGTTTCATCTATGCCTGGAAAAAAGGAGCGCTAAATTGGCAGAGCATAAGATAAACTACGCGCGCGAAAACGGGCTTCCCGTAGTTCTTACCACCGTCGATAAGCTCATTGCGTGGGGCAGAAGTAACTCTTTGTGGGCGATGACGTACGGGCTTGCGTGCTGTGCGATCGAGATGATGGCGGCGGGCGCGGGCAGATTTGACTTTGACCGCTTCGGCACGATATTTCGTGCAAGCGCTAAGCAATCGGATGTGATGATAATCGCAGGCACGCTTAGCAAAAAGCACGCCGAGTTTACTCGCCGCCTATACGACGCGATGCCCGAGCCCAAATGGGTCATCAGTATGGGTAGCTGCGCAAATACCGGAGGGATGTTTAATACCTACGCGACCGTTCAAGGCTGCGATCGCATAGTGCCCGTGGATATCTATCTGCCCGGATGTGCGCCTCGTCCCGAGACGCTGCAGTTTGCGCTGATGGTGCTGCAAAAAAAGATCCGCACCCAAACTCCGCGCCGCGCACAAAAGGCAAAAAGGCTGATCTGATGAGAAAATATAGCCCAAAAAACGATGCGAGCCAGAAAAATTACTATAAAGACAGATTTTTCATCCCTGAGGAGACGCAGAAGCTAGACGCAAGCGCGAGCGATTTTAAAGACGATCTGGCCGCGCTTGAAGGCGTCCAAATTTTAAACTCATATGTGGAATTTAACACTCTCGTGCTCTACGTGGAGCCTGCGCAAAATTTAGCGGCGCTGCGTGCGCTTAAGGGCGCGGGATATGAAATTTTATGCGAGCTAAGCGGCGTGGATTTTACCGAGGCTCGCGGCGGCATCGAGGTTTTTTATCAGCTTTTGGATATCAAAAGGGCGCGCCGCGCGCGGCTAAAGTGCTTCGTGCCGAATGAGAGCTTTTTGCAAAGCGCTGCGGGCATCTACAAAAGCGCGAACTGGGCGGAACGCGAGCTATACGATATGATGGGCGTTTGGATTGAAAATCATCCAAATTTGGCGCGCCTAATAATGCCCGATGATTGGTTCGGACATCCGCTTTTGAAATCCTATCCGCTGCAAGGAGATGAGTTTGCCAAGTGGTACGAGGTGGATAAAATTTTTGGATCTGGCGCGCGCGAGCGGATCGGCGAAGAGAACCGAAATTCCGCATTCGTGAACGAAAAAGATACCTTTAACTTTACGCGGCTCTACCATGAGAGCGGTTGCGGCGAGCCTAGGCCGCAAGATAAAATTTTACAAGAATATCAAGAAGAGGGCGGCGTGCGCTTCGTAAAACGCGTTAAACGCGGAATTTACAAGATCATCACAAAGAGAAAATAATGCAAAATCCAAGCAAGCTAAGACCGTTTTTCGAAAACATCGAGTACGAGCGCGAGGGCGCGAACATGATCTTAAATTTCGGTCCGCAGCACCCAAGCGCGCACGGTCAGCTAAAGCTAGTGCTGGAGCTTGACGGCGAGCGTATCGTGCGTGCGCGTCCGGGCGTAGGCTATATGCACCGAGGCATCGAAAAGATGGCGGAAAATATGATCTACGCGGAGTTCGTCCCCGTAACCGACCGCATCGATTATGTCGCATCGGGCTCGAACAACTACGGCTTTTGCGCCGCGGTTGAGAAGCTCTGCGGCATCGAAGTGCCGCGCCGCGCGCAGATCATCCGCACGATCCTACTGGAGCTTAATCGTATCAGCTCGCACCTTCTGTTTTTGGGTACGCATGCGCTTGATATCGGCGCGATGACGGTGTTTCTCTACTGCTTTCGCTCGCGCGAATACATACTTGATCTCATAGAGAAATACTGCGGCGCGCGCCTTACGCACAATAATATCAAAATCGGCGGCGTGTTTTTGGACCTGCCTAACGGCTGGCTAGAAGAGATGTTGAAATTTTGCGACGAATTCCCAAGCGACATTAAAGAATTTGAAGATATGCTCGATACGAATAGAATTTGGCTGATGCGAACCGAGGGGGTGGGCGTGATCTCGCACGAAGATGCCCTTAGCTGCGGCTGTAGCGGCGTGACGCTCCGCGCTAGCGGGTATGCTTGGGATATCCGCAAAGAGGAGCCCTATCTCATCTACGACGAGCTTGATTTCGACGTGCCGTATGCGAGCGAGGGCGACTGCTACGCGCGTTATAAATGCTATATGGCGGAGATGCGCGAGAGCCTTAAAATTTTGCGCCAGTGCGCGAAACACTATCCGCTAAGCGATCCGCAAATTTTAGCGATTGATCCCGCTTACGTAAATCCGAGCAAAGAGCAGATCATGACGCAGAACTACTCGCTGATGCAGCATTTCGTGCTGGTTACGCAGGGCTTGCGCCCGCCCGTGGGCGAAATTTACGCCGCGAGCGAGAGTCCTAAGGGCGAGCTTGGATTTTATATCCGCTCGATGGGGCAGAGCCGCCCCTACCGCCTTAAGATCCGCACGCCGAGCTTTTGGCACTGCGCGATTTACGAAGAAATTTTACCCGGGCAGTATCTTGCCGACGCTGCGGCGATCATCGGCAGCACTAATATTATCTTAGGCGAGGTGGATCGATGAAGCGCTACGATTTGAGGCATCTGGGCGATAAATTTTTAAACCGCATGGGCGAAATTTTAAAAAATTCCGCTCGCGGCGAGACGATGATCTTTATGTTTGAGATGGGCGATTTCAGCGCGGTTCAAAAAAGCGCCGATCTAGTTGAGGGGCTAAATTCCACGCTTTTAAGCTCGATCCGCTATAACCAAGTCGATTGGATGGTCGTCGCCAAAAAGGGAAGAGGATGAAAATTTTAAATTTCGCGTCGCTGCTTAGCCTTCAAAATCCCGCGCTCGCAACCAGTTTTCAGAGCGCTGAAATTTTAAGCGTATCACCGCTGCAAGACCCGCATCTTCCGGGCGAGCTGATAAAATGTGAGATCGGCGCGCAAAGCTTCGTGCTGGCGCTAATCTGCGCTAGTTTTTGCGACGAGCCCTATTTTGCGGAGCTGGATCTGGAGTATCTAAGCGGCGAAAGCAGCGTGGGCGAGGAGGAGATCGAGCAGATCGCGGAGTTTTTACGGGGAGGCTGCGACGCGATTTTGATCGACGATGCGCTTATTAAAACTCATCCCGACGCCGAAAATATCAAAGCCTTTCTATCTCTCATAGCGGCGAAGTTCGGGGTTAAAATTTTAAGCTTACGCGGTGAGCGAGCGGATTTAGGCGCGCAAGAGCGGGCAAATTTAAGCCCCCTTAAAGAGCCTGAGAATTTCGACGGCGCCGTGGTTTTCAAACACGATGCGGACGAGCGGCTCATCGGCGGAAGGTATTTTTGTATGGTCGCAAAGATCAAGGGCGGCGATCGCGTCCGCATAAAGACGCCGCACCTAAATTTAGAAAAAGAATTTATTTTGGATGAGGAGCTAAAGGGCACGATTGCGCTTTTGGGCTCGGGCGGGCAGGGCTTTAGTGGTTATAATTTCGAACTCGCAGAAATTTCTAAGGTTTAAAATGGCAAAGATCACGATCGACGGTAAAATTTGCGAGTGCGACGAGGGCGAGTATATCTTGCAGGTCGCGCGTCGCTGCGGCGTTTTTATCCCTGCGCTTTGTTATCTAAGCGGCGGTACGCCGACGCTCGCATGCAGGCTTTGTATGGTCGAAGCGGACGGCAAGCGCGTCTATAGCTGCAACGCCAAGGCTAAAGACGGCATGGTCGTTTACAGCCGCAGCCCCGAGATCGACGCCGAGCGCGAGGCGATTGCGCAGGTTTATTGCATCAACCATCCGATGGCGTGCGGGGTTTGCGATCAAAGCGGCGAGTGCGAGCTTCAAAATTTAGCCCATCTGATGCGCACAAATACCCAAAGTTACGCTATCCGCGACACGGCGCGCGAGGTGCAGGATTGGGGATATTTGAGCTATGATCCCAGCCTTTGCATCGTCTGCGAGCGCTGTATCACCGCCGCAAAGGACCGCTTGGGCGTAGATGCGTTTAAGCTCGTTCCGCGCGGCGGAGACGCGCTTAGTAAGGAGCAAAAGGACGCGATGCCCAAAGACGCCTACGCCGTGTGGAACAAGCTGCAAAAAAGCCTAATCGCGCGGGTAAATGAAAATGATGATTGCGTAAACTACGGCGAGAGCGCGGCGGTCTGCCCGACGGGGGCTTTGGTGGAGAGCGCGTTTAAATACGTTTCAAACGCCTGGGAGTTGCGCCAAATCCCCGCTTCCAATCCGCACAGCAGCGATTGCGAACTGCTTTATTACGAGATCAAGCGCCGCGGCATAGACGACGCACGTGAAAAAATTTATCGCGTTAGTAGCGACATAAATTTTAGCGTCCTGCATGCAGGAGCGCGCTTCGGCTGGGATTTTTCAAACGAGCGGGCGAGCAAAAACGAAGCGGTCTTTAGCCGCATCGTGCGCGGCATCGAGGACGGCGAGATCAAAAATATCAAATTTAATAGCTTCATCACCAACGAAGAAGCGCGGATTTTAGAGCTTTTGCGGCAAAAATTTAAGCTCGCTCTGATCAACGACGAAGCGCTTGCGTATCAAAAATTCCTGCGCGAATTTTCTAAGCTTAGCGGCACGAAATTTTATAATGCGGATTTGCAGACGATTAAAAATAGCGATTTTATCGTCGTTTGCGGCACATTTTTGCGCAGCGACGCTCCAAATCTAGGCTATGCGGTAAACAGCGCCTGCAAGCTAAATAAGGCAAGCGGGATCTATTTTCATCCGTTTTGCGACGAAGGCATTAAGGGCTTTAGTAAAAATTTCATCCATCAACCGCACGCTGCAGGGTTGGAGGCGCAGATCCTGCTTTGGATCTTGCAGAAATTCGGACGCGATCTGCCTGGGTGGCTGGATGCGAAACTCGCGGCGGAATTTAAAATTTCGCGCGCCGCGGCGAAGCAAAATTTAGATGAGAAATCCGTGGATTTGCAAAATCCTGAGAATTCTACGGAGGCAAATGGCTCTGGGAATGTTGCGAGTGTGAGCGGTGCCGAAAATTCCGCAAGCGCGGACGGCAACGCTGAAAATTCCGCAAAAAATTCTGCGCAGAATTCTGAGAATCCCGCGGAAAGTAAAATTTCAAATTTCGCCCGCGCGCTAGGTCTGGACGAGCAAAAAATAGATGAAATTTTGACTAAAAAAGAGCATTTTTCGCTTATCATCGGCGAGGATTTTATTCGCACGCCAAATAGCGCCATGCTTGCGCGTCTAGCAGGCTTGGTGCAGCGCTACACGCCATTTAAGGTGCTATTGGTGCCGCCGCGCACGAACAGTCTAGGCGTCGCGCTCATCTGCGAGCTTAGCGCGCAAGCGAGCGCGGGCGAGGCGCTAGGCTATAATGAAGCGGGCGATATAAGCTTCGGCGTGCTGGAAGCGGATCTGGACGCGCCTAGTTTGGTGCAGCAGGAGGGCACGTTTACGAACTACGATAAGCGCGTGGTGCCTACCAATGCGGCGCTTGATTACGGCGGATACGAGCTAAACGACATCGCCTGTGCGCTTGGGGTTTGCGCGGAACATGCGATTAGCTATACGCCTAGCTTGGGCGCGGATTTTGAGCCGATTAAATTTGACGATTTAGAAAATTTTTACGACAACGGCGGCGCAAACCACCGCGGATATGAGCTGCGAAACGAGGAGCTCGCCGCTAGCGAGGAGGAGTTTGAAATTTCGCTTTCAGCGCCGATTAGCGCGGGTGAGGGCGAAATTTTAATCTATGAGGCAAATCCGCTGCATCAATTCAATAAATTTAGCGGCGCAAGCAGCGGGCTGGGCGAGGCGGGCGCGCTGTATCTAAGCCCCGGCATCGCCGAAGCTCTGGGCGTGAGCGCAGGCGATGTCGTTAAAATTTACCAAGCAGACGATGCGGGCCATAATGAAAAAACTAGCTGCGTGCGTAAAACGGGCGCTGCTAGCAACGAAAGCGACAAGGGCGGCGCCGGTTATGCGAAAAAAGCGGATCGCTCTAGCTGCGCGCGTAAAGCCGATACTGCCGGTGATGAAAACAGCGAAAGCGGCGCGGAGGGGCTCGTAAGCTTAAAGCGTGAAATCGTCGCTAGCGTAAAGATCGATCCAGGCTTTAGCGGCGCGTATCTGCCGTATTTTGATGAGAAACTTCGCGGCGAGATATTTTTCAAAACTTCGCGCTACGCCGGCGTAAAAATCGAGAAAATTTCAAATTCCAAAGGAGAGGGCAGATGAGCGATAGTGCATTTTATTTCGTAGCCACCGTCTTAAAGGCGCTCGTGATTTTAGCCGTCATCGCGCTGCTCTCGGGGCTTGCGACTTACGCCGAGCGCAAGGTGCTTGCCTTTATGCAGCGCAGGATCGGACCTTCTATGGTCGGGCCTGCGGGACTTTTGCAGGTGGGTGCGGATATGATAAAGCTTTTTACCAAAGAGGACGCTATTCCTGCACGGGCGAATAAGCTTCTTTTTAAAATCGCGCCGATCATATCGGCTACGGGAGCTTTCGTGGCGCTTTCGGTAGTGCCGCTGCTGCCGGAGTTTACGATCGGCGGGCGGACGATACAGCCGATTTTAAGCGATATAAATGTGGGAATTTTATTCCTGCTCGGAGCTAGCGGCACCTGCGTTTACGGACTGCTGATCGGAGGGCTTGCAAGCTACAATAAATGGGGCACGATAGGCGCGTTTCGCGCGTTTTTGCAGATCACCTGCTTTGAGGTGATAAACGGGCTTAGCCTGATCCCTATCGTGATGATCACGGGCTCGCTCTCGCTTATAGACATCGTAAGCGCGCAAAGCGGCGGCATAGATAAGTGGTTTATCTGGAAAGAGCCCGTCTGCTTCGCGTTATTTCTGATCGCCGCTTTCGTAGAGTGCAACCGCACGCCGCTGTGCCTTACCGAAAACGAAACCGAGATCGTAGCGGGCGCCGGTACGGCGTATTCTGGCATGCGCTGGGGTATGTTTTTTATCGGCGAATACGCTAATATCATAACCTACTCCGTCGTTACGACGCTACTGTTTTTGGGCGGATTTAACGCGTTTTGGTTTATCCCTGGCGGCATTATGATGGTATTAAAATCAAGCCTCGTGTTTTTCTGCTTCCTATGGGCTCGCGCGGCGTGGCCGCACCTGCGTCCCGATCAGCTGATGGGGCTTTGCTGGAAAGTCTGCATGCCGTTAGCTCTTGCTTGCGTGCTAATTACCGCGCTAGCGATCGTTTAAGGAGGGGTGCGATGGCAAGATATATCCAGATCGATAAACGAACCCCTATTAAATCCGGCGGCGATAAGCTTCGTAGATTCCTCTCCCGCACCTTTAACGGCGAGCTTTTCGTGGGGCTGTGGGTGGTACTAAAAAATATGTTTAAGCGCGGCGGCTCGCACACGCTTCGGTATCCTATGGAAAAATTTGTTATGCCGCCTAGATACCGCGGCGTGCATAAGCTAATGCGCCTGCTTGAAAGCGGTAGCGAGCGCTGCATCGGATGCGGTCTGTGCGAGAAGATATGCGTGGCGAACTGCATCGCGATGGAGACCAGCCTCGGCGCCGACGGCCGCAAAAAAGTAGATAACTACTCGATAAATTTAGGGCGCTGCGTCTATTGCGGGCTTTGCGCGGACGTCTGCCCCGAGATAGCTATCGTGCACGGCTGCGAGTACGAGCTTGCGAGCGAACAGCGGGCATACTATGGCCTTAAAGAGGATCTTTTGATTCGCGGCGAAAATTTATGTTTAAACGGCGCGGCGCAGGAGTTTGCAGGCTATGGCAGCCTGGATGAAAACGCAGGCGCGCGGATCAAGGTGACGCCGAATGCCTATATAAAAAGCGACGCCACAAGCGATGAGTCAAGCTTAAAGAGCGCGGATTTAAATTTAAAAAGTAGCGCCGCAGAAAGCTTTAAAAAAGAGGGCGCCTCTAGCGATAAAATTCTATTTTCAAAGGGCGCAGGCTTAAGCGGCGAAATTTTAGCCGAGCGGCAAGACGTCGGGCGGGCAAGCTTAAAGGAAAGCTCCGCCGCAGACGCCGAAAAGTCTAAAGAAAATTCCGTTACGGACGCTCAAAATTCCGCGCCTGATTCACAGCGAAATTCCAAAGAAAATCTCGTCTCTCAGAGCGCTGAAGATTCCGCTACGGATAGTAAAAATTTGGCGGAGAATTCTAAAGAAAATTTCGCTCCGCAGAGCGCCGAAGATTCCGCCGCTCAAAGTAAAAATTTTAAAGATAATTCGGTTGCGCCGCATGTCGAGAATTCCACAGGCGGTCTTGCTACGAACGACGATTCTTTGGAGAATTCTAAAGAAAATTCCGTTCCGCAAGACGCGGGAAATTCCGCCGCGCGAGGTAAAAAATCTAAGGCAAATTCTAAAAAGAATTCCGCCGCGGACGCTGAGAATTCTACGCAAAGTTCCGCGCCGGATTCGGCCGCGCAGGGGGAGGAGCAATGATACAAACGCTTGCATTTTATTTTTTCAGCGCGGTTTGCCTTGCACTTTTCGGCATCAGCGTTTTTAGCAAAAACGTCCTTTACGCCCTTAGCGCGCTGGCCGGCGGCATGGTTTTTATGAGCGGGTTTTTCTTCTTGCTGGATGCGGAGTTTTTAGGCGTAGTGCAGATCATAGTTTACACGGGCGCCGTGATCGTGCTTTACGGCTTCGCGCTGATGTTTTTAGGCGCGGATAAAAACGTAAGCGAGCCGAAAAAGGGGGCAAGGCTATTTTTCGCGCTTAGCGGCGTGATCGCATTTTTGCTCGTGATTATCGTGCTTGGCGCGGTGGTTGCGAACAACGTAGAAACGCTTAAAATTTTAAACACCGACGATACCGAGGCGCTTGGGATGATTATCTTTACGAAATATCTGGCGATTTTCGAGCTTGCCGCCGTGATGCTGCTCGTGGCGATGATCTGCGCTATCGTGCTTGCGCATAAGCAGATGGACGCGAGCCTGAGCTACGAAGAGAGCGAGGGATAAAATGGGTCTAAATCACTATCTGATCGTCGCTGCGATGATGTTTGGGCTCGGGCTTGCGGGTATGATGAAGCGAAGAAATTTGATAATGCTCTTTTTTTCGAGCGAAATTTTATTAAACGCCGCAAATTTAGCCCTCGTCGCCGTGGCGAAATTTTATGACAACATAAACGGCGAAATTTTTGCGCTTTTCATCGTCGCGATCGCTGCGAGCGAGATGGCTGTGGGGCTTGGACTACTCATCTTGTGGTATAAGAAGACGGGCAGCATCGAACTTGACAGCTTCGTAAATTTTAAAAATCCTTCCAAGGATGGACCGGATGCTTGATACCGTTTTTGTGTGGCTTTTAATCGCCCTTTTCGCGCCGCTTGCCTCGGCGATCTTCGCAGGCGTTTTCATTCGCGCTAAAGATAAGATGTTTATTGGCGTAATCTGCTCGGCGCTGGTGATTTTAAGCACTATCGCGTCGCTTGCTTTGATGGAGCTCGTCTCTGACAACCGCCTAATCAGCGTAAGCTTAGCCGATTTCATAAGCACCGGATTTTTGGATGCAAAATTTAGCTTTCTCATAGATAGCGTAAGTGCGGTGATGATGGTGGTCGTAGGTATCGTATCCAGCGTCGTGCACGTGTATTCGATCTACTACATGTGGGATGATGAAAACTTCGCTAAATTTTTCAGCTTCCTGGGGCTTTTCGTATTTTCGATGCTGGTTTTGGTAACGAGCGATAATTTTTTAGGGCTTTTCATCGGCTGGGAGGGGGTCGGACTCTGCTCGTGGCTGCTGATCGGCTTTTGGTATGATAGGGAGGGTTACAGCTGGTGCGCCAACGAGGCTTTCATAATGAACCGCATCGCAGATCTTGGAATGCTGCTTGGAATTTTCTTGATCTATTTAAATTTCGGCTCGCTGCGCTACGAGGTGGTATTTGCGAACGCGGCGGGCTTGGAGCCTGAAATTTTAACCCTGATTGCCGCGCTTTTATTTATCGGCGCGATGGGCAAAAGCGCGCAGTTTCCGTTTCATACCTGGCTAGCCGACGCGATGGCGGGTCCGACGCCCGTGTCTGCGCTCATTCACGCAGCGACGATGGTTACGGCGGGCGTTTATCTAGTGATCCGCGCAAACTCTATTTTCGCGCTTGCGCCAGAAGTGAGCGGCTTTATCGTCTGCTTGGGCGCTTTCGTGGCGGTCTTTGCGGCATCGATGGCGCTGGTTCATAACGATCTTAAAAAGATCATCGCCTACTCCACGCTTTCGCAGCTTGGCTATATGTTTGTAGCTGCGGGGCTCGGAGCGTATTGGATCGCGCTATTTCATCTGGCGACGCATGCGTTTTTCAAGGCACTTCTATTTTTGGGCGCGGGTAACGTAATGCACGCGATGAAGGACGATCTAAATATCCAAAATATGGGCGGATTATATAAGTTTATGTGGCCTACGGCGATTTTAATGTGCATAGGCTCGCTCGCGCTTTGCGGATTTTATCCGTTCGCGGGCTTTTTCTCAAAAGATAAAATTTTAGAAGCGGCGTGGAGCGCGGACGCGTATTTTATCTGGGCGCTGCTGTTTGCGGGCGCTGCGATGACGACATTTTACAGCGTGCGCCTAATAATGCTTGTGTTTTTCGGTAAGGCAAAATACCCGCACCATCCGCACGAGGCGAAAGGCTTCGCTCTTATCGCAATGGGCGTGCTAGCCGTGCCTGCAGTGATCGCGGGCTTTTTCGAGCACGATTTTGCGGAGTTTGTGCTTAACATACTGCCGGGCTTTAAAGCTTCGATCCCGCACGGCGTAGAGGTAATTTTGATCGCCCTAACGCTAGCGATGATAAGTGCGGTGGCGATCGGTACGATTTGGGCATATGGCAAGGGTAAATTTAGCCAAAATTTAAAGAACTGTAAATTTTATAAAATTTTGATCGCGCAGTATTTTATCCCGCAAATTTACGAGCGCGTGATCGTGCATGGATACGAAAAGCTTAGCGAGATCTGCGCCAAATGCGACGGCGCGATCATAGACGCCAGCGTCGATCTGATCGCTCGCATCGCGGTAAAAAGCGGCGGGGGCGCGGATCGCGTAAGCAATAGCGGAGATTTGAGCGCAAATTTAAGGTGGATGGTTTTGGGATCTTTCATTTTGCTGATTTTGGCGTTTGCGCTGTGAGGTGGGCATGGAATACTTTTTAAGTTTGGTTATATTTTTCCCGGCGGTAGCTGCGGTTTTGGGCTTTTTGATCGACGAAGCGAGCATCAAGACCTATGCCGTTACGATGAGCTTTATAGAGTTCGTGCTTTCGCTCGTTTTGTGGATACTCTACGAGCCGGTGGACGGCATCGCATTTAGCGTACTGCACCCTTTCATAAGCGAATACGGCATCAATTACTTTATCGGCGTGGACGGAATTTCGCTGTTTTTAGTGATCCTAAGCACGCTGGTTACATTTTTGGCGCTACTTAGCCTAAGCATTAAAGAGCGCGCCAAAAATTTAATCATCTGCATTCTGTTTTTAGAGATGACGATGGTGGGCGTTTTCGTGGCGCTGGATGCGATTTTGTTTTACATCTTTTGGGAGCTTTCGCTCATCCCGATGCTCTATATCATCGGCGCGTGGGGCAGCGGTAAGAGAATTTACGCCGCGGTAAAATTTTTCATCTACACCTTCCTAGGCTCGATGTTTCTACTCGTTGGACTCGTAGCGATGAGCTATTTCTACCACGAGGCTACGGGCGAGTACAGCTTTAATATCCTAGACTGGCAGAGCCTGTCGCTGCCGCTTAGCACGCAAATTCCTCTATTTTTGGCATTTTCGATCGCCTTTGCGATCAAGACGCCTTGTTTTCCTTTTCATACCTGGCTGCCGTATGCGCACGGGCAGGCTCCTACGATAGGCTCGGTTCTGCTTGCCGCGGTGCTTCTTAAGATGGGCACCTACGGCTTCGTGCGATTTTCGCTGCCGTTGTTTCCGGATGCGAGCGTCTATTTTAGCGGGATGATGTGCGCCGTAGCGATCGTTATGATCATCTACGCGAGCTTCATCGCCTTTGCGCAAAAGGACATCAAACAGGTAATCGCGTATAGCTCGATCGCGCATATGGGCGTCATAATGCTAGGAATTTTTTCAATGAGCCGCGAAGGAATGAGCGGTGCGGTATTTTTGATGATCAGCCACGGTATCGTAAGCGGGGGGCTTTTTATGCTCGTAGGCTTTTTGTACGACCGCAGGCACACGAAGCTTTTCAGCGAGTTCGGCGGGCTTGCGCGGGTGATGCCGCTTTATGCGTTTTGTTTTTGCGTCGTGCTACTAGGCTCGATAGGTCTTCCGCTTACGATTGGCTTCGTGGGAGAATTCCTAAGCCTTGCGGGGATTTTTAAAATAAGCTTTAGCTACGCGCTCTTGGGTGGACTCGGCATCATAATGGGTGCGATCTATTCGATGAATCTTTATAAAAAGACCTTCTTCGGCGCGCTAGTACATGAGGAGAATAAAAAGCTAAACGATCTAAATAGAACCGAGCTTTGCTCTATCATCCCGATCTGCGTGCTGGTGGTAGCGCTTGGCGTAGCGCCGAATTTGATGCTAAAGAGCATCGAGCCTAGCGTGACGCAAAGCCTTGAGCTGATGTTTAACAAAGCCTCGCAAACCGCGACCCGCGCCTATATGGAAAAAGCAAATTTTAAGGTAAGAAGCGATGCAAAATAATCTTTTAAATTTAGCCTCGATCGCGCCTATGGCGATACTCGGAGGATTTGCCCTGCTGATGCTCGCGGTTTCGCTTTTTGCGCGCACGCTATCGTATAAATTTTACGCCGTCATCACGATACTAGCTCTAGCTCTTGGCTTCGGGCTCGTTTTTGGATACAACAGCGGCATACGCGGGCTTTTTGACGTGATGCTGGTGGACGGAATCGCGACTCTATCGATGCTTATCATGCTCGCAGGCTCGATATTTTTCATCTTTCTATCTTTGGGTGCAAGAAGCGCGCACGAGTACCACACCGCGGAATTTTTCGTGCTGTTTTTATTCGTGCTCGTGGGGTATGAGTTTATGGTCGCGAGCGAAAGCTTAATGATGATCCTCGTTGGGCTTGAGACGGGCTCGCTGGCGCTTTATACGCTAATCGCGCTTCACAACCGCGCCAGATCGGTCGAAGCGGCGCTAAAATACTTCATAATGGGCGCGCTGGGATCGGGCTTTTTCGCATTCGGCGCGGCGATGTTTTTTCTATCGACCGGCTCTATGGAAATTTCAAACATCGCGCAGATCGCTAAGAGTTCAAATTTACAAACCAACGTCCTGCTTTTCGCCGCCTGCTCATTTATGATCGTCTCGATAGGATTTAAGCTCTCGCTGATCCCGTTTCACACCTGGACGCCCGACGTTTACGAGGGTGCGAGCTCGGCTATGGCGGGCTTTTTGTCCGTCGTGCCCAAGATCGCGGGCTTTGTCGTGGCGATCAGGCTGTTTGAAGCGCTGCAAAGCATCGGCGTGCAGTGGCTAAACATCGTGCTCTACGCCGTAGCGGTGCTTACGATGAGCTTAGCGAACCTCATGGCGCTCGTACAGCGCGACGTCAAGCGGATGCTGGCTTTCAGCTCCGTTTCGCACGCGGGCTTCGTACTATGCGCGATCGTGATCGGCTCGACGCAGGCAAACGCGGCGCTTTTCACCTACTGGATCCTATATGCCGTGGCGAATCTCGGGGCGTTTGCGTTCATCTGGTGCGTACGGCAAAGGCGCGCGCGCTCGTTAAATTTAAAATTTAAAACCCAAAACCCTGCTTTAAATTTAAACGCAAACGGCGAGGATGAGGGGAATTTTATCTCAAACGCAAAGCTTTCTTTTTCGCAAAATCACGAGTTAGTAGACTCTGCCAATGAGTTAAATTTAGGCGTGAACGGACAAAATTTAGCTTGCGGCGAGTGGAGCTTTAAAGCAGGCGAGCAAAATTCTAAAGCAGGCGAGCAAAATTTTAAAGCGAGCGAGCCCGGCGCGAAAGAGAGCCTTTTCGGCACTGAAACTTGCGAGCCAGGCGCCGAAATTTGCGAGCAAAGCTCTAAATTTGCGGCTCGCTTCGAGCATCCGTTTGAGAAATTTGACGGGCTGATCCGCACCCACCCGCTCTTTGCGCTATGCGCGGCGATCTTTATGCTCTCGCTTGCGGGCATTCCGCCGTTTAGCGTGTTTTGGGGCAAGATGTATCTGCTAAGCGCGGCGGTCAATTCAGGCTACTTCGCCCTCGCCGTCATCATGGCGGCAAATAGCGCGCTCGCGCTGTATTACTACCTGCGCCTTATCGTGCGTATGTTTTTGCACGAGCCGCGGGAGGACGCGGAGCTTGACGGATCGCTGAGCGCGGTCTCGGTGCAGATAAAATTTGCCGTCGTGCTAGCTAGCGTGGCGTGCGTGTTGGCGCCGTTTTTGGTGAAATTCCTAACCGGCGCGGTAAATAATTTCGTCTTTTTAAGCGGGTATTGAGCTTAAATTTTAAGCGCGAGCTGAACCTATCGCGCTTTGCCAACAAGGAGAGATATGTTTTTGAGCGAGCTAAGTGCTGACGGCTACGGTTTTGCGCTGCTTGATGTGCGCGATTTGAGTGAGTTTTTAAAGGAGCGAAAATGCAGAGCAAAAAAGCTTCTAAGCTACTGGGACGCGCACAAGCAGCTGTTTTATGACGCCGTAAAGAGCGCTAAAGCTTTACCCTTTTACCCGCTTACGGTGCGCAGCTATGAGATCTTCGTTTGCACAGACGGGGATTTTACGCCGCCTGCGGGCTACGAAGTGGCTTTCAAGCGCGATAAGCTGTATTTCGCCCCGCAAAGCGGCTCCGCGATCCTAGCGAGCTTCGATGCTTTGCAGTATCGTTTCGATAAGCTAAAAAGCGGCGAACTCGAGCTAGGCTATGAGTGCCAAAGCGGCGCTACGGGCAAGATACGAAAATTTAATTCCACGCTCAAGCTCGGCTTGCAAAACGGCACTTACGAGCTTTGCGCCCTGGGGCTAAAAAACAGCTCGCAGCACTTCGAGAAATACGGTTACGCCTTTATTTTCAAGCGCAACGCAAGCGCGGAAAATCAAAATTTTGATAGGCTTGATAACGATAAATTTAGCTTTGATATTTGCGAAGGCGATTAAATTTAATCGAAATTCCGCGCCGCATGAGACCTTGGCGCGACCCGCAAAATTTTAAAGACGCGATTCAGCGCGGTAAATTAAATCTAAATTTTACTCCCTTGCTCCGTTGTTTTTTAGCAAACGCGCAAATTTTGATAAATTTCGATTTTAAATCTCGTAGCGAAAAAATTTTAAAATTTCACGCTCCAGCTCTTGCGGCGGCGCTGAAATTTTATCCGCGAACTGCGAGCGGTTGAAGGTGCGTTGGCGCTTTGCAAGCTGTACCGTGTGCAGGCTCACGAGCTGCTCGCACTGCGCCCGCGAGATCTGCCCGCGCAAAAGCTGCCCGCACTCCTTTAGCCCGATGCAGCCTAGCGCCCTGCACTCCGCACCGTAGCGGGCGAATAAAAACTCCGCCTCCTCTAAAAGCCCGCGCTCAAACATCGCCTTCGTGCGCGCTTCGATGCGCTGCGCAAGCCACTGCTTAGGCGCGTCGATCTCAAAAATTTTAATATCCGAGATCACGGGCGGAGCGGTGTTTTCACGCAGAAATTTACTCGGCGCATCGCCGCAAAATTTATAGATGCTTAGCCATTTTTTTAACCGAAAGCTGTCCGCCGCGCTAAATTTCGCGGCAAATTCCGGATCTATCCGCTGCGCTAGGGCGTAAATTTCATCGTTTGAAATTTCGCTTTTAAAATCGGGAACCTTCGGCGCCAGCCCGCTTAGCATCGCCTTTAGATAAAACCCGCTGCCGCCCGTGATTATCAAGGGCGCGCCGCTGCGCCCCGCGAAAGCCCTCGCGGCTACGTATTCTTTAATAAACTCGCCGACGCTGAAGTACTCGTTTGGATAGATTAAATTTACGCCGAAGTGCCTGATCTCGCGTAGCTCCTCCTCGCTTGGCTTGGCGCTTGCGATGTCGATCTGGCGGTAAATACAGAGCGAATCAAGGCTCAAAATCACGGCGTCCATTTCGCGCGCGATGCTTAGCGCAAGATCGCTTTTGCCGCTTGCGGTGGTGCCGATGATCGCGATCTGCGGGCTTGCGTGCGAGTTTTGATTTTGGCTCAAGGCGTTTCCTTTCGTAAATTTTTCGTTCAAATTATATCAAATTTAGAGCTATTCTTACTTTTTTTTGATACAATGGTGCCCAAAATAAGGGGCAAAATGGCTAAATTTAAAGAAATTTTATCCGACATCAACGAATTAATAGTTTTTAAACACTCGGTTTTCGCGCTACCGTTTATCTTTACGGCGATGATTACTGCAAGCAAGCTGCAAAACGGCTCGGTGTGGTTCGGCTGGAAGTTGCTTTTTTTAGGGATTTTATGCGCGGTAAGCGCGAGAAGCTTCGCAATGGCGCTAAATCGTTACTTGGACGAGGACATCGACCGCGCCAATCCGCGCTGCGCTTCGCGCCCCAGCGTGGACGGACGGATCGGACGCGGGAATTTGCTGCTTTTCATCATCGCAAACGCGGTAGTTTTCGTAGCGGTTTCGGCGTTCATAAATCCTTTGGCGCTTAAGCTTTCGGTGCCGATTTTAGCGGCATTGGGTGGGTATTCGTATTTTAAGCGCTTTAGCGAGACCGCGCATTTGATGCTCGGCTTTTGCCTGGGGCTTGCGCCGATTGCGGGCGCGATCGCCGTTAGCGGCGGGGTTCCGCTATGGTCGGTGCTGTTGTGTCTCGGGGTAGTATTTTGGGTAGGCGGTTTTGACGTGCTGTATTCGCTTCAAGATATGGAATTTGACCGCACGGCGGGGCTTTACAGCATCCCTGCGCTTTACGGCAAGGAAGCGTCGATGTTTATCTCTAAAATTTTTCACGCCGTGGCGGTGCTTTTTTGGCTGCTGTTTTGCGCAGCGGCAAATTTAGGCTTTTTTGCCTATCTTGGCGTGGCTGCGTGCGCGACGATTTTGTACTTCGAGCATAGGATCGTACGTAGTGATTTTAGCAAGATCGATCGCGCGTTTTTTACGCTGAATGGCTACTTGGGCATTGCGTTTTTCGCTTTTATTTTTGTAAATTTATTTTAAGGAACCCTTATGGATCTTAACACTCTCATCATTTTAGGACTTTGCGTCGTTATATTTTTGATGTTTTTCGTCATATATTTTAAGGATAAGCAAGCGGATAAAAAATTCGAGCGCTTCGATCAGGTGCTGACCGACGCTATGCAGGAAAATTATCTGCTTAAAAAGAAGGTCGAGGAGTTAAAAGAGATGATCGATTCGGGCGGCAAAGTCGCTCCTAATATCGATATAAACGCGATTGCCGACGTAATCGACGAGACGATAGAACAAAGACTAGATGTAGTGCCTACGATGATCGACGAGCGGGTAGAAAAGCAGATCAGACCGCTTCTGGATCAGCTTAAAGAGCTCATCGGCTCGGTAAGAAAATAGCCAGAGCAATATAAAAATAAAATTTTGCAAAATCGCTTTGTTTTTTATATAATCGCCGCAAATTGATATTAAGGCAAAATATGCTAATTGATAAATTTGGACGAACGATCGATTATTTGCGCATTTCAGTTACACAGCGGTGTAATTTCAGATGCAGATATTGCATGCCTGCTACGCCGTTTAATTGGGTGCCGCGAGAGAATATTTTAAGCTTTGAGGAGATGTTTTTATTCGTCAAGGTTGCGATCGACGGCGGCGTAAAAAAGATCCGCATAACCGGCGGCGAACCGCTGGTGCGAAAGGGGATCGAAGATTTTATAAAGATGATTGCGGATTACGCTCCGGACATCGATCTTGCGCTTACTACCAACGGATATTATCTCAAAAACTACGCGCGCGCCTTGAAAAACGCGGGGCTAAAACGCATCAATATGTCGCTTGACTCGCTGCGTCCGGAGCGGGCTAAATTTATAGCTCAGCGCGGCGTGCTTTATAACGTCCTAGAGGGCCTTGACGCCGCGCTTGAAGCGGGACTAAAAGTCAAGCTAAACACTGTCGCACTAAAAGGCATCAACGACGACGAGCTGATCTATTTGCTGGAATTTGCCCGCGAGAAGGATTGCCAGATCCGCTTTATAGAATTTATGGAAAACACCCATTCCGACGATCTTACAGGCTTAAAATCAAACGAAATTTTAGATATTTTAAGGCGTAAATTTATCTTTACCGCTCTGCCGAAATCGCAAAGCTCGCCTGCGTCGCTTTACGCGCTCGGGGACGGCTACACCTTCGGTATCATCGATCCGCACAAGCACGATTTTTGCGAAAGCTGCAACCGCATCAGGCTAAGCGCCGAGGGGCTTTTGATCCCGTGTCTTTATTTCGAGGACGCACTAAGTATCAAAAAGGCGGTCAAAGAGGGCGACATCGCCGCAGCCGCCGAAATTTTGGCTAAAATTTTAGCGAATAAGCCCGAAAAAAACCGCTGGCAAACGGACGCTTCGAATGAAATTTCAAGCCGCGCATTTTACGAGACGGGCGGATGAGGCTTGTTGAGAGCTTTTTAAGTATCCAAGGCGAGGGCAAATACGCAGGCAGGCTCGCGTTTTTCTTTCGCTTTGCGGGTTGCAACCTGCGCTGTGCGGGCTTCGGCGGCGATCGCGTTTCGCCAAAGACTGGCGAGATCTTGCGCGGTTGCGATACGATCCGCGCGGTTTTTACAAATCACTTCGAGCATGAAGAAATTTTAAATTTAGCGCAGCTTTTGAATAAAATTCCAAATTTATCCGATCTCTCTTACTCCGCACCTGCGTGCCCTGCGTCGGGTTTTTGCGCCGCCGAGTCTTTTTCTAAAAGCGATACGTTAAATTCCGCCGCCGTGCAAACATCTCCTCGTCCAAACGGTAGCGCAGAAAAATCTTTAAATTTAACGAGCGAAAATTCTTTAAATTTCGCAGTGCAAAATTCTTTAAATTTAAATCCGCAAAGCTCCGCATCACCGCAGAGCACTAAGCTTTATCAAAAGCCGATCATCGTTATCACCGGCGGCGAGCCGCTGTTGCACTATAAAGAGGCACTATTTTACGAGTTCGTCTGCGAGCTGCTCACACGCGGACACGCGGTGCACTTCGAAACCAACGGCACGATTTTAGTGGATTTTGAAAAATTTCCCGCCTACAAAAACTGCGTCTTTGCGATCTCGCCTAAACTCTCAAACTCCGCCGAGCCGCGCGAACGCAGGCTGAGTTTCGCCGCGCTACGAAGCTTAAAACAAAACGCAAAGGATAGCTTTTATAAGTTCGTCATCTCGCCCGAGTTTGACGCGCAGCCCGAGATCGACGAAATTTTAGCGGCGTGCGGCGGCGAGGTTTATTGTATGCCGCGCGGCGCAGATCGTCGCGAGCTGGAAAGCGCCGCGCAATTTTGCGTGGATTTTTGCCTAAAAAACGGCTATAATTACTCCGATCGCCTGCATATTAGAATTTGGGGCGAGAAGGACGGGGTATGATAATCAGGAAATTATACGAATTCGAAAACGCTCACATCGTGCGCCTGTGCGGTTCAAAGCGGTGTCGCACGAGCATCCACGGCCACTCTTACAGATGCGAAATTTTGCTTAGCTCAAATTTTTTGGATGAAGCGGGGATGGTATATGACTTCGGCTACATGAAGCTCGGTATTCGCGAGCTTATCGATAGTTTTGACCACGCTACGACGATCTATGCGCGCGATGATGCGAGCTATATCGCGGATCTTAAAAAACACAGCGCGCGCTGGGTGCAGATACCGCTAAATCCGAGCGCGGAGCAGTTTTGTAGAATTTTTTTCGTTCTAATTGACCGACTTTTGAGCTTAACTCAGATGCAAAACGGCGAGCGCGAAGTAAAGCTTCACAGCGTCATCGTGCACGAAACCGCGACCGGCTACGCGCAGTGCTTCCGCGAGGACGCCTACAACGCGCAGATGGGCGAGATCTCGCTAGATGAGATAGAATTCTCGCCCGTCGTGCGCGAGGAGTGGAGGCAGCCGGAGCTTTGGCGAAAGCTGCTGCGCGGCGAAAAAATCATCTATCCAAAGGACTGCTGATGAGAAATTTCTTTAAATTTGGCACGGGGCTCGTGCGCGTTTTTGCCGCGTGCGCGATCTTTGTCTGCGCGCTTGCTTTGGGCGGTTGCGATGACGAGAAAAAGAACACCTTGCAAAAGCCACCGGTAGATAGTGAGGTGCCGAAGGACGTACCTATCGCGCCTAGCGAACCTAAAGTCGATATAAATGCCGATATGCCGCCGCTTCCAGTGACCGAATAGGACGGAGCGTTGAAAAATCGGCGGCTAAATTTGAAAATTTTTAAAATTTGCGTTGTTTGTATGCGGCGCGTAGGCGCGATTTTAGTATCTTTTTTGCCCGTGCGATCTGCGCAGAGAAATTTTAAATTTTATAAAGCTTTATCTGCAAAATTTCATTCTTGGCACGAGATATGCTGCGCGAAACCGAGGTTGAGAGCGCGCGTGGTAAATTTTGACGCAACAAATATCCGCAGCCGCTTTGAATGGTTTTTAAAATTTCAAAGGCGCGGAGCCGATCTGCTTTATCTTGCGCCGAAAAAATTTGCGTTGAAATTTGATCGTTTCGGCTCTAGCCGCACAAAATTTTATTTCCTAAATTTAACTCCCTGGCGGAAGTGATGGATTATCTGTATCAAAGCGCCCTGGGTTTTCATAAATTTTTCGCGCTAGCTGCGACGATTTTAACGATAATTTATCTGATTTTTACCCAGTTTAAAATAGACGCCGCGGCGGAATTTTGCTCGCACGGCAAGGCTTTAAATTCCGCCGCATCCGCGCCGCAAGCTGGTAATTTAAAGCAAAAAAGCAGATCCGGGCTTAGATTTCTTAGGCGTATCAGGCTGTTTTTGCCGATCTATTATTCGTGTATCGCAGCGCTGATAATTAGCGGAAGCGTGATGCTGCCGGTGCTGCGCTTTGATCTGAGCTTTAGAATTTACTTCATGGCGGCCGCAGCGCTAGCGATGATCATACTTAGCGCGGCGTCGTACAAGCGGCTAAAAATCGCGTATCTGAGCCAAAACTTTGCGCCGTATCAGCGCAAAATGCGGGTGATTTTGGGGCTAAGCTTAGCGATAATTTTGATAGCGAGTGTTATTTGATGGTATATTTTTACGATAAGCTTGCAGGCGAACAGAGCCTGATTTTGCAAAATGATCAGTTTTTGCACCTAAAGGCCAGGCGAGCAAGGGCGGGCGAGCGCATAGACGTGCGAAATCTTGGGGACGGGGCGAGTTATCTATATGAGATCGCCGAAATTTCGCGCAAGGGCGCGGCTTTGAATTTAGTTTTTAAAAGCTCGGTTTTTACGCCGCCGCACGATTTTTGCGTCGCTTGGGCGGTCGTCGAGAGCGCCGTGATCGAAAAGAGCCTGCCTGCGCTAAACGAGATGGGCGTCGGGCGGCTTGCTTTGGTCTATGCCGATCTGTCGCAGAAAAACGTGCGGCTCGATCTGCAGAGGATGGAGCGGATTTTGATCAACTCATCGCAGCAATGCGGGCGAAATTCCATCATGCAGATCGAGGTTTTGAGCGGCTCGGACGAGCTCGCGCAAAGATATGAAAACGTAAGCCTGATCGATTTTGGCGGCAAGAACATCGACATTTTCGGCGGCGATGAGATCGCGTTCGTAGGCCCGGAGGGCGGATTTTCGCCGCGCGAAAGAGAGAAATTTAAAAACGCCTATGCGCTTAATAGCCCTTATATTTTGCGCTCAAACACCGCGCTGATCGCAACTTGCGCGAAGCTAATGTTTTAAGCGCTCGGCAAATTTTAAAATTTAAAAGTCGTGCGCTTTAAATTTTTGGAATTTAAAATTTCGCATGCGCTATCTCTGTGTTTTATCTGCGGCTTAACGCGCGGCGCGTATTGCTGCGGCATATCTTCGCGCGCTGTATTTTGCACGCATAGCAGGCTGCAACAAATCAAAATTTTACTTGCAAAATGCGCTAAATTTTAAAATTTCGCGTCCAAAAAGCATATTCAAAAAGAAAATCCACGCTTTGCCGAGAGTTTTTTAAAACCCTTTAAATTTGCTTTTTAGATAAAAAAGTTGTATAATCGCAACCTTTTAAAATCATCAAAAAGGATCAAAAATGAAAAAAGATATCCATCCAAACTTTGTCGAAACGACCGTTACCTGCGCTTGCGGCAACACTTTTAAAACGCGCTCGAACAAGGCCGAGATCCGCGTCGATATCTGCTCCAATTGCCATCCGTTTTTTACCGGCAGCGAGAAGATCGTAGATAGCGCGGGCCGCGTCGAGAAATTTAAGCAAAAATACGGAATGAAATAGTTGCTATATCTCATTCCTACGCCGATAGGAAATTTAAGCGATATCTCGAGCCGCGCGCTTGAGGTATTGCAAAGCTGCGAAATCCTAATCTGCGAGGATACGAGGGTTTCAAAAAAACTTCTAAACTTATTGTCCGATAAATTTCAAATTTCATTTAAAATTTCACAGTTTTACTCTCTGCACACGCACAATGAAGCGGAGTTTTTCGCGAGCTTTGATGCGGCGCTTCTGCGCGAAAAAGCTTGCGCATACGTAAGCGACGCGGGCATGCCCTGCATCAGCGATCCTGGGATTGCGCTCGTAAAATTCGCGCAGCGAAGCGCCGTGCCTTACGAGGTGCTTAGCGGCGCAAACGCTCTGCTGCTCGCAGCCGCCGCAAGCGGGCTGGTGGAGAAAGAATTTAGCTTTTTAGGCTTTTTGAATAATGACGGCGCACAGCGCAAAGCTCAGATCCTAAATTTAATGCAAAGCCCCTATCCGTGCGTGCTCTACGAATCTCCCAAACGCGTGGTAAAGCTAATAGAGCAGATCGCGGGGATCGACGCGCAGCGCAAAATTTTTGCGATCAAAGAAGCTACGAAAAAATTTGAAACAAAATTTTTCGGTAGCGCCGCAGAGGTTCTATCCAGCCTAAACGGCGCAAATTTAAGCGGCGAATGGTGCGTCGTGATTGACGGCGCAGGCGAGAAAAGCTTTGAAAAAATCACTCAGGAAGATATTCTGTCGCTTGAAATCGCGCCGAAAATAAAAGCGAAACTGCTCTCAAAAATCAGCGGCGAACCCGCCAAAGAAATATATAAAAATTTGATACGCTAAGTCATATTTTAACCGTTTTTCGCTAAAATCCCAAAATGATTATTTACGGCAAGCAACTGTTTTTGCACCTTTTAAACCGGCATCCGCAGAAATTTATCCGCATCATCCTTGCAAAGGAGTGCGAGAAAGAAATTTTTAAAAAGATCGCCGCGACCGGCGTAAAAATCGAGCGCGCCGATGCGAAAAAAGCTCAAGCCCTCGCTCGCGGCGGCAACCATCAAGGCTTCTTGGCCGAGGTGGAGGATTTTAGCTTCGGCGATCTGGCTAGCGTCAAAGACGATAAATTCGTGTCGATCCTTTATGGGCTTACTGATGTCGGAAACATCGGCGCGATAATGCGCAGCGCCTATGCTTTGGGCGCGGACAGCGTGATCGTCGTCGCAAATAATCTAAATATGGCAGGCGTAGTGCGCGCAAGCTCGGGCGCGGCGTATGAGTTAAACGTCGTTAAGGCCGCAGACGGACTTGGCGTGCTAAACGAGCTTAAACAAAGCGGCTTTGAAATTTACGCCGCGAGTACGGGCGGGACGAGCTTTAAGGAGTTAGAGCTCGGCGCGAAAAACGCACTTGTAATGGGGAACGAAGAAGAGGGGATACCCGCTAGAGCGCTTAAAAAATGCGACTGCGCGGTATCGATAAAGATGCGCGAAGGCTGGGACTCGCTTAACGTAAGCGCGGCATTTGCGATACTATGCGATGGAATTTTAAATGGAAGAAATAAAAGAGAAGTTAAATAATACGGACGAGCAGGCGGAACAAACCGAGAAGCCGGAGCAAACACAGCAGCCAAAAAGCAGCGATCTAGATAAATTAAAATCTATGGATCTGATCGAGATTGCGCGCACGACGCGCATCGATGCGCAAAATTTAGAATACATCATAAACAAAGACTTCGAGAAGCTGGCAAATTTTAACGTGAAGGGCTACATTAAAATTTTAGAGCGCGAGTTCGGGCTGGATCTATCGGACTGGCTTAGCGAGTTTGAGAGCGCCAAAGCGAGCTTTGCGCCCGTTAAAAAGGCCAAAGTCGAGCAAGTCTATGGTCAAAGGGTCAGCCCTAACAAAAGCGGCAGCGGTTGGCTTTTATGGCTGCTTGCGATGGTGCTAATCATAGGCGCAATCTTTTATTTCGGACTTTATAAAAGCTTCGGCGAGTTTTTGGGCTCGCTTTTATGGGAGCAAAACAAAACCACCTACTCGGACGCCCCGATCGTAAATAACACTCAAAAAAAGCTTGAAAACATCGGTATCGACGTCGTTTCGCACAACGCTACAGATGAAAAATTCGCATTAAAGTCAGATGCCAATGCAGCCGCTGTTGCGGATGAAAATTTAAGCTCGCTCAATGCGCTGGACCGCTCTATCAGGATCGAGCGCGCGAGCATTAAGACTGAGGGAAATTCTACCGACGAAAACGCTACTCAAAGCGCGCCCGTGCCGAGCAAAGATATCGTGCTTAGCCCGCGCGGTAAGATGTGGATTGGGATCATTGATTTAAAAAGCGGCAAGAAGCGCGAGATGGTCATTAATGCCCCTTACGTCGTCGCTTCGCAAGAGAATGAGGAGCTGCTAATCTCTACCGGTCACGGGATGTTTGAGCTCGGCAAAGCCGATGGCAACGTAACTTTCAGCGAAAGAAACACTCAAAAATTCCACGTCAAAGATGGCAATATCACTAAAATTTCAGCCGATGAATTTCTGCGCCTAAACAAGGGCAAAAAGTGGTAAAATCCTTGCTCTCGCGCGGTTTTTCGCTCGTAGGACTTCGCCGCCGCTGAGGGTAAAATTTCGGCTTGCTACGGCGCTCGGTTTAAATTTAAACTTGCGGCTGTAAATTTAAAAAGGTTGAATCGCGCTGCCTTGGATAAAATTTCAAGCGGCGTAGATAAAATTTAACGGTGCGAATAAAATTTTAAGCGGCACAGGCGCTTGCTGTAGAGCGCTAAATTTAAGAGGCGTCGTCCACGGCGCCGTGCAAAACGGAAGCTTTGATCGTTATCGTTTTGATCGGACGCAAATTTAAACAGCGCCGCAAAGGGTCGCGACGCGCTAAATTTAAACGACAATGTCCTGACGGTTTTAAATTTTAGCCAGGCAAAGGTTTAAACTCCTTAGCGATATAAAAGCGCCGCCGCATCGACGCTAAGGCTTTAAATTTTGCCTACGTGCGCACGCACAGATCGCGGCGTTTATGGCGCGGAATTTCAAATAGGGTTTGAAAATTACTTTAAGATAAGAGGTTTGAGATGTTTGACGAAATCCGTTTTTCAAAAATCGAGCGTTTGCCCAATTACGTTTTTGCCGAGGTCAATGCCATAAAAATGGCGGCGCGCAGAGCCGGCGAGGATATAATCGATTTTTCGATGGGCAATCCCGACGGCAGGACGCCGCAGCATATAATCGACAAGCTTTGCGAAAGCGCGCAAAAGGACAAAACGCACGGCTACTCCGTAAGTCAGGGCATCTACAAGCTACGACTTGCGTGCGCGAATTGGTACAAGCGCAAATACGGCGTGATCTTAGATCCGGAAAGCGAGATCGTCGCGGTGATGGGCTCTAAGGAGGGCTTCGTGCATTTAACTAGCGCGATCGTAAATCCGGGCGATGTCGCGGTGGTGCCCGATCCTGCGTATCCGATCCACACTCAAGCCTTCATTATCGCGGGCGGTAACGTCGTTAAAATCCCGCTTGCCTATGATGAAAATTTAAATTTTAATGAGAACAAATTTTTCATCGATCTGCAAAAAACCTTCGACGAGAGCATTCCGCGCCCAAAATACGTCGTCGTAAATTTCCCGCACAACCCCACCACCGTCGTCGTGCAGAAGAGCTTCTACGAGCGGCTCGTGGCGATGGCACGACAGGAGCGGTTTTATATCATCAGCGACATCGCTTATGCAGAGATCGCTTTTGAGGGTTATAAAACGCCGTCGATCTTTGAGGTTCAGGGCGCAAAGGACGTCGCGGTTGAGGCGTACACTCTCTCTAAAACCTACAATATGGCGGGCTGGCGCGTGGGTTTTGTTAGCGGCAACAAAAAGCTCGTCGCTGCGCTTAAAAAGATCAAGTCGTGGTTTGATTACGGCATGTTTACGCCGATCCAAGTAGCCGCTACGATCGCGCTGGACGGACCTCAGGAGTGCGTAGAGCAGATCCGCGCGAGCTATGAGAAGCGTAGAAATTTTTTGATTGACGCTTTTGCGGATGCGGGCTGGCAGATTGCAAAACCTAGCGCGTCGATGTTTGCATGGGCGAAATTACCGCCGGCTGCAGCGCATCTAAGAAGTATGGAGTTTTCCAAACAGCTTCTTACCAAGGCGCGCGTCGCCGTAAGCCCCGGCGTAGGCTTTGGTGCGGCGGGAGACGATTACGTGCGGATCGCTTTTATCGAAAACGAAAATAGGACCCGCCAGGCTGCTAGAAATATAAAAAAATATTTGAAAGAGATCTGATGAAGGTAGCGATTTTAGGCGTCGGCACCGTAGGTAGCGAAGTTGCAAACATTTTGATCAAAAACAAAGATATCATCCTTGCACGCGCAGGCGTTAGCATAGAGCCCGTAATCGGGCTCGTGCGCGATACGAGCAAAAAAAGGGGCGTGCAAATTCCGCTTAGCAGCGACGCGCAAAGTATCATCGAGCGCGATGACATCGACGTTTTTGTAGAGCTTATGGGCGGGGTAGAAAAGCCCTACGAGATCGTAAGCGAAATTTTAAAGCGCAAAAAGGCGGTCGTTACCGCAAATAAGGCGCTTTTGGCTTATCATCGCTACAAGCTCCAAGCTCTAGCGGGCGATACTCCTTTTGGCTTTGAAGCGAGCGTGGCGGGCGGAATTCCGATTATCAAAACCCTGCGCGAGGGGCTAAGCGCCAATCGTATCGAAAAAATAATCGGCATCGTAAACGGCACGAGCAACTTTATCCTTACGAATATGATGCAAAAAAACGAGAAATTTGAGGACGCGCTAAAGCGAGCTCAAGAGCTTGGTTACGCCGAAGCCGATCCAAGCTTCGATATCGGCGGGTTCGATGCGGCACATAAGCTTTTGATCTTAGCTAGCATCGCATACGGCGTGCACGGCGATCCGGAAGACATCCTAATCGAGGGGATTGAGGAGATCACGCAGGAGGATATCTATTTTGCGCGCGAATTTGACTTCATAATCAAGCTGCTTGCGGTAGCTAAGCGCGCGTGCGACAATAAAGTCGAACTGCGCGTCCATCCCGCGCTCATTTCAAAGGATCAAATGCTTTCAAAAGTCGATGGCGTGATGAACGGCGTGAGCATCTACGGAGACTGCGTCGGCGAGAGTATGTATTACGGACCAGGCGCGGGCGGTAGCGCTACGGCAAGTGCGGTTATAAGCGATCTTATCGACATTGCGCGCGATAACAAAAACCCGATGCTCGGCTATAAAATTTTGCCGAGCGAAAATTTTATGCAAATTCTGCCGAGCGAGCAGATCCGCACGAAGTATTATTTCAGGCTGCGCGTACGCGACGAGAAGGGCGTGCTTGCGAAGCTCACGAACATTATGAGCTTAAACGATCTTTCGATCGACAGCTTTTTGCAAAAGCCTAAGCTCAAAACGGACGAGGAAGTGACGCTGTTCTTCACGACGCATACGTGCTGCGAGAAGGATATCAAGCGCGCCATAAGCGTGATTAGCGGCGAAAATTTCATCACGCAAAAGCCTTTTATGATCAGGATTGAAAGCTAAATTGAGCTTAAAAGAATATCTTTTCGGCTTTGCCTGCGAGGACCGTGCGGCAGAATTTTTACGCGGCGAAGGGTTTGAAATTTTAAAGCGAAATTTCCGCTGCCGCTTCGGCGAGATCGACATCGTCGCGCGCAAAGACGGCATTTTGCACTTCGTAGAAGTAAAGGCCACGAGCGGCGATTACGACGCCGCAGAGCGCGTGACGGGCGCCAAGATGGGTAAAATTTTAAAGGCGGCGGAATTTTATCTGATGAGCTGCAATACGGACGAGCCGTGGCAGATCGACGTCGTGGAAGTTTATACAAAGCAGATAAAATTTATCGCCAACATATCTTTTTAAATTAGAATTTTTATTATTTATTTAAGATAATGAACTATAATCCGCGGAATTTTAACACAAGGAGAACATTATGGGAAAGTATATAGAGCTTACTTCGGAGAATTTCGACGTTACTAAAGAGGGTGTCGCGCTAGTCGATTTCTGGGCGCCTTGGTGCGGACCGTGCCGTATGATCGCCCCGATCATCGAGGAGCTTGCGAACGATTACGACGGCAAGGCTAAAATTTGCAAAGTAAATACCGACGAAGCGCAGGATCTTGCGGTGCAGTTCGGCGTTCGCTCGATCCCAACGATACTATTTTTCAAAGACGGCGAGCTAAAAGCCCAACTCATCGGCGCGCAATCCAAGCAGATCATAGCCGACAAGCTAAACTCGCTTCTGTAAATTTCAAAGGGCGGCTTTCGCCCTTTTCTCTTCCACTCATCGTTTTATTAATTAAATTCGTAAATTTAACGCCCGCGGTTTTACTTAATAAAATAATTAAGGAGAAAAAATGTTAGATTTAGCAATTATCGGTGGCGGTCCTGCGGGGCTAGCGGCGGGGCTTTATGCTACAAGAGGCGGTTTAAAGGATGTCGTGATGTTTGAGATGGGAATGCCCGGCGGGCAGATCACCTCAAGCTCCGAGATGGAAAACTACCCGGGCGTCGCCGCGGTGACCGATGGGATGAGCTTTATGGCGCCTTGGCAGGAGCAGTGCTTCCGCTTCGGGCTGAAGCATGAGATGGTGCGCGTGCTGCGCGTCTCAAAAGACGGCGACGGGAATTTTACGATCTATCTCGAGGGCGATCAAACGCGTCGCGCACGTGCCGTTATTGTCGCTACGGGTTCTACTCCGCGTCGCGCGGGGATCGAGGGCGAGGATGAATTTTTCGGTCGCGGCGTCAGTACCTGCGCGACCTGCGATGGATTTTTTTATAAGGGCAAAGAGGTTGCCGTCCTCGGCGGCGGCGATACGGCGCTAGAGGAGTCGCTGTATCTGGCCAAAATTTGCTCTAAAGTCTATCTGATCCACCGCAGGGACGAGTTTCGCGCCGCGCCTTCGACAGTGCAAAAGGTACGCGAAAGTGAAAATATCGAGCTCATCACAAACGCGCTCGTAGAGCAGATCAAGGGCGATGCAAGCGGCGTAACTGGCGTCGTAGTCAAGGATAAAACAAGCGGCGCTGCGCGCGAGCTACAGCTACCCGGGATCTTCGTATTCGTGGGGCTTGACGTGCGAAACGAGGTACTAAAGGGCGATGATGGCAAGTTCATCTGCGACGTCACGCCGGGCGGGCAGGTCGCGGTAAATTTAAAGATGCAAACAAGTGTACACGGGCTATTTGCGGCGGGTGATATGAGGCAGGATGCGCCTAAGCAGGTCGTTTGCGCGGCAGGCGACGGCGCGGTTGCCGCACTTAGCGCGATCGCGTATCTGCAAGGACACGACAAATAAGCTTGTATTCGGGCTAAAATTTTACGGCGCGGCGGGCGAAGCTACTTCCGTCGCGCTTTTTAAATTTAAAAGCCCGCGTCAAATTTGAATGAAATAATGAAATTTTGACGCAAGGCGGCTCAAATTTAAAATTTCGTCAAATTGAGCCGCAAAATAATGCTATCGTCTTTTGCGGAAACGCTTCCGAGCTGAAACGTCTTTTAAAAATTCAGATAAAATTTTATTGTCTTTCGTAGAAAGTTGCAAGGGCGTCTTCCGCCGTTTTTCTATTATTAAATGCCGATCTTATCTTAATAACATCATCAATTATATCTTTAGTCACTATAAATTTATCCGATAAACTTACGCTCTTATCGGCATTCACGATAAAATTTAATTCGATCGCAGCCTGTGGCGGCAGCTCTGCTGCCCTTCCAAGCTGTAGCCTTATTTGGCTAGGCGTTAGCTGCGAATAATAAGCGACGTCTTCTAATGAATCAATAATATTACTCATATAAATCGCAGAAGTTTTTGGTTCACCATCCTTTAGTATTTCATCTTTTAATTTATCGTCGCAATCAACTGGCTTTTTTTGAAATGAGTAATCTATTTTGCCTCTGTCTTTGAGCTCCTCTTGAAATTTCGTCTCATTTATTTTGCAATGTTCATTTGCCAATTTAAGTAAACGCTGTTGTTTATCATCAGATTTATCTTTATAGAAAAGCACGGCACCTCTTAAAGACGTGTTTAGCATAGCCTCTTTATATTTTTTGTTAAAGGCATCTACATCGACCTTTACTTTCTCCATATCCACGTCGCAAACCATCTTAACCGTCTTTAATCCGCCGTTTTCCTCTTTGCTCCAGGTAATATTTTTGCAGATTTTCGAGCCCTCGATCGCCGCGCCGATACTCATAGACTTAAAATCGGACAGAGTGTAGTTTTTCACGAGCCCTACCTCATCCTCGCCGCATCCTACTAAAATCAATGCCGCTAGTGCGGCGCCTAACGTATATTTCATCTTCGCTCCTTTGAGATAAATTTTAAAAATAATGCTACCCCCTCCCTGCTTAAACATGTATAAATTTAAAGCCGAAATTTGAAATAAATTCGCAAAGCGCTAGAGATCAAGAATGCAAAGGTGAAATTTGATGAAAGAATTCGGCGAGAGAGGGAGGGAATCGAACCCCCCGGAAAACGGTCAACCGCCCTCCTATCGGATTTGAAGTCCGCAGACGCCACCAGGTCGCCATCCTCTCCAAATGCGGCAATTATAGCGAGATAAAATTTATTTAGCTTTAAAGAGGCTAAATTTTAAGCTCTTTCGGCTCATTATTAGCGACGGCAGGATTATGAGCGCACCCAAAAGCAGCAGACTCATCACCAGACATATTAACATCCCGAAGTAGATCGTAGGCCAGAAATTACTCATCATCATCACGCTAAAGCCCAAAATGATCGCAAACGACGTATAATACATCGCGTATCCGATACTTGCGTGGCTCGCGCGGATAGCCGTGGCCTCGTCGCTCAGGCGCGCAAACTCGCGCTTGTAGCGGTAGATGTAGTGGATGACATCGTCCACGCCGATACCGATGCTAATCGCCGCTATCGTGATACTCATGATATCCAGTGGAATGCCCGCAACGCCCATGATGCCGAAGCAGGCGCAAAGCGGGATTAAATTTACGACGATCGCGATAAGCGCGTATGAAAACGAGCGAAAGATGATCACGAAAAGCACGAAAAGCACGAGCACGGTGATACCCAGGGTGTCTATCTGCGAGCTCATCAGGCTTTGAAGCATATTGTTATAAAGCGCCATTATGCCGCTGATCTGCGCGCTTGCCTGCTCGCCCTCGAGCAAAGAATTTAGCCCGCTTTGCAGATCTTTTAGGAATTTCGCTCTGCGTAAGCGCGGATCGCTATCTATCGTGCGGACGCTAAAATGCGCCTCGTTCGCTTCGATATTTACAAAAGGTGAAAGCACCATTTCGCGGTAATTTGCCGGCATTTCAGAGTAGATTAGAGCAAGGCTCAGATCATCCAGATCGCGCCCTTGATTAATCTGCTTGCCTAGCTTCAAAAGCGATGCTAGCGAGCTTACGTTGCCGATAAACTCGTGCCCCGTGACGTTTTTGTCCTTCAAAAAATCATCTATTTTGCTGATGATACGCATCTTTTCGGAGGTGAACCAATACTGCGGCTTGTTTTCGTTGGCGGCGTATTCAGCTTCGAAATCGCCAAAATCGTCGCTTGTGGTGGAATTCTGCTCCAAATTTGCGGCATGGGTCTGATCTAAATTTACGGCGCCGCTTGGCTGTGCTGCCGCGACGGAGCTTTGCTCGGTAAAATTTTGATCATTTAAATTTTGCGCCGTGGCAACGGAACTTTGAGGTATGGAATTTCTTGCAATAGAATTTTGCGCCGCGGCGGTAGAATTCTGAGTAGCGGAATTATGCGCGATAGAATTTTGCCCTGCGGGATTAGAATTTTCGCCATTCTTAGAATTTGCGCTGCCGCTTGCGGAATTTTCGCTCTCGCCAGCAGAATCAGCGTCGCCTGCGCTTTTAAATTTAACGACGATATCAAGCGGGATCGTTCCTCCGAGATTTGTGTCTATGACCTCCATGCCCGCGCGAATGTCGGTGCTTTTTTTGAAGTAGCCGATGAAGCTATTTTCGACGCGCAGCTGCGAGATACCGTACAGTCCAAAGATCACCGCCGCAGCGCATACGCCATAGACCGCGCCTCTGCTACGTAGCGCCGTTTCGGCGCACCAAAGCGTAAATTTAAAGTGCTGCTCGAAGCTGCGATTATTGTGCGTGCGCGGCAGAAGCGACATAACTGCGCCGAATACTCCAAACGCCGTAACTAGCGAGATACTGATACCTACGCTCATCATAATTCCCAGAGAAATTACGGGTTTTATATCGCAAAAAATTAGCGACATAAAGCCGATAACGGTCGTAAAGATTGCGAAAAAGCAGGGCATCGCGCGCTCGCGAAGCACTGCGTAAACGAGCTGGCGTTGCGAAAATGCGTGAAAGCGCGCGCTAAACTCGCGGTATGCGACGATTAGGTGAATACAGACCGAAACCGTGATGATGAGCTGAAGCGCTATAAAATTTGAGCTGATGACGGTAATTTCAAAGTCTAAAAAGCCGAAAAGTCCCGCTGCGAGCACGACCGAATACGCGCAGATGATAAGCGGCAGCAGGATAAATTTCGCCTGTCTAAAAAAGAGCCAAAAGCAAGCTAGCAGAAGCACCAAGGCGCCGAGTCCGTAGGTCGCCAGATCCGAGCGGACGTAGCCCACCATATCGTCTGCGATCATATTCAGTCCGCCTAGAAACAATCGGTCGCCCGCAAATTCCTTCTCAAAGCCCGCGATCAGCGCGCGCAAAGCCACAATGTCGCGGTGATCCTTTTCGCGCAGCTCGTCGCGGTAGGATTTAAAATTTTGCTCCGCAACTTTAAGCGTGTCTTTGAGCTGTGAAATTTGAGCCCCCGAGCGGTTGCCCTCGTGCTCCGCTTGCTCTAGAGCGCTTTTAGCTCCGTCTCTTAGGCGCAAAAGCTCCTCGTAGCGGGTCTGCGGCTTTAAATTTATTAAAATTGCGGTAGTGCGAAAATCGGCGCTTACTAAATTTGATGCGTAAAAGGGGCTTGTGGCAAACTCGCGCCTAGCCGCGGTTAAATTTACGTCTGCGTCGATAAGGGTGGGTATGTGTTTAAGCAGCTCGCTCATGCCGCCACCTTTGTTTAGTAAAAGCGGTACATTCGTGATGTCCGTGACGCTAGCAACGAAATCCAGCTTGGAAAAAGCTGCGTCCATCTGCGCTATCTTGTGGATCGTCTCGGGCGCTAAAAGATCGCCCGCGGGAGTGTATGCAAGCACCAAGAAATTCGGCGTTTCGTAGCGTTTGGATACTTCGCGCCAAATTTGAAGGTCTTTGTCATTATCTAGCAGAAGTGTCTGGCTCGAAGCGTCTATCTCAAGCTTGGTGGAGTAGTAGCCGAAAAAGAGCGCCAGCACCGTAAACAGCGCCAGCGTGATTTTCGGAAACGCGACGATTAGGCGAAAAATTTTTTTCAAATACCGCTCTTTTGAGTGCGTCGCTATTCGCCGCTATTGATGACGGTGGAATTTAGCCGTTTTATAAGCTCGTCAAAGCCCAAGCTTTGCGTTACGTCGCCTAGCTGCGAGCGGTAGGTCTGAATTAAGCTGACGCCCACGATATCGACATCGTAGATGCGCCAATCAGAGCCGTTAGGATAAAATTTAAAATCGATGTCGTAGTTTTTCTGCTCGCCGATGACCTGCGTTTTTAGCACGCGGCGCTTATCGCTCGGACTTTGTTTGCTTAGCACCTTCATATCCTGATCGGTATAAAGCGAAAGCTTTTCGATAAAGGATCGCTTTAGATGCGCCTCGAAAGCTTTATTAAATTCCGCGATCTGCGCAGGGCTAAGGCTTGCGTAATGTTTAGCAAGGGAGAGCTTTGCCATCATCTTGTAATCAAAATAGCCGTCAAAAAGTGCAAAAATTTTCGCAGGCTTTGCGTCTTTGGGAGTACTGCTTCGCATAATGCCTACGGCCTCGGCGACCTTCTGGCTCATCACGGGCTCGATATCCGCATCGCTAATAGCGTGCGCCGAAATCAAAAGCGCTCCGCAAAGCGCTAGAACTTTTAAAATTTTCATTTTTATTCCTTTATTAATTTCTCGCGATTTTGCTCGTAAGCATCGCGTAAAAACGGATATAGATCCACCGTATCTTTGGTCATTTTTTCATAAAATTTCGGATCGCGCGAGTAGTCGTTAAATATTCTAAATCCGTTGACGGAGTTTCGAGCGGTGCCGTCTTTAATATAATTTATCGGGTTTGAAAAATAATCTCCGACAAGTCCCGCTGTATCGCGTAGATTGCTTTGTCCCAAAATCGGCCAGACGATGTGCGGACCTGCCGGCACGCCCCAATACCCGAGTGTTTGCCCGAAATCCTCGTCGTGGCGCGAAATCCCGTAGTATTTGCCCGCCATATCGTTAAGTCCGCCGAAGCCGACGGTCGAATTGATCAAAAACCGCTTCGTCTCGTCCCAAGAATTTTCAAATTTACCCTGCAATAGGTTATTTACGAGCCTCATCGGATATAAAATATTATAGAAAAAATTTGAAAACGCGCCCTGGATCGGATCGGGCATTACGTAATCGTAGCCGCTGGCTATGGGGGTTAATATGTATGAGTAAAATACGTCGTTAAAGCCCGTCATAACGCGGTTATAGCCGCTAAGCGGATCGAAAACCTCGCGCTGCGCGAACTCCTCGTCAAAACCATCCGTATCGCTAGGCGCTACGTCTTGCTTTTGCGAGCAACCGCAAAATGCCAATGCCGCGGCTAAGAATAGAATTTTTATAAATTTCAAATGTGGCCCTTCTTTATAAATCAAAGTGGCGATTTTACAAATTTAAAGAAATTTTGTCAATAAAGGTAAAATTTCATATAGAATTTCCCTCTTTATAGCGCAAAATAAAGCCCGTAGCTCTTTAAGAAATATATCAGAGGATATATTATAAAATCACGCAAAAGTAAATAAGAAAGGATGAAAATGGACGCAAAATTTGCTTTGGAATTCCTGCTTGGTAAGGAAACATCGCTTCTAGCCAAGCACATTAAGCTGCTTAAGGCCGTAGATGAGACTAAAAGTATTACAAAGGCCGCAGAGATCGTAGGAGTGTCGTATAAAAACGGCTGGGACGCACTAAATTTAATCAATAACGCGAGCAAAAAGCCGCTCATCGTCCGCACTCAAGGCACAAAGAAAAATAGCGGCTCCGAGCTTACCCCTTACGCTCACAAGCTGATTCGCGCCTATGATGCTATCAGCCACGCGGGCGAGACGTTTTTGAGTGAAATTTTAAAGCTTGATGAGATCACTGAAGAGAGTCTTTTAAGCTTAGAGAAGATCGGTATGAAGCTTTCTGCACGCAATCAGCTAAGCGTTGAGATTACGGATGTTCAAACAGGCGCTGTAAATTCTCAAATCACGGCTAAACTCGCAGGTGGTGAAATTTTATGCGCGACGGTAACCGTAGAGAGCGAAAAGAATTTAGGGCTAAAGGTGGGCAAGGATGTGTTGTTTTTATTCAAGGCTCCAAGCGTCATCATCGCTAAAGGAGCCTCGGAGAAGCTAAAACTTAGCACGACGAATCAAATCAAAGGCACGATTAGCGAGGTCAAAATCGGCGCGGTAAACGCAGAGATCTGCCTAGGCACGAGCTCACACCAAAACATCACCGCGATCATCACGCGAGAATCAGCGACTACGATGAAGCTCGGAGTGGGAGATGAGGTAACGGCTATTATCGAGCCTAGCGAGATCATTATCGGTGCGTAATGCGGGCGGAATTAGGTGCGCAAAATTTTAAAATTTAAGGCGTAAATTTAAAATTTTAGATACAATTCAATTCTCGGCGAGAGCCGAAACGAAAGGCATAAAATGAAGTTAAAAGCAGTGCTTTTAGGAATTTTAACTGCAGGCGCGCTTAGCGCAGGAGAGGTCAGCGTAGCAGCCGCTGCGAACACGACGTATGCGTTTGACGAGATCAAAGCGGAATTTGCCAAGCTGCATCCGCAAACCACGCTAAACGTGAGCTTGGGCGCCAGCGGTGCGCTTAGTACGCAGATCAAAAACGGCGCGCCGTTTGATATTTTTATGGCGGCGGATATGAAATTTGCAGATGATCTGCATAAAGAGGGCTTCGCGACGGCGCCTGCCAAAACCTACGCAAAGGGCAAGGTCGCGATGTTTAGCGTGCGCGGCGTAGATCTTAGCAAGGGGCTTGAAGCTTTAAAAGACCCTAGCGTCAAAACGATTTCGATAGCAA
Source organism: uncultured Campylobacter sp. (assembly GCA_963527265.1). Lineage (GTDB taxonomy): Bacteria > Campylobacterota > Campylobacteria > Campylobacterales > Campylobacteraceae > Campylobacter_B. Next base: position 27,713 of record CAURQQ010000004.1, on the reverse strand, counting down.
ATCCAAAGACCGCTCCTTACGGCACCGCAAGCGTGGAGGCTTTCAAAAAAGCGGGAGTTTACGATGATATCAAAGGCAAAATCGTAGAAGCAAAATCGATCGGCGAGGCTCTTTCGCAAGCGCTTAAAGCTTCCGACGTCGGCTTTATCGCGGCCAGCGCGATGTATGCGCCTAAGATGGCAAAGGACGGCTGCAACGACAAGCCTTGCAAGCAGGGCGAAAATTTTGTCTTGGTCGACACCAAGCTCTACGAGCCGATAGCTCAAGGCATGGTCGTGCTAAACCGCGCCAAAGACAATGCCGAAGCCAAGGCGTTTTATGATTTTATCCTAAGTGATAAGGGTAAGGCGATCTTTGCTAAATACGGATACGAGTTTTAATGATTAGAGCGAGAATCAACGAAATTTTACAAAAAGACGGCATCCATTCGGTAGGATTTATCGCAGGCGGCATCAAGCTGCGTGGCGTATTTTTGCAGCTAAGTAGCGAGCTTAAGGTGGGCAGCGAAGTTTACGTGGGCTTTAAAAGCACCGATGCGCTTTTATCTCGCGAAGCTCTAAGTGGCGTATCTAGTGAAAACGAAATTCACGGCAAGATTATGAGCCTAAGCTTGGGCGAAATTCTATGTACGTTAAAATTTGAAGGCAAGATAAGCTTTGATGTGCTCATTAGCGCGCATTCTGCGCAGGAGCTTGCTTTACGCGAAGGCGACGAGGTTTTCGCATACATTAGCGCCACTGCGATATATATAGAAAAATATGATAACGATTGATTGTAAGAAAAAAATCAGTGATGATTTCTCGATTGATGCTAGCTTAGAGATTAACAAAGGCTCGTTTGTGTGCCTATATGGGCGTAGCGGCAGCGGTAAGACTACACTACTGCGCATTTTAGCGGGATTTTTGCGCGCAGATAGCGGTAGCATAAAAGACGGCGATCGTGTGCTACAAGAAGGGAATGAATTCTTAAGCGCAGGCAAGCGCAGGATCGGCTTTTTGTTTCAAGATTACGCACTTTTTGAGAATATGAGCGTGACGGGCAATCTACTTTTTGCCAGAAACGATCCGCAAAAAGCTGCGATGCTACTTGAAATTTTAGAGCTTAGCGAGTTTGCAAAATCCGGCGTCGAGGGTCTTAGCGGCGGACAGAAGCAGCGCGTGGCACTTGCTCGCGCACTGATGCAAGAGCCTGAAATTTTGCTACTTGACGAGCCGCTTTCGGCGCTTGATTTTACGATGCGTGAAAAAATCCAAGAATATTTGTTAAAGATCCACGAGCAGTTTCATCAGACTGTGATTTTGGTAAGCCACGACGTAAGCGAGATTTATAGGCTTTGCAAGCGAGTTTATGAGATGAAGGACGGCAGGATCGTCCGCACCGGTACGCCGGAGGAAATTTTTCTTAAAACTAGCGGCTCGCAGAAGTTTTCTTTCGCGGGCAAGGTTGTCGATTTGCAAGCACGCGACGGGGTCAAAGTAGCCGTCGTAGCGATCGGCAGCCAGCTATGCGAAGTGGTGCTAAGCAATACGGAAGCCGAGGGTTTGCAAGTAGGCGACGAGGTCAAAACAGGCGCTAAAGCTTTTAATATCACTCTGCGTAAAATTTAAACTTGCAGACAAGCTTTTGGGCGTGCCTGGGTGGAAAACTTTAACTAGATTAGAGATTTAAATACAGGCTTTTATGGAATTTTGCGTGGAACTTAGGCGAGGGATTTTACTAAATTTTAGCTAGATTTGCCCGCAAAATACGGTGAGATTTTAAAATTTCATTCGCATCGCGCTTAGATTTTCATGAAACACAAAATTTAAACGCAGGCTAGAGTAAAACCGTAACGCGAGCCTAGATAGTGTGGGGAAATTAAGCTTTAAATTTTAGATTTTGCGCAGACAGGCGCCGTTAAATTTCTTCTTTTTTATTAATTGGCGGCGGTCGGTTTATCTTTAAATTTAGCGACTTTTAGCTTACTTTTTTGGCAGGAGTTGCACGAATTCTATCATGCAATCTTGTTAAAAATTTCATGTGAAGCTTCGCAAAAACTTAAAATTTTTAGATTTGGAATTTTGCCTGGATTTTGTGGCTTTGAAATTTTAAAAGCTTTAACGGCTCGAAGCTTGCGCGCTAAACTCGCTTAATAAGCTGTGGCAAGGTTTCATTAACCTGGCTTTTTAGATTTATGCGAAATTTTAATTGCGTTTTGTCGGGCTCAATGAAATTTCGCTAGGTCGTTCGGAGGGCGTCGTTTAGCTATATTTTTCGTGAAATTTGCGCTCAGATGAATCCTGTCCGCTCAAGTTTTAAAGTCTAGTGAAGCTTTTTAGAATTTAGCTCAGCAAAATTCGTGGCCTTAAAAATTTGCCAGCTTGGGTAGAGCTTAAATGCCTGACGGAATTTGCACGCTTAAAGGAATTCATTAGCCAAGCAATTTTATAAAATTCCGCCCAGTTTAGCTTGCGCGAAATTTTAAAATTTCATTTGGCTAAAGCTCTTGCGCAGCTAGCTCTGCGCAGAATTTTTCAAAATTTCATTTTGCAAAGCCTTATGAATATGAGGTTTGCGTAAATTCTATCCAGCTTTGCCTCTAAATTTTAAAGCAGAGCTAGGCTTTTAAAATTTTATAGTTTGGGCCCAGCGGCTCGGCTCGGAGGATAAATGTTTGAAATTCTAAAGGGGCTCGATTACACGCCGTTTCTCGTCTCATTAAAGCTTGCGAGTTTAACGACATTTGCGTTGTTTATCATCTGCGTGCCGCTCGCGTTTTTTATGGCGAGAAAAAATTTTCGCGGCAAAAGCGTGATCGAATCGATCATCTCGCTTCCGCTCGTGCTGCCGCCTTCGGTGCTAGGGTTTTACCTGCTCGTTTTTCTCTCGCCGTATTCGGTGCTGGGGGAGTTTTTCGACAAACATTTCGGGCTTCGGCTCGTATTTAATTTCAGCGGGCTCGTGATCGCAAGCTGTATCTACTCGCTGCCGTTTATGTTTTCGCCGCTAGTTTCGGGCTTTCGCTCGCTTCCGCGCTCGCTTTTTTGGGCGTGCGATTCGCTGGATAAGAGCTATTTTTCCAAGCTATTTCGCGTCGCGTTGCCTGCGATTCGCCACTCCCTGCTTAGCGCCTTGGTGATCTGCTTTGCGCACACGATGGGCGAGTTTGGCGTCGTGCTGATGATCGGCGGCAGCGTGAGCGAGCAGACCAAGGTCGCCTCCGTCGCGATCTACGAAGCGACCGAGACGCTCGATTTTGCGCAGGCTCACGCGTATTCGGCGCTGATGCTTATCTTTAGCTTCGCGGTGCTTTTGATCATGCATTTTTTGGGCGCGCGCGGAGCAAAAATCAAAGCTTAAATCGGCTTTAAAACGAAATTTGCTAAAATCCCGCAAAATTTGGAATTTGGCATGAAAAACAAAAAAGACTTCGTTACCGAAAGATTTAACGCCGCCTTGATTCTAGGCGCTGCGCTGCTTACGCTTGTAGTAGTTTGTGAGATTAGCTTTTTGCGCACTAGGATCGCTACGCAGCTTGATTTGCAGACGCGCACAGCGATTACTTTACTTAAAAATACCGACGAGTCGCTTTTTAGCGAGCTTGAAATTCTAAAAGAAACTATCCTTTCTTTGGACGCAAGGCACGAAGCTATGCAAAGCAAGCTTTATGCGGATTTGATCCGTAATGTCGTAAAATCTTCTCATAGATTTGACGCTATTTTTTATCTGCGCGTCCGCGGCGCGGAGCAGGAGAGCTTGGCGCATTTTTCATCGGATGCGCGTATTTCGGATCTTGGCGAGATACGGCTTGCGGATATCGCAAGCGAGCTAAAAAAGGATGAATGGGTATCGCGCTATATGATGATGGACGGGGCGTGGCGGTATTTTTTAATCAAGCGCGTAAACGCTGATTCATATCTGCTAGGCTTTGCCAACACCGCTAGACCGATTGCCAGGCTCTCTTCGCTGGGAGATATTTTGGTCTTTAACGCCGAAGGTAAATTTTTTAACGCTCCTGGCAGCGTAACCGATATATTAGGGCAGGATTTTGATTTTTCACGCCTAGGCGAAGTGGTAAGCTTCGAAGACGAATCGGGGTTAAGTTTTGCTTATCTTGCGAAATTTGGAGATAATTTCGTAATGGCTCGCGAACGAGCCGGCTATTTTTTGGGCGTGGACGATTTTATCGTCGTAGCGCTAGCAGCGGCTATTTTAGCTTATTTAATCCTTCTAATTTCAAATTTTACGTTTTTAAAAAAGCGCGTTTTTATCCCGCTAGCGGCAGTTCAAAACGCTCTGCGCCAAGGGGATTACCACTCCAAAATTCGCGATATAGAAGCGCTAAATCCGCTAAGCTCCGTCTTAGAAATTTCTAAATCCATAGACGAGGTTTTGAAGTCTAATCTGCGCCACGGCGATTTTAGCCTCAGCTTTAAAGATGCGCTAAAATACAGCTCTCTTTCAGTGCTTAGCATCGATAACGTTGCAGGCACGATCGAAAGCGCTAGCAACGGCGCACGCGAGCTTTATGGCGATGATGTCGTGGGGCGAAATATCTTCGCGCTGCAAGCAGGCTCGTTTTACGATCACGCCTATCAAACCCAGCGCGCAAACTATGTCAAAGAAAACTACGTCGTAACCCGCCAAGAGACCAAAAATGGCGTCAAAGACCTTTATGTTAAAAAATCTTATATCCGCGACGGAAGTAAAATTTCAACCCTTTTTGTGGTGCTTGATGCATCAAAATATCGCAGATTTTACGATGAAACTAAGCAAAAATATGAGTATTTAAATCACGCGCCTATCGTCACGCTCGTGTTTGACTACACTTCGGGCAAGATCGTGGATGCTAGCAAAAATATAAAAGAGCTTTGGGGCTACGAAGCGGCGCAGTTTTTAAGTGGCGAGATAAGGCTATGGGATTTGCTGGATGAAAAGGACGCGAATGAGGCTAAAAACGAAATTTTAAATCGTTTAGCCGATATGCCCGCAGAAGAGCTAAGCTTTTCTCAAAGCTATAAAATTCGCCACAACGACAATATCCGCTATAGCTACGAAGTGAGCATCTATGTCAAAAAGTCCGCCGCCAGGGCTGCGTTTTATTTTCAAAATATTGATGACGATGTTAAGGCGATCCGCGGCCTGCAGGAGGATTTGGACTTTTACCGCACCGTAATCGAGACTAGGAATTTTTGCACCTGCTTAATCGATCTTGACGAGCAGACGCTGTCGTTTGATAAAAATTACTTTAAAATTTTAAAATATCGCGGCAAAAGCCTAAACACTGCGATGAGCTTTGGGGAGTTCAGTTATGAAATTTACTTCGCGGATTTAGAGAATTTCAATAAAATGATCCGCGAATGCACCGCTGGGCTTAGGAGCGATTTTAGCTGCGAATTCCGTCTGCGAAACGCCGCTAATGCCTATACTTGGATCAGTATGCAAGGCTACGTCACCGAAAAGCACGGCTCTCGCTCGCGCCTTGTAAAAACTACGCTCGAAGATATCAGCTCGCGCAAACAGACGGAGCTGGAGTTAAATTTAAACGCCAACGTCTTTTCGCGCTCGCTAGAGGCGATCTTAATCACAGATGAGAGCGGTCGCGTGCTGCGCGCTAATAACGCCTTTTATGAAATCACCGGCTATAGCGAAAGCCAAACTATCGGCAAAATTCCAAATTTCTTCGCTCCTACGGAGGGCGGGGCAGACGTGATGGAGAGGATTAGAAAAAATCTCGTCGGCAAACAGACCTCCTATAAAGATGAAATTTACGGACTAAAAAGAGGTGGTGGCACCTTTCCTGCGCTATTTACGGCAATTGCGATCAAAGATGATTTCTCGCTTACCTCAAATTTCATCTTGATGTTTACCGAAATTTCGCAGATCAAGCAAAAGGAGAGCGAGCTAGCTAAGATCGCCCATCACGACGCGCTTACCGGGCTTCCAAATAGAGTGTATTTTATGAAGGCTGCGCAGAGATTTACCGCAAACTCGGGCGAAAATTCCAAGCTTATGGCGGCGCTTTTCATCGATTTTGACGGCTTTAAGGCGATCAACGACACCTACGGGCACGAGGTCGGCGATATGTTTTTGCAGGCTATCTCAAAGGCGATGAGTGGGCTACTGCGTAAAGGTGATATCTTAGCGCGCCTAGGCGGTGATGAGTTTGGCGCCATCATTGGCGATCTGCAAAGTAAGGATGCCGCGCATGTGCTATTAGATCGCCTGCTTGGAATTTCAAAGATGAAATTTAACCTCAAAGGCAATGAGATTAGCGCGAGCATCAGCGTTGGCGCAGCGTTTTACGACGGCAGCGAAAAGATCGATTTTCCAGGACTTTTATCGCGCGCCGATAGGGCGATGTACCGCGCTAAAACGAGCGGCAAAAACCGCTACTGCATCTTTGAGCGCGCCGAAGCAGACGGGCCTAGCGAGGAAGGGATTGCTGCAGCGATCGAAGAGGGGGAGTTTTTTGTGCTCTATCAGCCGATCATTAGCGGAGCGCAGATTTACGGATATGAGCTGCTTTTACGCTGGGATCGCAGAAAGCGCGGAATTCTTGCCCCGCAGGATTTTGCGCAGATATTAAGCGAGCCTCGATTTGAGTTGCCGATCTCAAAATTTGCGTTTTCAAAGATGATGGAATTTAACGCTCAAACAGGCGCAAACTGCTCGATAAACGTAAGTCTAGCCGTGCTTGCAAACGACGAATTTTACGATTTCGTAGCTCATAGCTTGCGAGACAGGGCTAATGCAAAAGGCGAGTTGATGTTTGAGATAACCGATTTTAGCGAGCAAAATTTTAAGGAATTCGCCCCTGCGCGTGGGCGTTATGCGGATCTTGGGATTAAATTTGCTCTTAATAGCGCAAATAAAAGCAATGTCCCGCTCTTGAATGCCCAGCCTTTCGATATCGTTAAAATCGACCGCGAGCTCTGCCTGGACATAGGCAAGAAAAAAAATGCTATCCGAACGATGGTGGAGATCACGGGCAAGCTAAAGCGGGAGTTTGGATTCGCTCTCGGTGCTCAAGGGGTCGAAAACGCGCTGTCGCTGCGGCTCTTAAACAATTTGAAATTTAACTATCTGCAGGGAAATTTTATCGCAAAAGCGCTGGATCGCAAAGAGATAGACGCTTTCATCGCACGCTTTAAAGATACGCCAAAGCTCGCAGCCATCGACAAAGATGAGTTTATCGGCTTTTTAAACGCGCTTGATTACAAAGAGCTTGCTTTAAGCTTCGTTTCGCGCGCCGATGCGGGCGATCTGAGCCCGGGAGAGTTCGAAGGCTTTAGAGCAAAATTCGGTGAAATTTTAAATAAAACTCAAAGCGCGGGTAGTGAAAAATTTGCGCTAAATACAGAAATACGTAAGCAAATTTTAGATATTCTTTCGCTTGATTACCGCGTTTTAGCAAGCTTCATTCAGAGCTTTAAAACGCAGCTGAATCAGTTCATAAGCGATTTGGAGGCAGCATGATAGATAGCGTTAGCGCCGATTTCGATCACGAGATACCTAACGGCTCGAGACTGTATTTCGGAAAGAGCGCGCAGCTCAAGCGCGAGCTGGAAAATAAAGCGAGCGAAATTCTCGTTAAAAACGGCTTTAGCGAAATTTTAACGCCATATTTTTCATATCATCAACACCTAAGCGTCGCGCCGCAAAAGCTTCTTAAGCTCTCCGATCCCACGAACCACGAGCTTGCGCTTCGCGCAGACAGCACCGTGGACGTCGTGCGTATCGTGCGTAAGCGGCTGAAAGACGATAAGCTAAGGCGGCTATTTTACGTTCAGCCGACCTTCAAATACCCAAGCGACGAGTTTTATCAGATCGGCGCGGAGCTGATCGGAGAGAAAAATCTGCCCCTTGCGATTAAAATCGCGCAGGAATTTTTTAAAGAATTTGATCTTACGCCAGCGCTTCAGCTAAGCAATATCGAAATTCCGAAAAAAATTTGCGAAATTTTAAATTTGCCGCTTGAAATTTTTGAAAAGGGTAAGATTGAGACGCTGCTTGAGCAAAATTTGCCCTGGCTGGACGCTACGGCTCGCGCCACATCGCTAAAGGACGTGCAAGCTCTGCGCGCGCAGGTGCCTGAAGAGCTAAAGCCGTGTTTGGATGAAATTTTAAATTTAGGCGTAGATTACGAGCATATCCGCGTTTCGCTGCTGTATTACTCTAAAATGCGCTACTACGACGCGCTATTTTTTAGATTTTTGGATGCGGGCGCGGTGTATTGCAACGGCGGAAATTACGAAATAGACGGGCTAAAATCCAGCGGCTTTGCGCTGCTAGTGGATGCTTTGATAGAAAAAATTATGCAAAAGGATGAAAAATGAGTAAAGCCAACGTAGTAATCGGCGCCCAATGGGGCGATGAGGGCAAGGGCAAGATCGTAGATATGATAAGCGCGAATTACGATTTCGTATGCCGCAGCAGCGGCGGGCACAACGCAGGCCACACCATCGTTATAAACGGCGAGAAATTTGCGCTGCATCTGGTACCTAGCGGCGTGCTTCATAAAAATATCATCAACATCATCGGAAACGGCGTCGTCATCAACCCCGACGTGCTGATTACCGAGATGGCGCAGTTTGAAAATTTAAAGGGCAGATTTTTCATAAGCGAGAAGGCGTTTTTAAATTTACAGTACCACTCGCTGATCGATCAGGCGCGCGAAAAGAGCAAGGGCGAGCTTGCGATCGGCACCACCGGCAAGGGCATAGGACCTGCGTATGCCGATAAGATCGCGCGCACGGGGCACCGCGTAGCGGAGCTTTTAGAGCCTGAAAGGCTTGCCGAGGCGCTATCGCGCGATTTTGCTTCGCATGAGAGCGTTTTTGAAAAAGCGGGGGTTAAAATTCCTAGCAAGATTGAAATTTACGAGGAGCTAAAGCGCTATAAAAGCGCGCTCGAGCCATACATCGCCGACACCACGCACATGTTGTGGAAGGCGCTTGATTACGACAAGCGCGTGCTTGTAGAGGGCGCGCAAGGAAGCCTGCTTGATATCGATCACGGCACCTATCCTTACGTCACGAGCTCGACGACTATCGCGGGCGGGGCTTGCAGCGGGCTCGGACTCGCTCCGAAAGATATCGGTACGGTGATGGGAATTTTAAAAGCCTACACCACCCGCGTGGGCAACGGCGCGTTTCCTACCGAGGATAAGGGCCCGCAGGGCGAGGCGATGCGCGAGATCGGCAAGGAGTACGGCACCACGACGGGCAGGGCGCGTCGCTGCGGTTGGTTCGACGGAGTGGCTACTAAATACGCCGTGCGTCTTAGCGGCATCGACAAGCTCGCGCTTATGAAGCTTGATGTATTAGACGGCTTTGAGAGCATTAAAATTTGCCGTGCATATCGATACAAGGGGGAGGAGATCGATTATTTCCCGATCGATTTGGAAGCTGCCGAGCCGGTTTATGAGCAGATGCCGGGCTGGGACAGCGTCAAGGGAATTTCAAAATTTGAGGATCTGCCACAAAACGCGCAAAATTATATCCGCAAAATAGAGGAGCTAAGCGGCGCGAAGGTGGGTTTCATCTCTACCAGTCCGGAAAGAAGCGACACGATAATTTTATGAACCCGGTGAAATTTTAAAATTTCACCCGTTGCGGGCGGTGCGACCGCTCGTAGAACTGAATTTAAAGGAACGATCATGCGAATACGACTACCACACGTGCCATATATCGCGCATAAAATAGCGCTGGATCTGCTAAACTCGGGCTGCGTTACGCTGAGTGCGGGCATAGAGCCCGTCGCAAAGGAAGCAGACGAGATCATAAGGGGCGATCTGCAAAAAGAAAGAGCGATAGACGAGCGCGCAAACGAGCTGATAGATGGGCGCATAAGCGAGCTAGATGAGATGAGCGTGAATAAAAAAGATATGTTTTGGCTCATCAAACGCCACATCGCAAACGACGAGAATTTCGAGCTAAATTTTGAGGATCGCTACGGCACCATATCGCATAAAATTTTAGAAACCGTTTGGAAGAAAAATTTGATCGATTACAAAGTCTCGGAAAACAGGCTAAAGACGATAATTTATAACGCGATCGACGAATATCTTAAAAATTATCAAAATATTGAGGATGCGGTCTATGAAAAAATCGAGGGCTACAAGCAAAAACTGATCCCCGGCACCGAAGAATACGAGCTTGTGTTTGAAAAGCTCTACGAAGAGGAGCTAAGAAAACGGGGTATGCTGTAATGAACGCGTATATCTACATAGAAAACGGCATCTATCTGCAAGCCAAGGCGTTCGGCAAGGGCGGTAGCGCATTCGGCGAGCTCGTGTTTAACACCTCCGCCACCGGCTACGAAGAGATCATCTCCGATCCGAGCTACGCGGGGCAGTTCATCGTCTTTACGATGCCCGAGATCGGTATCGTAGGTATCAACGAAAACGACAAAGAAAGCTCTAAAATCCACGCCAGCGGAATTTTCGTAAGAAATTTTAACAACGAGCCTTCAAATTTCCGCTCGCAGATGAGCTTGGAGGATTATTTTCTTCAAAACGGAAAATTCGGCGTTTACGACATCGACACTAGATTTTTAACCAAAATGCTGCGCGACGAGGGTAGTCTGCGCGCCTTCGTCTCTACCGAGATCAGCGATAAGGCGGCTCTTAAAAAGGCGCTTAGCGAGTCTGCGCGCATAGAGGAGATCAACTACGTAAGCGTCGTAAGCACGAAGGCGCCGTATAAGCACACATCTGGTCGCTGGGACGCCGAGCGCGGAAGCTACGCTCAGCCCGCAAGCTGCGGCAAAAAGATAGCCGTGATCGATTATGGCGTCAAGCGAAACATCCTAAACGAGCTTTGCGATCTGGGGCTCGGCGTCGAGGTTTTTCCGCATGACGTTAAAGCGGAAGCGCTGATCGCCAAATTTAAAGATGGGCAGATCGACGGCGTGTTTTTATCAAACGGCCCGGGCGAGCCTCGCATGCTTAAAGAGGAGATCGCGCAGATCAAAAAGATGGTCGAAGCGCGCGTGCCGATTTTTGGAATTTGCCTCGGTCATCAGCTGTTAAGCAACGCGATGGGGTATGAGACCTACAAGCTGAAATTCGGCCAGCACGGCGCAAACCACCCCGTGCAAAACCTGCGCACCAAATCGATCGAGATCACCGCGCAAAACCACAACTATAATGTCCCCGAAACCATCGCGCAGATCTGCGAGATCACGCACCGAAATCTTTTCGACGGCACGATCGAGGGGGTGAGATACAGGGAGTACCCCGTATTTTCGGTGCAGCACCACCCCGAAGCCAGCGCAGGGCCTACGGAGAGCAAATATATCTTTAAAGAATTTCTTGAAATTTTATAATTTTTGAAATTTTGCCTGCACTAAATTTTATCGCAGTCGTGCGGTAAAATTTTAAATTTGTGGCAAGCTTTAAATTTTAATGCGGTCTTTGCGTCGTAAATTTAAAGCCTGTCGCAGCCTGGATAATCGCAAGTCGGAGTAGTGAGTAAAGCACGCTTGCGAACTAAGGATTGCCGCGGTGATTTTGGATTAAGCAGCTTTTTGGATGAAACGAATCTGTGCTAGTCGCGATTTTAAATTTAAACTGGCTGCGCGCCGCATGCTTTTCATTTGCGCGATTTTGCTTCCACGTAGCTTTTAAGCGCACGCGCGGCTAAATTTCATGCGTTTTAAATTTAAAAATTGGGCTTGGCGCGCTTAGCCCTTTCAAAAAACAGATTCTGCGGTACATTTAGCATGGCTTCAAGCCCTTTAAATTTTACGAGCCGTCTTGTTGCCGTCAAAAGTTGCGCTAGTAAGCTGCCCTGTCGCCCGTAAAATTTTATCTAACGCCGTTTACCTACTAAAATCTTATCAGCGCTGTTTCATTTCCCTCTAAAATATTTGCCTAAAATAAAATTCCGCTCCACCGCGTAGTGAAATTTTACCTGCGCCAGCTTTGAAATTTTACTTTCAGCCGTTATTAAATCTCTTTAGCACCGATAAGATTTAGCTTGCGTCACTTTAAATTTTGCCCATTCCTAGGCTGCAGTTTTTATCCGCGCTTCTTTTTTAATCCCGCCCATATTTGCACCTAAAATAAGAGTTGTGTTACTTTATGAAATTAAATTTTTAACTTAACATTATTTTAAGCTCAATAAAAGAGAAAATTTGAAAGAATTTCGTTTGAAATTTCGCCTTGAGGGGTCTGCTATGAGCTGCGCTTTAAAAGAGCTGGACGTCTTGCTAGTCGAGGATGATACTAAATTACTAGCCTCGTTGCATAAGGCGTTTGAGGGTATTTTTAACAACGTTTACAATGCCCAAAACGGGCTTGAAGGTGTGAAAAAATTCAAAAAATTTAGCCCCAATCTCGTCATTACCGACATTCTAATGCCGATCGAGGATGGGCTAGCTATGATATGTCAGATCAAACAGATCTTTCCGCATGCCCCCATCGTGGTGCTTAGCGGCTTCAGTAGGGAGGAGCAGCTAAAAGGCGTTATGGAGATTGGCGTCGAGCGGTATTACTTTAAGCCGGTAGATATCGCCGCATTTGTGCTAGAGATAAGTGCACTGATGAAGTCTAAGTTGGACTCGGTACGAGTCGTAAATATGGGCGCAGGCTACGTATTTGACGGGCTTCGCCGTATTTTGCTGAAGGATGGCGAGCAGATCGTGCTTACTAAAAAGGAGCTTTCTTTCGTTTCGCTGCTAGCCAGTCGCGTGGGCGAGCTGGTACTTTACGAGGAGATCAAGCGTTATGTTTGGACCGAAGGAGCCGTGAGCGATACGGCGCTTCGCACCTTCGTCAAGCGTATCCGCGATAAAGTGAGTGGCGAAATCATAAAAAACGTCCCAAGCCTGGGATACAAGATCGAGCTTGAGCCTGCTTAAATTCCGTCGCGTTTTTGCCGCTTTGTAATTTACGGAATCCACTCGTAAAATTTTGTGTCGAAATATGCCGCAATTAATGCGGAGCGAGGCAGAATTCCGCGCTCAAAGCGCCACAGATTAAAATTTTACGCTCATCCAACTTGCTAAATTTGACTTGATAAAATTTAACCTCTCAAGCTTTTCAAAAACTTCTTTGCTTAAAAGCCCAAACTAAAAATTTCTTGCTAAAATATCGCGAAATTCCGCGTTCTGCAGATCGCCCATAAAGGATTTGTTTTGAAAAATTTGCCCTCTAAAAATCTCTTTGTCTACACCAGCTCGCGTGCGCTACGCGCGGCGCTGCAAAGCGAGAGCGGCGGCGTGTTGGCGCCAAGGATTACTTTGGCGGAATTCTACGAAAAGGCGCTTTTTGTACCGGATCTTGTCGCTTGCGGCGAGATAGACCGCGCGCTTTTTATGAAGCAGGCGGTGAGCGAGAGCAAACGCGCAGGCGAGAGGCTTAAATTCCCTAACGAGCTTTACGAGTTTATGCGTAACCGCGAGTATCTTTTCGGCTTTTTCAAGGAGCTTGCGACGGAGCGTGTGAGTATCGATGCGCTCGATCTTAGCGACACTTACGCGTGGTACGCCGAGCATTTTGAAATTCTGCGAGAGCTAGCGGGGGCGTATGCAAGGATTTTGCGCGAGCATGGATTTTACGACGAGATCACATTGCCCGCGCTTTATGAGCTAAACGAGTCCTATCTGCGCGGATTTGAACGGATAGAAATTAACATCGACGGCAATCCTAGCGCATTTGAGTTTGAGGTTTTTAAGCGCGCTGCGGAGCTTAGCGAGGTTGTGCTGAGCTTTAGAGCCACGACTTTAAATTCCAAGCCTGTGCGCGCGGTGGAGGAGCTTTGCGGCATAAGCCTAGAGCCAGGTTTTGCATACCGCGTAAATCTTGGTACGGGTGAAATTCTAAGCCGCGAGCCGCTAAGCGTGGGCGGAGCGGTTGTGTGTAGAGGCTTTGAGCTGCGAAGCTTGCAGGCGAGCTATGTTTTTGAAAAAATTTCATCCTTTGTGCGCGCGGGCATTGCGCCGGAGCGCATCGCGGTGATTTTGCCCGACGAGAGCTTTGCCGGCACGCTACGACTTTACGACGAGCGTATCGCAAGGGCTCGCGGTTCGCACCGCATGCTAAATTTCGCGATGGGCGAGAAGCTTAAAGATAGCTTATTTTACGTAACGCTAGAGAAAATTTCGCAGTGCTTAAAAGAAGCGCGCACGCCGAAATTTGGCGTAGATTACCGCGCAATTAAAAGCCCGGACGGAAGATTTTTGGATACGGAGGATTCCGTGGTACAACAAAATTTAGCGCTAGGGAATTTCGCTTCGGAGAATTCTATTTCGCAAAATTTAGCACAGCAAAATTCTGAGCTTGATTACGAAATTTTTTCAAATTCTAAAACGGATTTAAAATTTATGTCTGCAGGGGCGTTTGAAAATACGGAAAATTTTGAAATTCTGAGCGAAATTTCGGCGGAACGCACGAATAGCGCAGAAGAGCAAAGCCTTTCGGTAGAGTTTGCAGAGTTGCAAGAGTCTTTGGAGTGTACGCAGCGGCGCGATTATTCGATTAGAGCAAAACAGCAAGAGCTTTTAAAGCAGCGTCAAGAGAGCCTAAAATACTCTATGCAGCTGGAGCATATAGAGCTTGAGGAAGAAGATGGGTATTCAAAAAGCCCTGAGCGGCGCGATCGCTTTAGGTGCTCTAAAATATGCGAGGGCGCAGATGAGTATCCGCAGCGCCCAAACCCACAGGAGCTTGATCTGTTTTTTGCGAGTGTGGGAGTGGATGAGGCGCTTTTTGGCGAGTTCGCACGCGATTTTGCGAAGCAAGTAAGCTTCGAGCATTTCGAGGCGCTAATTGCCAAGTTCGCCTGTTTGCCTAAAATTAGCGACGCGCTGCTGCAAGAAAAGCTAAAAGAGCCGCTATATCTAATTAAAATTTTACTTCGAAAATTTAAGGACGAAAACCTAAGCTTAGGCAATCTGATCGATCTTTTTTTACTGGAAATTTCGCGCATTAAGCTCGATGATGTTCGTGGTGGAAAGGTCACGGTAATGGGGCTTTTAGAGAGCCGTGGGCTACAATTTGATGGCGTGATAATCCCCGATTTTAACGATGATCTGGTGCCAAAGCGCAGTAGCGGAGAGATGTTTTTAAACTCCGCTTTGCGCGCTAGAGCAGGGCTCATCAGCCACGCAGACCGCGAAAATTTACAAAGATTTTACTACGACGGCTTGCTAAGAGGCGCTAAAAAAAGCGCGATTTGCTATCTGCAAAGCGTCGAGAAATTGCCTTCGCGGTTTTTGAAAAGCTTTGAAGTGCAACAAGACGCGGAATTTTCGCAGGAGGATTATTTGCGGCTTTTTGGGCGGGAGGAATTTAAGCCCGCCTTATGCGGACAAGAAGACCCCGTGGCTCGCCATGATTTTTTTGCCGAGGAGCTGTCGTTTTCGCGGTTGGATACGTTTTTAGAATGCAAGAGGAAGTATTATTATCGCTACGTTTTTGGGCTGAAGGAGGGGCTAAAATTTGGCGAGGATAATGCGCTTTTGGGCAAAATTTTGCATACGAGTTTTCAGCGTTTATATGAGCGAGCGGGGATGAAATTTAGCATGGAAAAATTTCGCCCTATTTATTCGCAGCTTGCGCGAGAAGCGGGCATCGCGCGCTTTGATGCAGAGCTTGAGCTAAAAGCTGTAGAAAAGATAGCTAAGCTTTTAGAAGAGCACGAGCAAATTTGGAGCTTTAGCGGTAGTGAAATATCGCTAAAAGGCGAGCTTGACGGAGTGCGGCTAAGCGGGCGGATCGACCGCATCGACGAAGATAAGGCAGGGCGGAAGTTCATCATCGATTACAAACGCGGTTCAGCTAAAAAACATATGGAAAAATTCCAGCTTACGTTTTATCGCGCGCTTTTAGCCCAGGAGTGCGAATGCGCCTATCTATCGCTAAAAGACTGCGCGTTTGCGGCTCCTGGCGACAAAACGCCTAGCTTAGAAAATCTGCGCGAGACGCTAAGCTCTATCGGCAAGGAATTTGCAAGCGAGGTCGCTTTTACGCGCACGGAAGCGGTGCAAAGCTGCGAATACTGCGATTATAAAATCATTTGCAAGGGGCAGATCGATGGCAAAATTTGAAAATTATCTGGCGCTTGAAGCAAGCGCAGGCAGCGGCAAGACCTTTAATCTCGCAGTGAGGTTCATCGAGCTGGTGCTAAAAGGCGAGCCGATCAATGAAATTTTAGCGCTTACCTTTACCAAAAAAGCTGCTGCTGAGATGAAAACGCGCATCGTGGAGAAATTTCAAAATTTGCTGCTTTTGCAGGATGGCTCGCTAAAGCCTAGCGCCGAGCTGGAGCAGATTTGTGCTGATTTAGGGCTAAGCGCGGATGAGGTTTTGGCAGAGCAACAGCGCCTACTGCCTAAATTTTTAAGCGAGAGCCTAAACGTCTTTACCTTTGATGCGTTTTTTGCAAAAGTTCTGCGCTCCTTTGCGCTAAACAGCGGCATTGATCCGAGCTTTGAAAACGATGAAGGGATTTTGGGCGTGCAGCAGGCGGCGTTTTTAGGCGCGATTTGTAAAAACGAAGCGCTATTAAGAGAGGTCGTGGATTATGTAAGCGACTCAGGAATGACAAAGAGCGAGTTTTTAAATAGCTTGCAAAGCATTTGGAGAGGCGATATAAGCATAAATCCGCCCACACTTCCCGCAAGCTCTGCGCTAGCAAAGATAAATGAAATTTTATCCTGCTTGCAAAAAGCGGCGAGAGATGCGGGCGTAAGCGCTGGAGCCGTAAATGGGCTAAGCTCTGTTAGCGATCTGTCAAAATTATCCTCGGGCTTCATTCTTTCGGCTCTTGCCAACGGCAGTTTCGATTATCCGCGCTCGCAGCTTAAAAAAATTTCGCATCTTGACGGCGAGCTAGCAAGGCTAAAAGAAGCCATAGCTCGCGAAATAGCGTGGATGGATGCGACATATGCGGCTAAGCTAGCAGGACTAATTAAAATTTATGCCGAAGCGCTTAAATCGGTGCAGCGCAAAAGCGGCAAGCTCACGTTCGGCGATGTCACCGCAGCCGTGCACTCGCTGCTAAATCCAAGCGCAGAGGCGTTGCAGGGCAACCGCGAGCTTTTGTATTTCAGGCTCGATTCTAAAATCACGCATATTTTAATCGACGAATTCCAAGATACCGACATTTGCCAGTATGAAATCATGCTGCCGCTAATCTCTGAAGCGCTTTCTGGCAAAGGGGCGGAGGAGCGCTGCGGTAGCTTTTTTTACGTAGGCGATAAAAAACAGAGCATCTATAAATTTCGCGGCGCAGAGAGAAAAATTTTTGATATTTTACGCGAGCAGTTTAGCCAAATCAAAACGCAGAGTCTGCCGCGCAATTATCGCAGCTTAAAACTCATAGTAAAATTTGTAAATGAGATCTTGCGCGATAAATTTGCGTCTTATGAAGATCAAATCGCAGCAAATAAGCTAGATGACGATCTGCCTGCTTCGGTGCTGCAAAAAATCAAGGATTATCCTCTTTCTCATCCGCAAATGCCGCTATTTGAGGTACAAAGCGACGATTACGGCTATGTAGCAGCGTTTTCATACGACGACGTGCTAAAGGGGACTGCGGAGCAAGCGCGCAGGCTTGTTGAGGAGTGCGGCGTAAGAGCTGATGATATTGTGATTTTATGCTGGAAAAACGAGCATGTAAGCGCACTAAAAGAGATGCTATCGGAATTTTGCGAGGTTTGCAGCGGCTCAAATAAGGCTCTGCGCTGCAGCGAGCAGGTAAATGCCGTAATTCAATACGCGAAATTTTGCGTAGGTGGCGATGAAATTTATCTACGAAACGCCGAAGCGATTTTAGGGAGGCGGCTTAAAAAGATAGCGGTCGATCTGCATAAAAACGCGCAAAAAACGGCGGAATTTATCGCTAGCGCGCTGAAATTAAATTTTGTCGATCCAGATCTACTGCTGTTTTTTGAGACGCTGGCAAAATTTAATAGTTTTAGCGAGTATCTGTTTGCAAACGACGAAACGGAGGTATTTGCCAAAGAACAAAGCGGCATTAAAATTATGACCGTGCATAAGTCCAAGGGGCTTCAGTTCCCACACGTAATCGTATGCGACCGCATCGGAGGAAAAGACCGGGGCGAGAGCTCAAAGCTCGCAACGGACTATGATTTCGCTACGCATAAGTGGAGAATTTTTTATAAATTTGCGAGCAGAAAGAGCCTGGATGCGGAATTTGCGGTGCTAATGGATGAAAACGATCGCTCTGCACACGAGGAGGATATAAACAAGCTCTACGTGGCATTTACACGCGCCGAACGCTCGCTCATAATCGTAAAACGCTCCGAGGCAAAAATAGATCAATACAATTATAGCTTTTTTTCGCCTTACGCCAAAAAGACCAAGGGCGCGGGTGTCGTGGAGTGGCTGGATATCCCGGATTTTCAATACGGCTACTTAATCCCAAGCTCCGTAAAATCAGAAGAGAAACCGCCGCGCAAAAAGATCGCGCTTGTAGCGGGCGAGCCTCAAGGCGCGCAAGAAAAAGCTAGCGGCGGCGAAACGGAGGCGCTAAGCGCGATATATTTCGGCGAGGCGCTGCACTATGCTCTGGAGATGAGCGAAGGCTTTGGGCCGGATGAAATTTTACGCGGAGTGAGCCTGGCAAGAGGTCGCTATGCTAAATTTTTAAACGATGCGGATTTTGAAAATATCGCGGCGCGAGCGCTCGGCCTAAGCAAAAACGAGGAATTTTTAGCTCTGATAAGAGGCGCTCAAGCCTATAAAGAGATGCCGATAAAAAGCGCGGAGGGTGAGCTTTCGCGCGTGGATCTGGCGTGCTTTAGGCAGGATGAAATTTTGCTTTTTGATTACAAAAGCTCCGAAAAATACCTCGCGCAAAACAAAGCTCAAGTGGCGCGGTATAAAAGCGTGATCCGCGAGTTTTATCCGCATGCGCGGGTGCGCGCCTTTGTGCTGGCTCTTGAAGCTGCGGGCGCTAGGCTGATCGAAGTGAATGAGGAGGGATAAAATTTTAAAGCTTAGATGAAATTTGAGCGCAGATATATTAAAGATAGCTTAAATTAAGCTATACGTAAGGATATTTCTATATAATCACAGCTCAAATTTTAATAAGGCGGAAACCATGACAGAAATTACAAAGCCTAGCGAAGTTAAGCGCGACTGGGTCGTTATCGACGCGACCGACAAAAGATTCGGTAGGATGCTTACCGAAGTTGCGGTATTGCTACGCGGCAAACACAAACCAAGCTACACTCCAAACGTGGATTGCGGAGACTACGTCGTTATCATCAACGCTTCAAAAGCCGTATTTACCGGCAATAATAAAGGCGACGACAAGCTTTATCACAGCTACTCGGGCTATTTCGGAAGCGTAAAGAGCGTAAAATTTCAAGACCTGCTTAAAAACAATCCCGCAAAGCTCTACAGACTTGCGGTTCGCGGCATGCTTCCTAAGACGAAGCTCGGCAAGGCGATGATCAAAAAGCTATTCGTATATGAAGGCGGCGAGCACCCTCATACTGCGCAAACAACTAAAAAAGGAAAATAATCATGGCGACAATTTATGCAACCGGAAAGAGAAAAACTGCCGTAGCTAAGGTTTGGGTAAAACCTGGAAGCGGCAAGATCGTAGTAAACGGTATGGATCTAAACACCTGGCTAGGCGGTCACGAAGCGATCAAGCTAAGGGTCGTTCAGCCGCTTTTGGCGACTAAACAAGAGACCTCGATGGATATCACCGCGCAGACTTTAGGCGGCGGATATTCGGCTCAAGCGGATGCGCTAAAGCACGGAATTTCAAAAGCGCTTGCCGCGATGGATAAAGATTTTAGAGCGGCTCTTAAGCCAAAAGGTCTGCTAACTCGCGATAGTCGCGTGGTCGAGCGAAAGAAATTCGGTCGCCGCAAAGCGCGTAGAAGTCCGCAGTTCTCTAAGAGATAATGTTTTTTACAAATTTGTGGCGAAATTGTCACGAATTTGTAAATTCTTTAAAAATTTTATGGTAATATCGAATTACAACTTTATTTGAAAGGATGTTTAATGAAGAAAGTTCTACTTGCATTAAGCTTGTGTGCATCCAGCGCATTGTTCGCTAGCGATGCTGATTATCACTGGGAGATCACCCCTACTATTGGTGGAATGACTCATGAGGGCAATATGGATTTGGATTCGAATTTTATGTTCGGTCTACGTCTTGCCAAAAATCTACAAGATTCGTTTATCGATCAAGTAGAGGTTGGTTTTGATTACTCTCGCAATATTGGCGTAGAGGATTTAGCTCACAGAGTAGGCAACGATAAGCCTGACGCTAAATATTATCACATCAATGCTGTAAAAGACTTAGTAAATTTTACCGATAATTTCAAATTATACGGCTTGCTAGGTCTTGGATATATGGATTACACTAAAGACGTTTACAACGATGGCGATCAAGATAGCGGCTTCGGTCAATACGGCTTGGGTCTAAAATACTATATCACCGACAACTTCGCTACAAAACTTGAGGCACGCGATGCTATCAGATTTGACGACGGCAACCACGTATTGTTCTATACTCTAGGCTTTGCAGTTGATTTTGGCAAGAGATATGCTGATGCAGCTCCAGTTGCTCCGGCTCCTACAGGCTGCAAAGACGCAGATAACGACGGCGTATGCGATAATGTCGATAGATGCCCAGGCACACCTGCTGGCGTAGTTGTAGATGAATATGGTTGCGAGAAGGTTATTAGATTAAATTTGGGCGTAAATTTCGCTACAGATAGCTCAAAAATTTCCCCTGAGTTTATGAACCAGATCAAAAACGTAAGCGACGTGCTAGTAGCTCACCCTGATTACAAAGTAATTCTAGAGGGTCACACCGATAGCACCGGTTCGAATGCATATAATCAAAAGCTTTCCGAGCGCAGAGCTGCTGCAGTTGGAGGTGCACTTAAGAGCTTCGGTGTAGATGCTAGCAGAATCACCACTGTAGGATACGGTGAGACTAAGCCTATCGCTACAAACGCTACTAAAGCAGGTCGCGCTCAAAATAGACGCGTTGATGCTAAATTTAGAAAATAATCTTTTCTAGATCCACATAAGCGGGGCCTCGGCTCCGCTTTTTTTATATCCAAACTAAATTTTAAAATGCCAAAATTTCAAACCACTCTGCTTTTTGATCTCGATGGTACGCTCATAGACTCCACGCCCGCGATACTGGACGGCTTTCACTACGCGTTTGCGCATTTGGGCGCTGCAGAGCCTAGCGACGAAGCGATTAAAAGGCTTATCGGGCATCCGTTAGAGGTAATGTTTGAACGTCTAGGTGTGACGCGAGATGTGCAGAATTTCGTGCTCGCTTATAAGCAACGATACGCGCAGATATTTTTGGACCAGACCGTTCTGCTAAGCAGTGCGTTCGAGGCGGTTCGCACGGCGAGCGAGTTTGCAAATTTAGGCGTCGTAACCACTAAAACGTCGAAATTTTCTAAAATTTTATTGCGACATCTTGGTATCGCGAAATTTTTTGGCACCATCGTCGGGCGAGAGGATGTGCAAAACCCCAAACCAAGCGCCGAACCGATCTTAAAGGCGCTCGAAAATTTAGGAATTTGCGGCGCGACCGCTAGCAAAAGCCCGCATGCGGCTTGCGGTAAAACTCACGACGCGACTGCCGATGAAAACACAAGCGCTGCTGGCAGGAGCGCAATTTTGAGTGAAATTTCAGCGCCTGATTTAAAGAGCCTTCCTGCGCTTGATCCTGATCCTAGCAAAGTTTACGAGCAAAATTTAAGCAGCATCGCGAGTCAAAATTCCGATATAATTTCGCTTAAAAATTTAAGCGAAGTAAAGAGCGATAGACATGAGGTTGGCGATAAGAGCCAAAAGAGCGGTATCGGCATCGAGGGCGAGAGCAATAAAGGCGGAGCGCGCCGCAGTAAAATTTACGGTACGCACGAGTTAAATTCTACTCCTTGTTATGACAAAATTTGCAGCGACAAAATCACGCCTTCTGTTAGCCAAAATATCTTTATGATCGGCGATACGTCGCTTGACGCCATTTCGGCAAAGTCGGCAGCGGTGCGAAGCGTGGGCGTAAGCTGCGGTTACGGCAGTGCCTCGGAGTTACGGGCGCATTTTGAGTTCGTATGCGCGGACGCAAAAGAGGCGGTTGAGCTGATACGCGAAATTTCATCAAAATTTTAGGTGCAATAAAGCGAATTTTTTCTAGCTTCAATGCGCTATTTTTGCAAATACTTAGAAGTGAACCCGCGCCCGAAATTTAAAATTTGAAATTCCAATTAATTTTGCGTTTTAAACAGTGCGCGATATAAATTTACCCGCGCTATTTAGCTGGAAAGCAAGGCGCTTTCTAAGTGTTCAAACGATGCGCGGAGTTAAATTTCGCACATTTCTGCTCTGGTCTAGCAATAGCCTGTGCCGAACTAACAATGTACGGGAATATTTCACTTTGTCCATAGTACTTGATCTGATTTGTCAATGTTTGGTATTAACGACGTATGGGAAAATTTTGCTACCTCGAGTAATTGTGTTCTATTTACTTTCGGTTTGTATTAACACAATGTATGAGAAAATTTTACCGCAGTCAAATTTTATGTAATTTTGCAATATTTTTTGAGCCTGCAAAGGGCTTTTGCAAGAAATTTTATACAAGCTTCGCGCTCAAATTTTGGCTTTGATTTTAGTTTATACTCCACCTTATCGTGATAAATTCTATGCGCCGCTTGAGGCAAGTATTTGACAGGCTTATTGCGCGATCCTGTTGCAAGCCTATTTTACGCTTATTTAGGGCGCTGCATTCCGGGTTTTGTCGCAATTATGCTCGCTGCAGATTTTCGGTGCGATTTATAGCATTTAAGGTCGCGCCCGCTCAGCGAGCACTAAACATATATGTTTTGAAGGCAGGCTTATATGATAAAATTTCATCCTGAGACAAATAGCTCGCAAAGGCGTAAATATAGGATAAACTAGCCAAATTTTAAAATTTAGCTCCGCGGCGAGTAGCCATATTCTTTTATCGAAGCCTATGAAAGCAGCGTTAGCTTTTGCGTTTGAATTTTATCGTTTCGGCGCAGCAGGGCTTTAAATTTGATCTAAAATTTTACGAAATTTTAAAATTCCGCCCGCTCTTATGCTTTTTTAAAGCAAAATTCTATAAAATACCGCTTCCGCAATGGGCTATCGTCTAATGGCAGGACAACAAACTCTGGATTTGTGAATATAGGTTCGACCCCTATTAGCCCATCCACTTAAATCTTTAATCCCCTTTATCATAGCTAGCATTTGAAATTAATTTGCGCGTCATTTTTGCAGATCGTGGCAGCATTCGCCGGCTAAAGCAAATTGCGTCGAGCCATAAAATAGGCAAATTTTATCGAGCCAATAAGTAAGTTTGCCGCTTTGAAGCGGCGGATTATTTGATTTTTTCTCTGCCTTTGTAAGTGGCGATGCTTTGATACGAGCCATCCTTTTTAAACGCCACCACGTCATAGACCTCGGGCTGAGAGCCTTGCTCCATACCTGGCGCTTCTAGCGGCATGCCAGGTACTGCTATGCCGATAACGTCTTTAGGCTTATTTTTTAGTAGCGTGCGGATTTCGCCTACTGGCATATGTCCTTCGACTACATATCCGTCTACGATCGCGGTGTGGCAGCTAGCGAGCTCCAGCGGAAGCCCAAGCTCATTCTTCTTCTGGATAAGCGGCTCGTCGGCCAGCGAAATCATCTCGACTTCAAAGCCATTTTGCTCCATGTATTTTGCCCAGTTGTGACAACAGCCGCAGCTCTCACCGTGATAGACTTTGATGTGTTCGCCCGCCGCCGCATAGCTACCTAATGCCGCTAAAAGCGCACCTACAAATAAAATTTTCTTCATATTTTACTCCAGTGATTAAAAGTTCTCGATTATACAATACGAATAGTAAATTTTTAAGAGCGAACCATATAACTCTAAGATTAAATTTGACGAAGCAGACCCGCTCGTAAGCCGAAATTTTACGAAATTTTAAAATTTCGGCGTCGCGGATAAATTGGTTATAGGCACTGAGAGAGTGCTGATTTGATAGCGGATTTTGATACGTAGCCCTCTGAGTCGCTAGTAAGCGATACGTCGCAGCCCGGCTTATAGTTTTTCCAGGTGTAGATGTTGCCATTGTCTTCGGTTGTTTTGATGGAGTCTGGCTGTTTATTCCATGCAGAAATTACTTGGTTGATGTGGAATGCATCGCTGCGGTCTTTCGGCGCATTAGTCATACCTGTGCTATCGGGCAAGGTCGTTTCGACCATATCGGTGGTGCCTGCGGTGGAGACCTCTTGGACTTTATCATTTACGCCGCCGATATTTGTTTTGCTGCTTTGGGATTTTGTTTGATTGCGTACTCCGCTTGGTTCGTTGGATATATTCCAGTTGGAACAACCGATAAAAAATACCGCTGCTACGAGCGCAGCTATTAAATTTCTCATAAAATTCTCCTTCAAAAATTTCGTTGCGATAGTAGCACATTTATCTTTAGTTTAAAATAAATCCGAGCCTTTGAAATTTGAAATTTCGTAGGAATTTTGCGAGGTGTTTCAGTAGGAATTTATAAAATTTGAGATAATATTGCAACTTTTCATACCAAACGGGCTTTTAAATTTTGCACGGCAAATGCCTTTTTGGCTACCAAATTTTAAAGGATTTTTGATGTATGCTATCATCAAACACGGCGGCAAGCAGTATAAGGTCGAAGAGGGCAACTATCTAAATTTAGACCATTTTAATGCTGAGCCGAAAGCAAAGCTCGAACTTAGCGAAGTTTTAGCGCTAAACGACGGCGAGTTAAAGGTAGGAGCACCGTTTGTAAAGGGTGCCAAGGTGGTTTTGGAGGTCGTTTGCGAAGGCAAGGATAAAAAAGTCGTTATCTTCAAAAAACGCAGACGTAAAGATTCAAAAGTAAAACGCGGCTTCAGACGCCAATACACCCGCGTCAAAGTCGTTTCGATCAACGCATAAAGGATAGGAAATGGCACACAAAAAAGGTCAGGGCTCGACCCAAAATAATAGAGATAGTATCGGACGTCGCTTGGGCGTTAAAAAATTCGGCGGCGAGTTCGTTCGCGCGGGCAACATCATCATCCGCCAGCGCGGCACTGCGACGCACCCGGGCTGCAACGTAGGCATGGGCAGCGATCACACGATTTTCGCGCTGATCGACGGCGTCGTAAAATTTGAGCGAAAAGATAAAAATCGCAAAAAAGTATCGGTTTATCCGGCTGCGTAAATATCGCTAAATCTTCGGGGGCGCAAGCCCCTCTTTTAAAATTTAATCCATTTAAAAATTATCTTCAACTCATTTGGCTATAATTGCCGTTTTAAATTTAAGGATAGCTATGTTCATAGACAGTGTAAAGCTTAGCGTCAAATCGGGTGACGGCGGCGCGGGTTGCGTCAGTTTCCGCCGCGAAAAATTCGTCATCCTAGGCGGTCCCGACGGCGGCGACGGCGGCGACGGCGGCGACGTGTATTTCAAAGTCGATAAAAACTCCCACACCCTCTCATCCTACAAGGGCAAGCGAGAGTTTAAGGCGCAAAGCGGCGCGCCCGGCGAGGGTCGCAAAAAGACCGGCAAAAGCGGCGAGGATCTCTATCTCATCGTCCCTCCGGGCACCAGCGTTTACGACGAGGATAGCGGCGAGCTGGTGCTTGATATGATAAATGACGGCGAGACGAGGCTGTTTTTAAAAGGCGGCAAAGGTGGGCTTGGCAACGTGCACTTTAAAAGCTCGATCAATCAAGCCCCCGAATACGCGCAAAAAGGCCTAGAAGGGCAGACGCGCGAGGTGAGACTAGAGCTAAAACTCATCGCAGACGTTGGGCTCGTGGGCTTTCCAAACGTTGGCAAAAGCACGCTGATCTCGACCGTTTCAAACGCCAAACCCCAGATCGCAAACTACGAGTTTACCACGCTCACGCCAAAGCTCGGCCTAGTCGAGGTGGACGAATACAGCGGCTTTGTCATGGCCGATATCCCGGGCATCATCGAGGGTGCAAGCGAAGGGCGCGGGCTTGGCGTGCAGTTTTTAAAACACGTCGAGCGCACTAAAATTTTGCTTTTTATGCTCGATCTTGCGAACTACCGCAGCCTTGAGGAGCAGTTTGACGCGCTGAGGGCCGAGACGGCGAAATTTTCAGGAGAGCTTGCAAAAAGAGACTACGCGATCGCCCTAACTCGCGCGGACGCGGCAGAAAATTTGCAGGAAAAATTTGACGCGTTTTTGTCGCATTTGGGACTTGCGGGCACGGCGGGCGAGATGAAATTTAAACAAGATATTTACGAATTTGACGCCGCCAAGCCGTTTTTCGTGATGCCGATCTCCTCGGCTACGGGACAAAATATAAACGAGCTAAAATTTAACCTGCTTGAGCTGCTTAAAAAGGAGCTGTAGGCTGCGGTAAAAGTCGCGCTGCAGAAGGCTTTTGCGAACGTAGGTCTTAAGCGCGTCCACATACGCGGTTAAATTTTATGTTTACCGCTCGCAAACGCCGCAAAAAGATAAAAATTTAAGAAGGCGAAATGAATAAAATTTTTATTCTAGTATTTTTATGCTTTGGCGCATACGGTTGCGATCCCGCCGATCCGGTGCCGAATTTTATAGACTTTAACGACAAGGATCACGACGGCGCGCTGAGCTTGCAAGAGTGGACGTTGAGCGAGGTGCCGTCTGGGCTGAGAGCAGAGCTAGATCTGCGCTCAGGCTCGGAATTTAAGAGGCTCGATGTTAATCATGACGGCAAGATTAGCCTGGATGAGCTAGGGGTGAAACCGTCTGCAAAGATTTATTGGTCCGAAGATCCGTGCGCTTTTTGGCCTTGGCCGGACGGATCCGAGGATAAAAATCAATCCGCCGTCAAATAAGCGCAAAAAGCGGCAATGATGCGATCTTCTGCGCGGGGTTTGGTTTGCGCGATGCGTATAAATTTACCTCGCGCGCGGACACAGATCATTGGTTTGCCTTGCGATTTGCACAAAATTTATCTTGCGCGAGGCAGACGATGGCGTAAATTCGGCTCGCGTCGTGATTTGGCTAAATTTAAAGGAAAAGAATGAATATAGTTTTTATGGGAACGCCCGAGTATGCGGCTAAAATTTTGCGCGCGCTTGCGGAGGCGAAATTTGAGATCGCGGCCGTCTTTACGCAGCCTGATAAGCCCGTCGGCAGGAAGCAAATTTTAACTCCGAGCGAGGTTAAAGTTTACGCGCAGCAGCATCTGCCCGCCGTGCCGATCTTTCAGCCAGCAACGCTCAAAGACGAAGCGGTTGCAGCGCAGATAAAAGACTTAAAGCCCGATTTCATCGTGGTTGCCGCATACGGTAAAATTCTGCCGCAAGCCGTCCTTGATATCGCGCCTTGCATAAACCTGCACGCTTCGATCCTGCCTAAATATCGCGGCGCAAGTCCAATCCAAAGCGCGATCTTGGCCGGCGAAAAGCAGACGGGCGTGACGGCGATGCTTATGGATGCGGGGCTTGACACGGGCGATATGCTTGATTTTGCCTACACGCCTTGCGAGGATAAAACGGCGTCTCAGCTGTTTGACGAACTGGGCGATCTAGCGGGCGAGCTGATAGTGCGAGTGCTGCGAAATTTTGCAAATTTGACTCCGATCAAGCAAGAGGGCGCGCAGGCTACGCACTGCAAAAAAATAGCAAAATCAGACGGGCTTTTTAGTTTTGAGGAAAGCGCACGGCAAATTTATAATAAATTTCGCGCGCTAACGCCCTGGCCGGGGATTTATCTAGCT
>CAURQQ010000003.1:0-113551 GCA_963527265.1 uncultured Campylobacter sp. | reverse complement strand
TGATATCTCCGATATTATTGCCGCCGGTTAAATTTACGGTAGAGTTGTTGCCGCCGTTGATATTTAATCCGTTGAAATTCGTAGGATTATTCGGATCTTCATTAACTACGTTTATTACAGGATTTGGGATAGGATTGTATCTATTGATCTCATCGTTTCCAAACTCGCCGCCGGTGATATTTCTAGAGGTAAGCTTGCTTCCTTGAATCAAGATAGATTGATCGTCGCTGCTCTTAATCAAACCTTTTAGCATTATGTCGTAGGTAGTAGAGTTTTTAAGCGTAAACTCACTGGTCGTTTGCTTAGCCTTCTCCGTAAAGCCTGTAAAGGTATTGCCCGCATTGCGGATAAGGTGATACTCCTTACCCTCTTCGATATTTAAAGAGCCGTAGCTATCGTTACTTGGATCGTAATCTATTCCGTTTAGTTGGAACTTAGCATTATTGATATCGGTATTGCCGGTAGCGGTTAAATTTAAAGCTGCGGCATCTGCGCTACCGCTAGCGTTTGAAATTCCATCGAAGTTTAATACGTTTAGATTTGCTATATCGCCTGCGGTTTTTTGAGTAGAGGCGTTATATACGTTTAGGCTATTATTGGTACCGCTTGTATTAGATAGACCATATATCGTTCCTCCTACGCTTCCGCTATGGAAATTTACACTGTTGCCGCTACCACTAGTGGCATCTGCAGCATAGACGTTACCGTCAACTCTAGCTGAGCCTTTTAAATTTACTGCGTTATTGGTTGCGGAGCCGCTAGCTTTTGCACCTTTTACATCGCCGGTAACTTTGCCGTCATTTAGAGTTATGGTGTTGCTATCTGCATTACCATTTGCCGCTTCGCCGCCGTAAGCGTTTCCATTAATAACGGTATCGTTTGTAGTTACGGTATTATCGTGAACGTTTCCGTTTAAGGCATAGCCTGCGCTTACGTTTCCGTTTACCACCGCACCTTTTGAGCTATCTTCAAAGCTTAGCTCGTTGTGGTGAACCTCTTGAGTTCCGCTATCGCCGTAACCGGCATTTACGTTACCGAAATTCGTTCCGCCCTTAACTATGGTTTTATTGTTATAGACGGTATTTGGGGTTACGCTATCGCTAGCATCCGCTCTACCCGAGCTTATATTCTTACCGTTTAGATCTCCTGCGCTTTGAGATACGTTTACGGTGTTTCCTTTATTGCCGAATAGCTTATGAGCTCCTACTTGGGCTGCATTATTAGCTTGGTTCTTGGTTAGCTCCGTGCTATCAAGGTAATTGTCGCCAAATAATATTAGCGATCCTGTTTCTTTTTATTAGTAGACCATATGAATCACTTGTGGTATCGACGTAAATTTTAGCCGCGTTAATCTTATATTACATAGCACTCGTAATAGTATATAATTTATCCGTAAGTGTGCCGTATACTCTAACAACAAAGCCTGTATTAATGGAAATTTTATTATAGTTGAGTATATTTAACCCGCGCCTACTTGCCTGCTGAAAAAAATCGTAATCGCACTACCATTAAAAGACCTCGTTATAATTTGCCTCACCCGAAATAAAGTTTATGATGATGTGTGTATTTGCTTACGACGATACCACCATAGACGTAAAATTATTGATAGGGCTACCAATTTGATTATCTCACAACGAAATTTGCATCTCGTAGATAAACATTCCCATAATACCACTCATTGTATTAAACGGAAAGTGTTTCCATCTACGCTTACACCTAAATTATGAGTATAATACCACCTATGATAGTGTAATCAATCGCCATCTCCCTCACCGATACCTTCCACTTCCAGGTATAATATTTATGGCATTTTTATAACCAAGCCGCTTGCGGTATTACCAGCGGCGTTCACATAAACTATGCCACCAATATGATTATTTTACTATAGCCTCACGCTACCACCTTCGCTAAATCCGCCACGAATCGTGCCGTCCTTTTTGTAGACTGTATGTTTTATCCACTGCCGCTCATATTGATTGTGTTCGAATTTACTTTATCGCTTACGGCGCAATAACTGATCACGACTATCGCATATTTGAGTTTAATAACACTTTGCCCGATTAAAAAGCTGTCGTTCTGTCTCGACTTCAGTATTTAGGCTCACTACACTGGATCTTACCGTTGCATTTGCGTATTGACCTGGCTAGTTTTCTTTAACATTAAATCTTATGGGTTCGCGATGTTCCTTATATTCGCTATAAATAAGCTTAAATTTAGAAAAAATGAATTTCATTGTTAGCGCTTAGTATAGCAAATGAACAAGATTTTCTATTAATTTTTGGGAATGCTTAAAAAAATAGAATTTTTTATGTCTATAAATTTAGCATGGCGACTTCTGTAATATGGATAAATTCCGTGGTGTGAGTTAGCAACATGATTTTAAGAGCAAGAAGTGAAATTTTAAAGCGAAACAGATTATTCCATGTAAACAAGAATTCTTATGAGAGGCGAAATTCTTTGTAGAAAGTGATAATTTCGTGAAGACTGGCTTACATCGCGATAACCTTTTCTAAATTTAAAAAGCTAAAAATATTTTTACCATCCTTGTGATAGTACGTAAATTTTAGCCCGTGCGCTTTGGCGATGTTATCGACGATGTAAAGCCCCAGGCCGAAGCTTTGCTTGGCGTTCGTGCCCTTGACGAAGGCCTCTTTGTAGTAGCTAAAGTCCTTCTGCAGCGGCTCTCCGAGCGTTATGAAGTCCATCGTCTCGGCGTCTAAGCGGATTAAAATTTTACCGTCCGCGGCGTATTTTACGGCGTTGTCGATTAAATTTTTCACCGCGACGCAAAAGAGCTTCAAATCGACGTTTAGGCTTAGGCCTAGCGGATTTTGCAGCGTTACGCAGCCGGGCTCGATCATCGCGATACTAAGCGCTTCTTTTAAAATTTCATTCATTGAAAAAATTCCGCATTCGCCTAGTGCCGTGCCCGCAGTCGCGCGCTCGACCGCCGCGAATTCGTTGATTAGACTCTCCAGCCGCTCAAAGACCGAGATGAGGCGCTCTTGATTTTTACCGCGCTCGATCATCTCGACGGCGATGCGACCCTTTGTGATGGGAGTTTTGAGCTCGTGCATTATGTTTCGCAAAAAAAGATGGCGCGATTCGTTAAGCTTATTTATCTGCGTGACCGCCTCGTAAAATGCGTGCGAAACCTCGGAAATTTCGTCGTTTCCCGCGCTTACGTCCTTGATCTGAAGATCGCCTTTAGCAAATTTATCGATCTGGCGCTTGAGCTTGCGAAGGGGGCGAATTTTACGGATGATGAAGATATACGCAAGCAGGATGATCACCAAAATGACGCCGTAGATCGCTTTGAAAATATCGTAGCGGTAGGGCTGATAATCCTTGTCGTTTAAAAGCCGCGTCTCGCCAGCGTGAGTGATTTTTAAGTAGTGCTTGCGCTTAAAAAGCAAGATGTCCGCAGAGCCGATGTCTGCGGAGATGCTATCTAAAATTTCGGCGCCTTTGATGATCTCATCGCGCTTGGCTTCATCGCGGATGGTCGAAAACTCGAAATTTGCGACTTGCCGTTCGTATTCGACATCGCTGATTAGCTTGCTCATCTGATATAGGTTCGCGCGCGCAACGATGGAGTACTTGGAGTTTAGCTCGCGGGTGTAATTTTGCTGATCGTAGCCAATGAGCCAGAGCAGAGCGAGTGAAACGCCTACGGTAGCGAGCGCGAAGATGAACGTGATGGTATAAAAAATCGACGATCTGACTTTCATTAAATTTATATGATCCTTAAATTTTTAAAATTTCAAAGCTTTGAAGCCGCGGGCTTGCTTTGGCTTTGGCGCGCGGACCCATCCAACTTCGGATTTGTGGCACATCCTAAATACGCAATACGTTTATACTTCCTAAATCTAGCTATTGCAAAAATTTTATAAAGATTTTAAAAATTTTGCTATTTCTACCATTGAAAATTTTACAAAATTTCACCGCTTAAACACATAAATTCAAATAAATTTATTTTAAATTTAACGCGCAGCCCTTAAAACCAAAGCTAAATTTTAAAATTTCAAATCCGCGCGAAGTTTCGCCCCGCGCCCTCAAAAAATTTCAAATTTCTTAAATAGCTCGGGCTCATCCTTCACGATGCCGCGCTCTATGAGGCTTGACACGACTTTGCGGTTGCAAAGCGTCTCCTGCGGCCACCGGCGCGTATAGCCCTCCCACTCATGTTTGCTCGTAGCGTCGATGCAGATGCGATCATCTTGCGCCACAAACACGTCGCGCAGCGCATCGATGCTATTTACGACGCGCCAAACGCTCATATAGAGGTTGCTCGCGTCATTCCCCGCATCGGTGAAAATCAAAATTTTAAAATGCTCGCTAAATTTCAAAAGCCGCCGCCAGCTCCGCTCTACAAGCTCTTTTTTGTCTATGTTTATCAGCACGAGCGGGTTTTTCGTATCGCAAAAGTGCTGCTTAAGCGCCAAAATAGCGGGCTCCTCGCTTTGAAATTTCGCTAGCAGCTCCTCGTCGCCTAAAATTTGCGGCGCCTGCGAGCTTAAATCAGTCGTCGCATCGATGCCGAGCTTGCCGCCGAAGCAGGAGTTCGGGCTTGCGTGATCGAGCTGATCGCACACACCCTCGCTAAAAACGAGACTGCGCGCGCCTATGCGGTTTAGGACGTACTTCGTAAGCCCCTCGTACTCATCTAAGCTCGGCGCGTCCTGCGGCACGAAAACGGCGTGTTTTACGAAGCTCATCTGCCCCACGCCCCAAAACGCGTGCATGATCTGTTTGGCAGCAGCGGGGTAGCGCACGGCGATCTTAGCCAAAATCAGATTGTGAAATACGCCGTTTTCGGGCATTTTATAGTCAATCAGATCGGGCGCGCTCGTACGAAACAGCGGCAAAAAGATCCGCTCGGTCGCATACCCCATAAATTTATCCTCAAGCGGCGGCTTACCCACGACGGTGGCGTGAAATACGGGCGCGCGCTTGTGCGTGATCGCGCTAACCTCCATCACAGGGAAGGGCTCTACCGGCGTGTAATATCCCGTGTGATCGCCGAAAGGCCCCTCCGGCTCGCTTATGGCGGGATCGACAAAGCCCTCGATCACGTAGTCCGCGCCCTCTGGAACGTAAATTTCATTCGTAAGCGATTTTACGAGGCGAGCGGGGCTGCGGCGGATGAAGCCGTAAAGCAACAGCTCAAAAATCCCCTTCGGCAGCGGCGCCTGACCGCACCAGATATAGAGCGGATCGCCGCCGATCGCCACGGATACGGGCATCTTGCGCCCCGCTTTGCGGTATTCGTCGAAAAAGCCAGCGCCGTCTTTGTGTATCTGCCAGTGCATCCCCAGGCGGTCGCGCCCGTAAATTTGCAGGCGGTACATGCCGAGATTTTGCGTTTGAGAGTTCAGATCCTTCGTATAGACCTGCCCCATCGTGATAAAGGCGCCGCCGTCACCCTCCCAGGTCTTAAGCACGGGAAGCTCGCCCAAATCTACATCAGCGCCCAGATGCGCGACCTGTTGGCACTCGCCGCGACCACTAAGGCGCTTTACAAAAATTTTACGCAGCGTGATTAAGTGCGTCAAAAAATCAAGCTTTTCGCTAAAACTTTGCGGACGTTTCGGCTTTAGCAGGCTCTGTATCTCGGCGGCGATATCGTCAGGTTTGCGGCCGAGGATTAAATTTAACGCCTCGAAGGAGCCGAAAATATTAGTTAGCACCGGCGGCATCTGTTTACCCTGCGCGTTTCGCACGTTCGTAAAAAGCAACGCCTGCGAGCGCTCTTTCTTGACCTCGATGTAGCTTGCGTGCGCGATCTCAAGCTCCGTGCCGATCTGCTCCTTTACCTCGCGCAAAAGCCCGTTTTCATAAAGCCTCTTTATCCAAAAATTTCCGTTTAAAATTTCATCAAAGCTCTGCATCCCACGCCTTTAAAAAAATAGATTTTTTTCTTGCGGTTTTTGATTTAGAAGCTGCACGATCGCGCTCTTCTCCGCAAAAACCAGCGCGTAGTGAAACTCGGGCAGGCTCTTTAGCGCGCTTAGCTTATTGAAGCGAAAGTCGATCTTAGTGCCGTCCAAGCGGTCCTCCCAGCTGGCGCAGACGATAATTTTCTCGCGGAATTTCGCCCGCAAAAACTCCGCCTCGCGCGCAAAAAGCTCAGGATCGCTCTCGGCGATAAAGGCGCGGTAGCTTCCGCCAAGCGAGCTAATGTTAAAAAATCTATCCGCAAAAATCGGCTCGAAATGACCGAATGCGCTTAAGCTTTGAAATTTAAAGGGTATGTTTTTGCGCGAGAGATACTCGATCACGCCGCATAGCTCGGGCAAAAACAGCTGCGGAAAGATTAAGCTTGAATAATAAAGCCCGCTGAAAACGAAGCTGCTGTAAAATATCGAGCCGCCGTAAAGCAGCCTAAAATCATCGCTCGCAGGGATCGTAGCAGGCGAGATACCGAGGCTTTGCAAAAGATCGCCGTCGGTGGTGAAGTAGGTATTTTTCTCTTTGGCATTCAGCAGGCTAATGAAAAGCTCGCCCTTGCTGCGCGGCGCAAACATCAAATTTTTCGGCACGCTCGTGTAGCGCAGGATCTCGCTTTGCACCTCGTTTATCAGCACGAAGCCGTGCCGCCACGTCTCGCCCAGAAATTTTATCAGTCGCACGAGCGCCGAGCATAAATTTTCGACCTTGATAAAGGCAATCTCGTCGTTGAGTGGCTTGAAATTGTTATCGAAAATGATCGCGTACGCGCCGTTATCGATCGCGGTGCGCACGTCGCGCTCGTTTGCGCCGAGTGCTATGAAAGCTCCCTTTTTCGCGACCTTTGCAGGCTCGATCGCAAAGCTCTCGACAGCGGAGATCGCGGGATTATTCAGCATCGTTCCGTTTACGATACGGGTTAAATTTAATAAATTTACCATTACGACTTCCCTGCGGCGGAGCTTTTAAGAGGCGCGCTCATTGCGGCGCAGCGCGACTGCTTTACGGTAGGCGCGGAGGTTGCGCCGGACGCGGCGGCGTCTTTTGCGGCGATTACGGCAGGTGCGGCAGTATTTTTTACGATGCGGCGAGATTTTGCGCTCCGAGAGGCATTTTTAGCCGCTGCCGATTTTACACTAGCTGCGGAAATTTTATTTTGCGCTGCGTTTTTTACGGACGCGGATTTTGCGACAGATACAGAAGCTGTGCCTACTGCGATACTTTTAGCGGTCGATGCGGTTTTTGCGATAGGTACAGGTTTTTTAGCCAGCGGGGATTTTTTTGCGGGCGCGCTTTTTGTCGCTGTGTTTTTTTTAGCAGAGGCACTTTTGGAAAGTAAGGCGTCCTTTTTAATGCTCGCGCTAGAAACGCTTGCCGTGCGCTTTCTACGCGGCGTGACGCTTGCTTTAGAGCTCTCGCCATCTGCGCTCGTATGCTTTTTCGTGCACTCGTCCGTAAATTTATCGGTGCGAGAAAATGAGCGCACGACCGCGCGCGCGCCGAGCTTTGCGCATTTTAAAGCGGCGAACTTCGACAGCTCGCAAACGCCTAGCGTTAAAATTTTACGCGCCGCAAATTTTAAAGCAACTCCCGCGCCGAGTTTCAGCGCCAAAGGCGTGGCGCATACAAGCCCGCCCGCTCCGATCTTTGCGGCAAAACCGCAGCTGCGACAAAGCTTTAAAATTTTATCCGAAGCGGTGCTTTTTTGCGCACAGAGCCCAGCCGCGCCGTAGATAGCGAGTTTCGAAGCCTTGCGCGCTAGAGCCCTCATCGCTAACCTACGATCGCGCCGTTTTTTACGGGCGCGAGAGTGCTAAGCAGCGTAAGGCTGCCGTCCTCGGCGCTTAAAATCATACCCTCGCTGCTATGTTTAAAAATTTTAGCGGGTTTTAAATTTGCCAGCACGCAGATCTGCTTGCCGATGAGCGCGGCAGGATCGTAAAATTTCGCGATACCGCTGATGATTTGACGCGGCTTCTCCTCGCCCAAATCGATCATAAATCGCAACAACTTCTCGCTGCCCTCAATGTTTTCGCACTCCAAAACCGTACCGACTTTGATAACGCACTTTTTAAAATCATCGATTTTAATCTGCGCTTCAGATGCCGCGCCTTTGGCTTCTTGCGCCGTAGCGTCCGAACCGGAAGCGTTTGCGTTTAAGCTTAGCGCGCCTTTTGCCGCGGAGTCTGCGCCCGAACAGCTTGCAGAATTTGCAGTGCCATCCAACCTGTCGTAGTCCGCCTTCGGCATTAGCTCGTGATCGATCTTGGTAAAAAGCGGCTCGCACGGCTTGGCCTTAAAATCTAAAATTTCGCCGCGAAGCACTAGCTTCTCATAAAGCGAAGTGGATATTTCAAAGCCGAGCGTGTCTGCGATACGCGCCGCCGTCTTCGGCATCGCGGGGCTTAGCAGCACGGCGACTTTAGCCAAAATGTTTGCGACCAATGCGACGAGGGCCAGCGCCTTGGCCTGCTCGCCGTTTTTCATCAAATTCCACGGCTCGTATTTCGCAATCGAAGCATTTGCGAGCGCAAGCGCCCTCCAAAGCTCCTCTAAGTATCTATTGGTAGCTACCTCCTCAAGCGCGCTAAGTGCAGCGCTCAGATAGGAGTTCGCCTCCTCGATCTCGGCGGTGAAAAATTTCATCACGTCTTTAGAATTTATGATGTAATCCGAATATTTCGCGCTCATGCCGACGATGCGGCTGAGTAGATTTCCAAGCTCGTTGGCAAGCTCGGAATTTACGCGGTTTATAATCGCTTTTTGCGAAAAATCGCCGTCTTGGCCAAATGGTACCTCGCGCAGTAAGAAATACCTAAACTGCTCCAGCCCGTAAGCGTTTGCGACCTCGCGCGGATCTACAACGTTGCCCAGGCTCTTGCTCATCTTTTTTCCGTCTCGCGTCCACCAGCCGTGAGCTGCGATGCTGCGTGGCATATTTAGCCCAAGGCTCATCAAAAACGCAGGCCAATAAACGGCGTGAAAGCGCAAAATATCCTTGCCTACGATGTGCAGCGCGTCGCTCCAATACTCCATCCGCTCGCCGCCCGCGCAAAATCCAAGCGAACTAAGGTAATCCATCAGCGCGTCCAGCCAGACGTAAATCACGTGCTTCGGATCGTTTAGCTCGGGCGGAATTTTAACGCCCCAATCAAAACCCGTTCGCGTGATTGAAAGATCCTTCAGACCGCTTTTTACGAAGCTTATTACCTCGTTTTTTTTGCCTAGCGGCAGGATGCACTTTTCGTCTTCATACCATTTCAAAAGCCGCTCTGCATAGGCGCTAAGCCTGAAAAAATAGCTCTCCTCTTTTAAAATTTTAGTCTTTTTGCCGCAATCGGGGCAATACTCGCCGTCGATTAGCTGAGCGGAAGGGAAAAAACTCTCGCAGCTTACACAGTAGTTGCCCTCGTATTCGCCTTTATAAATGTCGCCCTTTTCATACATCTTGCGAAATACGTTTTGCACCGCCGCCTCGTGCGCGGCATCGGTAGTGCGCGAAAACATATCGTAGCTGATGTCAAACTCGTCCCACAGGTCTTTAAATTTAGCGCTCACGCCGTCTGCGTACTGCTTTGGGCTTTGGCCGTGCTTGGCTGCGGCCTCCTCGATCTTTTGGCCGTGCTCGTCGGTGCCCGTTTTAAAAAACACCTCGTGTCCTTGTAGGCGGTAAAATCTAGCCATCGTATCGGCGATGATCGTCGTGTATGCGTGACCGATGTGCGGGACGTCGTTTACGTAATAAATCGGCGTCATTATGTATTTTTTCATTATTCTCCTTGCGCTTACTTAAATTTGACTAAAAATTTTATTAGTCCTATTGTGCGGCTGTGCCGGTATTAGAATTTAGCGTGTATCTTACGTATCCGGTCTCCGGCTCGATAGTAATACTAGCGGTCTCTCTTGCATCATTAGTAAGTGTAATAACGCACTGGCCCACAAAAAGCCTATCATATGGCACATTAGAGTTCGCTAACTGCCCCATTGGGCGACCGTAAGAATCAAAGGAGATGGTGTGATTGTTTCTATTACCGCAATTAGTAAATTGTATATTTCTTATATTATATGTTGCTCCTAAATTTAGCTTTTGATTCATTCTTGCACCATCAGTATTGGCGGGCTGCCTAGCGAAGCCCGAAGTAAGCAGTTTGTTAGGATTTTGCGGATCAGCTGCCATAGAATTTAGGCTATTTGGTTGTCCGTTTGAACCAGGGAAGTCTCCGTTATCCCAATATATATTATATCGCCATCCTGCCGCAGAGCCCGGTGCTCCTTGATCAGTAAATTGAATCCTCCAAAATCTCTTAAACCAATTAGGATCGTCAGGATCGAATTTGTTATCATTCATAGCCAGTTGCTGAGTATAGCGAATATGAGCAGCTACTTGATCTGCCGCCTCCACAAGGCTATTTCGATTGATTTGAGGCACTGCCACCGCCGCTAGAATTCCAACCACCACGATGATGAAAATCAGCTCTATCATAGTAAATGCTTTTTTCATAATTTTTACCTTTCATAAAAATTTTGTTTATATTTTAACATAAAATTTCGCAATTCGCACGCCTCGCTTGTAAATATCTATATTTTGTATCGAATTTTTATGATCCGAGACATATTCCGGCTTATCCGCATAGATAAAAGCGCTGTCCCCGCTAGGCAGTCCGTAAAATTTCAGCCGCAGGCAGAGCCTCTCGTCCTCGCAGCTTACGCTTTTTACTCCGCGATTTTTTAACTCACTTGCCAGCTGCCTAGCTACGTCAAATTTATAGATAAAATGCCGCTGCGGTTTGTTTGCGAACATCGCCTCATACATCACGTCGCTGAAAATCACTGCAAAATAACTCACCGCTAAGCTTACCAGCGTCACACCTACGGCAATCTTATGAAAAGTGCGAAATTTAGGCAGCCTAACGCGGTATGAATTAAACAAAACCCGAATGATTAAAGGCGTAGCGATGACGCAATACGGCAGCATCATCTCAAGCGGCACGCGCTGTCTTAGAGAAAAAAGCATCGTTAGACAAAGCGCGCTCGTGGCGATGAACCAAAGCAGGCTCTTTTCCTCTTTGATCCAAATTCTATAGATCGTGTAGATGAAAAATAAAAACACTAAAGGCGAAAACGCGCCCGCAAAAACGCCCACGGTGTCTAAAAAATACCCCTTCGGCTTGCCCTCCGAGCTTACGTCGTAAAAGATCACGCTGAAGCTAAATAGCGCTATGCACAGTAGCAAAAGCTCCTTTTTGCGCGTATAAAGCGCCCAAATTCCAAAGCCTACGTAGAGCATAAAAAACGCTCTATCGATCAGGGCGCAAACGGATAGAAGCACGAAAAGCGCGATATCGTATTCGCTCTTTGCAAAATAGATCGCCAGCAGCGTGAAAAAAATGATGATGCCCGCGGGATTTAGCAAGATCGCGCTACTCATCGACGCAGGAAGCGCCATAAATAGTGCCGTAGCTACCACTCTGTCGAAGCGACGCTTTAGAATAAATTTTGAAATTTTATAGATCATCGCGGCATTTGCGAAGTGGATCAAAATAAACGGCACGCGCAGGGCATAGTCGTTGCGCCCGAAAATTTCGCAGCTTAAATTTGCGATTAGCGAAACGAGGGATTTTTTCTCGTAAAAAATTTCGGCCTCGTAGTAGCTGATGCTTAAATTTGAGATCGCATAAAGCAAAAATATGCCCTGAAATAGGCACATTATAGAGATCACGAAAATTTCGTTTTGATAAAGCTTCTTCACTCTCATCCTTGCTACGGGCGTTTTAAATTTACGGCTAAATTCTACGGCCGAAATTTTATAAAATTTGAGCTGCCGAACCTTTTAAATTTAGCCGCTAAATTTAGCCGCGCGCCGCTTCATTCCTCTATCGTATAATTTTCCCAAAAGAAATTTATCCACTCATCCGTCTTTGAAATTTTAAAATCGGGCTGGATAAGCGCCTTAGGTTTGTAAAAAATCACCGCGGTTTTAAGCTCTATTTGCGGGAATTTCTCCAGCAGCACGCGCTTGATCTCGACCATGCTGTCGCCGCTGTCGATGATATCGTCCACCAGCAGCACGCGTTTGTAAAGCTCTAGATCGGGCACGTTGAAAACGTCGATGGTGTCGAGCTTTTTGGTGTCCGCGTAGTGGATGGAATTTATCGAAAATATCGTTCGCATATCAAGCGCATTGGCTAGCGCGTGACCGAATGTGAGCCCGCCTCTAGCGATCGCCACGATTGCATCGGGCATAAATTCGTCCCTAACCTGCTTTGCTATAACTCTTGCGTCGCGATCCATCTCTTCAAAACTATAAAATCTCATATCTTTCCTTAAAATTTAATGCATCAAAAATACTAAAACGCTAATCGCGCCAAGCGTCAAAACGCCGAAATTTAAATCTTTTATCCTGCGCTGAGCGAGTCTAACTACGATATAAGCGATAAAGCCAAAGCTTAAGCCGTTGGTGATCGAGTAGGTAAAAGGCATCAAAAACACTATGAAAAACGCAGGGATTAAAATTCCAGCATCGCTATAATCGATCTTGCCAAGCTCGCTAAACATCAAAACCCCGACCATTACGAGGATCGGATAGATTGCATTTGCGGGGATCGCCTTAAATAGCGGCAACATAAACAGCGTCAGCACGAAAAATATAGCGCAAAACACTGCGGTAAGCCCCGTGCGGCCGCCCGCTTCTACTCCACTGGCGCTTTCGGCAAATGCGGTGACCGTGCTCGTGCCGATAACAGCGCCTGCAACGCTTCCTATCGCATCGGAAGTTAAATTTCTAGATAGTTTTTTCATGCCGTCTTTGCTATTCTCTCCAAAAAGCCCCGCGCGGTTTCCCACGCCGGTGAGTGTGCCGATACTATCGAATAGATGCGTGACGAAAAATGTGATTATAAAAGGCACGAACGCAAGTTTTAGCGCTCCGGGGATATCTAGCTTAGCAAATATCGGCATTATGCCGCTTGGCGCACTTACTATGCCATGAGGTGCGGGCGAAATTCCAGCCACCCACGCAACGCACGAAGTAATCAAAATGCTTAAGATAAACGCCGCCTTGATTCTAAGCACGAAAAGCACAAGCACGACCGCTAAGCCTAAAATTCCAAGTAAAACGTTTAGATCTTTTAAATTTCCTAAAGTTACTAGCGTCGCCTGACTAGGCGCGATGACGCCCATCTGTTTAAGTCCGATAAAGCAGATGAAAGCCCCGATACCCGCACTTATGGCGCGACGCAGATCAAGCGGGATAGATTTGATAACCCAAACGCGAAAATTGGTAAACGAAAGCACGGTAAAAAGTGCCCCGCTTATCGCTACGATGCCAAGTGCGCTCTGCCACGGCATCTTCGCATCCACGCACAACGCAAAGGTAAAATACGCATTTAGCCCCATGCCGACGCTAAGCGCTACGGGGGTATTTGCAAAGAGCCCGTTAAATAACGTTGCGATTATCGTAATAAGCGCGGTTGCCGTAACCAGCGTATCAAACGGCATGCCTGCGATGCTCATAATGTTAGCGTTTACCGGCACGATGTAAATCATCGCCAAAAACGTAGTAAGCCCTGCGATAAGCTCCTGCCTTACCGACGTTTTTGCCGCGGCGAGATGAAAGAATTTCTCCACTTGCTCCTCCTTTAGAATTTATTCGTAAATTTCGATCTGATTATATAAGCTGTCGCGCTCTACGGGTACAAAGCCCGCAGTGCCGATCATATCGATAAAATCGCGCTTGCTCTGCCCTTTTTTGCTGCCGGCGCCGGCGCTGCTTTGAATGCTTTCGTTCTCGATCGTGCCGTCAAGATCGTCCGCGCCGAAATCCTGTGCTACAAGGGCTAAGCTTAACGTCGAGGTCGCCCAATACGCCTTGATATGCGCGACGTTGTCGAGTAAAATTCTACTAATCGCGATCGTTTTTAAAATTTCGACCGAACCCAAAAAGCCCTTCACATCCAGATAGTTGTTTTCGCGCTGATACACGAGCGGGATGAAGGCGTTGAAGCCGCCGCCGTTAGCGCGCGCTAGGCTCTCATCTTGCAACGTGCGGATGCGCAAGATGTGATCTATGCGGTGCGCGCGGCTTTCGATATGTCCAAAGAGCATCGTGGCGTTGCTCTGGCGCCCGCGCGCGTGCCACAGCGAGTGGATTTGCAGCCACTGCTCGCTTGAGACCTTGCCTTTGCAAATTTTATCGCGCACGTCCTCGTCAAAAATTTCGGCGCCGCCGCCCGGCATCGAATCCACGCCGCTTTGCATCATCAGCTCTATCGTCTCCTCGTAGCTCATCTTCCACTTTCGCCGCCAGTAATCGATCTCTGCCGCGGTCATCGCCTTGATGTGCAGAAGCGGATATTTTTGCTTTATCGCTTTGAAAATTCCCAAATATTGCTGCGGCGTAACGAATGGATTGTGCGAGCTTACGATATGAATCTCTTTCGTGCCGCGCGCTACCGTCTCATCCACGATACGCATGATCTCATCATCGCTCATCGTGTAAGCGTTTTCATTCTTGCGGTGCGCCGAAAATGCGCAAAATTTACAGGTATCTGCGCATAAATTTGAAGGATTGATATGGCGATTTGCGTTGAAATAGACGTTTTTGCCGTTTTTTTCTTTGCGAATAGCAAAGGCGAATTTGCCCAGATCGAAAAGATCCAGATCCCATAACTTCACGCCGTCTTCGTAATTTAATCTCTCGTTGCTTTGTAGTTTTTCTAAAATTTCCATCGATTTCCCAAGCCAAATTTTGTGCTAATTATATAATTTTTTGCTTACAAAACGGATAAGAGGACTAAATTTAGAGCCGAATTTCGTTAATTTAAAATAGCGTAGTAAAATGGGTGCCAAATTTTAAATAAGGAAAGCAAAATGTGTGGAATCGTGGGCTACATAGGAAACGCCGAAAAGAAAAAAATCATAATAAACGGATTGAAAGAACTCGAGTATCGCGGATACGACAGCGCAGGGCTTGCCGTGATGGACGAAAGTGCGAATATAAAGTATTTCAAAGCGGTCGGCAAGCTTAATAATCTCGAAGAAAAGATGAAAGATTTCACTTCGCAAGGCTTTGGCGTTGCGATCGGGCATACTCGCTGGGCGACGCACGGAAAGCCTACTGAGCTTAACGCGCATCCGCATTTTGGAGATTTTAGCTTCGTCGTGCATAACGGCATCATCGAAAACTACATCGAGCTAAAAGATGAGCTCGAAGCGGACGGCGTGAAATTTTTAAGCCAGACCGACACCGAGGTGATCGTGCATCTTTTCGAGAAAAATTTTAAGGCTACCAACGACGCGTTTAAGGCATACGAGGCTACGATTAAGCGATTAGAGGGTGCTTACGCCACGCTTTTGATCACAAAGGCCGCTCCGGGAGAGATTTTCTTTGCCAAAAACGCAGCCCCGCTGATCGTCGCAAAAAACGATAAAAACGAAATTTTCTTTAGCTCCTCGGATGCTCCGCTCATCGGGCTTGCGAATACGGCCTCGTATCTGGACGATCAAATTTACGGCGTCGCAAAGCTCGGGCAGATCGACGTTTTTAAAAAATCTAAGCCGCATAATTGCGCTTTTAGCGAGCTTCCGAAGGACAAGAGCTACGCGCAAAAAGAGGGTTTTAGATTTTTTATGGAAAAAGAAATTTACGAGCAGGCGCAAGTCGTAACCGAAACGATGATGGGGCGCGTGATCAAGGGCGGTAAGATAAAATTTGACGAGCTTGACGAGGCGCTGTTTGAGGGCATCGACGAGGTCGTGTTATGCGCCTGCGGTACGAGCTATCACGCCGCGCTCGTAAGTTCGTATCTTTTCGAGCGCATCGCTAAAATCCGCACGAAAGTAGAAGTTGCCAGCGAATTCCGCTACAAGGAGCCGTTTTTGAACAAAAACGCCCTTTTTATCGTCATTTCACAAAGCGGCGAGACCGCCGACACCTTAGAGGCGCTGCATATCGCTAAAAAGGCAGGTCTTAGGACGCTTGCGATCTGCAACGTCGATAACAGCTCGATCGTGCGCATGGCGGGCAGCGTTATCCTCACCCGCGCAGGCATCGAA
Organism: uncultured Campylobacter sp.; assembly: GCA_963527265.1. GTDB lineage: Bacteria > Campylobacterota > Campylobacteria > Campylobacterales > Campylobacteraceae > Campylobacter_B. Next base: position 97,549 of record CAURQQ010000003.1, on the reverse strand, counting down.
AAGGGCGTAGCCTCTACGAAAGCTTTTGCGACGCAGGTTATGGTGCTATGGATGTTTGTGGTGTATCTTGCAAATCTGCGCGAAGTCATCTCGGCGCGCACGAATTCCGCTGAAATTTCGGCGATGCTTCATATCCCGCAAATTTTAAAGATCAAAGACGGCTTGCAAGATAAAATTTACCGCATGAGTAAGCACTATCTGCATGGACACGGCTTTTTCTTTATCGGTCGCGATATTTTCTATCCGCTTGCTCTTGAGGGCGCACTCAAGCTCAAAGAGATCTCCTATCTGCACGCGGAAGGCTATCCAAGCGGCGAGATGAAACACGGTCCGATCGCGCTTGCGGATTCCAATCTTTTTACGATCGCGCTAATGCCTAAAAATGCACTTTATGAAAAAACCAAAAGCAATGTCGAAGAGCTTGCCGCGCGCGATGCGTATATTTTAGCGATTAGTCCCGAAGAGCCCGAGATCGCGGATGATTTTATCAAAACAAGCGAGCAGAGCCACGCGATGAGCGAGTTTTTTGAGATGATGATAATTTTACAAATTCTAGCTCTTGAAATCTCCGTCAGACTTGGCAATGACGTGGATATGCCGCGGAATTTAGCCAAAAGCGTCACCGTAGAATAATCGTTTTTTAAGTTCATTTTGACTAATATTTCTCATTAAAAAATCGGGGAATGTTAGTATATGAGACTTATCGGATTTATTAGAGGTGAAAACGTCATAGTCGCTACCGGCGGCGTCGAATACAGCTACGAAATGCTGGGCGAGCGCGATGCTACCTTAACGGACGGCGATGAGGTAAGTTTCGACACGCTAGCATCCAGCGCGATAAATATAAAGCGCGTCGAGGGCTCTAAATCCAAAGACCGCGTAGCGCAAAAAGTAACCCCGCAGCCAAAAGAAGCCACAAAACAAAACGATGAAATTTTTGGCGATAAGAATTCTGCAGAAAATAATATATCCGAAACGCCATCCTTTCAAAGCTCTACCGAAAATATTGCAAACGATATATCTGCCGTAAAAGAAACGAAGGTCGCAAAAAAATTTAATAAATTTAAATTTAACCGCAAAGCCAAGCCTACGAGTGCAAAAAAACCGAAATTCTTTGGATTTGAGTTCGTCCAAACAGACGATCTGCGCACTACGCAAAGCGTCGAGAGTAAAATTTATACTTCATCTATCCGCAAGGAAGGGCTTAAATCCATAATCCTGCCCATAGTGCCGATAGTCATTATTTTGATATTCCGCTCGCAAATCGCAAGCATATTTCTATCTTTTTCGCAGATCCAAGACTACGTCAATCAAGACACGGTTTATATGGTAATGGATCTGCTGATTTTCCTCAGTTTTGCGCTATTTTATCTGCTGCCGCTTAACCGCGCGATAAACCTACTCTCCATAGCGACGCACGATCAATACCCGATGCGTCAAATGGCGAATTACAACGTCTTTATCATCCTGTGCGTCATCTCTACGATCCTGCAGGATAAGAGCCTGGGGCTGGATGAGTTCGAGCAGATTTTCATCTGCGGCGTGATCGGATTTGGACTTATTTCGTTTTATTATAAGCTCAAGGCGTTTGCGTTTATGTTTTTTAAAACTGCAGGCTCGATCCTATTTGCTCCCGCGCTGATTGTGGAGCTCGCGGCTATTATTTTCATCGGCATCGGCGACCGCTATACTGGCGCGTCGATGAAATTTATGGAGCTTACGGGGCTATTTTTTGCGAGCACGGCGTGGAGGTACATCATAATTTTTATCGTTATGTCGCCACTTTATTTCCTTGGATTTTGCATGCTAAGGCGGATCAAAAAATAATTTTGCGAAATTTTGTCGCAGATTTAGCTGTGATGAAATTTTGCTACGATAGAATTCCACTCAAAATTTCATCGCAAAATTTAGCACGAAGACAGAATTTAGCGGGGATTTGAACTTTATCAAAGTAAAATTCTACCGCATTAAAATTTTATCGCAATAAAATTTCATAATTTTAGGCGCAGATCGCACGCCCTAAAGCAATATATGTCTTTTATACGCGTAACGCACGGCTTACAAAAATAACACCAATGCCTGCGAAATTTCGATGCAATGCCCCCTTTTATTTGACAAAAGCCGTGGCAATTGACATAGCGTCTGTAAAATCCTACCGCTAAATTCCATCTTTAAATCTCGCGCGCTCAGCGCATATCAACGCAGAATTTTATCCACGCAACTTAGCGCAAAGCTTCAAAACTAAATTTTATCTCATATTCTACGACGAAATTCCAAGACATAGCTCTATCATAATAAAATTTTGCTGAAATAAAATTCTAATTGATGCCAAAGCCTAAGTGCGGAATTTAAAGCTATAAGCTCCACGCTCCGCAGCTCTTAAAATTTCAATGCCAAAATTTTGTCGCGTTTAAATTTAACCGCGCGCCGTATTAAAATTCCGCCCGCTGCCGCCGCGGATAAATTTAACTACCGCGCTAAAATTAAGCACCCTCGCCTGCTGAAATCTAATCTCGCACCCCGCTTCGTGCGACGTAGAATTCACGCCTAAACTCAGCAAACCGCCCGCGCATTATCGCCTCTCTCATATCCGCGGCAAGGCGCAGGTAATAGTGCAGATTGTGAATGCTAGCCAGGCGGTAAAAACTAAGCTCGCGCGCGCGAAATAGATGATTTAGGTAGCCGCGACTGAAGCGCTTGCACGTGTAGCAGTCGCAGTGCGGATCGATCGGATCGTGATCGCTGATAAAGCCCGCGTTTTTGATGCTGATCTTGCCGAAGCTCGTAAATAGCGTGCCGTTGCGCGCATTTCGCGTAGGCATCACGCAGTCGAACATATCCACGCCGCGAGCGACGTTTTCGACGAGATCTTCGGGCGTACCGACCCCCATCAAATATCGCGGGCGCGCCGCATCGACGTATGGCATCATGGCCTCTACGGTTTCGTACATCAGCTCGTTTTTCTCGCCCACGCTGAGCCCTCCGATAGCAAGCCCGTCAAAGCTCATCTCGCACAGCGCTTCGGCGCAAAATTTGCGAGCTTGCGGGTCGGTGCCGCCTTGGATGATGCCGAAGATATTTTGATGCGCGTGCAGACCGCGAGATTTCATAGCCTCGTGATAATCTATCGCCTCGCGAGCCCATTTTATCGTGCGCGCGACGCTTAGATCGATCCGCTTTTTAAGCCGCGATCTATCATCGCTGCTAAGTGCGCCGGGTTCGCGCGGCAGCTCCACCAAATCGTCCAAAATCATCATAATATCGGAGTTTAGCTCATACTGCGTATCCAGCACCGAGCGCGGCGTGAAATAATGCGTACTACCGTCGATGTGGCTTTTAAATTTTATGCCGCCCTCGTCGTTTTTGGTGTTTGCGCGCAAGCTGAAGGCCTGAAAGCCGCCGCTGTCGGTCAGAAAGCTGCGAGAAAATTTCGTAAATCCGTGCAACCCGCCGAACTCCGCCACTACCCGCGAGCTCGGGCGCAGATACATATGATAGGTGTTAGCAAGGATGATCTGCGCGCCCAGAAGATGCTCTACGTCCGTCGCATCGAGCGCTTTGACCGCGCCCACGGTGCCGACCGGCATAAAAACAGGGGTGCGGATCGTGCTGTGCGCAGTGCGGATCGTGCAAGCGCGCGCCGCGCCGTCCGCGGCGTCTATTTGAAAATCCATCTTGATCCTTTAAATTTAGCTTCTTGCGCGCACTCGGCGCAAAATTTTAAAAAGCGATTGTAGCGAAATTTAAATTTGCGGCAGGTAAAGACGGGTAAAAAATTTAAATGATATTTGCGCCGTTTGCGGATTAAAATTTCGGTAGATAGCGAGCGGCACAGCCGCTAAACGCAAAATTTACAAGCGGAAATATGAACGCATAATTTAAAAATACAAATATCGCTTAAATTTACGAAGTGAGAGATTATTGATTATAAATTTAGTCGCAAACGGCGCAAATTTCACCGCTTACGACGTTTTATTCGGCGGCTGCGTCTAAAGAAATTTAGCGGCTTTAGAGTTTTCTATCTTTTCACTTTCAAAAGCCGCGACGCACTATGCCGCTAGGCGCTTTTGCGTGCGCGAGGCTTTCTTTTCGCGGGAGCACTTTTTGCGGGTGAGCTTTTGCTGTCCGGCAGATTTTCCAAAGCTAAATTTGCTACGGATCTCTTTCTGCCCCTACTCTTTGCTTTTCTATTTTGCAAAAACTCGCTGTACGGCGAGCCGTAAAGGCTAGCGTGCCAGATCGCGCATCCTAGCATCACTAGGCCTGAAACTTTATGCAGCTGCGACATGCGCGAGTTCATATTCAGCGCGGTTAAAGCCGTGATGCCCATACTCACTCCCAGCGTCACTTTAGCCGCTTTGCGCTGAAAATTTAGATCCAAAATTTTATCTTCAATGCTCAAATTTTACCCCTTTGATGGAATTTAGTAGTAGCCCAATCGTTGTACCGTTATGCAGCAGCGCCGTAGCTACTGGACTTAGCACACCGAAGGTCGCCAAAAATAAAATGATCGAATTGATCCCCACGGTGGCGTTGAAATTTCGATTTACGAGCCGCAGCGTGTCGTTGGCTAGCGCCTTTACCTGTGCGACGCCCTCGATATCGTTTTTCAAAAGCCCGATCTGTGCGGAAGCCTTGGCGATCTCGGCGCCGTTTAGCATGCTGATGCCAATGTCCGCCTTCATCAGGCTCGGCGCATCGTTTATGCCGTCGCCCACGAAGACCACCTTCCGCCCCTCGGCTTTCAGCTGCTCTAAAATTTCGGTCTTTTGCGTCGGCAACAGCTCCCCGTAATAACGATCTACGCCGAGTTTTTTGGCTACGGCGCGGGCTTTTGAGCTCACGTCGCCGCTTAGCATGACGATCTGTTTAGCGCCCAGCTTACGGAGCCTAGCGATGACGGCGCGAGCGTTTGCGCGCACCTCGTCTCTAAGCCCGATGACGCCCAAAAGTCTGCCGTCAAATGCGATGTAAAGCAGCGCGAGCCCCTTTTGCATCGCAAGATCGATGGTCTGCTCATGCGCCGCAAATGAGATCATCTCGTCATCCTCCAGGAAGTGGCGCGAGCCAATGATGAGCTTTTTGCCCTCGATGCTTGTTTTAACGCCGTGAGCGACGACGAATTCCACCTCGTCGTGATGTTTGTGGATAAAGCCGTGCTTTTTAGCCGCATCCACGATCGCCTCGGCTACGGGATGGAAATAATGCTCCTCGGCGCTTGCGGTTAAATTTAAAATATCGTTTTTACTGAAGCGCTCGTCAAACGATATGATCTCGGCGACCTCTAGGTTGCCGTACGTAAGCGTGCCCGTCTTATCAAATACGAAGGTATCGGCGCTCGCAAGCGACTCAAGAGCCTTGGCGCCTTTGATCAAAATCCCGTTCTTTCCCGCCTTTGAAATGCTAGACTTAAAAGCAACCGGCGTAGGCAGCTTAAGCGCGCACGAGTAGTCTGCCTGCAGCACCGAAGCTACGCTCATAAAATTTCGATTTATCAGATAGGACACGCCCGCAAGCCCGAAGGTTACCGGAACGAGCTTGTCGGCTAAGTGAGTCGTATGCATGCCGATGCTGGAGCGCTCGTTAAGAGATGCCGTGATGTAGTGCTTGATACGCTGCGTGGAGGTATTTTCGCCGACGTTTTCCGCCCAGATACGGATCCTGCCCTCCTCCACGATCGTACCGCTTAAAACGCTATCGCCGCGAGATTTTTTCACCGCGACCGACTCGCCCGTCATATTGGCTTGATTTATCATCGCTTCGCCGCTTACGACATGCCCGTCCACGGCTATGACGTCGCCTGCGCCCACGACCACAATGTCGCCCACCTTTAGCTTGGAGGTAGCGATTTTGATCTCGGTCTTTTTGCCGTTCTGATCTATCTCGACCCATGCCTCGGCGATGTCCGGGCGGGCGAGCTCGCGGATCAGATCGTCGCTTTTATAAACGGTGCTTTCCTCCATATATTCGCCAAGAGCGAGCATCGCGTTGGTGCTGTTTGCGGCAAAGATATCTCCGCGCGCGAGCGAAATCCCAACAGCAGCAGCTTCCAAGCCCTTTGAAGTAAGCCCGTGACGGAAGCTTTCTTTAATGCCCTCTTTTAAGATAGGCATACACGCTACGATGCTAAATGCGCGCGCTAAAGGCGAAGTGCGAAAGATTAAATTCCCTCCCAATGCGAGAAGCGCTAAAATAAATTCGTTTTTGCTTGGCAAATTTTTATGGTTAGCGGGGATAATTGATTTTAGCTCGCTTAAATTTAAATCTTCAAGTTGCTTTAGAATTCCCGCCTTATTTGCACCCGCGTCAAGCCTAAGGATCAAAGAGCCGATTTTAGCGTTAAATCTAGCTTCCGTTACGCCTTTAAGCCTCGCAGCAGCTTTTTGCAGTGCGCTCGTATCGAGCCCTTTAAAGCCCGCGACCTTTATGCGTAGTCTAGTTTTGGTCTCATGTAAAATTTTAAAATTTTGCATCGACTACTCTTGCATCTCTGCCTTGGCGTCTTCGAATCGCTCCTTCATCTCTTCGATGCCCATCTGAAACATCTCGGTGCCCTTTGCAATGAGCTTAAAAAGCTTTTTTTGCGCATTTTCGTCGGTGAGAAAATAGGTCGCCGCAGCACCTAAGACGATGCCGGTTATAAATGAGTTACCGAATAAGCCGCCTGCATTTTGCTTACCGCCTAGGGAATTAAAAATTCCACTGAAAGTGGAATTTTGCGAGCTTTGGGTAGAATTTACGTAGCTTGAGCTTTGAGCAGCGGAATCTTTATTATCCGAGCCGTTGTCGGAGGCTGAGCTATTAAAAGGTGCGGAATTTACCCGCTCGTTTATCCATTTCGCCCAACCGCCAAGCTTATCATCGCCGGCAAAGCTACCCGCAGAGCTGCTAGCATATTTGTTGTCACCAAAATCGTAATCGTCAAGAATTTCTTTCAAATCTTTTTTTGTGATATAGGGATTACTCATTGCCTACCTTAAGAATAAAATTTCTACCCGCAATGAGCGCGCCTACGCATACTGCGACGCCTGCCGCTGCGCGTAGATACTCGCCTTGTACGAGCTTATTTGCGCTGTAAATCGCGCCGCCGCCGATGATACCGCCGCTTAACGCTATATCTAGCGCATCGCGAATCGCTTTAGATTTGCTCTTGCCTTCTTTGGCTTTAACGAGCTCTACGGCGCAACCGCCGATCGCCCCTGCTATAGCGCCGCTTAAAACGTGATCCAGCGGCGAACGCTGTGTCGTAAGTGATCTATTCATTTAGGCCTCTATTTTTCTGATTTGTCGTCTGCGGACGTAAATTTTACTGAAGAATTATCGTCCATTTTTACGATCTGCGGGATATTAAGCGGAGTAGTAGTTGCTGCGGATGTCTCACCTACCGGTGTTTCGCCAGTTTTAGCGCTTGCGGTGGATTTTTTAGTTCTTTTGAATCCCGGTTTCGGTCCCGGCTTTTTTCTAGTTTTTTTTGCAGTGCTAGTCTCAGTGCTAGCGCTACTTGTCGCAGCTTTTTTACCGCCAGACTTTCTTTTACTTTTTACCGCCTCAGCGACATCATCTAAGCCTTCTTTGGCTTCCGCAAAAATTTCTTTTGATTTTTTGCTTAATTTTTCCGCTCCGCCTTTGACGCTATTTTTTAGCTCCTCGACGCTTTTACTGCTCACGATTTTATTCGCACCTTCTTTGATTTTATCTCGATTGTTATAAGCGTAAACCGCCGCGCAACCAAGCGCAAAACCTGCTAGAAATGGGATCGGCATTTCATTCTCCTTGTGTTAAGATTATAAAGTCGTTTTATCAACTTTACATAGATTTTGATATTATAGCGACTTTTTTAGATTTTTGCAATCCTAATTTAATTTTTCTGCAAAATTCCTTTAATTAAATTAGAAAATGCACTATTTAAGATATTTTGCAAATCGTATTTTTGAAATATCCGCTCTAATTCCTGCGGATTTTTAAAAATTTCGTTTAATAAATCAGCGAAATTCAAAGAATTTAAATCAGCCTCGTATTTAGAATTCAGTTCCTTCAAAATCGGCAAAATTTCATTATACGAAACCGCCTGCGCCCTATACAGCAGCTCTTTAAATTCCGCGTTCTTGCACGAATTAATTAGATCGTCATAAAACATCATAGAGCTTTTTTCTATCAAAAGCGCCGAAGCCAAAAACTCATTCATACCTTTTGCAACCAGTGCCTCACTGCCATTTTCAGGAGGCATAGCACCAAGCCTGCAAGAATTAGCAAAGTCTAGCATCCGCTCAAGTAATCCAGCTCGTAAAGATAGAATTTCTCCTAACTTTTTATCTTGAAATTTAACTGCGCCCAGCGAATAAAACTGTAAAATTTGCGCCTCTTTTTCGAGCAAAAGAGCGATATCTGCAATTTGCGCCTCATTTAAATCCCGAGATTTATTAGAAATTCTGTGCGATTTTTTGGTGCTACGCAATGCTTCTTCGTTCAAGAAATCGCCTCTATATTGGAATTTACAAGCGCTACTAGCTCCGGCGAACTGATGCCGCTTAAAAACTGCTCCCAAAGGTGCATTGGGAAAATATTTTCGTCGTAATGAATCGTCAGCGAGCCGATTAGAGAGTTAAATTTATACTCTTTTATCCCGCGAATTGCAGCTATTTTAGCCTTCAGGCTCTCCTCGCTCACGCTATCTCGCAACTCCCTAATTTTAGGACTTACACGGATACGGATGCGACCTTTGCTGTGGCTGATTTTGCTAAAATATTTATGAAATTCCAAAATATCGTTGTGATTTATTTTCATATTTTTCCTTAAATTTGCGCCCAAATAATATCATAAATCATTTAATTCCTGCTAAATTTTGCGAATTATTTGCGTTTAGGACGAAATATTTTTATCTTATTTTCATCCGCTGTTATGTAATTCCCTCCCATTAGATCAATACAATACGGCACGGCAGGAAATATCGGCAGGAGGCACTCTTTAATCGCTTTTGGATTGCCCGGTAAGTTTATAATCAGAGATTTTTTACGGATCGCTGCTATCTGGCGCGATAAAATTGCCGTAGGCACGATCTTTTGGCTTTCTGCGCGCATTAATTCGCCAAAGCCTGGCATTAATTTCTCACTTACCGCTTCGGTCGCTTCAGGCGTTACATCGCGCGGAGCAGGACCCGTACCGCCCGTAGTTAGCACCAAATCACAACCCGCTTCATCGCAAAGATAAATCAGCTTATCTTTAATCAGCTCTAGCTCATCTGGAACGATTTCATAAAAATACTGCTTCTCGCAAGTTAGCCAATCATCCATCACGGCAATTATTTCTTTGCCTCCTAAATCTTCGTAAACGCCACCGCTAGCGCGATCACTGATCGTTAAAACACCTATTTTTACCATTTCCTCTCCTTTATTGGAATTTTAAAATTTAATCGAAATTTAGCGTGCCGTCTTGCGGCTTTTCTTTAGAGCTTTCGCTATCTTCTTTGGGCTTTTGCAAATCTTGCTCCTGCGCAGAAGCGCCCTCTTGCTCCACGCCATCAGATTCGCAGATCTTTTGAACATCCTCGAAAGTTATGAACTCATAGACGAAAATTTGCTTTGAAATTTGATTTAGCTTATCCTGCATCGTGCGGATTATCTCGCTTACCTCGTCGTAGCAATCTTGCAAAATTTTATTCACGCTCTGCGCGCTAGGGGTGAAACTATCGCCCATCGCGAACTCGAAAACCATCTTTTGCGCCAGCGCGATAGCCTGCTTTACGTCGCTAGCGGAATTTGAAAAAGCGTCGTTTTTATGAATCTGTAGCGCCGCCATGCCGCTTAAAAGCACTTTGATTTGATTTAAAATTTGCGTTTTGGATTCGATCTCGAAATCCTCGTTTAAAAATTTATCGTTTAAAAGCTCGATCTTTTCGAAATCAAACGAATACCAATATGCACTAAGCGCCTTTGCGCCCTGATAAAACGCCTGGATCTCCTTTTCGTATTCGGTGAGAATTCTGCTTTTTTGCACGCCGTAAAAGACCCTCATTCGCACGTTTTCAAAATCGCTAAGCTCGATCGTATCGCTGCCGCGCTTAAGAGCGTTGATCGCGGCTTCATTTACCAGCGTCGCTACTCCAGCGCCGCTAAAGCCCACGCAGAGGCGGCTTACTTTGTTGATATTCGCGCTGCATCTTTTGCCCTCGAGGTAAATTTTTAAAATTTCGATGCGGTCTTTGTAGTTCGGAAGCCCGATGAAAACGCGCCTATCAAAGCGCCCCGAGCGCAATAACGCATCGTCGATCAAATTTATTTTATTGGTTGCGCCGATTACTATCACGCCGCTATTTTCCTCAAATCCATCCATCTCGGTCAGCAGCTGATTTAGCGTCGCTTCGCGCTCGTCGTTGCGCCCGATACCGCGCTTGCCGCCGACCGCGTCGATCTCGTCGATAAAAATAATCGCGGGTGCGCAGGATTTGGCTTTCGCAAACAGCTCGCGAACCCGCCTAGCGCCGACGCCCACAAAGACCTCGGCGAAGCTTGCGCCGCTTTGGTAAAAAAACGGCACGTCTGCCTCGCCGGCTACGGCTTTTGCGATAAGGGTCTTGCCGACGCCGGGCTCGCCGATCATTAAAATTCCTTTCGGCAGTTTGATGCCGAAATTTCGGTATTTTGCGGGATTTTTTAAAAAATCCACGATCTCGATTAGCTCATCCTTAACCTCGCTGATGCCCGCGACGTCGCTAAATCTTACGTCGCTAACGCTTGGCGCTATTTCGCCGAGCTCGCCGCCTGCGCTAGCGCTCTGACGCGCGGTGCCGTCCATCCTGCGGCGTCTAGCCAAAACGGTTTCAAAATAATACACGAAGAGAAAAAATGCGAATGTAAAAATTACCAAAATCGCACTGATACCGCTCGTGCCATCATCCTTTTCTTTGCTGATTAGAGCGTGATTTGATAGCTCCTTAAGATCTACGAGATCGACTAAAATTTTATAGCGTTTGCCGTCGTAGGTAAAATTTAAATTGCCGTCCTCGATATGCGCGCGTTTGATCTGATCTGCGCGGACTAGCTCGCTAAATTCGCGCTCGGTGATGTATCGCGAATCGTCTTTAAAATAAACGATCGAGAGCAAAACGATAAGCAACACTAAAAAAATCAAAATTATATTTAGCTTGCTTTTTTTGATTTTATGCAAAATTTCCATCAAATTTAACCTCATAATCTCTTATCTCCATCCATTTTTTTGACAAATCCTCATCGCTTTTGATCCAAATTTTATTATAAAATTGATCATATCCTTCATAAAACTCTCCGTTTTTCCGCTCGATCAGCACATTTAGCGGCACCTTGTGCGAAAGGCGAAATTTATAATTATTCAGCGCCGTTATGTTCTGCAGCATCTTTAGCCGCGCCTTCGCCGTTTTGCCGTCTATGCGGCCTTTTAGCGACGCCGAAGCGGTCCCTTGCCGCGGCGAAAAGATAAAAGCATGCAGATGCGTGAGCGGAAATTTTTTGAAATTTTCTACCGCTTCGAGCCAAATCTCTTCGCTTTCGCCCGGATGCGCGACGATAAAATCCGACCCCAGCGCGAACCCGCGCTCCGCAAGCTCGCAAAAAAGCTCCAAATCCCTTAGCGCGGAATTTCGGCGGCGCATTATGCTAAGCATCTTTTGCGAAGTGTGCTGAAGCGCGATGTGCAGATGCCGCTCCAGCCACGACTCGGATAAAATTTCGCGAAAGCTCTCATCGATCTGCGAGGGCTCGATGCTGCCTAGGCGAATGCGGCGAATTCCGCGTATCGCGCCCAGCTTTTGAAGCAGCGCGCCAAGGCTCGTGCCCGCGGCTTTGCCGTAGCTTCCGATATTGGTGCCGGTTAGCACGATCTCGCTAAAGCCGTTTGCGGCAAGGCTCGCCGCCTCTTTTAAGATCGCATCTTCAGAGCTGCTGCGCGAGCGGCCGCGCACCGAGGGGATTATGCAATAGCTGCAGTTAAAATCGCACCCCTCCTGAATTTTAATAAATGCCTTGGTGTGATCCTCGTAGTCGCTTACCAGGTTTCTTTCGACGCTACTTAGATCGCCGATATCGTAAAATTTCGACTCCGAGCCCAAAAACTCGTCGATCTTTTCCTTTTGCGACATCCCAAACACCCCGAAGACCGCGCCGTTTTTATACAGCTCCTCGCCGCGCGAGACCGCGCCGCAACCGGTTAGCAATACCTTTTTGCCGAGGCGGTTCATCTTATTTACGTAGTTTCGCACGTCTGCGTCGGCGCCGTTCGTAACGGTGCAGGAGTTTATCACGACGACATCCGCGCCCTGCTCGTCGTGCGTGATCTCGCCCGATTTGAGATTGCTTTTGATAAGCTGCGTGTCGTAGATATTGGTGCGGCATCCAAACGTTTTAAAATAAATTTTCAAATTTCGCTCCCGAATCCGCTTCCTGTGGCAAAGTCCCCGCCCTGCGCCGCTGCGTTTAAATTTTGCGAGCCTTGCTGCTCGGAGCCGAGATCTTGCGCCGCAAAATTTCCGCCTGCCGCCGCGTAGTTTTTGCCGTTAAAAAGCGTGTAAGCAGGATAGGCGATCTTGATATCGGGCTCGCTTCTTAGCGCGTCTAAAATTTCAGCCGAGATGTTGCTGCGAAGCCCGAGCGTCGCGTAAGAGTTCGTCATATACCAAACCGAAATTTCAATGCCGTATGGCTCAAAAAAGCTAAAAATTCTAGGCTCGACGTTTGGATTTTTGATACTGTATTGCGAGCGAAGCTTGCCCATCTGCTTTTTGGCAATGTCGGTGTAGCCTTTGGAATACTTCCGCACGATGTTTTTTATGAGATACATCGCCTTTTTATGGTTGCTATCAAATGTTAAAAGTATGCTGATGCCGTCCCAGACGGTCTTAAGTCCGCTGTGGGTGTAGTTTGAGATGAGATCGGTAAAAATATAATTATTCGGTATGAAAATCACCCTGCCCGCGCGTTTATTTTCTCTCCACGTAGTCATAGTGACGTCCTCAAAAATCGTCATCCTAAGCACTGAAATATCGATGATATCGCCTACGTAGGTCTCGCCGTTTTTATGCACCCTTATGCGATCGCCCACGCGAAAGCTGCCACCAAGCACAATCGTAAGCCAGCCTAAGGAGCTCATAAACATATCTTTCATCGCAATCGCAAGACCTGCCGAGGCAAAGCCCAGAACCGTCACGAAATGCGTCATATTCTCGATGTAAGAAAAGAGCAGTATCAGCGCGATCAGCGTGAAATTTAAAACATTGATAGCTTTATTTACGATATAAAAATTCTCGTCGTTTTTGATATATTTTTTCGCCACTACCTTGCATAAAAACGACAGCGCAATGACTACGAGTATCCATACGGCGATGTTTCCCGCGCGCTTGATTTGAGCTTTTATATCGGCGGTCTGCACGGCGATTTGGGAGTTGATCTTTTTTTCGTAAACATCGTACGTGGTTTGCGCGATCTCGTATGCGGAGCTAAACTCACTAAGCTCGTAATCTAAGCTTTTAAGCTCCGCCGCAGCGCTTGCGTCCGTATCAATCTGCATCAAACGCTCATATAGCGCCCTTTTTGCTTCAAGTTTATCGATTAAAGCTTTAATATTTTCGATGGCGTTTTTCTGCTCCATCTTTTGAGCTTGCAAATTTCTAATCGTAGAAAAACCGGAAATTATCGAAAAGGGATTTGTAATGCGCGCAGGCTCTGGAGTTTCAGGCATAGCGATGATATCTAAAAACGGAGATTTTTCATACTCTTTTAGCAGTATGAGCTGCTCTTTTACGGCGCGAAGTCTTTTTTGAATCTCTGCGATCTTATCGGTGCCGGCGCTCTTTTTTAGCTCCGCTTCGAGCTGGCTGGATTGCTTTTGTAAATTTTGATAGCCGATGAAATTTGAAAAGCGTGAAATCCAGATATTATTTTTGATCTCATCGTCAATAACACGGATCTGATCTTTTAGCGACGCGGATAGCTTAGAATTTTCATCTTTCTTCTCGCTACCGACGGAGCTAGCGTTGGATTCTAAGCGCGTATGCGCGGCGGAGAGCGTAGAATTTGCCTCGCAAAATGCAAGATTAAAAATCAAAAAAATAGCCGCAAGCGCTCTCATTCAAACTCTTTCAGCGCTACGATTACTTCATCTTTTGCGATCTCTTTGGAAGCGTAGAATTTACCGATGCCATCGGGCAGGATAAATTTTATCTTGCCGTTTTCGCTCTTTTTATCGAGAAAAAACAGCTCGTAAAATTCCGCCGCATCCTCTACGTGGAATTTTATCGGAAGTGCGAATTTTTGAAGCACTTTGCAGATTCGCTCCTCCTGTTCGCCGCTTAGTTTACCGAGACGCCGCGCCAAAGCGTTTGCCATCGCCATGCCGATCGCCACAGCCTCGCCGTGCAAAAATTTTTTATAATCAGTAATTTTTTCGATAGCGTGAGCAAAGGTGTGTCCGTAGTTTAACACTGCACGCACGCCGCTTTCGCGCTCGTCTCGCTCTACGACGCTTGCTTTAATCTCCACACAGCGAGCGATTACGTGCGAAATTTCATCGGCGCTTTTTAGATCGTGCGTCTCGAAAAATTTAAATAGTTCGACATCAAAGCATACCGCCATCTTTACAGCCTCCGCAACGCCTGCGGCAAACTCTCGCGCAGGAAGCGTCGATAAAAATTTACTCTCGCAATAAACCGCGCGCGGCTGATAAAATGAGCCGATTAAATTTTTGCCGAAGCGATTATTTACGCCAGTCTTACCGCCGACGCTTGCATCTACTTGCGCTAGCAGGGTCGTGGGTATATTAATAAAATCGATGCCGCGCTCATAAATACTCGCGCAAAAGCCCGTTATATCGCTAATGACACCACCGCCAAGAGCGATGAGCGTGCTTTTGCGATCAAGCTTGGAGCTAAAAAGCTGCTCTAAGATTTGCTCCACGCTCGCGGTATTTTTATACTCTTCGCCGTCCGGGATCGTGATGATAAATTTTTGCTCGCAATCTAGCCGCTGCAGTAAGAAATCAAGCCATAGCCCGCCTACTTTGGGGTTTGTCACGATAGCGACCTTACCGCTAATTTTTAAACTATGCAATTCGTCGATAAAAACGCTGTATTTTTTACCTAAATTAAGATCGATTTTCATACGCTGGCCTTTGATTTTTGGGTAATTGTAACATAAATTTCGATTACTTTTCATACCCGTAATCGCTCGGAACGAAAATTTGATGATTTTTGCCTAGCTTGAAATACATCCGGTCTAAATCCTGATTGAAAATCGATGTGAGCTTGCGCGCCAAAATTCTATCATTAAATGGCACAAATTGCAGCAGATCTCGCTCGCTGCCTAACGCTAAAATCGGATTTTGTCGCTCGCAAGGAATCACAAATAAACTCTGCTTAAAAAGCTTCGATAAGCTCACGTAGCTTTGCGCAAACTCGCCCTTTTCGCTCTCGCCGAAAAGATACAAATACACGTCTAGCCCTAGCTGCGAGCTGATGTCAAAGACGATACTTGATTCCTCACGAAGCCGCTCGCCGGCACTTAGCACGACGCTTTTACGCACATCTTTTAGCTCGCCCTCTCCAAGGCTTAACACGGGGATTTCAAGCGCTTTAAGTGCTGCTTTTTTCGCTTCGAAAACTCCGCTTGAGCAAACTACCAAGCCTGCTTTATTTTCGCTCACGTCGCGCTTTAAATTTAGCTCGCCCGAGTAATCGATGAGAATTTCAAATTTATCTCGCTCACACAGAGCTTTAAGCTCGCTAAAAACGTCGTTTAGCAAAGGATTTAAAATTCGCAGATAAATTTTATGATTTCTAATATGCAAATCCAAAAACTCAAGCGCCCTAACCGTCCTAGCTATTTCGTCGTCGCTCATTTTTTTCATATCGATTAGCGCGAAAATATTTAGCCCAAACGGCGATGGAAATTGCCCGCTTTGCTTTTTTACTTCAGCAAACACCGCTCGCAGCGCACTAGGCTCACCAACGACTAAGATCGTATCATTCGGATATATTCGCGAGCCGGGTGTCGTTACGATGTAATTGTTGTGACGATAGATCATCGGAATTTGATATTTGGCATTAGAAAGCGTACTGATTTTTTTATACGCAAACGAGCTTCCTACGGGCACTTTTACTTCCATTATCTCTCCGCGCCCAAGCCCGATATTATCAGCAAAAACGGGGCTATCGGGCAAAAAACCGATGAAGCGCGAAGAATTTAGCGCAAGGGTATTTACGATTTTTACGTGAGCTTCATTTTTATTATCGCGCAAAAGTCCCCAAAAATCAGCCACGTAAAGTTCTAAATCCGGAGCGAGCGTCTTTAAATTTTCAAGCGTTACTTTAGTGTCAAATTCATCCTCCATTATCACTATGCAGCGGTCAAATTCCTCTCCTGCTAGCACCACGCGCAACCGCTCAATGCTAGTAGGATCAAAAATTTCGACCGAAAAATTTGACTCGTTTTCAAGCTCTGAGGGCACGGCATCCGTATTTTTAGCTATGACGCGATATGATCTGATGACATCTTTGATTTTACAAACTTTGGATAAAAAATGGCGCGCAAACTTTCCGCTTGCGATGATTAAAACTTGTTTCATTGCTCTCCGTTTCGTGGTTTTGCAAAGATTATAACCAAAAACGGCTAAATTTTAAACCGCGCGCGGATAAATTTTGCGGGCAAGCTGAGGCGCGGCGACTTAAAAATTTAAAGATTTAAATTTTAAAATCAAGGTTTAAAATTTCAAAATCCAAGGCTTAAATTTAAAATGAACTAAAACAAGCCTCGTTAAATTTAATCTCGCCGCTTAGAGCGATAAAATTTCATAAATTTAAAAGCGGCGCCATAATCATTCGCGCCGCTCAATTAGAAATTTTAAACCCGCTAGATTTTAAAATTTTACCTCCGCAGAGAGCATGAAGCTTCTACTCTCGCCCAGCGTCACGCCATTTGCCGAGCCTAGTACGCTAGTTACGTTAAGACCGCCCGCACCGTCGGCGCTCGCAGGATACATTCCCGCCCAGTATTTTTTGTTAAATACGTTATTTACGTTGAAGCGCAGCGTAGTCTTATCGCCCAAAAGACGCTCGCTCGTATATCTGATACCAAGATCGGTAACGAAAAAGCTAGGAGTGTGCTGAGTGTTTAGATCATCCAGATACATCTTGCTAGTGTAGTGGAAATTCGTACTGATCGCAAGCTTATCGGTGCCCGGGATCACGTAATCAAGCATTAAATTTGCGTTTAGTTTAGGGATGCCGTTTGCGACCTTGCGATTAGCGCCCGCGATGCTTACGTTATGCATCTTAGGATCGATGTAGGTAAAGCCGCCCAGCACGCTTAAATTTTGCGTAATTCGTCCGCCGCTCATAAACTCAAATCCGCGGTTGCGCTGCTCGCCGTTTATGCCATAAAGCCCCGTAGAGCTATTTAAGTAGGCGATCGGACGACGTATATCAAAATACGCTACGCTAAAATCAATCATATCAGCTACGCGAATTTTAGCGCCAATCTCATGCTGCTTGGATCGATATGGCGACGTAGAGGCAACCTCACCGTTATGTGGACCGCCATCATAAACATGGGTAGAGCCCTGCTGCAAGCTATCTGCGTAGGTGTAATAGATGCTGGCATCCTCTATCGGATGAAAGATCAAGCTGCCCGCCCAGCTATAGCCCGAATCGCTATAGGCTTTAACAAGTCTTTGCTGGCGATTATTGTAGGATTCCTGCCTCATCCACGCCTTAGATGCGCTTAGCATCACGTCAAATTTATCGTTTATCGTGATATCGTCTAACACCGAGACGTTATACATATCCAAAACCGCATAGTGATACAGCCCACTTCCGCGCCTAGCGCCGGTGTAATTTAGAATTTTAGGATCGTAGATATTGCCTATGGTAGGCGAGGTGTAGTTTGTGCTCGCGTTTTTATATCTATCCTGCGTCCAGTGATAGCCGTTAGTCTGCACGCTGAAATCGTGCTCGATATCGCCCGTGTTAAACTGCGTATTAGCCTTGAGATAGCCGCTTGGCAGATCGAATCTATATGCCGCCGTAGCACCGCCGCTGTGTCTGGTTTGATAATCGCCCGGCTTTGTATATTGCGGATGTGTGCTAGGCAAGATATAATTTACAACTCCATGAGTATCACGATCGGCGCGCTGAAACTGAAAGCCGCCCTCTAAATACCATTTATCGGTAGGCGTAAATTTAAATTTTGCGCTTGCGGTAGTGGTTTTTAGATGCATACCTCCAAAGCTCTGACCAAGACCGCGTTTTGAAGAATCCACCGCCTTTGGAAGCTCCATGCCGTCTACGATCTTGCCGTCTCGCACGCCAAGAGCAAACTGCCCCGCAAAGCCCTTGGTATTGTGCTCATAATAGCTAGCCGCGGTTTCAAAAGTAAGATCGCCCGTCGGATAAAATTCCATCGTGACACTGGCTAGGCGGCGCTGCAAATTTGAGCCCTTCGGTTGTCTGTCGCCGTTTGATCCGTAAAACACCGCGCGGTAGCCGAATTTTTCAAATTTATTCGATAGATCAAGCCCCAGCCCTAGGTTGCTTCGCGACATGTAATCGCTCCAAATTATATACTGATCTTTTACCGGGCGCTTGCGCGTGTAGCTGAAAATGCCCACTGGATTTTGCGCGCCGTAGAGCGAGCCCGCGACGCCGTTTTGTACCTGAAAGCTCTCAAACATCGCCATCGGAATCGCCGTCGTCGAAATAGTATAAAAGCCGTCCCAGAAGCTGTTACCTACGACGCTGCCCTCAAAGCCGCGCGTCTGCGGGCGTCCGACTGTAGCGCCGCCGCGCATCTGAATCTGCGCGGACGGGAAGTATTTGACCGCTTCCTCGTAGCCGGTGACGCCTTGGTGGTTCATGATCTCCTTGCTGATCGTGTTGATCTGATAGGGAAGATCCAAAGCGCGCTTACCCGCAAGCATGCCTTGCTGCACGTTTTTGCTCAAAAAACCCTCGTCAATACCGCTCTCGCTGATATTATCGCCGACGGAATTTACCTCGATTACGCCCATATTCTGCGACTTTTCAGGCGCAGAATTACCGCCGCTTTGCGCTGCAGCCAAACTGCTGCATAGCAGACACATACATGCCGCTAATGAAATTTTAAATTTCATCGTTTTCCTTCGTTCCATTATTTTCCCTTCGTTATGGATATATTTAATATTATTTTTTAGCATATTAGAAAAATTTTCCTAAATTTAGACTAAATTCAAGATATAAATTTATATATTTGTAGTCGCATTTTTGCAGTTTAAAATTTCATAGACGATATACCGCGATACAAAAGAAAAATTGCGCAAATTTATATGAAATTCTAAATTTTTAATGTAAAATCGCCCGTATGGAAAAACTAATACCGGCGCTTAAGCAAGCGCAAAACCGACTCAAAAATTTCTTCCGCCTCTACGATACCGAGCTCATGCACCATGCATCAAGCCTTAGCTTTCACACGATTCTGGCGCTACTGCCGGTGCTGATGGTCTCGCTTAGCGTTTTTATGCAGCTGCCAAGCTTTAAAGGCTACTACGACAAGATTATGGGCTTTATCTTTTCAAACTTCCTGCCCGCAAATCAAGCGAGCATGGCGCACTACATCGAGGAATTTATGGCTAACGGACTAAGCCTTGGCGTAACGGGCTTTTGCGCAGTGTTAGTTACGTCGGTGCTGTTTTTCGGGGACTTTGAAGCGATTATCGCGCGAATTTCGCATTCACCCGAGCGAAGCTTTTTTAAGAGCCTAAGCACCTACTGGACTCTGATGACGCTCGCTCCTGTGGGGCTTGGAGCATCGTTTTATATCAGCGGCGAGCTTCAGGAGCTACTAAATAAAACCGAGCTTACGAGCTGGATAAATTTGCTTAAAATTCTACCCTACTTAATCGTTTGGGGGATCTTTGCGATCACTTACGCTACGGCGATCAACCGCGAGATCCGCGCAAAAGCGGTGCTTGCCTCATCGCTCGTAGCATCGATTTTATGGTGGCTTTCAAGACTGGTTTTTGCGCAATACGTCTTTTATAACAAAACCTATCTTAGCATCTACGGCTCGTTTTCGGTCGCGCTATTTTTCTTTCTGTGGATCTACATAAGCTGGATTTTCTACCTATACGGCGTGAAATTCTGCGTATTTTTGGACGCTAAATTTAAAAGAGGTGGCGAGCGACAAAACGCCTGAAATTTTTAAATTTCATAACGAATTTTACGAAAGATTATATTAAGAATTAACGATAATCGTATATAAATTGGCTGTTTAAACGATAAGTTATCGTCGGCGAAAGGATTAAATTTGAACTCTCATCTTTGTTCGGTCTGTATACAAGCGATCTACTTTAAATTATAGAATTCCTTAAGGAGGAGAGAATGGCGTTTATTGCGGAGTATATTTCTAAAGAGGACTTGAAGAAATATGATATTTTAAGCAATATGAACGAGCTATTGATGAAACACAATTACACATACCTAATCCAGGATAATGATACCGATTGGATGAATTGGGTTATCGATAGGAAAAGAGATGCTTGGGTTATTCATGTATGTTTGGCATCTATGCCGGATCCGCGAGATGGATTTACGGGTGAGGATATTTGGTTGTTTCACTATAAAGATAGGGATATCGAGCTTGATATAAGGCGAATTTATGATGAGACTACGAGTAAATATTTCAGGGAAAATCCATTTAAAATTAAATATAAATTCCAAAGCGTAAATTCTGACATTGGAAATATTTCAATGGATGAAATTTATGAAATTTTAAATGAAGCATTATTGGAATACGGAGATGATGGCATCGATGGTAGAAAATTTCTGCCAAAAGAGCATGAAGTCGTAACTTTTTTGCACGATTAAAATCCAAAGAACCAATGAGCTGCATTTAAATACCTGTGATATTTCACTATCAAATTTAAATTTTCTACTGCGCTATAAAACGCCCCACTCTTTTTTATATTCGTTTATTATCTCATCGGATGTTTTTTCTCCCTTATCGACCTTGATAAGATCTATTATATCTTGCTCGTTTGCAAACATACCCTCTATCGCGTGGTTGCAGATGATAGATACGTTTTGCTCGTATTGTTCTGCGCTCAGCTCGTCTTTATATTTTTCAAGTATAGCCAAACTCTTTTCTAAACTATAAACTTCCGGATATTTTTGCATGCTTTATCCATAACAATATAGAAATTTTATCAGCCGTGGCGTCCTATTAAAAAGCAAAGCTCAAGCAGACAGGCGCAATTTTTGCTACGAATAGCTTGCAAGTAGCCCGCACTTCGCCGCAGCTAAAGCAGATAACTATTAGATGACGGGAAATTTTACCGCAAGTAACTCACAAATAAATTTAACAAAACCCTTATCAAGCAAAAAAAACGAAGGTAAAAGCCGTCAAATAAAACTGCTACTCCCTTACGATGAAAGCTCCAGTAAACTTGCCATTATGCGCGAAATCTCTCGCCTCATCCTCGCTTTTAAATCCACTTAAAAAGACGCGATAAATCGGCGCGCCATCTATGCTAAATTCTTTGATGATCGCAGGATATCCCGCCGTGCCGTGATAATCGCGCTGATAAATTTGTGCGCCGCTTCTGTTTCTAAACGCACCGATTTGCACCATAAAATTTCCGCCGACAATGGTTGCTTTCGGCGAGCCTTTGGCGATAGTATGCCCATAAAAGCCCACTACTTCGAGTTTTACCGGCGCCGTACCTTTGGCAAATACGCCTACTAAATTAGCAGCTGTTTTGCTAAGATCGATGATGCGACCATCTACGAATGGACCGCGATCGTTGATGCGCACGGTTGCGGTAGCGCCGGTGTCGCGATTCGTGACCTTTACCATAGTATTCATTGGATAGGTTTTGTGCGCGGCGGTCATGCCGTTCATATCGTAAATTTCGCCGTTTGAGGTGTATTTACCATGAAAATTCGGCCCATACCAGCTGGCGATGCCGATTTGAGTGTCACCGACGCTTACTTGTTCGGGATAGTAGGTTTTGCCGTTGATTTTATAAGGGCGCATGGTGGCGGGAGAGTTTTTGCCAATCTTGCCCGCACCGCCCGCAGACGATCTAGACGACGGTGCGGTGCGAAACGAACAACCGGCAAGAATCAGCGCAAAAAGCGCACTAAAAAGAGCGATTTTCTGGTACGACACCTGCGATCCGATCTTATTTGTTGAATTTTATATTATTTAGCGCTATTTCGTTTTTGTCTTTGAGGCTAAGCTCGTTCGCCAAACCTGCTAACACCCGTCCTGGCTTGCGCTGTTTCAGACGTGGTTCATACGCTTGAAACGCGCCTTGATTTACGACAAATTCTGCATATTTGCTTTGTGGGATATAAAAGAAGTACTTGCCGTTAAGCGGCGAAATTCCGTTTTTAATATGTGCGTTATAATCCTGCATCTGCGACGGCGAAATTCCGATCTGTTTTGCAACTGCGCTTAGCTTTGTGCCCGGAGCTACTGCGATACGCTTTAGCCCCCACGGCTCGCTTTCAAAAAGCAAAATTTTGCGCATATTTTCATTTTGAGCAATGTAAGCGTATTTGATAATACGCTTGATAAAATTCTTAGTCTCATTGGGAAGTGCGGGACTTTTTAGCAAGCGATCCAGATCATCGCTGCCAGTAGCAGCAATCGCATTTTTAAGCTTTTGATCACCACAATTATACGCCATTAGTGCTAAATACCACTTGCCAAAATTTTGCTTCAGATGCAAAATATACGAAAACGCAGCATCCGTAGAGGCTGCGGGATCGCGACGCTCATCTACTGCACTATCTACTCTAAGACCGAAATTTTTCGCAGTTGCCGGCATCAGCTGCCACATACCGCCTGCGCTAGCGCCTGATGTGACCGTATTTTTAAGATGAGATTCTACCATTGCCAAATACAATAAGAATTCCGGAGCTTCAATGTTATCGACCTCGGATTTGACTAAGTAGGCATTGTGCGACTGTGAAGTCACGATATGCTTAAACTGCTTGCGATCGCTTGCATTGATCGCACGAAATATGCCCGCGACTACGTTTTTGCTCGATTCGTTATTTTCGATGCCGAATTGATTTAAAATATAGTCGTGATTTGCGCGCATCAGACCGGGCTGGCTCGCAAACGCTTCGCCCACTAAAAGTAGGGCTAGCAGTATAAATTTTATGGCTTTCATATCTCTCCTTTGATTTTATCGCCAAAAAGCCTACAGGCGTTTTGAGTCGTTATTGCTTCGACCTCTTCTACGCTTAGGCTTAAAATTTCCGCGACTTTTTCTACCACGAGTCTCGTAAATGCAGGCTCGTTGCGCTCGCCGCGATGCGGATGCGGGGTTAGATATGGCGCATCCGTCTCGATTAATAGGCGCTCTTGCGGAATTTGCGGTAAGATCTCAGCTAAGTTTTTTGCATTTTTAAATGTCAAAACTCCGCCGATACCGAAGTAAAATCCGTATTCGCTAAGACCTAGCAAAAGCTTGCTGGCATTGAAGCAGTGTAAAACACCGCCGCATAAATCGCCGGCGCGATCTTTTAGAATTCCAAAGCTATCTTCGTTTGCTTCTCGGATATGGACTATAAGTGGTTTTTGAAGTTGTGTTGCTAGATCGATTTGTGAGATGAAGGCGTCTTTTTGGCGGGAGATTTCTAAGGCTTTGGTTTCCTTGCTCTCTTGCTGCTTAAGTCTGAAATAATCAAGACCGCATTCGCCGACGCCCACGCATTTGGGATCGTCAGCATACCGCTTCAGCACCTCCATATCGAAAGAATCTATCTCGTATGGATGTACCCCTACGGCAAAATACACATTATCCCGCGCGTGCGAAATTTTACATGCCTTATCTAGGTCTGCTACATCGGCACCGGGAATGATGATGCTGCGCACGCCTGCAATCGTGGCGCGCTCAATCACCGCGTCCAAATCAGCGTCGAAACTAGCATCGTCTAAATGGCAATGTGTATCTATAATCATAAAACTCACTTGATAAAATTTTTCGAAGCGGATTTTACGTCGTTTTGCAAAATCACACTTAAATTTAAATTAAACGCGGTATTGTAGCGAAAAATTTCAGAATTAAGCTTAAGCTTAAAATTCCTTCAGCTTTGCCTTAGCTTTTTAGCGAATTCCAGGGCCTCTGCAGTAATCGTCTCGCCACTTATCATACGAGCTAGCTCTGTTATTTTCTCATTTTCGCTTAATAATCTCACACTAGATTTGCCGTTCGTTTTACTTACTAAAAAGTGTGACGCAGCCTTTGAGCTAAGCTGCGGCTGGTGCGAGATCGCAAAAATTTGATAAAATTTTGAAATTTTTACCAGCACGTTTGCAATACTCATCGCCTCTTTTCCGCTTAAATTTGAATCAATCTCGTCTAAGATTAAAATTCCCTCGCCGTTATTTGTAAGCTCCAAGCTTGCCGCGATGAAAGCAAGGCGCAGGCGGTTCGTTTCGCCTGAGCTTAAATTTTTAAATTCCGTCTTGCACAAGCTGACGCAAATTTCGTCCGTGCCGCGCTCACTAAGAACCGCGGGCTTAAAACTAAGCTCCACTCCGTCCATATAAAGCTGCTTTAGATAGGAATTTATCAGATCCTCGAGCCGTTTTTTAGCGCCCTTGCGAGCCCCACTGATTTTTTCGGCAAGGATAGCGGTGCTTTCGCTAAGACGTTTAAATTCCGCTTGTAGCTTGGTTTTTTCAAAGCTTAACTGCTCGTAATGCTCAAGCTCTTTCTTGCGCGCTTCAAGCGTAGCTAAAGCCTCTTCTGCGCTTCCGTAGCGCCTATTTAGCGCGCTAAGAGCTTCGATACGATCTAAAATTTTCTCTATGTCGATGTTTTCTAGCTCCTCTAAATTTAAGCTTTCCTGCTTTAGCCGTAGCTCGTTCATCGCATCCTCAAAAAACGCACTATCCAGTCCGCTAAGACTTAGCGCTTCGATGACGCTGCGCTCTAGCTCAAAAACGCCCTGCGCCCTAGCCCAAAGCTCCTCGATCTTATCTTTTTTACTAAGCTTTTTTTTGATCTGCAAAAGCTCCTCGTATTCGCCGATTTTAGGCGATACGCGCTCGATTTTTTCAATCTCGAAGCGAGCAAATTCCTTTAACTCCTCGATCTTGCGCTCCTGATCCAAAATTTCATCCAGCTGCTTTTTTGTGCGGCTAAATTCCACAAAAGCGCTTTGAAGCTCTGATAAGCTTTGCGCGTGCGCCGCATCTTTTTTCGCGGCGATAAAATCAAGTAATTTTAGCAAGCTGTCGCTACTCATTTCGCCGGCGTTTTTCGCGCCTAAAAATTTCACGTATTCGCCGGCGATCGTGCTTAGATTTTTTTTCGAGATCGATTGAGAATTTATAAAGTATCGCAAGCTACGCTCTTTTAGAACGCGAAAGGTATTTGGCGTATCGTTTATCAAGCCGAAATTTTCCATATCAAATTTATGCTCTACGTCCGCTTCTATGAGCTCAGCCTCGCATTCTTTAAGCCCGAACACCGCTAAAATCGCGCCTATTAATACCGATTTACCCGCGCCGCTGATACCAGTAAATACGCTAAGCCCCGGACCAAAACTAAGCTCGCTCTCGCAAAAACCTAGATTATTTTTAATATAAATTCTTTCTAGCATCCGCCGTGCCCCCATCTGAGTTTGGCTTTTAAAACGTCGAAATAATCGTAGCTTCTGCGTTTTATTAAATTTGCCTTTGCATGTGAAATTTTAACGCTCATGCTGTGAAATTCCGCCATATCAAAAACGTCTTGTCCGTCGATGACGACGCTAACTTCGGAGCTTCCGGCGTTTTTGAAGCTTGCAAGATATTCTTTTGGCAGGATCAAAGGCCGCTGCGTCAGGCTATGCGAGCAGATCGGCGTGACGCAAAACACGTCGCACAGCGGATAGACGATAGATCCGTTCGCGCTCATATTATACGCGGTCGAGCCCACGGCGGAGCTTACGATCACGCCGTCGCCGTAGTAGGTGTTGAAATATTTTCTATTTAAAAACGCGTCGATCTTTGCCATCGAGGAGATGTGGCTGCGGGTGATTACGACGTCGTTAAATGCGGCCTTGCGGATGATTTTGCCGCTGCCGTTTTCCAGTATCACTTCAAGCAAAAACGGGCGCTCGATCTCGTATTCGCCGCTTAAAAATTCCTTTAAAAATTTTGCGAATTCGCTCGGCTGTACGTCCGTTAAAAACCCGAGAGTGCCCGCGTTGATACCCAAAATAAAAGCGTTTTTGTCGCTTAGCAGCCTCGCAAGCCCGATGAGCGTGCCGTCGCCGCCGAGGCTGATTAAAAAATTGGTCTTTTTTAAAATTTCTGCAAGCGTATGCGGCTTAAGGCCGAAAAATTCCGCTCCGTCCTCTTCAAGCAAAAGCTCAATACCTTGCGCTTTTAAAATTTCGCAAATTTGCTCCACGACGGGGCGAATCTCTTCTGATTTTTTGGCTATTAGCCCCGCGAATTTAAGGTTTTGATGAATTTTGTTTTCCATAGTTTTATTTTATAAAAAATTAGCTTTGTAAAAGCAAAATTTAACTATACTTGCGTTTTACAAATAAATTTAAAGGAGTAAATTTGCGAAGTCATTATTGCGCCGATTTGAGTAAAAACGATATCGGCAAAAGTGTAACCGTGTGCGGCTGGGTAAATTCTTACCGCGACCACGGCGGCGTGATTTTTATAGATTTGCGCGACCGAAGCGGGCTTTTACAGCTAGTCTGTGATCCCAAAGATAGCCACTCGGCATACGAGGTAGCAAATACCGTGCGAAACGAATTCGTCCTAAAAGCCGTCGGCAAGATCCGCGCTCGCGGCGAAGGGCTGGAAAATCCAAATTTAAAAACCGGCGACATCGAAGTCGTAGTAGAAAGCTTAGAGATAGAAAATCCGAGCAAGCCGCTTCCTTTCGTAATCGGTGATAAAAGCGTCAACGAAGAAACGAAGCTAAAATACCGCTTTTTGGATCTGCGCGCAGAGGGAAGCTTCGATAAATTTAAGATGCGCTCCAAGGCTGCGATCGCCGCGCGAAATGCTCTTGATAGGCTCGGCTTTGTGGAGGTCGAAACGCCGATCTTAACGCGCGCGACGCCTGAGGGCGCTAGGGATTATCTGGTGCCTAGCCGCGTATATCCGGGCAGCTTTTACGCGCTTCCGCAAAGTCCGCAGCTTTTCAAGCAGCTTTTGATGTGCTCAGGCTTTGATAAATACTTCCAGATCGCGCGCTGCTTCCGCGATGAGGACCTGCGCGCCGACCGCCAGCCGGAATTTACGCAGATCGATATCGAGATGAGTTTTAATACCCAGTACGACGTAATGAGCGTGGCCGAGGAGGTTTTAAAGGACATTTTCAAATCCTGCGGCCGCGAGATCGTCACCCCTTTTAGACATATGGAGTATAAGGACGCGATGGAGCTTTACGGCAGCGACAAACCCGATCTGCGCTACGATATGCCTTTCATCGACGTAGCCGATATTTTTGAAAAATCGAGCAACGAAATTTTTTCAAATTTAGCCAAAGACCGCAAAGCCAACCGCGTAAAAGCCCTGAAAGTCGAGGGCGGCGATCTGAAATTTAGCAAACGCCAGATGCAAGGCTTTGAGGAATACGTGAAAAAATTCGGCGCTCAGGGCTTGGCGTTTATCCAAGTAAAAGAGGACGGTCTAAAGGGGCCGCTGGTAAAATTCTTTGAAAAAAGCGAGCTGGACGAGCTCATCAAACGCTGCGAGCTAAAGGTCGGCGACGTCGTATTTTTCGGCGCTGGCAAAAAGAAAATCGTGCTTGATTATATGGGTAGATTTAGAATTTTCCTCGCAAACGAGCTTGGTCTCGTAGATCCGAATAGGCTTGAGTTTTTGTGGGTTGTAAATTTCCCTATGTTTGAGCAAAACGACGACGGCAGCTACTCCGCGATGCACCATCCTTTTACGATGCCGAACAATCCCGACGAGCCTGATTTGGAGGATATTACCTCGATTGCCTACGACGTCGTGCTAAACGGCATCGAGCTTGGCGGCGGCAGCATCAGGATCCACAAAGCGGACATTCAAGAAAAGGTCTTTAGGCTGCTTAAGATCGAGCCTGCGGAGCAGAGAGAGAAATTTGGCTTCCTGCTCGATGCGCTAAGCTTCGGCGCGCCTCCGCACGGAGGTATCGCGATTGGTTTTGACAGGCTGATGATGCTGGTTACCGGCTCAAGCAGTATCCGCGAGGTTATCGCGTTTCCTAAAACGCAGCGCGCGCAGTGTCCGCTCACCAAAGCCCCTAGCGTCGTTACAGACGAGCAGCTTCGCGAGCTAGGTCTTAGGCTTCATAAGAAGGAGCAAAAATGAAAAGCCTTTTTCTAATCATTGGCGCTCCGGGAAGCGGCAAAACGACCGATGCGAGCATGATCGCTCAGATGAATCAAAGCATCGAGCACTACTCCACAGGCGATCTGCTGCGTGCCGAGGTAGCAAGCGGCAGCGCTCTAGGCAGGCAGATAGATGGCTTCATTTCTAAAGGCAATCTCGTGCCGCTTGATATCGTCGTAAATGCTATCGTTAGCGCGATTAAAAGCTCACCTAAAGACTTCATCATCATCGACGGCTATCCAAGAAGCGTCGAGCAGATGAATAAGCTAGACGAGGTGCTGCAAGGAGACGATGATGTAAATCTTAGCGCAGTCATCGAGGTGTGCGTTAGCGAGGAGGTCGCCAAGGAGCGCGTTTTAGGACGCGCTCGCGGAGCGGACGATAATGAGGAGGTCTTTAAAAACCGCATGGCGGTATTTTCAGAGCCGATCGAGGATATTCGTAAATTTTACGGCGACGCGGGCGTATTTTACAGCGTAAACGGCGAGCGCACGGTTGAGGAGATCGTAGCGGACATAAACGCTATAATCGCCGCGCAGATCGAAAAACTGGGCTAGCGCGCTTGGATGGCGGCTTAAATTTTAAGTGCCTTTGGCTTCTTTTTCATACCGCAAGCGGTGCAGATCGCGCTTAAATTTAACGCGCCCTTTAGTACGACGAGCGCGCTTTTAAATTTATAGCTTGCCGTTGCACCAGATAGCCAATTTCAAGCGCAAATTTAAGCAGCTCGCTGTGTAAATTTAAATGCACGCGTCAAATGCAAGCGGATTTTAAATTTAATGAAATTCCGGATCTGTTTGCGGACGATAGAGATTAAAATTTTAAGGATAGATATGGTTAGAAAATTTTTAATTAGTATGGTTTTGTGCGCGGCTGCATTCGCTGCGGGCGGGTTCGTGCCAAGCGGCTCCGCGGCGCAAAATCAGCCGTCAAGCGTCAAAGAAGCGCTTAAATTAAGAGATGATTCTTTTATCGTAATCGACGGCAAGATAAAATCTCAGCTCAAACACGAGCATTATAGATTTGTGGATCAAAACGGCGATAGCATCGAGGTTGAGATCGACGATGACGTTTGGCGCGGCGTGAGCGTGGATGAAAATACGCTCGTGCGAATTAGCGGCGAGATCGACAAAGATTTTACAAAAACGACGATAGACGTGAAAAATATCAAAATTTTAAATTCTAAATAAAGGAAAACTATGGATCTTTCAAAGATAAAAGTGGGCTCAAACCCCGATAAAATCAACGCAGTGATCGAGATCCCTTACGGCTCGAACATCAAATACGAGATCGACAAAGCAAGCGGCGCGCTCTGCGTAGATCGTGTGCTATACGGCGCGATGTTTTATCCCGCAAACTACGGCTTCGTGCCCAATACCTTGGCCGACGACGGCGATCCCGCGGATGTTTTGGTGCTAAACGAATACCCGCTTGC
Organism: uncultured Campylobacter sp.; assembly: GCA_963527265.1. Lineage (GTDB taxonomy): Bacteria > Campylobacterota > Campylobacteria > Campylobacterales > Campylobacteraceae > Campylobacter_B. The sequence goes on along the minus strand of CAURQQ010000003.1, from coordinate 67,771 downwards.
CGCAGGTAGCGTGATCCCGTGCCGCCTAATCGGCGTTTTGATGATGGAGGACGAAAGCGGCATGGACGAGAAGCTGCTTGCCGTGCCGGTTAGCAAGATCGATCCGCGATTTGAGGGCATTAAAGGGGTCTCCGATCTGCCTAAAGCAACGCTAGATAAGATCAAAAATTTCTTCGAAACCTACAAGCTTTTAGAGCCGAATAAATGGGTCAAAGTGAAGGATTTCGCAAGCGCTGCCGAAGCTGAGAAAATCCTAGACAAAGCGATCAAGGCTTATAAATAAAATTTACAAGCGTCCTTTGATTCGGAATTTCACTCCGCCTTTAAGGCACTGGCGAAATTCCGAAATTTTAAAATTGGATAGGATTTGCGAAGCGCAGAGCGATGTGAGGATTTTTAAATCAAGCTTGCAAAAAGCGGTCGCTTAAATTTTATAAATATCGCGCAGCTGGATACTAAAATTTTAAATTTTAAGAAGGTGGCTCAAATGAAAAAGATTTATATCGCGCTATTTATAGCAGTTGCTTTTTCGCTCTGCATACAATCAATCTCCGGTTTTAAAGGCATTAAAATTAGTATGTCAAACGATGCGCAGGGCATCCGCCTGAAGTCTAGCCCAAAGCTGAGCGAGGATCAAAATACGCAGATGCAAAACTTGGCGGATTTCTTACGCTTTAGCGATAAGGGGCGAGAGAATTACTATGGTATAAGCTTCTTTAGCGATATCGCTACGACATGGGATTTGTATGAAAAGCTTGCGGACATTGATGAGCTAGACTTCGGCAGAAACGCGAATTTTATGACCGTTTCGCCGATTAGAGTGGATGAGGTTACGCAGGTTCCGCCCGAAATCTGTTTGCTTTCAAATTTAAAAAAGCTCGATCTGCAAGGCACGAGAGTTTCGGATCTGCCCTCTTGCGTGCAAAATTTAAAAAAGCTCAAGTATTTAGGCTTGCGCGCTACCGAATTTACGGAGATTAGTGAAAATATCTCTAAAATTCCGAATCTTAAGACGCTGATTTTGGATCGTTGCTACGTAAAAGAGTTGAGCGCGAATGTAGCGAATTTAAAGAATTTAGAATATCTTGAGCTGGATGAAACGCATATTTCGCAATTGCCGCCGCAGATTACAGGGATGAGCAAGCTACGAGAGCTCCACTGTTACAGTTGTAATTTTTTACATACATTGCCTACGTATCTGGCGGAGCTGAAAAGTCTGGAAATTTTATATCTTACGAACACGCATATAGAGGCGCTACCCGATGATGTTTCGCGAATGCCGAGTCTAAAGGAACTAAGCGAAGATTTTACCTCTCCTCCTGAAAACATCGTAAATTTACCCAATCTTGAGGAGTGGGGTCATATGGACGAGCAGAGATTACGGCTCGCCGTGAAAATCCCGTCGCTCAAAAGGCTTCATATAGGTTCAAATATCAAAACGATCCCGTCTGAGTTAGGGGATTTGCATAATCTGCAGGAGCTTGATATTTGGTCTGAAAATATACAAGAAATTCCTGAAAGTATCGGCGCATTAAAAAGCTTAAAAAAGCTTGATATTGGCAGATATAAGCAAGAGAGTCTGCCTGAGAGCATCGGCATGCTTGATGCTTTGGAAGAGCTGAAAATTAACAGCCAAGCCATTACGAAAATCCCTGAGAGCATCGGAAACCTACATAATTTAAAGGAGCTTTACATCCACGGCAAAAATATTACGCAGCTTCCGGAAAGCATCGGAAATTTAAAAAATTTAGAAATTTTAGATATCTCCGAGACTGCAATTAAAAAATTACCGCAGAGTATAAACGATATGACGAGTCTCAAATACATTGATCTTCGCGATACCGATTTAGAGGAGCTTAACGTCGATTTTATCCGCCTTAGTAAACTTTACGGCATTAATTTGTATGGCGTTAAGCTTAAAAAGAAGCCCGTAGTTCCTAAGACAGAGGGAAGGCATATTGGCATTAGAGGATATGAGGATTAAATTTAAAACGAAGCTATGATTTGTCCAGCGCCGACATATACTGTGGCGGGATTTTAAGCAAATAATACAAGGAGATAAATCGCGCAAAAGATCACTAGCCGGATCAGCCCTGCGCGCTAACGACGGCGAGACTTATCGAGCTTTAAAGCTTCATACGGGCACCGCAAATTTAAAAACCTCGTGCGCCTAGTAAAAATAGAACAATTTATCTGTGTGGGCTCTTCCTTAAATTTAGCGAGCTTCGGAGCAAAATTTGAAGTTAAAATTTTTAAAAGACCACTGCGTTTATAAGACTTGTCGTTACAAGCGGGCGAGATAGAGCGAAGAGAAATAGATTACGCACATTGCCGCAAAAAGGCTGTCTTCGCTTGGAAGCGAGATGATCCGCTTGCAGATTCACGGCATTAAAATTCCCCTGCGATTTGCGAAGTGTAGGGCTGTGCGCCTGCGAAATTTTTAGCACATACGGGCGCTGTTTTCCGGCTCGGTAAATTTACACGGGCAAAAATTCGATCTCGAAGCAAGGGAAAAATCGCAGGCGTCATTGCAAAATTACGAAGCTGATGTCATCACAGACAGGAGCCTTTGGTCTGCCGCGTCACGTAAAATTTTAAATTTTAAGATACGCATAAAAAATCAGGCGATGCCGCATAATTGGTAGGCCTCAGATAATGGTAAAATTTCTATACCGAAAGTGCAGCGGCATTTGTGCGGTTACGCGTTTTATAAAATTCTATAAATTTTCCGCTAGATCGTCGCAGGATAAAATTTAACCCACTCTTTTTATATAAACTTTTGCCGATCTGGAAAGCAGCTGAGAGATTTGATAAGCGGCACTCTTGTTTATACGCTCAAAAAGGAGTTGCGGTTTTACCGAGCCGTTTAAAATTTTAAAGATCAAAATTTGGACTAGATATTAAATTTAGTCCAAATTTTATTGAAATTTACAAGGTAAGTTCGAAGGTCAATTTGAAATTTCGCCCCGGGGCGTAGAAGCGGTTGATGCCCAGGCTATCTGATTTGCGAACCATATTCGTGGTGCCGAAAGACCTTACCGATCTGGCAGATTCCCAAGTTAGATATTTTTCGTCGGTTATGTTGTAGCAGCCGAATCTGAAGGTTAAATTTTTAGTTGGCTTAGCGTATGTTACTAGGTCTAGTACTTTGTAGCTGGAGCTTAACCAGTGCGCTCTGTAATCGGTTACCGGACGCCCGTTTATAGGATCTCCGCTTTGCTTTTCATTTTTCCAAAACATATTGTAGGTATCTTCGGGCTTCTTGGCCGAGACGGTCGTTAGGTACAGATCGACTCCGAATTTATCATTTTTCTCGGCGTAGCCTACGTTATAAACCGAAGTCTTCGGCTGTATCGCATTCATCGGCACTAAACCGTCATCGTCGGTTAAAATTTTACCCTTTTGTTTCGTAAATTTATAACCTACATAAAATCCGCTCATACTATCCGATAGATCGCCGAGATTAAATTTGGAGCTTATCTCTATGCCGTGCACCTTGGCTCTTTGTCTATTTACGTTTTGATACATATCAAAATCAAGCGCGCTATTTGCGTTTGTATTTACTCTTTTTGTGCCTTGGTATTCCAGATCCAAGAAGTCTTGATAGTCCGTCTTAAATCTACTAAGCGTGATAAAACTCTGACTTTCACTATGAAATGTAACGGCCACCTCTTTGGTTTTGGCTATTTCAGGTCTTAGATCCACATTCGGTTTTATCGTAAAATCGGGATGCTTAAACGCAAGATATAGCTCGTCCGTAGTAGGGGCTCTAAAGGCTTTTGAATACTTCGTTTGAATTCTTACGAACTCAAGTGGGTTAAAATTTAAACCCACGGCGTAGGAGTTGTTTTTATACTCCTTCGGCTTTGACATGTACTCTATATTTCGCTCAGCATTCGTTGCATTTAGCGCATCCACTTCGGCTTGCTTGGCTTCATATCTCCTTCTTGCTTCTACATAATCCGACCAGTTGGGATAGTCGCTCCACTTAGGCTCTGGAAGCGGATTTTTTGCAAGCGGTATAAATAGCCCCTCAACCATACCGTCAGGGATCTTCGGAGTCTTGCCCGGAACATAGCCCGGTTTATATCTTACTCTATCGTATCTATAGGCTAGATTGAAATCAAAAAGATCGTTTACTATAACATCATCCGCTATATGAAAGACCCCGTCTTTGCTTTCAACTGGTATTAGAAACGATGTTTCCGGATCGGTTCTAGGGCATCTTAGCGCATCCCATTTATCGGCGTCTTGGCAATCCGCACCGGGAGAGGTATTTGCCCACCACTGAGGATCCGCCGCATCATAGCCTGCTCTATTTACCATAGATTTATCGGTTTTTATATATTTTAATCCATATGTAAGGCTATTTTCCGTAGTAAAAAGATCAAAATCTTTACTAAAATCCAAGTCAAACTGCCTCGTATCGGTATTTAGATCCCTCTCTTTCCAATCTCTTTCTTTATAGCCTTTTGAATTAGGCAGAACAGTTTTATATTGATCGAATTGGCTAGACTTTTCCCATTTTTGCGTCCCAGTATTATAAGTGTTTTGGGTTACTTTTTTATATGTTTTTCCGTTATGCGTTTCTTTCGTAATATCAAACTTATATCTTCCGTCAGGGGTGGTGTATGAATTTTGGGATAAATCTATATCGAGTGTTTGATACGGCGTATTTGCCACATCGGATGTCTTTTTATAAAGCCTAGTCGTTCCGGAGCAATCAAAAATGGAGCAATCAAAGCCGTATTCGTTTATATTGGTTTCTCCAAAGTCCCTATGTTTATTGCCTTGCGAATCGGTAAGCGTAGGAAAAGAGGAGCCTCCTCCTGGCAACGGTTCCATAGCAATAGTAAAGTCTTTGCCATATTTATCAACTACTTTTGCTCCTTTCGGCTGTAGCCCGATTGAATTGCTTATTTCTGCGCAATTATCGCCCCTGCAATACTCTTCCGTTCTTGCTCTTTGTTTGATTCTTTGATTCGAGAACGAGAATTTTACGCTATCCCAAAGCGGCGTTTCAGTAAAATTTTCGTAAGCGATACCTCTATTTTCTCTCTTGCTAAGATCGTCCGTGTATCTCTCTCCGAGCTTGCTTTCGAAAAAATCGGGATTGGTGATCGATCTTGGATATAGCGTATATGAGTAGTCGCTGCCTTTTGATCTACCTTTATAATCGTCGTTCATAAGGGTAATTCTATTTTCTTCATCCGGCTGAAAGGATATTTTAACTAAGGTGCTCTCTTTTTTGATAGTATAAGGATCGGTTTGCTCCCTTTCCCTTCCTCTTACGCTATCGTCGTAAGTGCCGTATCCATAGTTTCTAAGCTCGTGAGAATTTCTATCGGTTCTGATCACTAAAAAGTCAAACCAATTAACTTTTGCAGCTAGAGTATGAGATCTCATTTTCTCTTTATCTCTGCTCGAAATACCCGCTTTAAAGCCGTAAAACCAATTTTTATCGATTAAATAATCCCGTGCATCCTTGGTCTCGAACATAACAGAGCCTCCAAGTGCGCCAGAACCCGCTTTTATCGAGTCTGCGCCCTTGGTGATAGTAGCTTGTTTGACGTTTTCTATCTCGACGCCGTTTCTCGTGTTGTTAAAATTCCCGTATCCTTCAAAAACCTCTTTAAAGCCTTGCGAGCTTAAAGTCTCTGCTTGATGAAGTCCGTCTATCGTGATGGCAACGCGGTTTTCGTCCACTCCGCGGATCGAGTAGCCGCTAGAGCCCATCCTGCCCGCTTCAACGACGCTAACCCCCGTTTCATATTTTACGAGGTCTCTAGTGTCGGAGACTTGCTGCTTTTCTAGCGTTTTGGCGCTCTTTTTCGTTTCGCCGACTTTTTTGGTAAGCGGGTCGCTTTCTACGTTTCCCGCAACATTGATCTGCCCTAAATTTTGGGAGTTACCTTCGCTATCGTCCTGTGCAACTAAAGTGGCCGCGCACAAACAAAGCGCTCCTGCCGCTGCAATGGAAAACCTAAATAAGCTCATTTTGATCCTTTTATAATACTATTTCTCATAGGCGTTATTAAAAAGAGCAGTATATTAGTGAAAAATTCTTTAAATTTAAATTAAAAAGAATTTATTTATCATTTATAGTTATAAAATTTAATTAAATTTAAAGAATTCCCAGGTTTACGCCTTTATCTCTTAAATTTACATTTTTTAAAATTACAAATTCTTACTTTAAATTTAAAAGTATTTTTATGAAATGCAAACGATGAAACAGTGAGTAAATTTTAAAATTTTAACTTGAGAAATTCAAAATCTTTATAGTATTTTATAGTTATTTTTGTCGCATCCATTGAACGGCACGGTTAAATTTTATCTTGCAAAACGCGCGTATTACCTATAGATGCGGTGGGCTCAAAAAAATCAAAGTGTGAAGAAACGGCGCATATGCGCCTTCTGACCGCAGTTCGCAAGCGATGTATTATTGTCCTAAGTAAATGCAGCTGAGTTTTTAGGCGGGTAGGGTTGAAACAGATGGCGTTTCGGCGTAATTTTACAGTGCTAGAGATTTATGAGCATGTAATTTTGAGGTCTGCGAAAGCGCAGCAAAATGTCGCGAAATACTTGCGGTACAAGCAATAATATAAGACGCGGCGCTGTGTTTATCTGAAATCTGCGCCGCACAGCGATTTGATCGCGTAAAATTCCTAGCGATACCGTAATACTAGGCTACAAATGCACGGAATTTTAGCGCATACGGGCGCCCTGTTGCCTGGCTCGGTAAATTTGCACGGCAAAGATTGCGATCTGGCCATTGCTCGCCGCATAGCAGCAGATGACGTAGCAAGCGGAATTTTATCTACGCACGTAGTATTTCGGGCATCATGCGGACCGGTATTTTTACGAAGCCGCGCTCGGTAAAATTTATAAAATTTTGAAATTTTCGTAAATCTACTCGCGCGTTTGCGGCGCAAAATTCCTCATTTAGCATTTATAAGCTCGGCTTGCGCGCAGGCTTAATGCGTTGCTAGCCCTGGCGCAAGCCGAACAGAACCGCGTTAACTCTCCTTCAAAAGCTTAGTTAGCGCCGTGCCGCTTTCGTCATGCTTGCGGATGTTTTTATAAATTTTACTAAAATAAGCTTCTAAAAATTCTTGATCGTCGATTTTATCTTCGCCCTTTTTCGGCGCGATCTTTCTGTACTCGCCGCTGCTTTGCAGCTCGAATGCAAGCTCGTTGTCACTTAGCTGAAGTTTTAAAATTTCTTTGAGTTTGTTTTGCAGATTTTCGTTGTAAATCGGGCTCATCAGCTCCAGTCTGCGCTCTAAATTTCGCGGCATCCAATCCGCGCTCGCGATGTATAGGCTGGGCTGCGCGTGCGCGAAGTAAAAAATTCTAGCGTGCTCCAGGTATTTGCCGACGATCGAGATCACGCGGATATTTTCGCTAACGCCCTTAAGCGCCGGGCGCAAGCAGCAGATGCCGCGCACGATTAGATCAATCTTTACGCCCGCGGCGCTTGCTTTATACAGCGCCTTGATCATATCTCCGTCGACAAGAGCGTTCATCTTGGCGATGATCCTGCCGGCGGAGCCTTTTTTCTCCTCGTTTTTTATCATCGCCAGGAGCCGCTCTTTGATCTGCATCGGCGACATAGAGAGGTTGCCTAGCTTGCGGTTTTTGTTGTAGCCCGAGAGGATGTGGAAAAAATTCGTCGTGTCCTTATCAAAGCGGTCGCCGCAGGTAAAAAAGCTCACGTCGGTGTAAATTTTAGCGCTCGAGCCGTTGTAGTTACCCGTGCCTAAGTGGATATAAAATTTTAACTTGCCGTCCTCTTTTTTGATGATCTGAGTTACCTTAGCGTGGACTTTAAAGCCCGTGATACCGTAGATCACGTGCGCGCCCGCGTCTTCGAGCGCTTTCGCCCAGTGCAGATTGTTTTCCTCATCAAACCTCGCCTTAAGCTCGACCATCACCGTCACCTGCTTGCCGTCGCTTGCGGCTTCGATCAGGCTTTGGACGATCGGGGAGTTTTTCTCCACGCGATACAGCGTCATGCGGATCGAGATGACCTTTGGATCCTTGGCGGCTTCTTTGATGAGTTTTTGCACCGGATCGAAGCTCTCGTAAGGATGGATCAGCAAAATATCCTCTTTCTCCATCGCGCTCATAACGGAGGTGTTTTCGTTAAAGGGGGGCAGAGTTTTTGGCAGATACTGAGGATGGGCTAGAAAGGAAAAATCCTTATTGGAAGCGATCTCCCAAAGCCCGTCCAGCGTAAGCGGCACGGCGCATTCATATATATCTTTGTAAAAAATTTTAAGATGAGAATTTAGAAATTCTAATAGTTCGGCATCGGCGTCCTTTTCGATCTGAAGCCGTACGAAAGCCCCTTTACGGCGCAGCTTAAGCCCCGCTTCTAAGATCATCATAAAATCGTCCGCTTCCTCCTCTTCGATCACGATGTCGGCGTTTCGCGTGACGCGGAAAGCTGCGGAGCTAATGAGCTTGTAGCCGGGGAAAATTTCTTCCGCGTGGCGCTTTACGATAGTGCCGATAGGCACGTAGGTATTTTGCGCCACCTGCACGAAGCGCGGGATCACGCGCGGAATTCTAATCATTCCAAAATGTACCGACTCGGGCGCACCCTCATCGCAGAGCTTGACCGCAAGGGAGAAGCTGAGATTATTTAGATGCGGGAACGGATGGGTTGCATCCACTGCGATCGGGACGATGACGGGCATTATCTGCGAGAAAAAAAACTCGTCCGCCGCAGGCTTTAGCTCGGGCTGCAGCTCGTCGTAGCTTTTGATAAAAAGCCCGTTTTTGCAAAGCTCCTTTTGGATTCCGAAATACTGCTGCTCAAGCTCGGTTTGTTCGTTTCTTAGATAGGAGCGGATCGCGCGTAGCTGCTCAAGAGGCGTCATCTCGTCATCGCCGCTGGTTATAACGCCGGCGGTAAAAAGCTGCTTTAGACCCGCCACGCGGATCATATAAAACTCGTCTAAATTCGTGCTGTAAATCGCTAGAAATTTTAATTTTTCAATTAGCGGGATATCCTTTTTGCATTGTTCTAGCACGCGCGTATTGAAGCGTAACCAGCTTAGCTCGCGGTTTATAAAATTATTTTGCGTTTGCATAAAAACTCCTTTTTGAATATTAATTCTAAGATTATAGCCCAATTAAGATTAAATTTTAAAGCCCAAATTTTAAGAGCTTGCAAGTGGAGCAATTTAGAATTTAAATTCTGCCCTAATTCCCTATCTTTTCTAAATCCTTGCACATTTGCGCGTCGCCGTCTTTGCAGCCCAGCTTTAAATACCGCCTCAAATATAAAATTTGCTCTTCCTCCTCCTCGCTCATATCGAGTACCCATTTGCATGCTTCCTTTATATTACCCTTATCGCAAGCCTTCTTGCAAAAATTTTTGCCTTTATTTTTATCTACTTTAGCCCACAACAGCAGTCCGTAAGCGTAGCACGAAGGGTAATGCTCTCCGTTGCAGCCGATTTCATAAAATTTCATAACCTCATTTATATTCTCATTCTCTCTGTTTAACGATGTGGCAAAGTGCCCGCATCCTGCGGGATTTCCCGCATCGCAGGATTTTTTAAAATACTCTTTTGCCGCAAGCTCATCCTTTTTTACGCCCTCGCCATAAAAATATAAAAGCCCATAATCGTCGCAAAATTTCGCGTCTAGCTCGCAAGCTCTTTCGTAATATGTCTTGATTTTCGCGTGTTTTTCGTCCAAAGAAGTAAGCGAATACGCTTGTCCCATAAAAATGCAGCCTTTGGCATATCCCAAACTGCATGATTTTTCAAAAAATTCCAATGCCAAATCGTCGTTTTTTTGTGCGCAAGATTTATTATTTAGAATTAAAGCCACCAAATAGCATGCTTCGCCGTCGCCGCTACTGCATTTCTTTAAATTTAAATCGTAAGTATCGCACGCAGGCGCCCCTAGAGAATAAATTTCGCTTACGCTCTCTGCATTTAAAAACAGAACCGACGCGAGTATAAACAATAGTGCTTTCATTTTAATCCTTACGAATGATATAAATTTAGATCGGTAGGCAACGTAAATTTTATCTTTTGCTATCGGCTACGCTTCGGTTGAGTTCTGCCGCGGCTTGCGTTATTAAAGGCGCCAAAATTGCGGAATAAAATTCTTTCATTATCGCTCTTTGCTTATCTTTGGATTCGCCATCTTTTACTCCTTGGTTGAATTCGCGTCGTATTTATCGCTTATTTCCCAAAAGGCTTTTTTCGAGCACTTTACGGGATCGTGTTCCTCCTCATCTCGTAAGCAGTTTTCTAAAGCCGTCTTTAGCGCGCAAGATTTTAGTTTAAATATTCTTTCTTTTTCTAGATGCTCTGAATATTTTTCGCAAGCTATAGCGTAATTATGTGCCGCTCTTTTAACATTGCCTCTTATCGCAATATCATGAATTTCGAGGTTAAAACAAGAGGCTGCAATACCCGCCTTGCAAGATTTTTCTAAAGGCACAAAAGCCGCTTCTCGCATACCGAGCTCTAAACCCATAATATAACCCACATCGGCACATCCGATCATATCTCCGCTATCACATTTTTTAGATAAAATTTCTATTAGCTTAGTGCATGAGCTATATTTGCCGTTTCCTTTATTGCATTCATTATAAAGATTTTGTTCCTCTGCCGTAGATTTGGCAGATAATGGATACGACAATATCATAATCAATAAGAATATAACGCTAATACTTCTCATTTCAGCTCCTCTACAGTTCTTTTTAAAAGAGCTTTGCCTTTTATTATCGGATTGCATTCTTTATCTTCTAGGCAGCTCTTTAATTCCTCATTCATTCTACAAAAAAGCTCACTATTCTTCAGCTTGCTATCGCATACTTTTTCAAAACTCCTAATTGCCCTTTGTATATTGCCGTTAAATTCTATATCTTCCCAACCTAGCCCCATGCAATATTCGATAAGGTTAGCATCGCACAGCTTAATCAGATATTTCATAGCTTCCTCTTCTCTAAACAAAGATTGTAAAAAATCACTCTGTATAGTACATGAGTGCATATCACCATCCTCACACTCTTTAGATAAAATTTCAACGAGTTTATTGCACGAACCGTATTTTCCGTCACCGTAATCGCAGGATTTAAAAAGCATCCTTTGCTCTTCGTTATTAAAATCCTCTAACTTTATCAAGCTTGTCAAATGCGATTTTGCCACAGCAGGAATCGCCGCGAATACCGCTATAAACGCAAGTACCCAAATTTTAAGATAGAATTTTTTCATTAGCACTCCTTGTTTTAAGCGACGATTATATTTAAAAATTTTTAGCTGCTTCTTAAAATTTAAGAGGCATGGCGGTGCGATAAGTGCACCGTAATCACGTCCCGCCTGCGCTTAGATTAAATTTTAAAATTTCACCGTGCGTTGCGCACGTAAATTCCGTAATCTGCCGCCAAATTTTAGCGGCAAAGCAAGCAAAGCAGAATAAAATTTTATAAATTCAAAAAACCTGAGGCGCTGTTTATTGCGCATCTGCTACGCTATTCGTTTTGTGCCGCCTATTTTTTGCCGCTAGTTTCGCTACTGTTTCGCATCTGCTGAACTGACTACCGAGCCGCCCATTTTGATGCACGCCGCCCGCCGCCCACACTTAAATGAAATTTTAAAATTCCGCCGTACGCTGCGCACATAAATTCGGCAATCCGCCGTAAAATTTCGCTCGCAACGGGTCTAAGTCGCGCGGGCATAATCCATCGCCCTACTTCCCGTCTAAATTTAAAATTTCACTCGAAATTTCATCTATCGTCGCGTTGAAATCCTCCGCCAGTGCGCGCTTTAGCTCCTCTTTCGCCGCCATCATATCGCGCACGATCGCAGCTTCAAACTCCTCTCGATTGAGCGCCTCGTCGCCCTTGGCAAACGCAAAATCCAGCCCAAACCACGTAGCTACGGCAAACGCAGGCACGCATACCACCGCGCCCGGGCCGCATACGAGCCCCGCACTACCGCTAGTCGCGCTGGCGCCTGCTTTGGTAAGGGTTTTCGCGCCCGTCTTGGCCGCAGTTTTAGCGAGGCTCTTGCTTATCAGCTTTGCGCCCAGCACGCCGCCCAGCACCCCAAGCCCCGTCCCGCTCGCGCGATACGCCTTGTTTTTTAGGCTGAAGCTCTGCGTGACGTTGAGATCGATTTTCGCGCCGTATTTTTTGAGCGTAAAATTCAGCGAGTTCTCATAGTTTTTGACGTTCGCCGCAGCGATTTTAGCGATATTTTCGCCAAAATCCTTCGGGAAGCTTTCGCTTACGAAGCTCGCAAATTTCTCATTCAGATACGCCCCAGCGTCATCGTCCCACACGCCGTGCCACAGCACCAGATAATCGCTCAGAAACGAGTAATTGAAATCCGCCATTTTCTGCGCACTAAGCCTCGCGCCCTCGTCGTAAACGGCGTCGATGTAGCTATTCAGCGCGGATGCGGCGTTTGCTTCCGCGGCAAGACGCGTGGCGTTTAGCTCGCCTCTTAGCGCGTCCGCCTCGCGAGCACTTAAGATCAGCCGCTCGCCGCTTTGCAGCACGATCTGCACGCCCGTCTCGACCGCGCTTTTAGGATGTGCACCCTCCGCTTCGCCCGCAGCAGTGCGCGTCTGCGCGCCGCAGATCAAACACAGCGTGACGTAGGCAAGCGCAAAGATCGTGCCGCTGAAGCGCCCTATTTTGGGCGCGGACGTGGCTCGCGGCATAAAAAGCACGAAGGCGCAAAGATGCAAGATCGCGCAGTAAAAGACGAAATCTCCCGCGCAGATCAGAAACAAAAGAGCGATTTTTAGCGCGCTAGAGCTCTGCGACAGCGCCAGCTCGAACAGCGCGTTTTTATAAAATTTCAAAGCGTAAATTTCATTTAGCAGGGCGGATTTGAAGTGCGCTTGCGGCGCGGTAGATTTTAAAATTTCAAAAATTTCAGGGATTAATGCGGAGCTTGTCGCGGATTTTTTGGCGGAACTGTCAGCAGCCATACTCGGTGCGGCGGGAGTTTGAGTTAAATTTAAATTTTGCGCTGGGGCTGAGCTTGCCGTAGAATTTTTAGCGTTGATTTGCAGCGCAGCGGCGGTATTTGCCTTATAATTTGCAGCCGAGACCTGCGCCGCTCTGACGGAGCCCGCTTTAAAATTTGCGGGCGAAGCGGTAGGTTTTTTGGCGGCATCCGGCGCGGGCTTGACGGCATTATCAGCCTCTGAATTTCGCACAACTATGACGGAGTTATTTGCCGCGGAATTTTTAGCGGATTTGGCGGCATTATCTGTTGCAAAATTTCCGACGGGCGCGAAAGCGTCGTTTATCGCTAAATTTCCCATGGATGCGGCGGTGCGGGCGGGCGGAGTAAAATTTATCGCGGAATTTAAAGAGTGCGCGGTAGTATCTGCGCCGTCCCCAAGCCGCAAATAGGCTAAATTTAGAGCGAAATTTACCGCTACGGCAAGCGCGGCGAGCAGCAAAATGCTAAGTTTGAGCGATAAAATTCTAGGATTTTTAATCTCTTTTAGGCTGAGCTTCAGCACCGCTAGGCGCATCAGAGCAAGAGCTGCAGGCAGTGCCGCTAGCGTCACGAATAACTCCGCGCCGCGCAGATCCGCTAGACCAAGCGACAAAGTAGCGCTTAAAAGGATCGCGCCTGCGAAGGCTAAAACCCCGCTTATCAGCCTGCCTCTAAAAATTTTAATCAAAGTCCCGCCGCTGCGAAATAGCGCCGCGTTGGCGCGCTGCTTCGCCTCGTAAAAAAAGCTAAATAGCACCCGAAATAGCGCGTAAGCCCAAAACACCGCCAGCGCGCAAAAGCCCGCGTCACTGAAATCCTGCGCGTAAAGCGCGAAACAAAAAACGCTAACGATCAGCGCGAGCCTAAGCGCTATTTCACAGATCCAGCGGCGCGTCGTCGTCATCGAGCCTGTTTGCCTCATTGATCTTTGGAATGCCCATCTCTTCGATATTTAAAGGCGGTGCGGGTTTAAATTTTGCCTCATCCTGCCGCCGCTCTTGCGCTTCAAAAGACGACCTGCCACCATCGGCACTATCATCACCCTCAAAATACGAGGCATCCTCTCGCTGCATACTCTCCGCTCCTCGCGACGCGTCCGCTACCTTCTCTGCGCCTTGCGATGCGCCTTTTGCATCTTGCCGCGCGCCTTTCGTGCCCCGCGATGTGTCTTTTACGCCTCGCGGAGTGCCCGCTAAATTTTTATGCGCGTCTGTTTCGGGCACGACACCGCCCACTCTCGTATCATCTAAATTTTGACCCTTAAATTCTTGCTTTCGCGGTGCGTCCTGTGCCGCGCGCTGCGCCTCTGCCAAGTCATGCTCTGCGCTAAATTTAGACTCGCCGTCTATCTCCTCGCTGTCCTGCTCATCACCGCTTTCGCCGAAACTAGGCATCTCGTCAAAATCGATATTTACTCCGGAGTTTCTAGCACTAGCGGAGCTTGTGTTTAAGCTTACGCCGCTATTTTGCGCTTCGTTAAAACTCTCCGCGCCGTTAAAGCTTTGCGCTAAATTCTGTTGCAAATTCTGCGCCGCATCTGTATTCGGCATATCTAGGCGCGCCGCAGCGGGCTCCTCAAAGCCCTGATCTTGCAGCTGCGAGACGTAGTCGAGATTGTCGTTTTCATTAAAGATCGCGCTCTCGCTGGGCTCGCCGCCGAAACTCGTATCGACGAAGCGGGTAAATCTGCCCTGAAAGCCCACCTCGATCGTCCTGCCCGCCTCGCCCGAGCGGTTTTTGCCGACGATGATTTCGGCTTTTTCCTGATAGTCGTTGCGCCTAAACACGGGCTCGCCAGCGTCCTTGCCCTCGGCCTCCAGCCGCGAAATGCGCTCGCGCTCCATCTGCTCTTTATAAACCTCGTCGCGATAGACGAAAAGTATGATGTCGGCGTCCTGCTCGATCGCGCCGCTTTCGCGCAGATCGCTTAGCATCGGGCGTTTGTTCGAGCGCGCCTCGAGCGAGCGGTTTAGCTGCGATAGCGCGATGATCGGGATGTTTAGCTCGCGCGCTAAGAGCTTCAGCCCGCGCGAAATTTCGGCGATTTGCAGGTGGCGCTCGGAGTAGTTGCTCGTGCTCGTCATAAGTCCGATGTAATCGATCACGCAAAGCTCGATATTGGCGTCCGCGGATTTGAGTTTGCGCAGCTGAGTGCGGACTTGGTGGATGTTTACATAGCCGCTGTCATAGACGAAAAGCGGCATATTCAGCACCGCGTCGCAAGCGTCGTTGAAGCGCGTCCAGTCGTCGTCGCTGAGCTTGGCGCTCATTATGTCGCTTAGCGGGATCGAGCTAAGCGCGCTTAGTATGCGATACATCAGCTGCACGGAGGGCATCTCGAGCGAGAAAAATACGACGCCTTTGCCGCTTTGCAGCGTTTTCATCATCAAATTTAGCGCAAAGGCGGTCTTTCCCATGCCTGGGCGGGCAGCGATGATGATGAGCTCGCCAGGTTTCAGCCCCTTCGTGCAGTCGTTTAGGAAGCGAAAGCCGGTATCCAGCCCCACGAGCTCCGAGCCTGCGAGCGCCTTTTGGCGCTTCAGCTCCTCTACCACGTCGGCGATAATCTCGTGCGATTTTTTGATGCCGCCGTGGCGCTCCTCGTCGATGAGCTCGTAAATTTTGGAGCTGATTTTATCGGCGGTGTCCTTACTGCGCACGGCTTCGTTTACCATCGAAGGGATCTCGTGCGCGACCTTGATTAGTGAGCGCTTGATCGATTTTTCGCGCAGCTCGAGCGCGTATTTTGGGGCATCGACCACGCCGCTGGTGGCTACAACCTCGGTAAATGCGCCATCGTCGTAGCGCTCGGCTAGCCATTTTTTAACGAAGCTCGGCGCTATCGGCTCATTGTGCGATGAGCATTTGACGATCGCCTCGTAGATGTCGGCGTGCGGCTTGTAGAAAAAATCGCCGATCGAGATTATCTCGCTCAGCTCGCCGTATGCGTCCTCGTTTTGCAAAAGCGAGCTTAAGATCGCGCGCTCCATATCCAGATCGTATAAATTTGCAGGCACATTCTGCTTCGTTGCCATCGCTTCCCCTCGTTTCGCATTTAAATTCTATAAAATTTCAAGCTCGCCTCCGCAAATCTCTGCGGCGCGATAATTTTAAATTTTATAGAATTGAAATCTCGCCTCTTAGCAAAATTCTATCGGGCAAAATTTTATAATTTGGGCCGCTTTAAATTTTGCTATATAAAATTTCATCTCGGAATTTTCGCCTTTGAAATTCCACTGGCTTGAAATTTCGCCCTTTGAAATTTTGGCTCTTAGAATTTCTCTCGCCTTAAATTTTAGGTGCAGGACGAAATCCAGCCGGATGAAATTTCGCGGCGTATCGAAAGTTCATCCGTCAAGATTCCGCTTTGCGGCACGGAATTCTACCGAGGCAAATCCTACGAGTAAAATTGGCGAGTGCATAGAGCCTGCGCCTAAATTTCATAGACAGCATAAAATTCTACCGCTTAAAATTTCGCGTAGTAAATTCTGCTCTATAAAATTTCGCTTCAAATCGCGAGATTGAAATTTTAAAATGAAAATTTCAAGACGAAATTCCAAAGCCAAAATTTTAAACTCAAAAATTTCACACGAAATTTCAGTACTAAAATTTCAAGCCTAAAATTGCAAACCAAAATTTTAAGCCGCACTCCCCAAAGGCTCAAATTTAAAAGCGCCGCCTTGAGATGAAATTTTAAAATTTCACGCCAAGACGCGCTGTACCTATAAACCTAAACGAACCGCGATGAGCCCAAGAGCGCCTTAAAACGCCGAGCAAACTATAACTAGCCAAGCGCGCCAAAATTCAGAGCCGAGCCGCCCAAACCACGAATAATAGAGACATTTAAGCTGCTAGGCGCTCCGCAGCTCTCACGCTCCCTCGCGAACCCGCACCTCGTCCTCGACCTCCTGCAAAAACCGCTCCACGAGCTTGCTCTCCTCGAGTTTGGCGACCACTTCGCCGTGGCGCATCACGATGCCGCGCCCGTTGCCGAACGCGATAGCCACGTCCGCGCCCTTCGCCTCGCCGATCGCATTTACGACGCAGCCCATGACGCTGATATTTAGCGGCGTTTTGATATGCGCGGTTTTTTCTTCGACGATTTTGATCGCGCTTAGCAGATCGCTTTGCAAACGCCCGCAGGTAGGGCACGAGATGATATTGACGCCGCTTTTTTGCACGCCCGCGTCCTGCAGGATCGCGCGCGCGACGCGGATCTCCTCCTCAAGCTCGCCCGTGATGCTCACGCGCATCGTATCGCCGATCCCCTCCATCAAAAGCGCGCCCAGCGCGATCGCGCTCTTGATGCTAGCGTGAAATTTCGTCCCCGCCTCGGTCACGCCCAGATGAAAAGGATACTCGCATAGCGGGCGCAGCGCGCGATACGCAGCCACCGTACTCGGCGCGTCCGAAGTCTTAAGCGAGATCGCGATATCGCTAAAGTCCTCATCCTGCAGCAGCGCGGCGTTATACAGCGCGCTTTGCACCATCGCCTCGACGCTGCGGCCGTACTTTTGCTCAAACTGCTCCTCGAGTGAGCCCAAATTTACGCCGATGCGGATAGGCAGGCTGCGAGCTTTGCACGCGCGCACGACCTCTTTGATGCGGTCCCTGCCGCCGATATTTCCCGGATTTATGCGGATAGCATCGACAAACTCCGCAACCTGCAGCGCCAAGCGAAAATTAAAATGGATATCCGCTACGATGGGAAGCGGCGAGCCTTTTTTGATACGTGCAAGCGCGTCCGCGTCCTGCTTATCAAGCACGGCGCAGCGCACGATGTCGCAGCCGGCGAAATACAGGCGGTTAATCTGCTCTAGCGTGCCCTCCACGTCCTTCGTTTTAGAAAAGCTCATCGACTGCACGGAGATGGGCGCGCCGCCTCCGATTTTGACGGAGCCGACGGAGATTTGACGGGTCGGATAGCGATTTTTCAAATTTAAGCCTTTAGAATTTTTTGCGCTATTTTATTCAAAATGGGGTTAAAATTTAATAATTCGCGCTCGCTAGCCGCCGTATAATTTCACCCGCTGAATTTTGCTTTTGCGCTTACGAAAAATTTCATTTCGCCGCGAAATTTGAGCGAATAAAGTCTATAAAATTCCACCATCTAATAAAATTCTAAAAATTCCAGCAGCAAGCGAAACTCTGCAAAATTTGATGGCAAGTAAAATTTAATAAACCACGCAGCCAAGCAAAATTCCGCAAACTTAGCAGGCAAGCGAAGTCCTGCGACGTAAAATTACAAAATTAAGCTTTTGAAATTTCCGCGAAATTTTACCCACAGTATCGTCGCAGCGCTCACTCGCGCAAAACGAGTGCAGTCTGGTTTATCCTAACAGCACGGCATGCAGCCGTGAAATTCAAAGCCCGTAGATGAAATATAAAAATTTTATTTTTAATTGCAGCGTAGGGGCATTGTTTCGCACGGCGGCAAAGCCGAAAAAACGTCAGCCGTTCGTGTTTGCACACCGCGCCAGTATCGCGATCTTATAGAGGCAGCAAAATTTAAACCGCCTACGCATATAAATTGCGCCGGCGTGCCGCCTAGGCTAGCGCACTAGCTCCATATTCACCTTGACCCTGCTCATCTTGTCCTGCAGCATATCCATCACCGACTCATTGCGCGACGAAGCGTCATCCATCGGGGCTTCGTGCTGCTGCCACTTGCTTTTCGGCGCGGCAGGACCCCACTGCGACGAAAATATCAACCCACGCTTTTTCTCGGTCTCAGGCGCAGGCTCGTACGGCTGTGGAGCGGGCTTCGCCCAACGCTCATCATAACGCATCGCAGCACCTTGTCCTAGCGCATTACCCCGCTTTGGCGACGACATCTTACCAAGCGCGCTACCGCTAGAGCGCCCTATCGCACGGCTAGAGCGAGCAGATGTGGGAAGATAGGGCGCGCGGGCATTTTGACGAGCCGTATATTTCGTGGCGCTCGAATGAGATGCAGCTGCATGCCCCATAGCGCTAGAACGAGTTGCACTATAGACGCGGAGAGCTTGCGGCTGTGCAATTCGAGCCGTCGTTAATTTGCGAGCTTGTGTATCTACGATTTTGCCGGTCTGATCATCTGCGCCTCCGTGAGTTTGCGCGCTTGCACTTCTCCGCATATCTGCACCTCTGTAAGTTTGCGCAGTATCGCGAGCGCTTGGCGCCTCGTCCTCATAGATGCGGGTCTTTGGCAAACGCATCAGCGTCGCAACTAGACTCTTGCTAGCTTCATTCTGGCTGTTTGATTGATTAGCCGGGCGCCTAGATGCTTTATTTCTCGCAGAATGCGATGCGAAATTTTGCCCGGGATTTTTAGTAAAATTTTTCGCGCTTTTTTGCGTGGAATTTTTAGTAGAATCCCCAGATGCACGTGTATTTTTTGTGAGCCTGGAATTTGAAAGGCTTTTAGCATTTGCAGGTTTTTTAGCATGTGGCTCGGCAGAGGATCTTGCCGCTATATTTTTACTCGAATGATCTTTGGCTCGCAAATTTTGAGATGAAATTTTATATTTATGGTTTTGCTGCGCGGCGGGCGATTTGTGGCTTTGCTGCGCGGCAAAAACGCTAGAGAAGCTCGCCAAAATGAACGCAATTAAAAAGATACGAGCTAAATTTTTCATCGTTTTCCTTTCAATGGATTTTAGGCGAAATTTAGCAAAGCTTAGATTAAGCCGCGTTAAATTTAATGAGTGAGGCTATGAAATCTCAGCTCTAATTCCAAGCCGTATCGCCAGATAAAAACCTGGATAAAGGCTAAGCTTTAAAAATTCCACAGCTAGGATTCTGTTTGGCAATAGAATTTTATCACACTAAAAATATTACGCCACGACAAAATTTTATCTTGTAAGTGTTTAGGCGGGAGGGCTGATAAAATTTTAAAGCTTTAGAATTCTGCGCTTAGATTTTGAGCAATTAGGTCAGAATTTAAGGTAAAAGCAAGCTCAGATAAAGCTTTTAAATTAAAGGATAATGCAGCAAAACCGCAAATTTGTGATGAGATACGAAATTTATCAGATCAAGCAATGACTAAAAATCACACCGCTTAATCGCTAATTCATAATAAATCGCCGCGCTTTAGACGTATCCAAAAAAACGCGGCACATATCATTTTAGCGGCGTATGGCAAAAATATCGCCGCGCATAAAGCATTTCGCGGCGCTGTAAAATCTCACAGCGCCGTTGCAATGGCATGGGAGCGCCGAATAACGCTCCCATGGGGCTACATCATTCCGCCCATACCGCCCATTCCGCCCATATCAGGCATTGGAGGCATTGCAGGTTTCTCCTCTTTGATCTCGCTTACAGTCGCTTCAGTCGTTAGAAGCAAGCTTGCGACAGAGACCGCGTTTTGAAGCGCAATACGCTCAACCTTGACCGGATCGATAATACCTGCTTCAAACATATTGACATACTCGCCGTTTGCAGCATTGAAGCCGAATTTCTTATCTGAGCCTTGCTCGACCTTATTTGCTACGACACCCGCGTCAAATCCCGCATTCTCTGCGATCTGGCGAAGTGGAGCAAAAAGCGCGCGCTTAACGATGTCCGCACCGATAAGCTCGTCGCCGCTTAGAGCTAGTTTTACGCTAAGTCCAGCTCTGATTAGCGCAGCGCCGCCGCCGATTACGATACCCTCATCTACGGCTGCTTTAGTTGCGTTTAGAGCGTCGTCCACGCGATCTTTTTTCTCTTTCATCTCGGTTTCGGTCGCAGCGCCCACCTTGATGACCGCAACGCCGCCGCTAAGCTTAGCCATGCGCTCTTGAAGCTTCTCTTTGTCGTAATCGCTCGTAGTCTCGGCGATTTGAGCTTTGATCTGCGAAACGCGCGCGTCGATATCTTTTTTCTTGCCCGCGCCGCCTACGATAGTGGTGTTGTCTTTGTCGATCACGATGCGTTCGGCTTGTCCGAGATCAGCCATAGAAGCGCTTTCTAGCGTTCTGCCAAGCTCCTCGCTGATGACGGTGCCGCCTGTTAAAATCGCAATATCTTCAAGCATTGCTTTTCTGCGATCGCCAAATCCAGGGGCTTTGACTGCAGAGATGTTTAACACGCCGCGAAGTTTATTTACGACTAAAGTCGCAAGTGCCTCGCCCTCGATATCCTCGGCGATGATTAGAAGCGGTTTGCCGCTTTTTTGAACCTGCTCCAAAACCGGTAATAGGTCTTTTAAATTTGTAATTTTTTTGTCAAATAGAAGCACTAGCGGCGAGCTTAGCTCGACTAGCATTTTCTCGGCATTTGTAATGAAATATGGGCTTAGATAGCCGCGGTCAAACTGCATTCCCTCGACTACGTTTAACTCATCGTTGATCGATTTTGCCTCTTCGACGGTTATAACGCCGTCCTTGCCTACTCTTTCCATAGCGTCTGCGATCAGATCGCCCACCGCGCTGTCGTTATTGGCAGAGATCGTAGCAACCTGAGCGATCTCTTTTTTGCCACTTACTTTTTTGGATGATTTTTTTAGCTCCTCAATAACCGCAGCGCTAAATTTATCCATACCGCGCTTAACTTCGATCGGATTTGCGCCCGCGGTTACGTTGCGTAGGCCCTCTTTAAAGATCGCGTGAGCTAGCACAGTCGCAGTCGTAGTACCGTCGCCCGCTTGATCGTTGGTTTTGCTCGCTACTTCGCGCACCAAAGAAGCGCCCATATTCTCTAGCGTATCTTTTAGCTCGATCTCTTTAGCTACGGTTACGCCGTCTTTTGTGATCGCCGGAGCGCCGAAGCTTTTTTGGATTAAGACATTGCGACCGCGAGGTCCCATCGTAACTTTTACCGCGTCGTTTAGCTTCCTAACGCCCGCGTAGAGTTTGTTTCTTGCGTCGTCTGAAAAAATAATCTCTTTTGCCATTTTCAATCCTTTTTATTTAATTATGCCTAAAACATCTTCTAAATTTAAGATAAGGTATTTCTTATCGTCTAAGCTGATCTCGCTGCCTGCGTATTTCGCAAATGCTACAGTATCGCCATTTTTGACGCCTTCACATTCGCTGCCGACGGCTACTATTTTGCCGGTCGAAGGCTTCTCTTTTGAAGCATTGTCTGGGATGATGATGCCCGAAGCGGTCTTTTTAGTTTCCTCCTCGCGCTCGATTAGAACGCGCTTGCCAAGTGGTTGAAATTTCATTTCAGTCCTTTCTTTGATTTGTGATTTCTAAAATTGGCACTCAATGTGTTTGAGTGCTAAGATTATATGCAAAATTTAAAATCTTGTCAATAGTTTATGAAAAATTTTTATAAAACTTTAGTGATTTAAACTCAAGTATTGAGATTTCAAACGTTAAATTTTAAGGGCTATAATACCCTCAAATTTTAAATTTTAAGGGGACGAAATGAAAATTTTCGGCATAATCGCAGGAATTTTAATCCTGCTTATCGTAGGCGCGGGCTGCCTATTTTTCAGCGATTTTGGCAACAATCTTGCTAAGCCTTACATAGAAAATCTGATCAAAGAAAAAAGCGACCTTGACGTGAAGCTTGAGAAATTCGATCTAAATTTCGGCGATCTGGACATTAGCGCCAACGTAAATAACGCTGCGAACGTAAACGTAAAGGGCAAATACTCGCTTTTTGCGCGCTCTTTCGATCTTAGCTACGACGCAAATGCGCACGATCTAGCCAAGCTCGGCATCAAAACGAGCGAAGAACTAAGCCTCAAAGGGCAAATTTTAGGCGATCTTGACAAATTCGGCATCAACGGCAGCGGGCGGATTTTTGATAGTAACGTAAAATTTTTGGCAAATTTAAAAGACCTTAGTCCGCTTGATCTACAAATCGACGCTAAGGGCCTAAACGTCGAAAAGGCCCTTGCCGTGGCCTCTCTACCGATCTACGCCAAAGGAAATATCGACATTCTCTCAGACATCAAGGCTAGCAGCGGCGGTGCAGAGGGCAACGCGAGCATCAAAAGCTCAAATTTAATCCTAAACGAATCTGCATTTAAAGATATGAATATCTCCATCCCAAAGGGTGTGCAGATCACGCTAAACTCGGACATCACGGCGCAAAATGACGTATTGCGAGCAGCAAGCAAGATCGATTCGACGCTAGGTAATATCAGCGCCGAAAAGTCGGAATTTGATCTGAAAAACAAAACTTTAAATTCCGATTTTAATCTAAGCTTACCGGATCTAGCGAAGCTCGAAAGCCTTATCGGGCGCAAAATTTCAGGCGACGTTAAAGCAAACGGAAATTTAAAGACCGATTTTTCTACGCTTGAGCTTTCAAACTCGCAAATTTCAGCGTTTAAAGACGCGCTTAAAGCGGATGCGGAGGCCAAATACGATCTGAAAAACAAAAACGGCGAGCTGTCCGCAAAGCTAAACGCAAACGATCTAGCCGCGCTGCAAAACGTCCTGGGAGTGAAGCTGCAGGGCAAGGCAAACGGCGAGCTTAGCGCGGCTCTAGCGCAAAATGAGCTTAAAAATCTAAACTTAAATTTAAACGCTATGGGCGGCAACCTGAATGCGAGCGGAAATTTAAGCGATCTAAAGCTTAAGGCGAGCAATCTAAATCTGGCCGTGCTTTCGGCTCTGTTTTACGGTAGCGCCATCGGAGAGGGCACGATAAACGGCGATGCGAAGTTAAGCTTAAAAGACGGCATCAACGGCACGGCGCAAATTTCGCTCGCTAACGGCGTGATTTTTAAGAAATTTTTAGACGGCGCGACGGGCAAGAACTTCCCGAGCGATCTGAAGGCGGACGCACAGGCGCAGACAAATATCAAAAATTCCATCGCGACCTTTAGCGTAAGCGCAAACTCCGATCTGGCGCAGCTTCAGAGCCTAAACGGTACTTATGAGCTCAAAAACAAAGCGCTTAAAGCAAACTACGCGCTGCTGATCCCGAGCCTGCAGAGACTAGAGTTTTTTCTAAATCGCAGACTAAACGGCAAAATTGCTGCGACGGGCGAGCTTTCGCATGACGGCAAGAGTCTGTTTGCGACCATAAATTCCAAGGTCGCGGGCGGCGAGCTGAACGGACAGATCGCGGGCGATGAGGCGAATTTTAAAATCCAAAATTTTATCGTCAAAGAGCTTACGACGCTTCTAAATATCGATCACGTCTACGACGGCACGGGCAACGCGAATCTTACGTATAATACGAGCTCGCACAGCGGAAAATTTGACTCGATCATCAACAACGGCCGCCTTCCTAGCGGCGGATTGATCGATAAAATCGGCAAAATTTTAGGCCGCGATCTAGGCGGCGAGGTCTATAACGACGCCAAAGTAAACGGCACGATCAAGCAGAATTTAATTAATTTTAACGCCGATATGAGCGCGCAAAAAAGCAAGCTAAACGTCACCGGCGGCACGCTGGATAGCAAAACGGGCGCGATTTCGGTGCCGGTTAAAGCAAACATCGAAAAGACCGATCTTGAAATAAACATCACCGGCACGATCAAAGAGCCTAAATACAATATCCAATCGGACTATCTAAAGGGCAAGCTCGACAAGCAGATCGGCAAGGGTATCGACAAGCTTTTCGGCGTGAAAAAGGACGATAATAGCAGCAAAAATGACGCGAAAAAGGAAAAATCAGACGTGATTAAGGGACTGATAAATGGGCTATTTTAGCCCATTTGCTCCCATTTGGCGCTTAAAATTTATGGATACTGCTAAATGAGCGCGAAATTTAAAATTTTGAAATTTTGAAATCTCACGCAGTTTAAATTCTAAAATTTAGCGCTAGCCGGCACATCTAGAGCCGCAAAATTTCAAAACTCGGCGCAAGCTATTTATCAAAATTTTAAATCTCATTTCGATCTGTTTTTGATGACGATTTAAATTTATCGCCGTAAACTTATCCTGCTCGCCGCCGCTACCCGCGATAAAATTTTATGCCCCGAACCTAGCGTCTTTTAAGGTGTTTCGTATCAATACTGCGTGCCGTGTTTTCAGGCTATCCGATGCTACTTAAAATTTCGCGGCGCAATGTTTATTGTAGTTGGCGCCATGCTTGATAAAATTTACCCGCCACTATCGCAAGAAAAATGAGCGTCAAAGCTCCAAATATCGTAGCCGTAAATTTATCATCCATCGCAGCGTATTTGTCATATCTGAATTTCATCAGATACTCGCGTTGCGGCGGATCGACGCTTGCATTATAATCCAAAAATAAAACTTGATATGCCGTGCCGCGACCCTGAAACGGAAACGGACGGCTTTGATACCAAGCTTTAACTCGCTTGCCTTCCAGCCATTCGTATGCGATTAGCGAGATAGAAGGCTTAATATTTACGCCTTGCCATTCGTCCGCTCCTGAGCGCTTAAAATTAGCTTCAACAATTGCCGCATTGAGCAAAATTTTATTTTTATAAAAGGAGGTTAAGTTATCCGTATCGCCATTTAAAAAGACTTTGATAAATTTGCGCTCGTCCGTAAAAATCTGCATATATTCGCGCCCATCATCGCTTCTGACATCCATGATTATTCCATTCGCGATTTTCAGATCATCTAAGCTTTTCGGATTCAAGCTAAAAAGAAATCCATACCACATCGCCGCCAAATAAAACGCGATCATAAATAGATCGAACTTGCGATCTAAGTTATGCCAAATTTCGCCGAGCTTCATCGATCATTACATTGTAAGTTTCGCTGCAAGATACGGAATTTTACGGCTTTTATTATCGCGGGCTATATTCTTGCATAGCCATCACGGGTAGAAGCAGTACTGCTCCCACGATTACCACCGGTATAGCTACGATGCCTCTTATCACATCCGATAGAGCGCTACTCTCGCAGCGTTCGGGCTTAACCTCGATGTGAGCGGGTATCGGGGAGCGCAGTCTGTCGCCGGGCTTAATTATTTCGTCAAGATTTTTGATCTGCACGACGCGCGCATTGAAGTAGAAAATCGCTTCGATCTCGCCCTTTTTCTCATCGATTTCGATGCGGTTTGCTAGAGCCTTGATTTTGGCGACGTCTGCACCGGCTGCGGAATTCAAAAATGCGCTGAAGCTGCCGTGCGCCTCGCCGTTTTTAGCATCCGTTACTTCGATCTGCACAAACTCGCGCTTAAGCCCCTTGGCGTATCCGCCGTCGTAAAATTCCGAGATATTCTTAAGCGACGAGCCGTCCGTCAGCACATAGCTGAGCTTCTCGCCTACGATGTATTCCTTGCCATCGTTTATGAAAAATGCCGTAATCTTTTCGGGCGTTTCGTTCGCCCCAGGCACTACGTTTTGTTTGCACTGGCATCCCACAAGCAGGACGGCTAGTAAAACAGCGATAAATTTTTTCATGATGATCCTTTAAAATTTTAAATTAGCGTATAAATTCCGCAGCCAAAGCTCTATCTTAAAAAATTTCAGCAGCGAAATTTTACGTCGATACAATTTAGCCGTAGCCGGACTTAAATTTACCCCAAACGCAGGCTACTTCAGTGCCGCTTTGACCGCCTCGCTCAGCCGCTTGCCGTCCACGCTTGAGCCGAGCGCTTCCTTGGCAGCTTTCATCACGCGTCCCATATCCTTTGCGCCGCTCGCGCCGAGCTGCGCGATTAGCGAGCTAACCTTAGCGGCAAGCTCGGCATCGCTTAGCTGCGCGGGCAGATAGGACGCGATGATCTCGATCTCGCCCTGCTCTTTTTGCACCAGATCGTCGCGACCGCCCGCGCGATACTGCTGTACAGAGTCGTTTCGGCGCTTGATCTCGCTTTGAAGTATGCTAAAGACGCGCTCGTCGCTAAGGCTGATGCGCTCGTCCACCTCCACCTGCTTAAGCGCGGCGTTAAGCATCCGCAGGCTGTCTCTGCGGAAGTGATCGCCGCTCTTCATCGCCGTTTTAATGTCTTCTAAAATTTGCTCTCGCACACCCATTTTCCACTCCTTGAGATTGAAATTTCAGCGGTAATTGTAGCAAATTTAAAATTTGGCTCGGGTAAATTTAAGAGGATGAGATTTTAAAATTTTAAAGATTTAGCGCAATTTGCGGCTAAATTTAAAGCTCGCACGGGTATCGTCCACGGCAAAAGGCTCGCGCGGACACCCTCTGCGGCAAAAGCTCACGCACGAAAGGCTCGCGCAAAGCCGAGTAAAATTTAAAAGG
This sequence comes from uncultured Campylobacter sp., assembly GCA_963527265.1. Lineage (GTDB taxonomy): Bacteria > Campylobacterota > Campylobacteria > Campylobacterales > Campylobacteraceae > Campylobacter_B. The sequence continues at coordinate 40,728 of CAURQQ010000003.1, read as the reverse complement.
CCTCGCAAGAATATAAAATTCCTGCGAGGCAAAGCGAGTAATTAAAGCTCGCGAAGGCTCTATTTAGAGCGCGAGAATATCATACGCACGATTTGAAGCAAGAAGCACACGCTTCCTACCAAAAAGATCGTATCGCCGATGATACGCGCCCAGCGGAGCCCGTAGAGGCTGTCTTTCTGCAAAAATTCCGCGCTTCTTGCATACCACATACCCACGTCGATCGCCGCAAACGCCTGCAAAATTCCGACAGGTAATAGCGAAATCAGCACCATTAGAAGCAGACCCGCGTTAAGCGCCCAAAAGCCGATCTTCATCAGCGTATCGTCGAAGCTTTTTTGCCTGTAGATATACAGCGCCACGAGCCACACGAAGCCGAGGGCCAAAAAGCCGTATACGCCAAATAGCGCCGTATGTGCGTGTACCGCAGTGGTGTTTAAGCCCTGGATGTAAAATAGCGCAAGCGGCGGGTTGATCAAAAAACCGAAAACGCCCGCGCCCAGCATATTCCAAAACGCTACGGCGATGAAGCAGTAAAGCGGCCATTTTAGGCGCTTAGCCCAATCCTGCGCGAATTGAAGCTTGTAGTAGTGAAACGCCTCCGAACCCAAAAGCACCAAAGGCACGACCTCAAGCGCCGAAAAGCTTGCACCCACAGCCATTATCGGCGTAGTGGTGCCCGCAAAATAGAGGTGGTGGAAGGTGCCCGGAATTCCGCCGATTAGGAAAATCGATGCGCTAGCAATCGAGGTGTAAGTGGCAAATTTCTTGCTTACTAAGCCCAAGGACGCGAACACGAACGCCAAAGACGCCGTCGCGAAAACCTCGAAAAATCCCTCAACCCAAAGGTGCACGACCCACCAGCGCCAATACTCCATCACAGGGATCGGCGAGCGCTGTCCGTAAAATAGCCCCGCGCCGTAAAAAAGCCCCACGGCGATAACCGAAGCGGTAAAGATCGCCAATAAATTCTTATCGCCCTCGGCTCTAAAGCCTGCGATAAAGCCGCGAAGCACGAGCACCATCCAGATCACAAGGCCCACGAATAGAATAAGCTGCCAAATTCTACCGAGGTCTAAATACTCGTATCCTTGATGCCCGATCCAGAAGCTGCTGCTTGGATCCATCTTACCCGCAATCGCCATGTATTCGCCTGCGAAGCTGCCGACGACCAAGAAAAGAAGCGCGTAGAAAAGCACGTCCACGCCGAGCTTTTGAAATTTCGGATCCTTGCCGCCGTTGATGATCGGCGCCAGAAACAATCCCGCCGCCAAAAAGCCCGTAGCGATCCAGAAAATGGATGCCTGCACGTGCCAGGTGCGCGCTAGCGAGTAAGGGATATACTGCGAAATATCAAGCCCGAAAAAGGACTGACCCTCGATCGTATAGTGCGCAACAAAGCCGCCGATGAAGGCCTGAAATGCAAACAACGCAACCGCTACGAAAAGGTACTTGCCGAGCGCCTTTTGCGACGGCGTAAGCGCCAAAGCGGCGATCGGATCGGCGTTTAGCTTCGCAGGAGCCTCGAAATCCTCGTCCTTTTTGCCGTAGAAATTTCCGAACCAAACCAACAAGCCGATGCCGGTAAGCAAAATAACGAGGCTTGCGATCGTCCAAACGACGTTTTCCGTGGTAGGGACATTGTCTATTAGCGGCTCGTGCGGCCAGTTATTGGTATAGGTCGCCTCTCCGCTCGGACGATCCGTAGAAACCGCCCACGCAGTCCAAAATATGAAATCCACGAGCTCGGCGCGGTGTTGCTCGTTTGCGAGCGTGTTTTCCTTCATCGCGTAATCCTCGCGAAGCTTTTTAAAGCGCGGATCGTTTCCGAAAACGCCCATGTACTCGTCTTTTACGACCGCCATAGCCTTCAAGCGATCATCGCTTAACTTAACGGTACCGTCTTTTACGGTGTTGGTGCGATACTCGGCCTTGGTAAGCGCCTTGATCTGCGCCTTTTGCTCATCGCTTAAAGCGTCAAATTTAGCGCCAAAGTGCTCCTGTGCCTTGATATCCATAAACGCGACCAGCTCCTTATGCAGCCAATCCGCGCTCCAATCGGGCGCTTGATACGCTCCGTGACCCCAGATAGAGCCCACCTGCATACCGCCGATGCTCTGCCAGGCCTCCTGTCCGCGGTAAATGCGCTCGGTGCTGATTAGCTCAGCTCCGCTAGCATCGGTAAATTTTACCACCGGCGGAGACTGCCTATACACCTCGCCGCCGTAAAAACCCAAGAAACTAAAGCCCACGATGAGCACCACTACGAGCGCCATCCAGAGCTTTTTAAATTCTGCCATTTTCACTCCTTTAACTGAAATTAGGAGAGAATTTTACCTATTTAAATTTCGATAAGCATTGAGGCTCGTCAATAAAAAGATAAATTTTATCTGCTTAAGCTAGAATTTATTAAAGTATACTGGAATAAGGTATTTTAGAAAATTTTATATAAAATTTATATCTACAAATCTATCCCTGATCTCAATGTTATCAAGATTTAGATTTAGTTTGTCTTTTAAATACTTTTTCAAATTTACTCGTTCATACTCACTTAACATAGTTAGCGGAATGGCAAAATAATTACTATGAGTACTATCTAATAAAATTAGAACATTTAAATTTATGCTATCTATTCTTCTTAAAATTTTAAGTACACCGAAGCAAAGAAGATTTATCGGATGCAGAGCGTACGATAAAATTAGCAAAAGAAATTTTTTAAACCTAGTTATATTGGCATTGTATTTGCAAGCGTCTTCAATCACGAGTCCAGAAAATTTATAAATAGCGATTTTATCGAAATTAGAAGCCTTTACACTTTTATGTACCGAATATACATCGTTATAATTTTTGCATAAAGAATTATATTCTATTCTATCGGAATAGAAATTTAAAAATTTATGTTTATTAATAAATAAAATTCCCACCAAAAAAGTAACAGCTCCTAAAAATTGATATGCCCAAGCACTTCCTCTGCAGAAAAATAGAAATATAACTAAAAATACAGCTAATATTAAATAACATTCTGTACTGATTTTAGTCCAATAATCTTTGATCATAAAAAGAGGCATTTCAGATTTATAACTTTGAAATTCCATACGATAATACTCCAAATTTTTAATTCAATACGCCGCTCTTTTCATTGACTTTGCTCTGCATCTTTCACTCCTCTTAAATAGAAATATATTTTGTAAATAAATTCAAATGCAGACATTAATATTACGGAACCCGAAAGAGAAAAACCGGATTGAAAGAAAATGATATATCCAAAAATTGAAAATCTACTTTGAAATTCCGGCATAAAATGGCTTGTTCTTATGCTGATACCGTTACTTGCAAAATATCCGGTATAATAAACCCAAAACATAAAAATACCAAGACCAAACATAAACGGAAGCAACAAAAACGGGCAATCGTTTTCCCGCTTCTTTTTTGCAACCAAGATAAAATCATCATCATATCTGCAAAAGTAAATATAATAAACCAATGAATATAAGCTAGAAACCGCAAAAATAATAATCCCGTATATCCACATAATACTAACGTAAAATTCCGAAAGTTGGGTGTATGGGCTAATACTACCGATAATTTCGATATTTGGAAAATAGCTTTTCATAAAATTTACGAAATTTAAGCACACAGGAGAAATATCTAAAATATTTTTAGGAATTATAAAGGCGCTAAGAGAATATAAAAAATATATAAAACATAATTTCGTAAAAAATTTGCCGAATTTTACACGAGTATTTTCTATTCTTATCTTTTTACTTTCGAATTCTAAATCCTGCAATCTTAACCCCTAAATAAAATGATTACGCATTTTAGCGCCTACAACCTTAAACAAACTATAAAATTAGCATATTTATGTTTGTGTAATAAACGCAATCTATGTAAGGGCTTCCGAAAACGGATTAAATTTGGATTTGCATCCAAATTTAAAACGATCCGTCGCTGCTACTTTCTCGGGGTTTAGGAAGCGGCGAAATTTTAGTGTAATACTCGTCTTTGCCGTTATACTGGCGGCTAAAAACGCCGTCCGGGACGGTGAAGTTGCGCCTGGTTTGCGGATATTCTTTTAAATAGGCATCTAAAAATTTTGCAAACACCGGTGCTGCGGTACGACCGCCGCCTTCGACCTTTCGCATAGGTTTATAATCGTCGTTGCCATACCAGATGATGATCTGCAAATCCGGCGTAAAGCCGCAAAACCATGCATCTATGCTATCGTTTGAGGTGCCTGTTTTGCCCGCTATGTCGATGCCCTGTACGCGTGCGCGAGTACCGGTGCCGCGCTGCACGATATTTTTTAGTAGCGTAGTCATCAGATATGCCTGTTCAGGGCGCAGCACGCGGCGGCGCTCAGGCTCGATAAAGCGAGTTTTGCCATCCTTATCGGTAATCGAAACGATAAATTTTGATTTTGCAGTAATCCCAAGCCCCGGGAACATCGAATACATAGTGGAGTATTCAAGCGGCGAAATTCCGTAGCTGCCGATAGCCACCGACAGGGCGGGCGGGACGTTTTTAAAGCCGAACTCGCCCAGCTTTTTTACCGCGCGATCAACACCGATAGATTGCATCAGATTGATCGAGGCAAGGTTGCGTGAGCGCGTTAAAGCTTCTTTGATCGTGATGTAGCCACTGTAAGTCTTGTCGTAATTTTTCGGCTTCCACGTTTTATCGCTGCCATCGTCGAATTCTCTAGCTATATCGGGAACTTCGGTCATAGTCGAGTAGCCCATATCAAGGGCGATTTGATAGACGAAAGGCTTGAAGCTGGAGCCGGTTTGGCGCTGAGATTGGCTAGCGCGATTGAAATTTGATTTCGCGTAATCCACGCCGCCTACTAAGGCTAAAATTTCGCCGTTTTGCGGATGCGTGACAACCATAGCACCGTTTACGTTGCTTGCATTGGCGTCTTTGTTGCGCTTTAAAATTTCATTGTAGCCGAAAACTAATGCCTCTTGCGCCATCGCCTGCGCCTTTAGATCAAGGCTCGTATCTATGCGGTATCCGCCCGTGCGGACGTCCGGTAGAATTTTTTCGGCTTCTTTTATAATCTCATCTACGGCATACGGCGCTACGTTTTGCGTGAGCGTTTCGTTGTAGATCGTAGGCTGCTCGTTCATCGCAAGCTCATATTCGGTCTTATTTATCCAGCCGAGCTCATGCATCCTATAAATCACGTTATTGGCGCGCGAAAGCGACAAATCCAGGTGCTTAGTAGGATCAAAGCTGCTAGGAGCTTTCGGCAAGCCCACTAAAATCGCGATCTCTTTAAGACTTAAATCTTGCAAATCCTTTTTGAAATATCCCAAAGCCGCCGTGCGGATACCGTAATATCCGTGCCCGAAATACACTTCGTTGAAGTAACGCTCTAGAATTTGTTCCTTGCTTAGAGCGTTTTCTATCTTAAGCGATAGGATCGCTTCTTTGATCTTGCGATCAAGCTTCTTTTCACTCGAAAGAACTAAATTTCGCGTGATCTGCTGCGTAATCGTAGAAGCCCCTTCGACAAATTTCATCGCTTTGACGTCCTTAATAATCGCCCTAAAAATCGCCTCGACATTCACGCCGCCGTGTTCGAAAAACGCCGTATCCTCGATAGCTACGAGCGCCTCGATCACGCGGCCTGGGATCTCGTCAAATTTTACGTAAATTCTATTTTGTTCATTAAAAACATTGGCTATCAAATTCCCGTTGCGGTCATAAATTTTAGTCGTAAGCTCGGGATGATAATCGATGATCGAGTCCGATTCCAAGCGGATTTGCGAGTAAAAATACAAAAAAATTCCGCCTGCAGCAAACGCGCAAACCGTAATAAAACTAAATAAAACTCTTACCATACAAACCTCTTTAAAATTTCCAGATCAAGCCCCATCGCCGTGAATTTTGACCCACGCGAGCTTTTGATATATTTTTCATTAAAGCCTTCGATACTCATCGCACCCGCCTTGCCACGCCAATCGCCGCTAGCGATATAGCTTTTTAAATCCGCTTCATTAAATTCCGCAAATTCAAAGCTTGCGACGCTAAGTGCCGAAAGCTCTAGCGCCTTACTGCAAAAAATCATCGCAGTATAAACGGCGCAGCTGGCACCGCTTTGAGCTCGCAGCATTCTTAATGCGTCCGCTTCATCCCGCGCCTTGCCTAAAATTTTACCGCCGGCAAGCACGGAGCTATCGGCAAACAGCACTCTATCATAATTTTTATAAATTTTAAAAAACTGCACTTTCTTGGCTACGGCAACGCGGTAAGCATAGGTGCGTGCATCGTCCTTACTAATGCCGCTTTCGTCGAAATTAAAAGGAATTTGCGTAAATTCTACGCCGTTATCCTTTAGAATTTGCGCTCTAGTAGGCGAGCTGGAAGCTAAATAGATCATCAAAACTCGCCCACCGTCACGCCCAAATAAACGCAAATCAGCGTGACTACGATATTTAGCGGGATGAAATATTTAACGACGATGATTAAATGCTCATTCGCCTCAAGCTCATCTCCTGCATCCAAAGCTCGCTTCAAAGATGAAATTTTATAATGCATGTAGATAAAATTTAGTAGTATAAAGCCGGCGCCAGCCCACAACGTGGCAATTGCACCTTTTACCATAGGATCTGAAAATTTAAAACCTCCGCCGTCCGCAAGAAAAAATCCACTTACGCAAACGATCACCAAAAATAGCGCAAAGAACTGCTCGTAGCGTTTCATATATCGCAAAATTTCTGCAAATTTTACATCCTTCGCATCCGCTTGGCTTTTACTGCTTAAATTCATAAAAATCCGCGCGATTAAAAATACGCAGATCTGCGCGCAGACCAAAAAAATCACGCTTAAAATGTGAATCAGCGGCAAAATTTGCGAGGCTTTGATGAAGCCGGTATTGATTTCGTTCAAATTTTACCTTTTGCATAAGAGATCGCCTCTTTGATCGCTTCTTCGATTTTTAGCACGTCCTTACCGCCTGCAGTCGCAAAATCATCGCGTCCACCGCCGCCGCCGCCTAAAATTTGCGCTGCGAGCTTAACCCACTCGCCCGCTTTGATCGGCGCATTTTTAACGCCTGCCGCGATTGAAATTTTACCGTCAGTGCCTACTTGCATCAGCATTATCGCCGCCTTTTCGTGGCTATTTTTAAACTCATCTATCATAGTTTTTATATCGCCGCTTTCGACCGAGGCTACGCAAAGTTTAGTATCGCCAACATTTAGAAAAGCCAGTGCATGAGAACTGCTTGCATGCTTGATCTGATCTTTTAGCGATCTGATCTCATCTTTTAATTTCTCAATCGCGCGGAGAGGCTCAATCCCTTTTAGCTCCGCAGAAATTTCAGCAAGCTTAGCGCGATTTTGAAGCGCTAAATTTAAAGCCGCGCGCGAACAAACTGCCTCGATACGCCTAACACCCGCACTTACGCCGCTTTCTTTAACTATAAAAAACGGTCCTATCTCGCTTAAATTACGCACGTGAATTCCGCCGCAAAGCTCCTTACTAATCTCTCCAAAGCTCACAACGCGCACTTTTGAGCCATATTTTTCGCCAAAAAGCGCAATCGCGCCGCTGTTTTTAGCATCATCTATATCCATAATCTCGGTTTTTGCCGCACAGCCCTTGCAAACGGCATTATTTACAAATTCCTCGATTTTAGCTAGCTCCTCGTCCCTAAGTGCCTTAGGATGCGAGAAGTCAAATCTTAAGCGGTCCGCTTCGACTAAGCTTCCTGCTTGAGCGATATGAGCCCCTAGCACCGCACGAAGCGCCGCGTGCAAAAGATGCGTCGCGCTGTGATGACGTGCAATCTGCTCACGCTCCTCAGAAACCTTGAGCCCGACGATATCGCCAATTTTTAGGTTACGATTAAGGCGCAAGTGGGATAAATTTAGCCCATAAAATTTCTGCGTATCAAACACATCGGCTATGGACTCCACTTCGCCGCTATCGCCCGTCTGACCGCCGCTTTGTGCATAAAACGGAGTGACATCAAACATCGCCCAGCCGATATCGCCAGCTTTGAGCTCATCCACTTCCGCAAAATCCTCGTTAAGTAGCGCTAAAACCTTGCTCGTGCGGCTAAGCTCTTCGTAACCGCTAAATTTATTCTCACCAAATTTCTCTAGCAGTGCCTTAAAATCGCCACGGACGTTTTTATCGCCACTGCCCTTCCATGCGGCTTTAGCTATCTGCCTTTGCTCGCTCATAAGCGCGTCAAATTTAGCCTCATCCACGCGCAAATTTTTCTCGCGCAGCATATCGGCGGTCAGATCGAGCGGAAAGCCGTAGGTATCATATAACTTAAACGCGACCTCGCCGCTAAAAATTTCTTTAGTGCGCGCAAGCTCCTCGTTAAAAAGCTCGATGCCGTTTGCCAAAGTGGCGAAAAACCGCTCCTCTTCGAGCTTGATCTGCTCCTTTACGGCTTGCTTTTTCTCGTTCAGATAGGCGTAGTGCCCGCCCATCAGCTCGCATACTTTATCCACGAGGCGATACATAAAAGGCTCTTTGATGCCGAGCAAATAGCCGTGGCGAACGGCACGGCGCAGAATTCTACGCAAAACGTATCCCCTGCCCTCGCGGTTAAAATTCGTTCCTTGTGCTAGCAAAAACGTAACCGAACGGATATGATCGGCGATGACGCGATAGCTCGCGCCGCTTTCATAAACGTAAGGCTTGCCGCAAAGCTTTGCAACCTCATCAATTAGCGGCATGAAAAGCGAGCTGTCGTAGTTGCTAAATTTGCCCTCCTTAATCGCCGTGACGCGCTCAAGCCCCATGCCCGTGTCGATGCTAGGCTTTGGAAGCGGGCTAAGCTTGCCATCTTTGCTGCGCTCGTACTGCATGAAAACCAAATTCCAAATCTCTAAAAAGCGGTCGCCGTCGCCGCCCATATAATCCTCGGGCGAGTGAAAATGCTCCTCGCCCTGATCGTAAAAAATTTCGCTGCACGGTCCGCACGGTCCGGTATCGCCCATCGCCCAAAAATTATCGTGATCGCCGAAGCGATATATGCGCTCCTGCGCTATGTGCTGCGCCCAGAACTCGTAAGCTTCGTCGTCCTTCTCGTGCACGGTAACGTAGAGTTTTTCTTTGGGAAGCTTTAAAATTTCGGTCACGAACTCCCACGCATAGGCGATCGCCTGCTCTTTGAAATACTCGCCGAAGCTGAAATTTCCAAGCATCTCAAAAAACGTATGATGGCGCGCGGTGTAGCCGACGTTGTCTAGGTCGTTGTGTTTGCCGCCGGCGCGGATGCAGGTCTGACAGCTTGTGCGAATAGGCGGCGTCGGGCGCGGAACGGCTCCAGTAAATATGCTTTTAAACGGTACCATGCCCGCGTTTGTAAAAAGCAAGCTATCATCATCTGGCACCAACGGCGCGCTGGGGATGATCTGATGCCCCTTGCTTGCAAAGAAATTTAAATATTCGCTTCTAATATCCATGATTTGTCCTGATTTCAAGTTAAATTTTAAAGGCGCATTTTAGCTAAATTAGATTTTAAAAATTATAAATTTTAACCATTCTTAGTTATAATGGCGCGAAAGATTAAATTTAGGGCATGGCGATGAAAAAAAAGATAGCGATCATAGGCATGGGCGAGCTTGGTCAAAAGCACTTCAGCGAGCTAAGAAGGAGCGATTATTTCGAGCTTGTAGCGCTTTATCATAAGGGCAACAGTGAAAATTTCGGCCCGCGCTATCCGATCTTTGATAATCTAACCGATCTTTTTAACGTCGCTAAGCCCGATGCCGTAGTCATCACGGCTCCCCCGCCATCGCATAAAGAGCTGATTTTAAAATGCCTTCCATTTACCAAAAATATCTTTGTAGAATCCCCGCTCGCACAAAGCCTAGCCGAAGCTAGAGAGATAAACTACGCAGTCACTACTAACGGCACGCGCCTAGCCGTAGGCTACTCCGACCGCTACAATCCAGTAATCGTATCCCTGCTACGCGAGCTAGCCAAGGGGGATAAAATTTTTTCGATGAGCTTCGTAAGCGGCTTTGCAAACGACGATAGAGCGGATATCGTCGCCAATGCCCTTTTTAGAGATATCGATCTTGTGCGGCTGCTTTCTCACAGCGAGATCGCCTGCATAGAACTTAGCAAAAATATCTCTAAAGAGCGCACTCTAGCCGCATGCGCGACGCTTCACACAAAAAGCGGCTGCTATTGCACGCTAATGCAGTCCAATCTCTATCCGATCAGACGCCACGGTATCGAAATTTGCACCGACAGCGGCGTGTATTTCGGCGATCTAATCTCAATAACTCTTTTTAAAATTACGCCTGACGGGCGCGTGAATCTGCGCGTCGATCGCGATGACTTTTCGCTGCGCCGCGAACACGAAGCGTTTTGCGCGATGTGCGACAGCAGCACTAACGCAGGTCTTGCAAGCGTCGAGGATGCGATAAAAATCAGAGAAATCATCTCATGAAAAAAGCCCTAATTTTACTCAACATGGGCGGTCCTAACAATCTGAGCGAGGTTGAAGTTTTTTTAAAAAATATGTTTAACGACCCTTTTATTTTGGGCATTAAGAGCGATTTTTGGCGTAGCGTTTTAGCTGCGCTCATCGTAAAAAGCAGAACCGCATCAGCGCGTAGCAACTACGAAAAACTGGGCGGACGCTCGCCAATATGCTCCATCACCGAAGCGCTTTGCGAGCGGGTAAATGAACTAGCGCGAGCAAAATTCGGCGCGGGGTTAAAATTTGAAGGCGCAGCGGATGCGGGCGCCGCGAATGAGCCGTCGCAAGACATTTCATTGCATAGCAAGCCGTCGCAAGACGTCCCGACGCAGGGCGAGCCGCTGCAAAACAAGGCGCCGCGGTATACCCTGACGCGGGACGAGCTAGTTTGCGATTATGCGATGAATTACACGCCGCCTTTTGCGGAGGATGTGTTTAAAAAATACGCGGATTTTGACGAGATAATTTTGATGCCTTTGTATCCGCACTTCTCAAAAACTACGGTGCAATCGAGCCTGTGTTCTGCAGAAGCGGCGCTTAAACGGCTCGGTATAAAAAATTATAAAACAGCGGGCATTTTCTACGACAGCGCCGCTTACAACGAAATTTTACTAAATTTAATTGCGGGATGCGTCGCAAAATTTAGCGCGGATGAAATTTCGCAAATTTCGCTCATATTTTCCGCCCATTCGCTGCCGCTAAAAATTATCGCCGCAGGCGATCCCTACGAGGCGCAGGTAGAGGCGCACGTGGAGATTTTAAAAGATCTGCTGGCTGCGCGCGGGATTAAATTTAAAGAGATTATTTTGGCGTATCAATCGCGCCTTGGTCCCGTGAAGTGGCTAGAGCCCAATATCTCGGACGTTTTGCGGGATTTGCAGAGCAAAAAAGCGCTGATATTTCCGATCGCGTTTTGCGTGGATAACTCCGAAACCGATTTTGAGCTGGATATTTTTTATCGAGCTCGGGCGCGAGAGCTGGGTTATGAATACTACGAAGTGTGCAAATGCCCGAACTCCCACGAGGATTTTGCAAAATTTATACTCGCACAAGCGCTGTAAATTTAGAGATTAAATTTAACTTTTCTATTCGAGCCTTTTATGTTTTTTGCAGAATTTGCAAGCCTAATACGATGCCGATAAAATCGGCGAAATTTCATTTTTAAGCAATCAGAAGGAGTTTTAAATTTAATTATTTCGCAGCGGGTTGCGTAGCCGTTTACTGCTTTTGATCTTCCGCTTCTTTACTAAATAAATTTCTTTTATATTCTTTATAGTCGTTAGTTAGCCTCTCGACTTCCTCTTTAGATATATGAAAGTTGGGATTTTCTATATTTCTTTCATCTGCCGTAAATTCTATCACGCGAACTTTTTTCCGCTCTACCGCAAATAGTATATACTCTTTAATATTTTTAAAGGTAGCGTTCTTGTCGGAACAATGTTTTTGCAAAAAAGCAAGTTCGAACCTAGCTTTAGTTGCTTTCTTATAATATTCGCTTTCTATATCATACCTATATTCTTTATAACATTTATCATTATACATTCTTTTTAAAAATTCATCGTTTGGGATTCCGCCGATATCGTATTGCAAAAGTAGATCTATCATAGCGCCGGGCTCGGGTACGTCCAGTAGCCCTCCATATACCGACATATAAAGTCTAAACTCCTCTACCCCATACTCCTTGTTAGTATTTTTTATATTTTTATAGCCGGATATCTCCTCTAGTTTATTTGAAACGGAGACCTCTCCCATATTGAAAGTGGAGTAGGTATACGGTCTATAACCGCTCTCTAGCACCATTTTCATTATATCGTACATATTGTTTCTAACTAGGTGGCTGATAAAATAATACGGCTCGCCTCCGCCGCTAAAAAGAACCTCTTTGGTACGGTAATGTATGATCGGAGTAGCGTTTTCGTCAAAGCTTACAGAATCTATCCAGTTTTCGACATCCATAATGCCGTAAGTTTCTTGCACGATCTCTACTTCGTCAAACTTAACTCCGCTATCCAGCAAAAGCCTAACCGACTTAGTGGCGTTATTTTCCATAGCGTATGCCATAGGAGATAGCTCGTAATTATCTTTCCTATGAGGATCGGCACCCATCTCTATCAGCTTTTTTGCGGTTTTTTCGTCATCGTAAAAGCTAGCATACATCAAAGGGGTAACGCCGAAATGAAGAGGGGTATCTACGCTTATATTATTATCCTGCATAAATTTTAAAATTTTATCCGTATCTTTTGATTTTAAGCTCCTGCGCAAAAGCTCCATCGTAGGATTATCTCTAACCTCCTCTTCGTCTATATCCCAATATCTATAGCCAACTGCGTTTATCTCCTTTTGCGTTACGTATTTAGCTAGCTCGGAGTTAGGATCTACTTTGGTATTTGCAGTGACGGTATAGTGATGGGAGGTTGATTTAAATCTGCCGGTCTGAACTTTGAGCGCCAAGGCAAAAAGACCTATAAAAACAACTATATAAAATATACCTTTAAAGATGTTTTTTATGATTTTAAGCAAGGTCTTCAAAAAGGTCTTCAAATTTGATCCTTTAGCCTTAAAACACTAGCTTGTAAAGAGCTTTAGCTTTTAAGCAAAACCTAAAGCGGCAACTCGTTTTATTCCCCCGAAAGTGCCGCGATTATATAACGATGAGGATTAACTTTCACTTATACCAAAAAATTTTATCTATTTTTGCGGCTTAGCATCGTGTTTGAGCTTCAAACTTAAAAAGCAAACTACACTGATAAAGCCTAAATTTAACCCCCTGCCTTTGGTTTATAAGCTTTATCTTACCAAGCCACCGTTTTTGCTCGCCGGTTCATATCTTTTTAATATATATTTTATATCTTCGGCCTGCGTTTCCGTCGGTACGTTTTTCAATTTAAAAAGAAGGTATTCTTTTTGGGTCATATTTTTATCGACCAGAAATACGCTGTCGAGATGACGAAATTTAAAATCTCGTATCTCTTTATTTATCTTTATCTTGTTTGACCATTCTATATAGCTCTTAAAATCCATAAACGTTTCATTTTCATCCGGTTCTCTTTTTTCAAATGCCCAAAGATCATCATAGCTCTTAAGCTCTTCAAATTTAAAATTCTTAATAGGGCAATATTTTTCATATATCTCAAGCTGCGTATCATATTCTTTCATCTCATCAGGATCGAGCGGAATCGGTTTTCTTACGATGATTCCTTCTTGAATTAGTTTTCGTTCCATAGCGATCTTGCTGTCGCGGAAGTCTTTTATATATTTATCCATAATTCTCTCTTCTTTGACCCTATCTATACCCTCATTCATCGCATCAATATATTTAAATTTGTCTTCTATTACCTCTTTATGTGCCTGATAGCACTTATTATATGCCTCTTTAAGCTCCTCATTGGAGGGCTGCTTCGGGGCATTGTATTTTAAAAGAATTTCCAATGTGGGTTTATAATCGGGCATATATGTTAGACCATGAGAAAATTCATAATCGTAGTCTCTGTATCCTTCATCAAGAAGCATTTGTAAAATTTCCGTAAGACCATAAAAAGTAACATATATAAAAGGATGTACGCCATCTTTTGACCCTTTCTCTCTTGCTCCATACTTTGATTCATATTCTACAAATATATTATCTCCGTTTATTGTTATATGTTTTATCATATCATGCTGAGGCGATTGCAAATATCTTTGTATTAGTGCTTTACTATCAAATTTTACTTTCTTACTCAACAAAAATTTTACCGCTTTAGTAGAGTTATTTTCAATAGCATAAGCTATCGGAGTAAGCTTAAATTTATCTGTAGCATTAATATCCGCTCCTTCTTTTACGAGCTCTTTTGCAGTACCTATATCATCGTAAAAGCATGCATACATCAGAGGCGTTGTATTGGCCTTCATCCTAAGATTAGCGCTAAGATTGTTTTGTTTCATATAATCTAAAATTTTATCGGTATTCTTAAGACGCAAAAGATTTCTCAAGTCGTTTAAAGTAGCATTCGCCTCATCGTATTCGTCTATATCCCAATAGCGGAAAGCAAAATCGTCTATTTCCTCTTGCGTTACATATTTAGCCAACTCGGAGTTGGGATCTATTTTGGTATCGGGGGTAACGACGAAATGACTTGGTTTAGATGATCTATCGTAATAAAAACTAATAAAGGAGGCTAAAAGGACGCCAAGTAGGAGCGCAAAGAATTTTTTCATTTTCAAATTTGATCCTTTAGCCTTAAAACATTAGCCTGTAAAGAGCTTTAGCTTTTAAGCAAAACCTAAAGCGACAACTTGTTTTATTCCCCCGAAAGTGCCGCGATTATATAACGATGAGGATTAACTTTCACTTATACCAAAAAATTTTATCTATTTTTGCGGCTTAGCATCGTGTTTGAGCTTCAAACTTAGAAAGCAAACTACATTGATAAAGTCTAAATTTAAACCTCGGCTAAATTTCAGAGCTTTCCTTGCGCGCCTTTATAGACGTTTTTCACGTCGTAAACCAGCGAGCCTGCGTAATCAAGCTCGAAAAACTGCTTATGTGCCACGGCGATTACGACGCAGTCAAATTTGCGCAAATCGGGCTTTTGCAGCAGATCGATATCATAGTATCTCTTGGCGTCGGCGGCGCTAGCCCAAGGATCATAGACGCCCACCTCGCAGCCGAAATTTTTAAGCTCGTTTATCATATCCACGACTCGCGTATTGCGGGTGTCGGGGCAGTTTTCTTTAAACGTCAGCCCCAAGATCAAGACCTTCGCGCCCTTTACCTTTTCGTCGTATTTTATCATCATCTTAACGACCTCCGTAGCGACGTAGCTTCCCATATTATCGTTAATGCGGCGGCTTGAGAGGATGATTTCGGGGTGATAACCCACCTCGGTCGCCTTCTGCGCCAGATAATACGGATCGATGCCGATGCAGTGTCCGCCCACAAGGCCCGGACGAAAGCTTAAGAAATTCCACTTCGTAGCCGCTGCGTCGATGACGTCGTTGGTGTTGATACCGAGCTTGCCGAACAGGATCGCAAGCTCGTTGATAAAGCCGATATTGATGTCGCGCTGGGTGTTTTCGATCACCTTCGCGGCCTCTGCGACTTTGATGCTGCTGGCGCGAAAGGTGCCGTTTTGCAGGATGCTAAGATAGACGCTGTCCACCACGTCCAAAGCCTCGGCAGTGCTTGCCGAGACGATCTTTTTGATCTTAGTGACGGTGTGAATTTTATCACCGGGATTGATCCGCTCGGGCGAATATCCGCAGAAAAAATCGCGGTTAAATTTAAGCCCGCTGGCTCTCTCAAGCACCGGCACGCAGTCCTCCTCCGTAGCGCCCGGATAGACGGTGCTTTCATACACGACGATGTCGCCCTTTTTAAGCACGGCTCCGACGCTTTCGCTGGCCTTGATTAGCGGCGTGAGATCGGGGCGATTTAGCCTATCTACGGGCGTCGGCACGCACACGATATAAAAATTGCTCTGCCTCATATCATCTAGATTTGCGCTAAATTTAAGCCCGTTTTGAATCGCCGCAGCAAGCTCCTCGTCGCTAAGCTCCAGAGTGCGGTCGTGCCCGCCGCGCAGTTCGTCTATGCGGTCCTGAGCTACGTCAAAGCCCACGACCTCGTGTTTCGCGGCAAACGCCGCCGCCAAAGGAAGCCCAACGTAGCCAAGCCCGATTATCGCTATTTTCATTTTTCCCTCATTTGCTTTCATATTTTCCTCTTTTCTTTGCGTTAAATTTCATCGTTAAATTCCGCAGCCAAACTCGCTAAATTTCATACCCGCGCAGACATACGGCGCGAATTTATAGCGCTGCGTCTTAGAAATTTACGCTACAAGCTCGCTTGCCGTTTTACTTGCGCTACTTGCGCGGCAAATTTAAAATTTTGCCTTGATACAGAATTTTACGCCACGTAGAATTCCGCGTCGCGATAGAATTCCGTTGCTTTAGCGCAGCGAGCGGCGCCATCCAAAATTCCAAGCCGTGATAAAATTTTACTGCCGTGCCGAATTTTGTGTCACGATAAAATTCCGTCGCCGTGCCGTTAAAATTTACGCCGCGAAATTTTATGCCGCCAAAATTCTGCGCTATAAAATTTAAACGCCGTAAAATTTAAAAAAGCCGCGCCAAATTCCGCGAATTTTCGTCGTCGCAAGTCGCAAAATTTTAAAAAACCTCGCGAAATTTAGCAAATTTAATCTTTAATTTCAACTGCCTCATCCTTGATCTCAACCTTTTGCGTAGCGTTTGCGTCAGCTGCGGGCTTTAGATAGCCCTCCTCAATCAAAATTCCTACCGCTCGCTTAAAGATCGGCAGCGCGTTTTGAGCGGCGTAGTAGCTGCCCCTTTTAGGCTCGCGCACCAAAACGCCGATCGTGTAGCTGGTGTCCGCGTCGTTGGCAAAGCCGAAAAACGAGCTATTATAGGCGCTCGAATAGCCGCCTCCCTTGGCGATACGCGCAGTGCCCGTCTTACCGCCGATTTGCAGCCCCGCTACCCGTCCCTTGCGCCCCGTGCCGCTCTCGACTGTCTTGATTAAAATTCCTTTGATTACATCAGCGGTAGTTTTAGAGATGACCTGGCGGGTTTCGCTTTCGTTGACGATGTAAGTTTTGCCGTTATTTTCTAGATTTTCGACTAGGCGCGGGCTAATCATGACGCCGCCGTTGTTAAAGACGGTATAGGCATTTAGCATCTGAAGGAAGGTCATCTGCGCGCCGTAGCCATAGCTGATCGTGGCTTTGTAAATTTTATTATTCAGGCTTTTGATGCTTGGGATATTCCCACTTTGCTCATACGGCAGATCGATACCCGTTTTTTGCGACATACCGAAGTTCATCAGCCCATCATAAATAGCCTGCCCCTCCAGCCGCTCTGAAATTTTAATCATTCCTATGTTTGAGCTGTGGATGATGATCTCCTCGCCGCTCATCTGCTTAGCCGGGTGCGTGTCGCGGATCGTGCGAGTACCAAGCTTATAGCTGCCGTTATAGGTATTAATGATCTCGCCCGGTTTGACAGCTTTAGCGTCGTAGGCGATTGCGAAAATTATCGGCTTCATAATCGAGCCCACTTCGTAGGCGTATTCGCTCGCGGTAAAATTTAAATTCTTAAGATCGTTTTTTGTGATGTTTGAGGGATCATAGCGAGCATTGGTCGCAAGAGATAAAATTTTGCCCGTTTTGGAGTTCATAATGCCTACCACGATTTCTCGCGCATCGTAATTATCCGCGCCCTCATCGCTTAGGCGCTCTATCTTTCTTTGCAGCGTTAGCGGCACGCTTAGGCGGACATTGTAGCCGTCGATCCTGCCCGTTTTTTTACTGCTGCGCTCTAGAATGATGTTACCGCCGATATCGCGCGGACCCACGATAAACTCATCTCTAACCGGCGCTAGATAATACTCATAGTACTTCTCGATCCCCTTAATTCCGCTAACCTTGGTGATGCCATCAACCTCTTTTTTATTGATATAGCCGATTAACGGAGTGAGCGAATCGCCGACATTGTAGCTGCGCTTCTCGCCGCTTTCGCTCACGCTCATGCGGATAGGCGGATTTAACCTGCCGTTTGCGCCTATGAAGCTGACGAAGACCTTTTTTAAATTTAGCTTATACGCAAGCTCTTTTAGATGCACGGCAGTTTTAGCGTCGATCTTATACGATAGCACGGTCGTACCGCCAGAGCCCTCGATCGCGCTTTTAACGCGCTTTTCACTATCGCCCGTGTAGATGCAGTATAGCCGCACGAAAAGATCAAGCTTGTTTTTATCGATGCTGCGTGCATCGACGCTAACTTTGTAGAGTTTGACGGAATTTGCCGCGACGTAGTTGTCTTTTGCGATTATCGCGCCGCGGATCGCGCTATTGGTTTCATTGACGTCCAGGCGCGGCAATTTACGCTCGGTGCTGCCCCAAAAATATAAAATCGCCAAAAATACAAAAAGCGCCGCCGGCACGAATATAAACATCACGATAATCATACCGACTGAGGAGCTTTTATCTCTTTGCCACATCTTATTTCTTTAAAATTCTAAAATTCCGCGCATTTTTACGCTGCCGCATTTCAAGCTTTGGCTCAATGCTGCGCTCCGCACGAAATTTTAAGATCCGCGAAGCGCTCAAAGCCGCTATCTTGCACGCTAAGCTCAGCAAATAGAGCGAGGAATTCCGCTCGCGGCATCTCTTTAGCACCCATAAATTTCAGATGTTCATTCATAATCTGACAATCGATTAAAAAACCGAAATTTGCAAGCACCTCACAAAGCCTAATCAGCGCGACTTTCGAAGCGTTGCTCTTTAGGCTCAGCATACTCTCGCCGCAAAACACACGCCCAAAAATTAGCCCGTATAGCCCGCCCACAAGCTCGCCACCCTCGTATGTCTCGACGCTGTGAGCGTAACCGTCTGCTGCCAAACGCGAGTAAGCCTGCACGATCTGCTCGCTGATCCACGTGCCGTCGCTCTCTTTTTTTCGCACGTCTTTGCAGCGCTCGATGAAGCCCTTAAAATTTACGTCAAATTTTACTTCATATCGCTTAAGATAAGGTTTGATGGACTTTTGCACACGCACTTCTCGTGGATCAAGCACTGCGCGCGGATCGGGCGACCACCATAAAATCGGCTCATCTTCGTTAAACCACGGAAATATCCCTGCACTATAAGCGCTAAGCAAGCAATCCTCGCTCAGATCGCCGCCACTTGCAAGCGGCGCAAAATCTGGCGCATCCATAGGATCTGGAAAATCGTAAAACCGAGCCATTATTTAACGACACTGCTTTGAGCTAGTGCGGGTTGCTTTTTTTCTATCTGCGGCAAAGGCGTAGAAGCAAAGCTAAAGCTTAGCTCGCCGTCTTTTACGCTCACGCTAACTAAGCCACCCTCCTGCAGCGCGCCAAAAAGCAGCTCACCGCTTATATGATCGCTGATCTGCGAACTGATTTCGCGCTTTAAATTTCGCGCGCCAAACTCATCCGAATAGCCACGCGATATAATCAAATCTTTTGCTTCCTTGTTTAGGCTAATTTTTACGTTTTTTAGCTGCGACTCTAGCTCGCCGATAGTTTTATCCACGATTTTTTCTAAAATTTCGCCGCTTAAGCGGTTAAAATTTATGATTTTATCGATACGATTGCGAAATTCCGGCGCAAAGAAGCTTTTTATGGCGCTATCTACTTTATAGCTCTCGTCCTTCGTAAATCCAACTTGCGGCGCTTCTTTTGTGCCTAAATTCGACGTCATTATTATGATCGTATTTTTAAAATCGGTCGTAACGCCGTTATTATCGGTAAGACTTGCGTTATCGAAAATTCCTAAAAAAATATTCGTCATGCTAGGATGAGCTTTTTCTACCTCATCAAATAAAATGACGCTGTAAGGGTGCTTTTTAATGTTATTCGTTAAAATTCCGCCATTTTCAAAGCCCACGTATCCGGGAGGCGCGCCAATGAGCCTAGAGACGCTGTGAGCTTCCATATACTCGCTCATATCGTAGCGCTCAAAATGCACTCCAAGCTGCGCGGCTAAGACCTTAGCTAGCTCACTTTTGCCCACGCCGCTGCTACCTGCGAACAAAAATACGCCGATTGGGGAGCTTGCGCCTCCAAGCCCGGCGTAAGAGCGCAAAAGTGCCTTGCAAAGGCTGCTAACCGCCTCGTCTTGACCGAAAATTTCACGCTTGATATTGACTTCCAGATTTTTTAGTACTTGTTTATTATCGACGCTACTGCTTAAATTTGCGATATTTGCGCTAATCGAAAGCGTATTTACCAAATCGTCCTTGCTGATTTCAAGCGGAGCTTCGTGCGGCTTAAACGCAAAGCTAGCGCCCACCTCGTCAATGAGATCAATGGCACTATCGGGAAGGAATTTATCGCTTTGATATTTTTTAGCAAGCGTTACGCTATCTCGCAAAATTTCATCGCTAAATTTCACGCCGTGAAATTCCTCATATTTTTTGGCTACGCCTTTTAAAATTTCGACGCTATCGTCGATACTAGGCTCGCTCACGTCGATCTTGCAAAACCTGCGGCTAAGCGCTTTATCCTGCGAAAACGAGCGGTATTCGCCGTATGTAGTAGCGCCGATGACCGATAGCTCGCCGCTTGCAAGCGAAGGTTTTAGGATGTTTGACATATCAAGTTCGTTGCGATTACCGGTACCGGCGCCAACGATCGTGTGAATTTCATCGATAAATAAAATCGCATTTTGATTAGCGCTAAACTCGTCTATGAGATCCTTTAGCCTCTCCTCAAACTCCCCGCGCAACGTAGTGCCTGCGATCAGCGCGCCAGCATCAAGGGCGTAAATCACCTTGTTTTTTAGCTTTTCTGGCACTTCGCCGCGGACGATTTTTAGCGCGATACCCTCGATGATCGCGGTTTTACCAACTCCTGCTTCGCCCACTAAGATCGGATTATTTTTCTTGCGGCGACAGAGGGTTTGTAGCGTCTTTTCGATCTCTTTTTCGCGTCCGATGAGTGGATCGATCTTGCCCTCAAGCGCGATTTTATTGAGGTTTGCTGTATAAAGTGAGCTAGGCGAATCCTTTTTAATATCGCGCTCGTTTATCGCGTCCTTTTCGCCCTCAAACGCAGGCTCAAATTCCGTATTCTGCCACTGCCTGCGGCTTTCGTCATAATTCATCGCATGCGTGATATCGTCGATATCGTATGAGTTTAGCTTAATCGCTGCGGCTTCATCGCGAGAAACGACCTCGTCGCGGTGATCGAAAGCGGATTTATACTTTCGCACGATGAGCTCAAAAATCGCGGCATTGATACCGTAGTGATTTAAAATTTTAGTGCAGTCGTTTTCCTTATCATTTAAAATTTTAAGCATAAAATCGAGCTCATTTTTAGGCTCTTTAGCGTTATTTAATTCAGTATAGAACTGCTTAAATTCTATCGTCTGCACAGGATCCTTACCGCTTGATTTAGGCATCATATCCAAAAGCCCGCCCAGATTATCCAAGATATTTAGGTAGTTAATATCCGGAATTTCTTTGGCGATGAGCCCATGGAAAGGCTTATTGTATTTAAAAATCGCATAAACTACGTGCGAAGTGGTGATATATTCGTCCTCGCCGTCGTTTGCGACGCTGATTGCTTGTTCAAAATGTTTGTTTAAAAAAAATCCTATCATTGCTTTCCTTTAAATTTAATCCTCTTCGATCTCACATCTAAGAGGGAATCCTGCGACCTTTGCCGCTTGTAAAACCGCTTGTTGCTTGCACTCGGCTATCTCTTTGGGATACGCGCCGCAAACCGCGCGACCCTGCCTATGAACTTTCATCATTAAATCTACGGCGTCGTTAAAGTTTTTAGCAAAAATCTCCATCAAAATATAAACCACGAAATCCATCGTCGTCACGTCGTCGTTTAGTAAAATCACCTTATACGGGCGAGGCACGAAAGATTTTGTTTTGGCGTTAGTGCGAATCTGCACGCCGGTTTTAGTTGCCATTTTTTATCCTGGCGATATCGCTTTTTATCACATCGGTATCGACCATGCCTAAGTAATACGGCTTGCCGCGCTCATCACCCTCGTTAATGTCGGTAAGCCTTTGATATTTTCCATCTTTAAGTACTACCTTAAAAGGGATCGAAAGCGCGTGGCGATAACCGATGTCGTTTAAAATTTGACCCACTATGCGCTCGTTTTGTTTTGAATTGGAGATGAAATAATACGCGTTAAATTTTTTCGTAAAATTTTCGATCACTTGCGCGTCCGTAATGTCCTCAAAATAAATCAAGCCGACCATCAGAAAATCCGCGGAGTTTTTTAGCTGAAAGTCCATCAGATGCGGCGCTTCGATGCGGCACGGCTGGCAATATGTACCAAAAATATCAAACATTAAAATTTTATCGCTGTCCGCGAGCTTAAAGCCCTTTTCTGTGCGCTCGATCGTTACCTCACCGCCTACGACGCTTTTAAGCGTAAATCGCTCGCCCGTTTTAAACGGCGTAAAAGCTACCTCCTCGCCGCTCTCTCCACCAATACGCTCGCCACTTTTATCTTGCGCGGAATTTTTTGCTATCTGATTCTCGCTCGCGGCAGGATTCTCTCCCGCAGAGCCCGTCTTTTTCTGCGAATCATCTCCGCAGCCGCTTAAGACAAAAATCGCCAAGCATAATAGTAAAAATTTCTTCATTCAATTTCCTTCGGGTTTAAATTTAGGCCCGCATTTTAACCAAAGTTTTGTGAATTTAAAATGAATGCTTGTCGTATCGCTTCATCGCGCTTTGCGCTTCGCGGTCGGCTTCCTTGCGCTTTAGCGATTCGCGCTTGTCGTGCAGATTTTTGCCACTAGCCAAAGCGATACGCGCCTTTACGCGGTTTTTATCATTGAGATACAGCGAC
This sequence comes from uncultured Campylobacter sp., assembly GCA_963527265.1. GTDB lineage: Bacteria > Campylobacterota > Campylobacteria > Campylobacterales > Campylobacteraceae > Campylobacter_B. The sequence continues at coordinate 17,931 of CAURQQ010000003.1, read as the reverse complement.
AAAACCACGATGGTAAGGCCCTCTTTGCTAACCGCGCCGAGCAGCTTGTCGATCTGCTTTCTGTGCATTAAAAGCTTTCGCGCCGCCCCTTCGTCTGGACGAAAGTGGGCGTTTGTGCTTTCAAGATAGCTGATATGGGCATTTAGCAAAAACAGCTCGCCGCGGATCACGCGACAAAAGCTATCTTTGAGATTGCCCCTGCCCGCGCGCAGAGCTTTGACCTCGCTGCCCTTTAGCACGATGCCCGCCTCAAAGCTTTCAAGTATCGTAAAATCGTGAAATGCCTTGCGATTTTTACTCAGTTCTTTCATCTTTTTCCTTCTAAATTTGACCCTAAGCTTAGCCCGTTTTTGCTTAAATTTAAAAGCGGGCGAGCGAAATTTTAAATTTTATCTTTAAATTTAGCTTTTAAATTTTAACCGCGCGCCTTGGAATTTTTATTTTAAGAAAAACACACTGCTGCCGCTGCCGCTTAGAAACATATCGCGATACTTGCTCATCTGCGGATATAGCTTTATGCACGGCGCGAAAAGATCGTTTAACGCAAAGCCGCCATATTGCGCCAGCAGCTGTTCGCTGCTTAAACGCAACATCTCTTGAGCCTGCGCGGCGTTTATATTTTGCATAAAGCTTGCGCGAAACTCATTATAAACCGCGCCGGTGGAGCAAAAGATCGCAGGCGTTAAAATTTCGATTGCAGGCAGCCGGTCCTCGAAAGGCTCGATGATCTCGCCGATGCCGCGCACGTTTGCGGCCTCAAGCCCGCTAGCAAAAAACGCGACGTCCGCGCCGATATTTTGCGCGATCGCTATAAGCCGCTCACTCGGAATTTTTAAGCTTAATTCCTCGTTCGCAAGCCGCAAAAAGGCCGCCGCATCGCTACTGCCGCCCCCAAGACCGGCACCGATCGGAATACGTTTTTTAAGCACGATCTTGTGCGAGCTGAAAAAATCCGCAAGCTCGCGCGCAAAGCCCGCCCGCTCAAGCGCCGTCTTGGCCTTTAAAATTATATTATCCGCGATCTGCGCGGCTTCGCATTCAAGCGCAAAGCCGCTCGCGCGCTCGAAGCTTATCTCATCAAAGAGCTCCCTGCGCAGCACGAAGCGCGAGGCGATCTCGTGGTAGCCGTCGCGTGTGCCGACGACTTTTAAAAAAACATTGATCTTTGCATAAGCTTTCAAAATTTTACTCCTTTTGCGCCTTGGCGCGCTTGCGTTAAATTTAACCCGCAGCAAGCTTATCTAGCGCGATTAAAAATTTCAATCCGCGCGCAAGTTAAATTTCAGCCTGCGGCACGCCATGTCCAGTGCGATTAAAATTTCAAAACCGCGTGCCGTGAAGTGCGCGGCGCGGAATTTAACCCGCGATCGCGGCGCTCGATACGTAAATTTTATAAAGCGCGAAATTTTAAATCCGCAACACACGCGGCGGAATTTCAATCCGCGGCGCAAATCTATCTTAGCGATTAAAATTCCAAGCCGGCAAAATTCTAGCCGCACCGCTGCACGCCGCACTAGGTCATAAATTTAGTTTAGCGGTGCGCCGCCCGCTGTAAAATCAAACCCGTCGGCGCATACTACGCATTACCGCGAGTCGGAATTTCATTCGGCAGAGGCCGCTTGCTGCGGCGCAATAAGCCCCAACCCGGTGCTTTTTAAATCGCGAAATTTTAATCTCGCGGCGCGTCGCCATCGCGCACCAAAAAGCAAATCAAAACGCCGCTTGGTCGCGTTTAAATTTAACCCCCGCGGATTTATGCCTTTTGAGAGGGCGCCGCCTGCCTAGCCGCACGTTTAAATTTACGCCGCCTGAGGCCGATTTGCTATCTGTGCGCAACAAAAAAAGCGTGATCGCCCACTGCTCCGCACGATAAAATTTAACCGCGCAGGACAGCGCGCTATGCGGTTAAATTTAAACATTTAAGCCAAGCGCAGTGCAAATATGAGCCGCACTGCAAACACATTGTGCAAGCTGCACGACCGATCTTGCGCCTTAAAACCCACCGCCCGCGATCGGAACGTCGTTCCAAAGATACCCCACCTCGCCCGAGCTTATCTCGATGATTGAGTAAAAATCGCCGCAGATAAGCAGATAGCGCCCGTCTGCGCGGCTCGTCAGATCCTTTGCGGCGAGCTTTTTGCCCAAGATCACGTCGCGCGCGTCGCCGTCGTAAAAGTTTGGCGCGAGGTCCAAAAACTCGAGCGGATTTAACGCCGCCTCATCCGCAAAGCGCGGATCTTTCAAATCAAAAGCCCCCTCGCTCTCCCGCCTAAGCGCGCTTAGCGTACCCGCGGCGCCTAGCTTTTCTGCTAAAATTTGCGCGAAAGAGCGCACGTAGCCGCCCTCGCTGAGTGCCACGCGAAAGCTCACGAATGGGTGAGCGTAGCTTAAAATTTCGGCATCAAAAACCCGCATCGAGGTTTCTTTTAGGCTCACCTCTTCGCCCGCGCGAGCGAGCTTGTATGCGCGCACGCCGTCAATTTTCTTGGCGCTGAAAGCGGGCGGTATAAATTTTATCTCGCCGCGCATTTGCGCCATCGCGGCATCTAAAACCTCGCGCGAAAGCGGCGGGATTTGCTCCACGCGCCCTATGTTTTCATTATCGCCGCTTGGGCTTTGCGCGCCCAGCCACAGCGTCGCGGCGTAAACTTTTGGCTCTTTCTTTAAAAATCTAAAAAAGCGCGCGTATTGCCCGAATGCTACGATCAGCGCGCCGCTTGCGAAAGGATCGAGCGTGCCGCTAAAGCCAGCCTTTTTCACGCCGTATTTGCGCTTAAGAGCGCTTAAAAATTTATTGCTGCCTATGCCCGCGGGCTTGTCCGCCAAAAACAATCTATTCATAAGCGCCGATCTTTTCTACGAAATTTGACATTATCACGCGTGAAATTCCGCCGAAATTTATAGTGAGTCGGTCGCCGTTTACCGCCGTGATCTGTCCGATCCCAAATAGCTTGTGTTTGATCAGCTCGCCCTTGCTAAAGCCGCTGCTTTGCTCGCGCGGAGGCTCTTTAGCCACCAAACCCGCCTCGGCTATAAACCTGCTAGCATCGAGCCTCTCGCGCTTGCCGCGATAAAAGCGGCTAGCGGCAAAACTAAGCGTGAGAGTGCGTTTGGCGCGCGTAATCGCTACGTATGCGAGTCTGCGCTCCTCCTCGATGTCGCTACTATCGCCCAAAAGCGGGAAAAAGCCCTCCTCTAGCCCGATTACGAAAAGATGTTCGAACTCAAGCCCCTTGCTTGCGTGTACGCTCATTATGTTTATCGCATCGCCCATGATGGCGTCCTGATCGCTAAGAAGACTTAGCTCGTTTAAAAATTCCGCCAGATCAAAATCGGGCTTATTGCTAGCTTCATCCTTTAGCATAGCCAAAAACTCGTCGATGTTCGCTACCCGATCGGCGCCGTCCGGAAGCGAGGCGTAGTAAGCCTTTAGCCCAAAAGTGGGCTCCAGCGCCTCTATTTTTTTGATAGTATCGGCTAGCGCGGAGATAGAAGCGATGCCGCTTTTAAGCTCCGCTAGAGCCTGCGCCGCCTTGGCGCTAAGCCCCGCATCAGGCTCGCTAAACGCATCAAATAGACTGATGAGCCGCAGGCGCGAAAGCTCCTCGAGCTTTGCCAGCGAGACCTTGCCGATGCCGCGCTTGGGCACGTTTATGATCCGCCTCATCGAAAAATCGTCGTGCTCGTCGTTTACCAAGCGCAGATAGGCGATCGTATCCTTGATCTCGGCGCGCTCGTAAAATTTCACGCCGCCTACCATTTTGTACGGGATTTTGGCGCGATTTAGCCCCTCCTCCAGTGCGCGCGAAAGAGCATTTACGCGGTAAAGCACGGCGATTTGAGAGGGCGCTACGCCGCTTGAAAGCAGCTTTTTGATAGCTTCTGCGATCTTTGCCGCCTCGATACCCTCCTCGTCTGAACGCAAAATTTCAATCTTTTCGCCCCCGCCGTTCATGCTAGTAAGGCTCTTGCCGAGGCGGTTTTTATTGTGCGAGATGAGCTCGTTGGCGGCATTTAAAATTTCATCCGTGGAGCGGTAGTTCTGCTCGAGCTTGATAAATTTTACGTTTGAGAACTGATCTTTAAAATTTAGAATATTTTCTATCCGCGCGCCACGCCAACCGTAGATACTCTGATCGTCATCGCCCACTACTACGAGGTTTTCGTGCGCGGTGCAGAGCTTTTGCAGCAGTTTGAATTGAATGTCGTTGGTGTCCTGATACTCATCGACCGTGATGTAGGCGTAACGGCGCGAAATTTCATCGCATAGCCGCTCATTCGCGCTTAAAATTTTATACGGCAATATCAGCAGATCATCGAAATCCACCAGATTATTCGCCGCCAAATACGCCTCGTAGCGCTTATATGCATCAGCACAATGCGCGTAAAATCCGCTATACATCCTGCTTAGCTCGTCCTCTTTATCGCTTAAAAGCTCGTCGATATCTTTGGGGCTGATTAGAGAATTTTTGTAGGTTGAAATTTTAGCTGCCAATAGCGACGTGGGTAAATTTATCTCAAAGCCCTTGATGATCTTTTTCTTATCGTCGGTATCGATTACTTGGAAGTTTGCGCTGCGTCCAAGCTCGCTAATATGAAATTTCAAAAACAAAAGCCCGAATTTATGAAAGGTGCACAGGAGCGGCACGCCGTTTAAATTTAGCCCGCTTATCAGATTAAGCGCTCGCGAGCGCATCTCGGCGGCGGCTTTATTCGTAAACGTAAGCGTGAGAGTATTCTCCGCAGGCACACCGTTTGAGAGCAAGTAGGCAAGGCGCGCGGTGATCGTTTTAGTTTTGCCGCTGCCCGCACCCGCTAAGATTAGCATCGCTCCGTCCACGTGGCTCGCAGCCTCGCGCTGAGCGGGATTAAGACCTTCTAAAATATCGCTCATTTTGAAAAAATTTTACGCGATTTTTCGCGCTTAAGCCACTCGGACTCGGGCTGGGAGAAATTTACCGCGATGGGCTTGCCGTCCACGACAATCTGTAAGACCGCGTAAAACGGCACGCTAAGCGTGCTTGCAAAATCCTGCGGCCCAAATCCCGCCTCGAAAACCAGCTCATCCTTGCTAAGGTGCGCGCTAGAGAGCGTGTATTCCTCTAGCTGCAAAAAGATCGCGGGCATTTTGAAGCTTTTTAAAATTTCCTCCGGCAGCGGCGGGTCAAATTTTATCTGATCCGTCCTCGCAACGATGCCAAATCCGCATCCAAGAGCCAAAACGTAATCCAAAACCGCGCCTATATTTGCGCTGCTCGTAGCGATAAATTTATCGTCTTTTAAAATTTTATCTATCATCCTAACCCCTCACAAACTCATCTACAAGCGCCGCGACCTGCTCTATACCGATGCGCCAAAACTCGCTTTTATTGATGTCAAACCCAAATTTCGCCACCAGCTTTTGCGGCGCGTCGCTGCCGCCCGAGCTTAAAAACTCAGTGTAAATTTGAACGAAATTTTCGAGCCTGCCGCTCTTATACAGCCCGTAAAGCGCGAGCACCAAAAGCTGCGCGTAGGCGTAGGAGTAGCAGTAAAACGGCGTGTGAACGAAGTGCGGGATGTAGCTCCACCAGCTTTTGTAATGATCCTGCAAGATTAGCTCGCCCGCAAACATCTTGCGCGACTCCTCCATCCAAAGCTCATCCACCTGCTCAACGCTTAGCTCATCCGCGCTCGCATGCACGCGCCGCTCAAAGGTCGTAAATCCGATCTGGCGGTAAAGCGTAGCGAAGATATCCTCGATCTTTGCCGCAAGCATCGCTCTTAGCGCAGTCTTATCGCTTGCAGTCTGCGAGGGCGTATCCGTATCGCGTGCTGCAAGCTCGCACGAACCCGCAGAGTCTTGCGAGGCGGAGTTTTTTACGGCGCGCTCGTTTGGAATTTCACCGCCCAGAGCCTCTTGCGAAGCGCCGCATTTTAAATTTTGCGAGCCGTCCGAGGCAGCGGTGCTTTTTAAATTTGGCGAGCCGTTTAAATTTGAAAAATTTCCGCGCATATAATCAAACACCAGCATCTCGCAGAAAATAGACGCAGTCTCAGCCGTCGTTAGCGGCGTGAAGGAGTTAAAATAGCCCACGCCGTAGCTTAGATACTGATGTATCGCGTGCCCCAGCTCGTGCGCGAGGGTAAATACGTCGCGGCGCTTGCGCGTAAAATTTAAAAGCACGAAAGGGTGCGTGTCGCGCGAGCCGGAATGCGAAAACGCGCCGCTTTGCTTATTTTGCGCAGGCATCGCGTCGATCCAGTTTCGCTCAAACGCGATCAGCGCGATCTGCTTAAATTTAGGACTAAATTTTTCAAATGCCGCAAGCACGATCTGCTTAGCCTGCTCGAAGCTAAACTCGCTCTCATCGCCCCCAAGCGGCGCGTATCTGTCGTAATCATACAGCGCGTCGTAGCCTAAAATTTCGCGCTTTTTGGCGTAAAATTTACCGACCAGACCGAAGCTTCGCTCCGTCTCTGCGATCAGCGCATCGACGCTTGCGATGTTTATCTGATTTTCCTCGTGCATCACCGCCTCGGCTTTATCGTAGCCGCGCAGTTCGCAGCGAATTTTAAGATCGGTTTTGATCATATTGTAGATGTAGCCAAGCAGGTGGGAGTTTTGCTCTAGCACCGCGCTTAGCGAAGCTGCGGCGTCCTTTCGCACCTCGCGATCGGAGCTATGAAGCAGGCTTAAAATTTCCTCCTCGCCTAACTTCTGCCCGCGAAAATCAAAGCTCATCCGCGCCATGCTCTCGTCAAAAAGTCGCGAAAACGCCTCGCCGCTTACGGGCGAAGTTTTTAAAAGCACGCTTTCTTGCGGCAGGCTTAACTGATGGGCCTTGCGCTGCTTAAGCAGGCTCAAATAATATCTGAATTTCCCGCCCCCTGCGATAAACTCGTCCTGTTTTGCGGCGTCAAGCTCGTTAAACTCGAGCTCGAAAAAAAGCAGGCTCTGCGAAATGTCGTTGCATGCCTGCTCCGTCTTGGCCTGCTGCGCTCCAAGGCTCGTATCTCGCGCAAAGCTAAGATGTGCAAAGCTCATTATCTTGCCGATCTGCTCGCTGATACCCTCATAAAGCTCAAGTGCGCCTAAAAACTCCTCCGCATTAAGAGCGCGCAGCTTATCTTTAAATTTAAGCTCAAAATCCCTAGCCTGCGCGGAGGCGCTATCTATCGCGGCGCTAAATTCCGCTTCGTTTGCAAACAGCTCGTCTAAATTCCAATTCATCGATTTCCTTTTAAAATTTTTGGATAATTTTATCAAAAAAGAATAAGTAAAATTTTAAAAACCGCAAATCCGCCGCACAGACGGAATTCGCGGTAAATTTTAAGGTGAGTTATTTTTGCATACTTTGCGACGCGATCGCCGTAAAAATCACGTCCGTGGAGCTATTGATCGCAGTTTCTACCGAGTCTTGGATCACGCCGATGATAAAGCCGATCGCGACTACCTGCATTGCGATGTCGTTTGAGATATTAAAGAGCGAGCACGCAAGCGGTATCAGCATCAATGAGCCGCCGGGCACGCCGCTAGCGCCGCACGCACCGACCGCCGAGACCACACAAAGTAGTAGTGCCGTCCAAAAATCGGGGCGCACGCCGAGCGTATGAGCCGCGGCAAGCGCTAAGATCGCGATTACCACCGCAGCGCCCGCCATATTTATCGTAGCTCCCAAAGGGATCGAGATCGAGCTTAGTTCGTCGCTGATGCCGAGCTTTTTGCATAAATTTAAATTTACCGGGATATTCGCCGCCGAGCTGCGAGTGAAAAACGCCGTGAGGCCGCTTTCGCGCAGGCAGGTAAATACGAGCGGATATGGATTTTTCTTAATCACCGCAAAGACGATGAGCGGATTTACCACGAGGGCTACGAACGCCATCGCACCTACTAGCACGACTACTATTCGCACGTACCCAAGCAGCGCATCGACGCCGGTTTGATACACAGTAGAAGCTACTAGACCGAAAATTCCAAACGGCGCGAGTTGGATTACGAACTGCACGATTTTGGTTACCGCTTCGCTCAGATCGGTAAAAATTTTCTTTGTTTCATTAGTACAAAATTTAAGCGCGACGCCAAGACCTATCGCCCAGGTTAAAATTCCTACGTAGTTTCCGTGTGCGATAGCGTTTAGCGGATTATCTACGACCTTAAAAAGCAGATCTTTTAGCACAATCCAAACGCTTGCAGGAACCGTATTTTCCGCCGCGCCGACATTGCTTAGAGCAAGCTCCGTAGGGAATAAAAAGCTGGTCGCCACCCCCACGCACGAGGCTAAAAAGGTGCCTACAATATATAGGACGACCACGCGTTTTAAGCCGCTTGCACTGCCGTATTGTTTATTTACGATCGAGCTTAAAATCAAGATAAAAACTAAAATCGGAGCTACCGCTTTAAGGGCGCCTACGAATAAATTTCCTAAAATTTCCGCAAAAGCTACTACGTTTATTAAAAACGAATTGTGCTCTGCCGCAATATCGCCTGCCGTCGAACGCGCAGCAAAGCCCAAAATGGCGCCTATTATCAAGCCTGTAACTATGCGCAGGACTAGATTTTTATCTTTGTAGCTAGCTACTAATTTTTGAATGGAACTCATTTTTTACCTTTCAATCAAAACATCGTTTGAAATATATCGAAATTTTATTTAAGCACATTTAAATTTGGGCGAAATTTCGTAATTTTTAGTTAATCTTAAAACCTCGTTGGATAAAATGGCGCGAAATTCTAATTAGGAGCAGATATGTATCTATTCACAAGCGAGGTCGTAAGCCCCGGACATCCGGATAAGTGCGCCGATATTATCGCAGACAGCATCGTGGATGAAATTTTAAAGCAAGACCCTAACGGGCGCGTCGCGGCGGAGGTTTTCATCGCGGGAAAACACGTAGTAATCGGCGGCGAAGTAAACGCCAAGGTTGATTTCACCCACGACGATTACCGCCACATCGTAAAGGGCGCGCTTAGTGAGATCGGCTACAACGACAACCCTCATTTCACGCGCGCGCAGTGCCTGCATCCGCAGGATCTGCAAGTGGACGTATTTTTAAACCAGCAAAGCCCAGACATCAACCAAGGCGTCGATCAAGAGGGCGGCGAGATCGGCGCGGGAGATCAGGGCATAATGTTCGGCTTTGCAAGCTGCGAAACGAAAAATTTTATGCCGGCGGCGATTACCTACGCGAGGCTTCTTTGCGATCACGTTTATGCCTATGCAAAATCCCATCCTAACGAACTTGGCGTCGATATTAAGACGCAGGTTACGGTCGATTACGGCACGAAGAGTAATTTTGAGGAGTGCAAACCGCAAAGCATCCATACGATCGTGGTTTCAGCGCCCTGCGTCGAGAGCATGAGTATCGAACGCGTCCGGAATCTGATCGGAAATTTGATCGATTCGGCGGGGCTTCCGAAAGAGCTTTACGACAAAAGCAAAACGATCATCTACATCAATCCGACCGGTCGCTACGTAAATCACAGCTCGCTTCACGACAGCGGCCTAACGGGGCGCAAGCTAATCGTAGATAGCTTCGGCGGCTACAGCCCGATCGGCGGCGGCGCTCAAAGTAGCAAAGACTACACCAAGGTCGATCGTAGCGGGCTTTATGCGGCGCGCTACATCGCCAAAAACATCGTCGCGGCGGGGCTTGCGAAAAAATGTATCGTCCAGCTCAGCTACGCAATCGGCGTCGCAAAACCGGTAAGCGTCAGTGTCGATTGTATGGGGACGAATTTAGGCGCGGCTAGCGACGATGAGCTATCCGCTTTCGTGCTTGAAAAATTCCCGCTCACGCCGCGCTGGATCATCGATAAATTCGGCCTTGATCGCCCCGGCAAAGGAAGCTTTCTCTACGCCGACGTCGCCGCACGCGGACAGGTCGGAAACGACGAATACCCGTGGGAGCAGCTCGATAGCGTGGAGCTTTTTAAGGCTTTGAAATAAAATTTACGCTTTGTGGCAGCGCTCTTTTTAGCTTACGACATTCGCTAGGCTTGCAGCAGCGAGCCTGGCTCAATATTCTAGGCGGCTTTGCATGTCGCGTAATTTTATCGCATCCCAAAAAATAGCGTTGCGGCAAATTCTGTATCAAAATTCTAAGCCGTGGAATTTAAGAGTTTTCGCAGGTAGAATTGAATTTTAAAAATTTTAGGCGCAGCTCGCGCAGAATTTTAAAATTTACGCGGTGAAATTCCAAGGCTTAGCCCGTCTAGTTTAGTGATAAATTCTAACTAGAGCAGGCTTTAAAAATTTACACGCAAGCTTTTAAATTTACAATCACTTAAAGCAAAATTTGACATATAAAATTTTTTCTAACGCGCTTTGTACTTAATCTCCGAAGAGTAAAATTTTAAATCCTCCTTACTTGTGATGTTTAAGCGTATAAATTTTAAAATTTTGCATTTTATTTGAAGTTTGCCGCTTTTTTATATAGAAAGAAAACCCGAAGCAAATTTCATTTAAAAGTCGTATCGGCATAAGAGCACCAAAATTTTAAAATGCGGAATTTATAAACGCCGCTGATTTAAAATCTCAGATTAGCACGCTTCGCCAAAGCTCCTCCGCTAACCACGCGAAATGAAAAAGTAATATAAAATCTTCATTGCTCAATGTCGCCCGCAAGCGAGCACGGCGGAATATCGAGCTTAAATAACGCAAAAGATAAAAGAATAAAGCAAAAATAGAAGAGGCTTGGGCTTGATTAAAATTATAGCCTTGTACGGCGGCAACCGAGCGGCTTTTAAACTAGGCTTTAAACGCAGTGATGCAAATTGCACGCCTTAACTTAAATGCTAAAGCAGCGATAAAATTTCATCGCCGCTTTCATAAATTAAAATTTTAAAGATACTTCCGAGCTACGCAGCTGCAAATAAGTAAATCGCCCGCACTTCGCCTGAATTTCTTAAATCGCCGACCGAATTCAAGCCGCATACACCTTTATCTGGCGCTTAGTTTAGCCGCGTGGCATAAAAACGCAGCTAAAAAATGAAGCGCTATTTCGTCTGATTATCCTCGTTTTTTGGAGCAGCGGTGCTTGCATTTATCTCGCTGGCTGCGCTATTTACGGGTTCAGGGACAGAGATTTTTTTCACCGAAGCAGTGAAATTCTGCTCGGCTTCAACGTCGCCCGTTTTTTCGATATACGTAAAATCTCCCATCTTCGTCCACGTTCTAGCTTTAGCTAAAAACGCCTTTTGGCTCTCCCAAATCTCTTTGAAATCGGGATTTTTCTCGCTTTCTTCGGCTAAAATTTCATCCGTCGCCTTGCGAAGCGCACGCATAATTTCAGGCGAAAAAGAGCGAATCTGAACGTTCGGATATTTCTTTTTGATCTCGTCCCAAATTATTACGTTTTTATAAAACGTCTCGTTTTCTGCGTATTCGCGCGCCTTTGCGATAGAGGCTTCCAGGATATTTTGCAAATCCTTAGGTAGCTTCTGCCAAGTTTGTAGATTTATCACTATCTGCTGCTCGCTAGCGGGTTCTTGCCATCCCGTATAATAGTAATTTGCGACCTTGTGAAAGCCTAGAGGTATATCAAAGCTAGGACTTGCCCACTCTACCGCATCGATGGTGCCCATCTCTAGCGCCATATATAGCTCACCTACCGGTATCGTAGCGACTGCGACGCCAAGGCGGCTCATAACCTCCCCGCCAAAGCTTGGAATTCTAAATTTAAGCCCTTTTAAATCGTCTAGCGTATTAATCTCTTTTTTAAACCAACCACCCATCTGCATACCGCTATTTAGGATATTAAAGACCTTTAGATTGCTTTTAGCATAGAATTTATCCGCTAGCTCCTTGCCTCCACCGAAGTAATACCAAGCGTGCTGTTCGTCTTTCGTCATACCAAAAGGCACGGTCGTAAACAGCATATTCGCGCTATTTTTGCCTTTATAATAGTAGCTCGCAGTATAGCCTAAATCGTATTGTCCGTTTTTGACCATATCATAGATCGCAAAAGGTGCTTTATGTTTGCTAGGCGCGTCGATGCTGATTTTCAGCCTGCCATCAGACATACTATCTGCAAGATCTGCCATACGCTTGGCGACATCGCCTACGATAGGCATACTAAGCTCGTAAGTCTGAGCTAGCTTAAGGCGATAAATTTTCTTATCCGCGCCCCACAGCGACGTGGCTATAATCAAACTTAATCCGACAAGAATCGATTTTTTCATATACTACTCCCAAAATGAAATGGTGCGAATTTTATATAAAATCATCTAAATTCACGCTTTTATAACTAGCTTTTAAGCGAAATTTTCGCACAATTGCAGCCAAATTCGATAAGGAAAGGGCATGCAAGAAAAACATTACGACGTAATCATCATAGGCGGCGGCATAACGGGCAGTGCACTAGCATATATGCTGGCAGAATTTAGCGGGATCAAAAATATCGCTCTACTTGAAAAATACGAAGGGCTTGCGACGCTAAATTCTAAAGCCAGCGCAAATTCTCAGACGATTCATTGCGGCGACATCGAGACCAACTACGACCTGCAAAAAGCGACCGAAGTCAAGCGCAAGGCGGATATGATTGTGAAATATTGCCAAAAGCACGGATATGAGAATAAATTTTTATTTCAGGGGCAGAAAATGGCTCTTGGCGTGGGCGAGAGTGAGGTAGAGCTCATAAAAGAGCGCTTTGAGAAATTCAAAGAGCTTTATCCGTATCTGCAGCTTTTTGACAAGGAAACACTTAAGAAAATCGAGCCCAAGCTAGTTTTTGATGGGCGCGGCGAGGAGCGAGCGGAGGATATCGTCGCGATGGGTGTGCAATCGGGAGTTTACACGACGATCGATTACGGCGCGATGGCGAATTCTTTTGTGCAAAACGCTAAAAGCGTGAAGGGCAAAACCTGCGATCTGTACCTAAACACCGAAGTGCAAAACATCACTAAAGTAGGCGATAAGTTCTATATCCGCACCGCAAATAGACTCTCGCTAAGCGCCGATTTCGTAGTCGTAGATGCGGGCGCTCACTCGCTGTGGCTAGCGCACAAAATGGGGCTTGGGCAGGATCTTAGCACAATCTGCATTGCGGGCAGCTTCTATCTAACCAAGCAAAAGCTTCTAAACGGCAAGGTTTACATGGTACAAAACCCAAAGCTTCCATTTGCCGCGCTTCACGGCGATCCGGATTTGCTCGCAGGCGGCTGCACGAGATTTGGCCCTACCGCGCTTACGATGCCGAAGCTCGAGCGCTACAAGGGCTGTCGTTCGGTGCCGGAATTTTTTCAATCATTAAATTTTGACATGGACGTAGCCAAGGTTATTTGGCAAAATTTTGGCGATAGCGAGGTAAGGGATTTCTTAATCCGAAATATAGGCTTTGAGATACCGATTTTAGGCAAAAAGCTTTTCGTCAAAAATGCGCGCAAGATCATACCTAGCATCCGCGAGGAGGACATCTACTATGCCAAGGGCTTTGGCGGCGTGCGTCCGCAAGTAATTTCACACTCGCAAAAAAAGCTGCTTTTAGGCGAAGCTAGAATAGGCGAAAATCCGGGGATTATCTTTAATATGACCCCAAGTCCCGGTGCTACGAGCTGCCTAGGTAACGCGCTTCGCGACGCAAAAAGTGCTTGCGAATATTTAGGAGTGAGCTTTGATGATGCAAAATTTGACGCGGAAATGATGCAATAAAGAGGAATTTTTAAATTTTGCTTGGGCAAGAATTTTGAAATTTTACTTCGGTGAGGATTTTAAAATTTTGCTCGCGCTTTACGTATATAGGGGATTTTAAAAATTTCATTCAAACGCGAATTTTTAGAATTTAACCCGCACCGCAAGCTATGAAATTTTAAAATTTCGCCGTGAAGACGTGAAGTAGAATTTTAAAATTCCCACCTGCCTGTAGAATTTTAAAATTTAGAAATTTCAAAATTTCGCGCAAAATTTCGCCTAATACGGCGATAAATTTTAAATTTAAAGGAGAAAAGATGCTTAAAAAAACCAAAATCCTAGCGACCATCGGACCCGCAAGCGACGGCGAAGAGATGATGAGCGCGATGGTAAAGGCGGGCTGCAACGCCTTTAGGATGAACTTCAGCCACGGCACGCACGAGTACCACGAGGCGAATTTAAACAAAATTCGCGCCGTAGAAAAAAGTCTGGGCGTGCGTGTAGGCGTCTTTCAGGACATCAGCGGCCCAAAGATCCGCGTCGGCAAACTCGAGGAAAATTTCAAGCTAAAAACGGGCGATAAAATCACCTTCCTTCCTCGCGAAATCATCGGCAAAAAGACCGCCCCGGGCGAATACGAGCTGTGTATCAACCACCCTGAAATTTTGCCGTTAATGAAGACGGGCGAGTTTATCTACCTCTACGACGGCTCGATCCGCGCCAAGGTAGTCGCGGTAGGCGAGCAAGGCGTGCAGGCAGTGCTCGAAAACGACGGCTTTTTAAGCTCGAATAAGGGGGTGAACTTCCCAAACACCCGCCTAAATATCGACGTCATCACGCAAAAGGACCTCGAGGATCTGCGCTGGGGCGCGGCGCACGGCGTAAATTTCGTAGGTATATCCTTCGTGCAGTCGCAAAACGACATCCTGCGCGTGCGCGAAATTTTAAACTCGCTGAGCTCAAAAGCTAAAATTTACGCCAAGATCGAGAAATTCGACGCGGTCGAAAATATAGAGCAAATCATCGAAGCAAGCGACGGCATAATGGTCGCGCGCGGAGATCTGGGCATCGAGATGCCGTTTTATGAGATCCCGCGCATCCAAAAGCGCATCATCGCGTTAGCTAACGCCCGCTCAAAGCCCGTCATCACCGCCACACAGATGATGCTTAGCATGACCGAGCACGAGCGCGCCACCAGAGCCGAGATCAGCGACGTCGCAAACGCCGTGCTCGACGGCACCGACGCCGTGATGCTAAGCGAGGAAAGCGCTATCGGCAAAAACCCCGCAGCCGTGGTCGCCGCGATGAGCGAGACGATCCGCGAGACCGAAAAGATCTATCCTTACGATAAATTTAACGATTACGATTTCTACGACGAAACCGATATGATCACTTCAAGCACCGCAGCGCTTGCCGCAAGACTGGGTGCGGGCGCGATACTTTCGATCACGGGCTCGGGGCGCTCGGCGATCAAACTCGCACGCAACCGTGCTAAAATCGACATCATCGCAATCGCGCACGACGAGCAGACCGCGCACGCGCTAAGTCTCGTGTGGGGCGTAAATCCAGCGATGGTCAGGGAAAAAACGAGCATCAACTCGCTGCTCGCACGTATCATAAGCGAGGCTCTGCAGCGCGGGCTCATCGAAGAAGGCGGCACCTACGTGATGACGGCGGGCTTTCAAAGCGGGCATCCCGGCAGCACCGACTACATCCGCATCATCAAAAAAGATCAGATCGATTTCTACCGCGACGCGGCAAAAACGGGCTTTGAAAGTAAAATTTAAAGCGCAGCCAAAGGCCGTAAAGTCAAAGGCTGCAGCTAAATTTAATTCCGTTACGAGATTACGAGCAGCAACGTCGCGTTTATGTCGTGATAGAATTTGCTAAATTTAATTCCATTGCGAGATGACGGTGCAGGGATTTAGCCACTAAAACTTTGGTGGCGCTTTGGTGGCTTTATTTCGCGCAGATCAAGAACGAGCGCGCGAACATTTATGCCTTTGATTTCATGGCTCACCGCGGACTGGCAAATTTATTTTATGCGACACCGCGCAATGCCGCGGTCGGTTTATAGCCGCATTCAGCGATAAATGACTAGCATACGACGCTTAAAAGGGTGAAATTTAAATTTAAAATTTGCAGATAAAATTCCACGCCTAAAGCCGACGAGGGTGCGACAAGATTATTAAGATTATACTTAAAGGCAAAATTTGAAAACCGAACTAGAAAATCCCGCACAAGAAACCTTGGCGCAAAAGCGAGAAAATCCTGGCAAAAATCGCTTCAGCACGAGTAGTCTTTGGCTGATATTTGCCGCGATTTTTAGCGCAGTCGCGGCGACTTTTTGCTGTCTGCCCGCGCTTTTATTTTTGATTTTCGGCGCGAGTTTTTCCATTTTTTCAGGCGCGGAGGCGCTAGAAGGTTACCGCGCGCCGCTTTCTGCGTTAGCGCTTTTTTGCTTCGCGCTTTCTGTATTTTTCTTTTTCAAAAAGCCGCGCGCATGCTCACTGCAAAGCGGGCGTAAAAAATGGATTTTAATCTACGTGCTTTTAGGAGCCTTGCTTGCCTTTATGCTTACATATCCTGAAATTTTAGGAGGGCTTTATGCGTAAAATTTTATTTTTGATGCTTGGATTTACAGCGCTTTTTGCCGACAAAGAGGTTAAAATTTACGTGCAAAAGATCCACTGCCCGCTCTGCACTACGATCGTGCGAAAGGCGCTTTTGCAAACGCCAGGCGTGATAAGCGCGAAGGTTTCGCAGCAGAGCAAAACAGCAACCGTCGCGGCAAAAGATGACGCAAGCGAGACCGCGATGCTTGAGGCGATCGCAAAAACGGGCTATGAGGGCGTAATCGTAAAATAAAAATCCCCGGCAAAATTCGGACTAAATTTTAAATAAAATTCTTGCTAAATTTCGGTAAAATTCCTGCGATTTGCATAAAATCTCATTTTGCGCAGCTTGCCTGCAGCGCAAGCTAGCGCGATTGAAATTCTGCGCGTATTTTGTGGAAGCGCTATGTCGGCGCTGTCGTGTTTAAATTTATCAGAATTTCGCAAGCGATTAAGCGAGCGCGGTCGCTTTTAAATTTAACGGGCGTGTCGCAATAACGCGCGGATATAATAAATTCAAAAGGAGCAAACATGCAAAAAAACGAGGTTATTAACGATTTTAAAAAGCTGTGCGAGATACCGCACTGCAGCTGCGAAACGGAGCAGATGAGGGAGTTTTTAGCGGATTTTGCGCGCTGCCAGGGCTTTAGCGTGAGCGTCGATGAGGCGGGTAACATCCACGCCGTAAAGGGCGAGCCTAAAATCTGCCTACAAAGCCACTACGACATGGTTTGCGTGGGCGCGGCGCCGAATTTGCAGCTCATCGAAGAGAACGGTATCCTAAGGGCGAAAAACTCGAGCTTGGGCGCTGACGACGGCATCGGCGTGGCGATGATGATGGGCGCGATGCGGGAGTTTGCGAATTTAGAGTGCTTATTTACCAACGACGAAGAGGTCGGGCTCGTGGGCGCAAACGCATTTAAAGGTAAAATTTTATCGCCTAATCTGCTAAATTTAGACAGCGAAGAGGATGACCGCGTGACTCTGGGATGCGCCGGCGGCATAAACGTGAGCGCAAAAATAGACGCCGCGAGCGTCAAAAAGAGCGGCAAAATTTACGAGATCGGCGTTACCGGGCTTAGCGGCGGGCACTCTGGCAACGAGATACATAAAAATATCCCAAACGCGACGAAGTTGCTAGCGAAATTCCTCGCCGAGGAGGGCTGCGAGCTTATTAGTCTGGATTTTGGCGAGAGGAGCAACTCGATCCCCGCAAACGCAGTGTGCAAGGCGCTGTGCGCGCATGAGCCGGCGCAGCGCGGCCTAGCGTGGGTAAAGAGCCTGGGCGAGGGCGAAGCGGACGTGCTGGTAAACAGCGGCAAAATTTTATCGCTCATCAACTCTTTTGCTCAGGGCGTGCGCAGCTACGACACCGAGCTTGGCATGGTAAACGAAAGCATAAATCTCTCGACCGTTAAGCAAAAAGAGGGCGTGATCGAATTTGACTTTTTCGGACGCGCGATGAAGCGTGAGGGGCTCGAAAATCTTGGCTTTGAGACCGCTACGCTGGCTAGCGCGCTAGGTTTTGACGTGAGAGTAACCGACCGCTCGGCAAACTGGGCGCCGCACGTCAGCGACTTCGCGCATCTGGTGCTTGAGGAGTTGCAAAAACAAAAGCCGCAGGCTAAATTTGCCGCCGTGCACGCAGGCCTTGAGTGCGGCGTACTGGTCGCAAAACAGCCCGAGCTGCAAGCCTGCTCCATAGGCCC
>CAURQQ010000002.1:0-133475 GCA_963527265.1 uncultured Campylobacter sp. | reverse complement strand
CCGCTCTTTAGGCTAGCTAAGCTTGCTGCTCTGGTTTCGGCGAAGGATTTGGTATTAGAGCTTACGTGCGCGCTAGGAGCCGAGGAAGCATCAAATCCTAAATTTAGATAATTGCCGCTTTGATAAATTTTAGGGCTATAGCTTAGGCTTACTCCTACATTTAGCGTTGCATGCATATTGGCTGCGTTAGGAGCTATAAGGCTGCCGCTTCCTTGCTTATTGATTAGATGAATCTCGCTGCTTGGACTTAACGGGCCGCTTACTCCGCTTATATAAGCCGTGATATTACTTACGTTGCTTAGATCGGTATTGGCAGTAGGGTCGCTTAGGGTAAGTACGTTATCTGATGCCCTAATAGAGTTAGGAAGGAAAAAATTTAACCTGTCAAAGCCGCTAATATTTTTAGCGCTTAAGGAATTTACTGCCGCAGGAGAGCTATTGCTAGCTCCTATGTTAAGGGTGTTGCTGCTGCCGCTTGCGCTTATTACGCCTACATTATGACCGCTGATGAAATTTAACGTATTATTTGCGCCTGCTGCGTGGATATTTCTAGCGTTAAAATTCTTATCCTCTCCTGCTTTGCCTATATCTATGTTATTTCCGTTAAGACCGCCGGCACCTAGATACTTTTGCAGCTCATCCGCATCAAAGTCTCCATTTATGCTCTCGTTAGTCTTAATAAGCTTTTGGATATAAAGCTCCCGCTCATCCTCGCTTATATGCATACCACCTATATTTCTGCTAAAGGTATTGGCATCTTTTATGACATAGTTTTTATTTAGTTGAGTTACGTAGCCCTTGTCTTTAAAGCGCGGATCATATCCGGTAAATTTACCGCCTCCGCTTTTATAGGCAAGTGTGTATTTCTTATCGTCGCCGCTCGGATAGCTTGCTTTATTTAAAGCGTTAAATTCGCTTGCGGAGTTTACGAATATATCGGTACCGCTTAGATCGGTATTGCCGGGGCCGGTTAAGTTCAAAGCTCTTTTAGCATTTGATGAAACATCGTTTTCTATCTCGCTAAGGGAGGCTAGGTTAAATTCCAATTTATTGAAATTTGCAAAATTCCCTGCATTTAGGCCATTGCCGGAGTTTGAAGATAGGATATTTAGGCTATTGCCCGAATTGCTAGCGTTTGCACTAGATACGCCGTATATCGTGCCTGCTACGCTGCCGCTTCTGAAATTTACTACGTTGTTGCTGCCGCTAGCGGCTTCCGCTGCATAGACGTTGCCGGCGATCTGCGTGTTGCCGTTTAAATTTACAGTGTTGGAGGAAGCGCTGCCGCTAGCCTTTCCACCATATACGCTTCCGCCTACGTTTACTGAGTTAAGAGTTATGGTGTTGGAAATCGCGCTGTTTCCCTTGCCGCCTACCGCCATTGCTCCTACGCTGCCGTTGTTTATCGTTACGATATTGGACTTAGCTTCTCCGTTGCTAGTATTGCCGCCGTAAATGCTATTGTGGATTATCGTAGCATTCGTAGTTACGCTATTATCGTGGACGTCCCCACCTCCGCTACTGCTATGAGTGATGCCCGCATTTACGTACCCCACGTCTATTCCGCTTGCTTCGAAAGTTACGTGGTTATTATAAATTTCTTGCGAGGTAGCGGAATTTGAATATCCGCCATCGATCTCGCCTATGTTGCTTCCGCCCTTGATCTTGGTGTGGTTATCGTGGATGCTGTTGCTTCCGTCGGTAGCATCGTCTCTGCCCGAGCTTATGTTTTTACCGCCTAGATTGCCTACATTTTCCTTTACTATTACGGTGTTGCCTTTATTGCCGAATAACTCAGTGGCGCCTGCGGCCTTGTTAGAATTTTGATTTTGTATTAGCTCGCTTTGATCGAAGTTGGGGTCTATCCAAGAGCGAGTTAGCGTGCCCTTTTGCATGATTAAATTCTTGCTGTTTTCGACCTCGATCGTGGTGCCGGTGATCTGATAGTGATCTTTGTCGGTAATCGTATAAATTTGATTATCTTGCACGGTCTGTGCGGCTCTAGTGATCGTGCCGCCGCCTGAATTATGTATCAAATAGTACTTTCCTTCGCCAAGATCTGATTTTATACCCTCTATCTTTGTGTCGTTTAAATTTGTATTGCCGTTAGTGGTTAGAGTAAGCGGTGCATCGGCTTGGGTAGTGGAATATAGATCGTGAAAATTTATAGAGCCGAAATTTTTAATGTCCTTGGCTTTTTTCACACCGCCGCCGACCCAATTTTCGATATGCAAAGTATTGGTTTTGTCTGTGGAGCTATTGCTGCCCCAGATCGTGCCGTTTATCGTGCCGCCTCTAAAATTTACGTTGCTATTCTCGACGCTGCCGTTTGTAGCGTAGCCCGCAAAGACGTCTCCTGCTATCGTCGTTCTTTCTTTATTGATATAAACGACTGCGTTTTTGACGCTTCCCGCGCGTGCGCCATAGACATTGCCGCCTACGTGCACGCCTTTATTAGAATCGAATGCTCCTAGAGTGACTCTATCGCCGTCCGATTCGCCTGCGATACCGCTTGCTGCAGCGACATCACCTTTTACGGTACCTTTGTAAAGATCGACTACGCTTCGCGAGCTTGAAGCGCCGCCCAAAGAGCCCGTGACACTGCCTACGATCGCATCGTCGTTATTGATCTCTACGCGATTTGCGCTCATTACGCTAGCGCTATTTGCTTGGCCGCCTACTACTTGGTAATTTTGCGCTTTTAGCTTTGCGCTTATGGATACGGAGTTTGCGCTAGAGCTTCCGCTTCCACCCGCTGCGCCCCAAATTCTACCATTACCGCTTAAAGTAATAGTGCTTGTGCCGCCGTAATAAGGCGCCGTTATATTGACGCTATTAGAGTTACTTTGCCCTGTGGAGGATTGAGCGCCGAATATATCGAAGCTCCCTCTAAACGTGCCGCCTTGAATAGTTACCTTATTCGATACGGCATCACCGCCGCCGCTTACTATACCACCTACGATTACATTTGTAACGGAGCTGTTGCCAATAGTGCCTCCGTCGATCGTTACGGCGTTGGAGGAGGCTTTTTTATCCGCTCCACTTCTGCCGCCGATGATATTATAGTGTCTATTTGAGCTACCGCCGAAGTTATCGGCATTTCCCGTAATTTCGGCGCCGTATTTTACAAAAACCTGATTTCGCGTCGCTTCGCCTTCGTTGCCCGTTTTTGACGCCGCTATGCCTTGCCCGCCCACGGCCAAATTTACCTTAGAGCCGTTTTCCAAGCTCACGTAATTATCCGATACACCCTTGGCCTCAGCACCTATTGCGATACCCACGTAAGCGTTTGCGCCTTTAATCGTAAGTCTATTGTTGGAGGCAGAGTTTAACTCGGTAAAGCCCGCGATCCCGTCGCCACTTCCTCCACCGTAAATCACGCTGCCGGAGTAGTCCGTCCCGCCGCTTACAACGCCCGTAATCGTCGTAATATTGCCATTTGGGCTAGTGCTTCCGCTGCCGCTAGTATTGCCGCTAAATCCTGCCGAATAGAGGTTATTATGGGTATGGATAAGCGGCGGATTAGAATCTGCATTGCAAAGCGCTTGTGCGGGTGCTAGTGCGAGCACCGCTGCGAGGCTAAGCATAGAGGAGCAGATGGATTTTTTCATATATTGATCCTTTAAAATTCATAAAGTTTGCGATTATACATAAAAATAGATCAGTTTGCAATATGAAAATCACTGATCGGTTTTTAAAAGAGGGGGACTGCGTTTGCAATTTTAAGTAGTAAAAATTTACTCTTTGCGCAGAATAAAGTCCTGGCTGAAAAATTTAACCTTTTTTAGTGGGGGGGGGGTATTTTGAGTGGATTGCAAGTGGTGAAAAAAACCTAACAAAGAGATTTTGAGTAAAATTTGAAATAATAAAAATCTGAGCTAAATTTATTTTAGTAATTCCAAGCTACGGTAAAATTTATGCAAGATAATTTTTAAACGAGCGGAATTTTTTATAAATGCCGTTTTGCCCGCGAAAAAGCTTTTTTGAAAAATTTAAACGAGTAAGATTGCGCGATAAAATTTTACGTGATCCCCGCTGCAAGAGCTAAAGCATAGCAAGCAGGAGATAAAATTTACGTGATAAATCTTGCGTAATAAATTTTAAAATGAGCCGCAAATCCTACAAGAAGCTGTAAATTCCATCTAGCAAGAAATATCTTTTATCCGCAGCGCCGTGATAAAATGGATTAAAAGTCCCTTCGTATGCCTTTTCAAAAAAGCCTTCTTTGCTTAGCTTTATAAGCTCTGCATTGACGAAATCCAGTAGCTCTTTATTGCCCTTCTGCACGCCAATACCCATGAAATCGGGCTTGCCTAGAGTTTTAAGCGGTACTTCTACCTCGCTATCGACTACCGGATATGCCATTGCGATGAGATTATCGGTCGCGTAGGCGTCCACGTCGCCGTCTTTTAGCATGCGGTAGCACTCCCTGGCGATCTTGCAAAATGTAAAATTTCCAAAGCCTTCTTGTTTAAAAAACGCCTCGCCCGTACCACCGCTTTCGAGTAAAATTCTCTTCTCTCGCAGATCGGCTAAGGATTTTATTCTATCAGCTTTGCGGGTTAAAACCCCAAGATTTACTGAAAAATACGGTGTTGAAAAATCGATCTGCTGCGCACGTTCAGGCGTAATGGTAATCGTAGCGATGACGATATCTACGCGGTTGTTTACTAATGCTGGAATTCTATCCTCGACCTTCATCGGCACAAGCTCGATTCTGCCGCCTTTTTCGCCGAAAATATCATTTGCTATGGCCTGTGCCATCGTAACTTCAAAGCCCTCGAAAGTTCCATCGTTTAGCTCACTAAAAGGAGGCTGTCCGTCGTAAACACCGATACGAACGACGCCTTTTGATCTGATCTGTTCCAGACTATCGGCAAAAGCAACGATAAATGGTAGTAACATTGCAAGAAGCAATTTCATGGCAAATCCTTAAATTTAATCTCTTTTCCACTTTCAAATGAAGCAGGAAATTTTATTTACTAAAATTCTAAAAGCCGGACTTAAAAATTTAAAGCAAGCTCTTAGAGCATATTATAAATTCCATCTAGCAGAAAATACTTCTTATCTGCCGTACCGCGATAGAATGGATCAAAGCTCTGCTCGTAGGCTTTTTTGAAAAAGCCCTCTTTGCTCAGCTTGATGAGCTCTGCATTGACGAAATCAAGTAGTTCTTTGTTGTCTTTCTGCACGCCGATGCCGATGAAATCGCTAGGGCCTAGGTTTTTAAACGGCACCTCTAAAGTATCATCGATGACGGAATATGCAAGCACGATGAGATTGTCGTTTATATAGCCGTCCGCATCGCCATTTCGAATCATTTCGTAGCATTCCTTAGCCGAAGCGCAATGGCCTAAATTTTTAAATCCCTTGGTTTTGAAAAATTTCTCGGCTACTGTCGCATCGCCTTCGAATACGATCTTTTTATCATGAAGCTGCGCGATATCGGTAAAAGCGTCGGCTTTGCGGGTTAATATGCCCAAATTTACGGAGAGGTAGGGGAGGGAGAAATCGATCTTTCTTTTTCGTTCGTTGGTGATGCTAAATAGACCGATCACCAAATCAAGCTTATTTGCCTCTAAAAATGGAATTCTATCATTTACGCTTAGTGGGATGAACTCGATTTTGCCCTCTTTTTTGCCAAAAATTTCTTTAGCGATAGCGTTTGCAAGATCGATTTCAAATCCTTCGAATTTGCCGCCATTTGACTCGCAAAGCGGCGGATGAGCGTCGCGCACTCCGATGCGAATGACGCCGTTTTGTCTGATTTGATCTAGGCTATCGGCAAAAAGCGCCGCACAAAATAGAGCCGCTATAAAAAGTAGTTTCATTTTATGTCCTTAAAATTGGATTTCGCATATTATCCGCTTATCATAAATGACGTTTTAGTCGAAGCCGTTAGATAAAACACTGCTAAATTTCGTCCTAAAATATGGCATAGAGCCCATCTAGTAAGAAATATTTTTTATCTGCAGCGCCTTGATAAAATGGCTTGAAAGTTTCGTCATAAGAACGTTCGAAAAAGCCTTGTTTACTAAGTGTAACAAGCTCTTTATTTATCAGATCAAGCAGTTCGGTATTGCCTTTGCGCACTCCGATGCCTAAGAATTCCGGATTGCCTAGATTTTGGATTGCTACTTCTAAGTTGTCGTCGATAATGGAATAAGCTAGCACGATGAGATTATCGTTAACGTAAGCATCGGCTTTGCCTTGCTTAAGCATATCGTAACATTCGGTAGTAATGGAGCAATGGATTAGATTGTGGATTTTATTTTTATACAAAAAATTTTCTGCCGTAGTCCCGCTACCCTCTACTAAGACCTTTTTGTTTGAAAGATCGTCTATACTTTTGATGCCGTCGCTTTTACGTGTCAAAACTCCCAGGCTCATCGAAAAATATGGATAAGAAAAGTCGATTTGCCTTTTTCTATCTTGCGTTATCGTGATGGTCGCGACTGCAAGATCTACCTTATCGTTTTGTAATGCAGAGATCCTATCGGTGGCATTTAAAGGGACGAACTCGACTCTACCGCGCTTATCGCCGAATATGCTCTTAGCTATAGCATCTGCAAGGTTGATTTCAAAGCCTTCGAAATTACCACTTTTTTCATCACTAAAAGGTGGCCTACCATCACGAACACCGATTTTAACGACTCCGGCAGATCTGATCTGCTCCAAACTGCCCGCAAAAACACTGCTGCAAAGTGCAAAAATAATGCAAAAAAGTAGCTTCATAAACTATCCTTTTCTTAAATTTAATATTATCCCTTAGATATTGCGTGATTTTACCCTAAAATAGTTAAACATAACTTCAATTACATAATACGGATTGCTAAATCGGTAGTAAGAGAACGAGATTAGAATTCAAGAAGTGATAGATAAAATTTTATGAAGTGAAATTTAGCCGTAGCGAAATGTGGCGCAGGAAAGTATAGACTTTAATTAAAATTTATATATAGTAATCTATGCCGTAGTTTTTGCAGCACAGGCATATAATTTGATTTGGAATTTATCCATCGTGCCGCTTGCTTTTCGAGCCGTAATTTTACGTCTTGCCTACGTGCCGCATATTTCGCAATAAAATTTTAAAATTTGCTTGGGTTGAAATGTTGTTTTATGTTATAAAATTTTGTGGTATTTTAAAACTATTTTTCGCCAACTTCTACGATTTTGCTTAGCACGTATTGTTCTAGCTCGCGTCTAGGCACGTCGTTTTTGAGCGCTTCGTTGTAGATATTTTCGACTATGCGGCTGTATTTTTCGTAGGGGAAGTAGAGGAAATGGTTTGCCCAAGCGCGTTTGATGAGCTCGTGAGTAAGTTTTTTTCTAGCCCACGCTTTGAAGCAATCAAAGCCGATAAAAACCGCCGACGTCGCTATGATCGTAAATAAAATGGAGAAGTGAAAGTCGATCTTTTCAAACATCGCATGCGTCAGCGTTATCAGAAACATAACGCAGACGAATGCGAAGCAAGCGAAGATAACGTAGGATTTGCCGTAGTTAAATTTAAAATTTAGCTTCGAAGGATCGACGAGCATTCCGTCGTTAAACTCGGCGTTGGCTTCGAGCAGATCACGGAAAAGCACGGGTTTATGCGATACATGAAACATAATTTCTAAAAGCCTATCTTTAAAATTTGATTTATCCATAGGGTTTCCTTCGATTTTTGCGGCATTATATCTTAAATTAAATTGTTATAAGATAAAATCTCATAAAATTTCAAGGAGAGATTATGTTTGAAATCAGCGGAATGAGCGGCGATGAGATAGTCTATATTAACGGCAAGTTTTGCGCGGCGAGGGATGCGGCGATAAGCCCTTTTGATCGCGGTTTTGTGCTTGGAGACGGCATCTATGAAGTAGCGCCCGTGGTAAATTCTAAAATTTGCGACAGGGCGGATTTTTGGGAGCGCTTTGAGCGCAGCGCCACGCAGATCGAGCTAAAAATTCCATATTCTCGCGAAAAATATGAGGAAATTTTATATGAGCTCATCGCGCAGGGCGGCGTGAGCGAGGGCGCTTTATACACTCAGATCACAAGAGGTGCCGCGATGCGCGATTTTGATTACGTTCGCGACATCGAGCCCAGCGTCTTTGCTTTTGTGTATCATACGCAAATTTTTGATAATCCGCTCGCAAAAGAGGGGATCGAGATCGTAAGCCTGCCCGAGATCCGCTGGCATAGGCGCGACATAAAATCTATTTCGCTTCTTGCGCAGTGTATCTTAAAGCACGAGGCCCATAAGGCGGGCGCTTATGAGTGCTTTTTGATCGAGGACGGGCTAGTTACTGAGTGTTCGAGCTCCAGCGCGTTTATCATCAAAGATGACGTTCTGATCACGCGGCCGCTTTCAAACGACATACTGCCCGGCATCCGCCGCAAGGTGATCTTGGGCCTTGCTGAGCAGGCGGGGCTTAGCGTGCAGCAGCGGGCGTTTGGAATGAGCGAGGTTTATGAAGCCAATGAAGCCTTTATAAGCGCGGCGACGCTGATGGTGCTGCCGATCGTAAAAGCTGACGGCAGAGCGATCGGCGGCGGCACAGTCGGCAAATACGTACCGCGCCTGCGCGAGATGTATGCCGCGCGGCTAAGAGCCGAAGCGGGACTGTAATAGGGCGGTCAAATTTAGCCCGTTAAATTTAAATTATGCGGGCTGATTAAATTTTGCTTTCTAGCTCCCCGGTTATGTGACCCAGCTCGCTTACTAATTCTAAAATTTCAGACAGTTCGTATTGATGAGCATACGCTGTTCCGGTTGTCGGAGGTATGCTAAATAGCTCTGTTTCAAAGCGGTTCGGCGCGCCGTTTAGAAATAGGTAAAATTTATTATCCATAAACGCCGCGCTTATGCTAAATTTATGGTAGTATCGCTTTAGCTCGTTTAGTCGCTCCATCAGCGCAGGCGTCAATAGATATCGAGCTTCGACCTTGTCATCAGCAAACACGCGAAATTCGCTATTAAAAATGACGTTGTCCATTAGCTCCTTCTCGCCTAAAATTTTTGTATTTAGCTCGCGGCTCGCTAAGATGGTTTTGGCGTAAAATCTCTTGCCGAATTCGCATATCAGCACGCTGCCGTTAAAATCCATATACGCATCATATAAGCTCATCGCAAGTGAAGCTAGCTTCACATAGGTATTGTCTATGCCCAGATCGTAGTTCTTTTTGATTCTAATCGCCTCGCTAAGGCTAAATTTTACCCCATCCCATTCGCCTTTTATCTCATCTTCGCTGATAAAATCGGAGTTTGCAAAGATTCCCGCTCGCCTGAATTCCTTCGCGCTTATGCCGCGACCTGGCGAATAAGTAAGCTGCGGATACGCCTGTGAGATCGCCGTGCGCACCAAAACTTTTTTGTAAAATAGTTTATATTCATAAGCGGCGTCCGCAATGCCGTCGTAAATGCAAGCAACATAAATAATCAAAAGCACCGCGTAGATAAGATAGACTTCGATCATCTTGTAATCCGTATCATCGTCTGTTTTAAATACCGCATCGATCGCAAACATCACGATAAACGGGAACAGATACAAAAATGCTATCTTGGCATAGATCATCACTACCTTGCAAATACACTTTTTTTGTTTGGCTCTACTTAGCGCTATCGCTCTTTCTAGCTGCATGCGTTTCCTTAAATTTTTTGATCCGAAATTTTATAAAATTCATTCTCTTGATAAAATTTCACTACTGCCTCGTCTGCGCTTGCGCTGCGCTGCAAATACCGCAGCAAGGGCTCTGAGCGCGTATATATCACGCCAAGCCCCGCAAGGCTCGTCGCACGCGAAAGCGCCACGTAGAGCTGCCCTTTGGCAAAGATCCTATCGATGTCGCAGATGAGCTGCGGGATGCTCATGCCTTGGGATTTGTGGATCGTGATGGCGTATGCGAGCTTAAGCGGGAACTGATAATACCGCGCCAGCACGATCTGCTCGGCATCCGCGCCGCTCGCAGCGATCTCGCTTAGTTCGTATGTTTGCAGCTGCACGCGGCTTAGCATGCCCGAGGGCTTTTTTACGACCACGCTTTCGATCTCGCCGCCGGAACTTTTTTCGATCTTTTCGACGACGCCTTGCTCGCCGTTGAAAAACTCGCCGCTTTTGTTTGCGGTAAACAGCACCTTTGCGCCCTCTTTCAGCGTCAGACTTTGCGGCGTATTTAGCGAGGCGATCCATTTTTGAATTTTTTGCACGCTCACTCCGCTTTGCAGCGCTTCATAAACGCCCTCAAAGCTGCTTTGCGGCGCATTAAGCTTGGCTAGTCTGGCGCTATTTATCGCATTCACCTCGGCGTTTCGGCCCGAGATTATCGTGGCATCTGGTTCTGCTCGCGCGGCATCAATGATTAAAGATCGCATCAGCTCCGCCGTCTGCTCGCTTGGGGTGCCGAGCCGCAGCTCGCAAAGCAGGCGGTATAGCGCCGCATCTGCAGTGCGCTTAGAGCCTATCATCTCGACGTAAAAAAACTCGCACTGCCTCCACGCGTACGATCCGAAGGCGTAATCCGAGTCGCTAAATAGGCTCGCGTGCGGCGCGCTCTCGCCATCCTTGCGCACCGGCGGAAGCTGATAAAAATCGCCCGTAACGAGCAGCCGCCCATTAAATTTAGAGCTTGAAATTCTAAGATAGATCATCTCGAAAAGCTCGGCGCCGATCATCGAAATTTCATCGATTACGATGAGATCCGCGAGGGCTAAAATTTTTCGCAGCTCGCTTAGCTTGCCGCTTTGTTTGCGATCGAAGCCCTTTAGCTCCTCATGGTTTTTGCAGATGCCAAAGCGAAAGAAGCTATGCACGGTCACGCCGCCGATCTCTACGGCGCTGATGCCGGTGCTGCCGAGTACGATGACGAGCTTGCCGCGCGCGCGGTAATCCTCGATGAGCTCTTTTATTATGTAGCTTTTGCCCACGCCTGCGCCGCCCGTGATGAAAATATTGCGATCTTTTAGCTTTTGGATGATGAAATTTATCAAGTTTTTTCCTATTTTTTGGCAAAATTATAGCCAAAATTTTTTAAAAGGCATTTTGTTTGAAACGATTAGTATCTATCATCTTCGCGGCTTTAATCCTTGCAGGTTGCGGTAAAACCGTCCATAAATTTATCCCGGAAAATCCCGCTGTTTTGGATCTCGAATACGCTCAAAACAGCGAGCGGCTGCCCGCTCCTGCGTCGGTGCAAAACATAAGCGGAAAAGCGTTTAAGAGCCGCTATTTTAAAATTTGGTTTGACGATGCGCCGCTTAAGGCGGAAATCGATACGTTTTGGGGGCTTAATTACGCCAAGGGGCGCCACTTTGACGCCGCAGGCAGGATATACGACGACGCGGTTTATCAAAGCATTCGTATAAACGCCAATGAAGAGGCGTTCGGACTAATTTCAGCACCCGCTATAACGGTAAAAAATGCGCTGCTGCGGAATATCCCAAGTGACTTGTCGATTTTCGGCGATCCGAGCGAGCCGGGGGAGGGCGAGCCGTTTGATTACGCCGCAAATTCCGCCGTGAGCGTGGGCTATCCGCTGCTGTTGTCGCATTACAGCAGAGACGGCGCGTGGGCGTTCGTGCGCAACGACGGCGTGTGGGGCTGGATAAGAAGCGATGCGATAAAGCGCATCAGTCCTCAGCAGGCGGATATTTACGCAAATTCTAAATTTATAACGATCCTGCGCGAGGGCGCGGTCATTTATGACGAAAACGGCGCGGAGCTTTTTAGAGCGCGCACCGGCACGATCCTGCCGTATGATTTTAGCGGCGAACGCGATCTTGGCGGCACGCTCGGCGTGCGGAGCGTATTCGGCGGCGAAATTTTAACCCAGTTTGGCAGCAAGAGATATTTCGTTGGCGCGGAGGATGCGAGGCTCTGGCCCGCGCCGCTTGATGAGCAAAACTCAAAGATCGTAACCGCTAGCCTGCTCGGGCAGAAATACGGCTGGGGCGGGTATAAATTTCTTCGCGATTGCTCGCTTATGACGAAAGATTTTTTGGCGAATTTCGGGCTGTGGCTGCCGCGAAATTCTAAGGCGCAATCGAGCCGCGGCGAGCGTTTTTCGCTGGCGGGGATGAGCGCGGACGAAAAGCTTGAGCTCATCGGCAAAAACGGCGTGGCGTATAAAACTCTGCTGTATATGCCGGGCCACGTGATGCTCTACGTAGGGCAGGTGGATGGCAAGCCGGCGGTGCTGCACGATATCTGGGGGCTTCGCACGATGGATGGCGGGCGCGCAGTCATCGGACGTACGGCGATTACGTCGCTTACTATCGGTTCGGATCGCGCCGACATCGCCGAGGACCGCCTGCTGATATCGCGTATCAGCGCGATGAGCGTACTTTCGGGCGAGGAGGACGGCGCTTTGGACGATCAGTTTGGCTCTGCGGATTTCGGTGCGAATTAAACGCTGTCTCGTAAAAAATAGAGAGCGGGCTATGGGCGATGGCCTCAGAAAAAAGCAAGCGACGAGAACCGGATGCATGTAAAAAAAGAGCGGACTGCGCGCTACTGAGATGAGTGCGAACCGTCGCCGCCATCGAAAGCGGTGCGTTACTTGCGTATATCTCTGCGAACTGCCCGCCGCTATGGATAGAAGCCCGCGGATATAAGCGTGCTCGCCGCCGTCCCTTGCAAATCGCTTCATCTAAAACATCGCCTCTTGCGTATTTTTACTGGCGATGCGTTTACCGTTTCGTCATGCCTGCTCGGCGCATCGCTAAATTTTACATTTTGTGTCTTCATCGCCAATATACGCGCCCTTGCGCCGTCGGTAAAATTTTGCTTTAAAATTTCGTTTGAAATTTTAAAGGAGCCGTCGCGAGCCCGGTAAAATTTCATTCGCTCGGCCCTTAAAAATTTTTAAGAAACGCTTTTTCGCTAAATGTGCAGACGGCTCTAAACGCGCCCAGACTTCAGCCGAAGCTATTTTTCGCCGCAAGCGGGAGCGTGCGTCATTTGCCGTCCGGACCCAGGCCGTGTGCAATGTATCCAAACTCCGCGCCGCCTACGAGGATGATTTGGTTATTCGCGTTCCAAAGCGAGGCTACTTTGCTTACTTTCTTCGGTAGCTCGACGACGTTTCCGCGCATATCTTTAATCGTCCTCGGCTCGCCCGCGGCGACGTTTAGACAAAACGCTAGAAACAAAGCGGCGACGAGCGCGGAATTTTTCCTTACGAACATACTCTCTCCTTAGTGCCAAAAATTTTATAAAACGTCTAGGGCTGCGGCATACTCTAGGTTTTACTCTCTTAAAAGAACAAAAAATATCTCGGCGTCTTGCGTTTATACTCCAAATACTCCTGCCCGTAGGCTTTCTCGCAGTAGCGCTCCTCGCCCAGGACTACGAGATGGTTATATACGGCAAAGGGCACTATCACTATGAGTAGCCACAGCGACGCCGAAGCGATGCAAACGCCCGCCATGCCGAGGAAATAAAAGAAATACATCGGATTGCGCGATAGGCGGTAGATGCCGCCTTGTGCGGCTTTGTCCGCAGGGGCTGCCGCATAGTCGTAAAACGCTTTGATGAATCCCGCAAAAGCCGCTACGTAGATCACCACTCCGATCCAAAACCACGCGCTGCCCGTCTTAAGCGGCACGAACACCGACAAAATAAGCAGCGCTACTTGCAGCAGCGAGCTTATGATCGCATTTCTCTTGTCTGCGAGCGTGTACCACGAGGTATCGGTGGCGCGTTTGCCGACCTCTTTGTAGATAAACATATACGCGAATTGTATCAGCACCATCGCAAATGAGGGTATCCAAGCGCCCGCTAGAGCAGGCTCAAGCGTCGTAAAAAATGAAATTTCCATGACCGTCCCTTTCGCTTTAAATTTTATCTTGCAGTCTTGCTTTCCCTTTTTTGCTCGCCGCGGGTTTAAATTTTATTCCGCCTAGCGCCGCCCGTTTGACATACTGTGGCTATGTTTGCTCGGTACGCCGCCCGCCGCCGATGCCACTTTGATGAAGTATATGGCATCGGCCTGCTTGGCGCTATTTGTTGAAAGAGGTTTCGGCGCTGGTAGAATGGCGGTCTTCTCGGCGCCGATGTATCGCCGCGTGATGAGACGTTCGGCACGGGTTGCCTGCTAGGTGCAGCGCTGACGCCGTTGCTTCGGTGCCGCGTCTTATTTACCCTCCGGGCTAAGTCCTTTTAAAATATAGCCAAATTCCTCGTCGCTTAGTTCGTAATTCATAAATTTTTTATAAAACGCCTTCGTTTCGGCTTTTATGTCGATGTCAGCAAAGAGCTCCGGCTGGATAGTTTTCGCCGCCCATAAAATTTGAAGCACCGTATCCGCGCCGTATCGATCCCAGTTGAAAACTCCGCGCGGATTGCCGTAAACGCGTCCGTTTTTGACCGCATCCGTGCCGCTGTAAACCGGGCTTGATTTGATCTTCTCTACCGCATCTTCGTTGTGATCGCCGCCTACGATTATGATCTGCGGGTTGCTCGCGATGATCTCCTCGGCGGTGATAGTCTTCATCGGGCCTTTCGTGGCGGTGATCGCATTCGTTCCGCCGGCCAGCTCTATCCATGAGTCGATCAGCGTGTCCTTGCCGTCGATCTTTAAAAGATCGCTCCCGCCTACGATGTGAAGGACGCGCGGGCGCTTGTCAGGGCTTAAATTTGCGGTGCGGCCGCTAACCAAAGCGATATTTTTATCGAGATTTGCGATCAGATCCTTCGCTCTTTGCGGTGCGTCGCCGCCTAGCATATCGCCGCACATCCTGATGCTGCGCCTCATCTGCTCATAATCACTAAAGCTCGCCTTTAAAACGGTAAAGCCCTGCTTAGCTAAATTTTCGCCTGCCAGTGCAGTTGAGACGATGACTACGTCAGGGTTGCGGCTCATTAGCTCCTCTAAATTTACGTCGTTGTTTTTTAGTAGCACAGGGATCTGCGCCAGGCGCGGATAAATTTTAAGAAACCATGCGTTTTTGCTGATATTATCGGTGGTAGCGACGATCTTGTCCGCTCCTCCTAGGGCCAGTAAAATTTGATTGTTCGAGTGCCAGAGTGCCGCGATGCGCTCAACTTTTGCGGGGATTTTGACCTCGGTTCCGTCCATATCCTTGATAGTTCTAAGCTCTGCCGCGCTTGCAAAAAGCGCGCTTGCAAAAAGCAGTAGTAAAAATTTTTTCATTTTTCCTCCTAAAGGGCATTGAAATATACGCTGCGATATTACAAAAAACCTCATTAAAATTGCGTAAATTTTAACCGCTGCCACCGCGATTATTTATTATTTTTCAAAGTAAATTTTTATATAATCCATTTTAAATTTAGCATTTTTAAAGGAGAGAAAATGGGTGAAATTTTATATTTGATAGGCGCCGCCGTCGGGGTTTTAATCGCGCTTTTTATCATCGTGCCGCTGTTTTTCAGGCGCATAGTGGAGACGAATGAAGTACATATCGTCCAAAGCGCGCGCAAGACGACGAGCTACGGCAAAGATACCGGTAACGGCAATAGCTACTATGAATTCCCAAGCTGGGTGCCGGTGCTGGGCGTTACGAAGATCGTTTTGCCGGTCTCTGTTTTTAGTATCAAGATCGAGGATTACGAGGCGTATGATCTGGGCAGACTTCCTTTCGTCGTCGATATAACGGCGTTTTTTAGGATTATGGATTCAAATTTGGCCGCGCAACGCGTCAATAATTTTGAGGATCTTAACAATCAGCTTAGAAATATCATTCAAGGCTCGATCCGTTCGATCCTTTCGAGCCGCGTGCTTGAGGACATCTTACAGATCCGTTCCGAGCTTGGGGATGATTTTACCAAGGCGGTAAAGACGCAGCTGCAAAACTGGGGTATCGAGCCCGTCAAAAACATCGAGTTGATGGATATCCGAGATAGCAGCGGCAGCAAGGTCATCTTAAACATCATGGAGAAGAAAAAATCCCAGATCGAAAAGGAAAGCCGCGTCGAGGTCGCAAATAACACCAAGCTTGCTCAGATCGCCGAGATCGAAGCCGCGCAGGCGACCGAAGTGCGCCAGCAGGAAGCCAATAAGATGGTAGGCCTTAAAACCGTCGAAAACGAGCGAGAGGTCGCGATCTCAAAGGAGCAGGCCGAGCAGCTCATCAAGGATCAGCAAAAGATCACGCAGGAAAAAGCGATGGAGGTCGTGCGGGTAAACGACGTCAAACAAGCCGAGATCAAAAAGCAGGTGGAGATCGTAAAAGCCGAGCAGGAGCAGCGCAAGATCGAGATCGACGCCGAAGCGCGCAAAAACGCCAAAATCCGCGACGCCGAAGCGATCAAGGAAAATCAAATTTTAGTAGCGCAGGGTGATAAAGAGAAGCAGTTTCTCGCCGCCGCGGCGCTTTTGGAGATGAAGGATAAAGAAGCGCAGGGTACGCTAAAGATAGGCTCTGCAGAGGCCGAAGCGCTTAGACTGAAGGAGCTTGCGCCCGTAAACGCACAGATCGAGCTCGCGCGCGAGATCGGCGAAAATCAGGGCTATCAGACCTATCTCATTTCGATCAAACAGATCGAAGCGAACCGCGACATCGGCCTAGAGCAGGCCAAGGCGCTAAGCGCGGCGGATCTTAAGATCATCGCAAACGAAGGCAGTGTGGGCGAGGGGATGGGTAAATTCGGCGAAATTTTAAGCGCCAAGGGCGGCACGCAGCTAGCCGCGATGCTTGAAGCGCTAAATCAAAGCGAGGTCGGTAAAAAGGTGCTGGATAAAATTTCAGGCGCCAAGGAGGGGAATAAATCCGAGTAATATTTGCGGCGCCTCGGGCGAGTAAAATTTTAAATTTATACGCTAGCCGCGCTGCGGGCAAGAGTAAAATTGAGTAATAGCTGGTGGCGAGATTATTGCGCTCTTGATAGGAGCAAAATTCTGGGGAGTAAATTTTGAGTGATAGCTAGCGGCACAGCGCGGGCGAGCAAATTTGAGCGGTCTGCCCGTCCGGGCGGTTTGGCTGTCCGCATTGGATAAATTTAAGGCGCTAGTGAATTTTAAAGGTTGCGAAATTTCAAATACTTGCGAAATTTCGAATTTCGCTGGAATTTAAAACGTCGTGAAATTTTAAAATGCCGTGGAATTTTGAATATCGTGAAATTTAAATGCTATAGAATTTCAAACGCCAGTAAAATTTCAAACTCTCTCGAGCGTTTAAAGGCGGCGCAGTATCACAAGTATTTGCATAGCGCCGAAACTGCGGGTAAATTTTAAAAAATTCGCAAAGCGAGATTCAAAATTTAGGCGCGGGTGCATAGCGTTTACGCGAATTGCACTTAGTAGTTGTAGGTTGCCGCCGAATACTTGAGCTCTGCCGCCTAGCGGTCAAATTCCGCCGCCTAGCGAGGCTAAATTTATTCGGTTCGCATGAAATTCAAGAAGCGCGAGCCGTTTGAGCAGCGCAAAATTTAACCCATCCGCATAAAATTTTAAGGAGCGCACGATGGCAAACGCCGTAAATTCCGCGCAGTATAAAGCGCGCATTAAACAGGCGGAAACTCTTTTTGAGGAGCAAAATTTTACTCAGCGCCAAACGATAAATTTAGGTGGCGGATATGAGATCGTAAAGGACGCATATAGGCTCGGCGCGGCAAGCTTTGGCGGCGGCGAATACACGCTGTTTGATACTCACAAAACGCAGATAAAAAGCTGGCGCTGTATAGACGATCGGGCAGAATTTTTTAGCCTGATCCGCCACGCAGACGGCAAATTTTACCTCGTCTTTCGCCAGGATCTATACGGCTACAGCGTGCTTGATCTAGCCTCAGCGCAGATCATGCGCTTCGTGCCGGACGCCTGGCTAGACGGCAAGGAGAGCTTCATTTGGGACGGCGTGCACTATCTGCGGGATTGGGACGCGCTGGCCGTGAGCGGTTGCTACTGGGGCGCTCCAAACGGCGTGCATTTGGTAAGCTTTGCCGAGCCGATGAGCGAAGAGCAGAAATATGCAGACGTTTTAGACTGCATGCAGGGCGGTTACGACATCTACGAGCAGGCTGATTTTGCGGGCTTTGAGGGTAATGAACTGAGCCTAAAATGCTTTCGCGCGGACACCTTGCGATATGAAAATATAAAAATTTCGCGCGAGCGCTACCGAGAATGGATGCGCGAAGCAAAACGGCTATAAGGCTTAAATTTGCTAAATTCTCGCTTAAATTTAAAGGCTTGCAAGTGGTAAATTTTAATGACGAGCCGCAAAAGCGGAATTCGGCGAGACCAAAGGGGCTGAAATAAGGAATACGGATGTTTTTTGAATACATTTTAATCGGCGCCTGCGTAGGCTTTATCAGCGGATTTTTCGGCATCGGCGGCGGCACGGTCGTGGTGCCCGTGATGATGCTCTTCGGCTACGACGTCAAGTACGCCATCGGCATCAGCATCATGCAGATGATCTTTAGCTCGATTTTTGGCTCGTTCGTAAATTTTAAAAGCAAAATGCTCGACGTCGCGCCGGCGCTGGTGCTGGGGCTCGGGGGCTTTTGCGGCGCGCTTAGCAGCGGCTTTATCGTAAGCTATTTCTCCTCAAAATTTCTACTTGGCACGCTCATTTTAGTGCAGATCATAAATTTAATCAAACTATTCAAAACCCCGACCGAGCCCATGGGCGAGGCCAACGAATCTAAAATTTTGCTCTTTATCGTGGGGCTGTTCGTCGGCGCCGTGGCGATCAGCGTGGGTATCGGCGGCGCGGTATTCGTGATGCCTATTTTGATCAGCTTTTTAAACTACGACATCAAAAAGGCCGTCAGCACGGGGCTGTTTTTCGTGATATTTTCCTCAAGTGCGGGCTTTCTGAGCCTTTCCGCGCACGGGCTCGTGTACTACAAGATCGGCGCGTTACTCGGCGTCGGCTTGCTAGCGGGCGTTTGCACGGGCGTCAAAACCTCGCACAAGATCGGTAAAAAAGCTCAAAAGCGTTGGATGATCGCACTTATCGTCACGATACTTTGTATAACGGTTAGGAAATTTTTGGCTTTCAGCTAGGCGTGCTTGCCGAATCGAAGCTAAAATTTATATCTAAATTTAGTCGCGGCGCTTTGCCGCTAAATTTATCTCAAATTTAAAGGATCGTCAATGAACGAAGCTCAAATTTCGCTAGCGGGCAAAATTTCGGACTCGCTAAAGCGCCTGATCGCTAGCAAACTTGGCTCGCAGTACAAGGGCGAGGCGCCGTATTCTGGCTGTCTGGTACAGGAGGGATATTTTGATTTTTTGGGCGTGGAGTGCCGCGGATCACGCATCAGGCTCTACCTTCACGACTTCGGCGCGGACAGCTTTAGAGCCGATGCACCCGAGATAGACGAGCTAGAGCGCGAGGAGTTTGAGGCCGTCGTCCCGCTTATCGCAAAGAGCGCGGAGGAGGAGTTTTTGGCCGAAGCAAATCTGCCGTTTTTTGCGTATAAGCTGGATCTGGCGGTCAAATTTGAAGGTGCGAGCGGGAGCTTGGCACAGCGCAGCTGCGAGCATAAATTTTACTTTGAAAACACTGCGCGAAAAGCCGAGCTAAAGCGCAAAATGGATGATTATATAGACGAGATCATCATCCGCCGCGATAAAAAGATCAAAGACGACCGCGAGATTTTCGTGTTTATGGACCGCATTTTCGATCTTTCGCTTATGGATTACGACGAAACGGCGCTTGCGGCGCTGCTTGAGCGGGTTATCGCCGCGGTACAGGACGCCAAGAACAGGTGGCTTTTGGGGGATTTTATCATCGCGTTAGAGAATAATCTGCGGCGCTGGAAAGAGGAGAAATTCCTGCCAAAATTTTACGATATTAATGATGACGGCTGGAGTAAAGATTACGAGCTTAAAAAGGATTTTACGCGGCAAAACGTGGACGCGGGCGAGCTTGCGTTTTTCGTGCGGGCGGCGTTTTGGAATATCAAATTTAAGCGCTATAGCTGGGATGTGAATCTTGCGCGCAAGGATTTGGAGTGCGCGGCGAAGATTTTCGGCTCAGCTCAGGCGCAAAGCTATCTGGATCACGGCACGGGCGAGTTTGGCGAAGAGTTAGTAAAATTTAAAGACGCAGACGTAGAGTGCTTGGCAAACGACGTTTTCGCGCAGGTTCGAGTAAAAATCAAAAACGAAACGGCGAGCGCGTATAAAAAGGCGCTAAATTTCATCATAAAGCTGCTACAAGCGGGCTTTGCGGCAAGCTACGCCG
This sequence comes from uncultured Campylobacter sp., assembly GCA_963527265.1. Taxonomy (GTDB): domain Bacteria; phylum Campylobacterota; class Campylobacteria; order Campylobacterales; family Campylobacteraceae; genus Campylobacter_B. The sequence goes on along the minus strand of CAURQQ010000002.1, from coordinate 113,347 downwards.
TAAAGCTTAGCTCCAAAGCGCAGAAAACTTATCTGCCGATCAAAGGCCTTGCGCCCACGCAGACGCACCGCTTTTTCGCCGCCACGCTCGCGCATGGGCTGGACGGGGAGCTTGAGCTTTACGCGAACGAGGCGTTAAAGCACAAGTTTGAGTTCTATGCCGACACGGACGGCGAAAAGTGCCTGATGAGCGGCAGCTACGCGGTTTTCGGCCTTGCGCTAAAGAGCGAAAAATACTTTGGTCTCACGCGGCGCTACTTTGAGACGGTGGATGCCGAACATCAGAGCGCGCATATAAAATTTATCGAGGCATTTATCGATCGCTACGGCATTAGCGAGCGCAGTTTAGAGGTGATCGTAGCGGGGCTGCTGTCATATCAAGAGGATAAAATTTACAAAAGCTTAAAGGCGCTAATGAGCGAGCCTGCGAACAAAGCTCTGTTTGCGCGCGCGATCTCGGGACTGAGCGAGTATGAGAAAGAGAGCGCGGCATATGCCGTGTGGGGTAAAAACTGGCAGAAGGAAATTTCGGGTTAAATTTTGCGATTTTAAGGCTTGTCTTTATGGCGATTTGTCTTTCAGGTGCTCAAATTTTGATAAAATTCGGCTCAGCGAAATCGGCAGAGAAAAGATCAAAATAAAGGAGACAAAATGGCGATAGACGGGGTGAAAATTATCGATAGCGACGATGGATACGATATATATTTGACTATCACCGAGCGCTACAAAGACGGCGAAGATGTTGAAACGATACTGCGAGATGTTTTGGCGCAGGCGGAGAATTTCTGCACCGATGAGCTTTATAGTGAGATTTATTGGACGGCCTTGGCGTATTCGCTTTGGAAGATCGGCTTTTTAAATGACGAAATCCGCGAAAAAGCCCTTGCTATCATAAAAGGCGGCGCAAGCCAGATGTGGAACAAGGTCTTTGAAAAATCTCAAAAGAGCCACCAAAAAGCGCTTGATAAATTAGCGCTTCAGCTAAAAAGCGAAAACCCTAGACCGCTTAAACGGCCCAAAATTTCGAAGCAAAAAACGCCATATTTCGAGGAGGGCGACGTTTTGTCTATCCGGATGCAGCAGGGATACGGCGTTTGCTTTGTCTCGGCGGTAGATCAAACGCCCAGGAAGCTCGAGTACCACCTAGCCTGCACTAGATTGCTGCAAAAAGAGCCGCCTAGTATGGATGATTTTTTAAAAAGCAAGATCGCAGGTTCGAAAAACGGCGGCTTCCTTAGAGCGGACCGCTGGTTTAATCATAAGGATTTAAAGGAGCTGCTGCCTCATCTAAAAAAGATTGGCAAAGTAAAATTTGCCCCGTTTAAATTGGGCGAATTATCTCCCGCGAAAGAATTGGAAGATTTTTATAATAAAATCACGGCAGATCCCAAAATATGGGGTTTTAGGCTAATTGATACGGCCCGTTTCGTAGAGGCCGTGATCGAGGATATAAATGAATAAAAGTGTCGCGCGGGAAATTTTAAAATTTGACCCCGGCGAAATTTTATAAATTCAGCCCTTTGCGGTGAAATTTTATAAATTTAACTCTCCGCTCGCGCTTTTCTTTCTGAAATTTCATCGCCGTTTGCATTATTTAAAATTTCACCACCGCTTGCGGCGTCTTTCGCGAGCGATTTTTGAAATTCGTATTTGAAATAAAACGCCCACGCAAGCGGGCAGAGGATTATTAAAATGACGGCTACGACGTCGGCGGCTTGCGCATGAAATATTACGAATAAGGCACCTATGTAGTTAAGAACATAAGCAAAACCCCAAAATACCGCGTTTGAGCGGTCGTTTGATATTTCGGTTGCGACCAAATAGATGCAAATGCAAATTAGCGAGGCAATTAAAAAGGCTTCAAGGACGCCTAGCTTTTGGTAGTTTACGTCCGAAGCAAAATAACCCAGCGCGCAAGACGCCAAGATTGCCGCGAGTAAAATTTTGCGTAAAATTTTAAGCGATTTGACTTCGGGCGAAGCATAGATTATATGCGCGCAAAGAGCTATAAAATAGGCGCCTGCGACAAAATCGAAAAATATGTAATAAGCAAATTCTCCAAATATCCCCAAATCATAGCCGCTTTCTAAAATTTTTTCATCTATGATATATAGCGTGCCGAATTTTGCCGCTAAAAATGCGACCGTAAGAAGGATCGGATGCAGCAGCGCTCTGCCTGCAAGCAAATCTGCGCAAATGTGCTCGAGGAAATTTATCAATCTTTTCACGCTAGGCTCCTTTGGAATTTCGCCGCTTGCGGCGTCTTTTGTGAAATTTTCGCCGTCTGGGTTGAGTTTAAATTTGATCTCAAATCGGGATAAATTTTAGCTTGAGAGCTTTTAAAAATCGCTTAGCGGCAAAGGCGTAAATTTGCGCGCTTGGAATAGGTCGCGTATTTTGAAATGCGCACCGTTCAAATCATTTCCTATCGCAAGCTGTTTGCGGGCGAGCACATATTACAAAAGGCGCGGATGAATGGGGCATCAACTAGCTCGTCGTCCGCTCGTAGCATTTAAAATTTTATCGATCTTTATAGTTTGCGGCGGCGGGTTTGCGCACAGCGATGTTTGCACGCAGGCGGCTTGTCTGCGGTATGGATTTGCACGCGGCAGGGTTTGTGCAGCAGGCGGCGGGTGGATTAAATTTTGATTTATCGTTAGCGAGGGTGCGCCCCTTTTTGCAGCGGATGCGAAGTAGGGCGCAAATTTCGTAAATTTTATAAATTATTTCGGCGGATCGCCTAGCTCAAAGCGTAAAATTTACGCACCTATAATCACAGCCGATAAAAGCCCCCATAAAATGGCTTCTATCGCTAGCACCGAGTGAAGTACGGCCTTACTCATCGCTTCTCCTTTGTTTTTAATTTTATTTATTGCTCGGCTCGGGCTGCTAGGGGCGTACCCGATCGATCTATGAGCGGGATTATATAAGAAGATTGTGTTCTTAATGTGTCTTTTGCAATTTAGGACAAAATTTCTCCGTCCGTTGCAAAGCGCGAGCGAGCGGCGGTAGATTTCAGGCAAAATTCGGCCGTCTGCGTTAAGGCGCGGCAAATTTAAGCGAGCCTACCGCCCGCCGTAATGCGCGGCAAAGTAGTAAAGGGCAGCAAAGTCGCAGCGTGCGGTAAATTAAAGCAGAATTCCGACCTCGTCGCGGCGCGCGAGGCGTCCGCGGCAAATCGATATAAATTTAAAGCGGAATTTTATGTGAATGTGGCGCGCGACACGCCCGCGCTTTTTTATATCGTCAAAGCTTGTATCATCAAAGCTTGCATCGGCGCGACTTCGCCTGTGGGGCGAAATTTTACGGCGAGCCACGAATTGCAAGACGCGGCTCATCCGCGCCGTCTTGATCTGAAATTTAAAGCGGAATTTTAACGCGCGCCTCGGTTCCGATGCCGGGTTCGCTTTCATATTCGATCTGTCCGCCTAAAAGACCCGCCGCCGTGCGTACGATGCTGAGCCCAAGCCCGCTGCCAAGCTCTTTGTGCGATTCCTCGCACTGATAAAATCGGTCAAAAATTTTATCCAGCTTTTCGCGCGCGATGCCGATGCCTTCGTCTTTTACGATCACCTGCGCAAAGCCATCGCAAGCGCGACAACGGATGAAAATTTTACCGCTCGGCTGCGAGTACTTAAGCGCGTTTTCGATCAAATTTCGCCAAATTTGATTTAGCAGCCCCGCGTTTGATCGCACGCTAAGCGGCGATAAATCTAGCTCAAACTCGTGCCCTTCGTAGCTTTGGCTCAGCGATATGATGCATTGCCTAAGCTGCTCGTCGATACGTACCGCCTCATCTAGGCGCACCGCCGTGCCGCTATCAAGTCTCGTTAGCTTTAGCATGTCGGTGCAGAGCTTGCTGAGGCGGTTTGCTTCCGCGCCGATGGAGGCTGCGTATCGCACCGCGCGCTCCTCGCTCACGCCGCCCTCTATCATCTCGCTTAACGCGGCGATCGAGGAGATCGGCGTTTTCATCTCGTGCGAGACGTTTGAGACGAACTCCTTTTGCAGCTGCTCGTGCTTTTGCAGCTTCTGCGCCATTTTATTGACGTTTACCACAAGCTCGTCCAGCTCGTGCATATAGAGGTAATCAGTGCGGTACCTGTGTATCTTGCGCTCGGCACGCGCCTCAAAATCGCCGTTTGCGATTGCGGTGATCGCGTCTAGTAGCCGCTTGATCGGGCGGAATAAAATTTTAAGTCCGAAGTAAAGCAGGGTAAAATTTAGCGCCATCGTGATTAGACAGATGATCGCGCACAGCGCCACTCCGTCCCAAAACCCGCCGATCTTGCCGCCGATACCTATGTAAAAAAGCATGCAAACCGCAAAGCAGACGATGAAATTTATCACGCCGAATGCGAGCGAAGAGTAGAACGCGATGAAGCTTTTGAGGCTGATGAGGTATTTTTTCATGCTCGCTCCTTTTTTACGGCTTTGTAGCCGAGCCCGCGCACGGTGATTATCTCAAAGTCCTTGGAGTTTTCAAATTTTGCTCGTAGCTTTTTGATGTGCGTATCGACTACGCGCTCGTCGCTGTCCGTCTCATAGCCCCAAATTTCGCTCATTATCTCAAACCTTGTAAAAATTCTACCCGCGTAGCTTAGCAGTAGAAACAAAAGACGAAATTCCTTCGGCGCTAGGCTTATCCGCTCGCCCTCGGAGCGGACGCTGAGCGTATCGTAGTCAAGCTCGCTTTCGCCGATGAGAAGCCGCTTTTCGTTCGCGATTTTAGCTCGCCTTAGCAGCGCATGCACGCGCAGCACGAGCTCTTTTAAATTTATCGGCTTGCTCATATAATCGTCCGCGCCGCTTTTAAAGCCCGTCTGCATATCCTCGATCTCGCTTTTTGCCGTTATAATCAGTATCGGCTGGCTCTTGCCGTCGCGCCTAACGTATCTACTAAGCTCAAAACCGTCCATCTTAGGCATCATCACGTCCGAGATGATCAGATCGAAGTGCGCCTCATCCAGCGCCTCTGTCGCCTGCTTGCCATCGAAGGCGCAACTTACGCTAAAGCCCTCATCAAGCAGCTTTTCTCTTATCGCCGAGCTTAAGGCCTCGTCGTCTTCGACCAGTAAAATATTAAGCATCATCGCTCCCGTTTTGATAAATTTATGCGCTTAAATTTATACATAAAATTTTAAGAAACAATGAGATATTATACGTAAATTTTTTCAAGGAGTAAAGAATGAATTTCAAAAAAACCATATCGGTTGCCGTTATTGCGGCTTCGGTGCTGGCGCTATTTAGCGGATGCGCGAAAGAAAGCTCTCGCGTAGTGCAAACCCCTACGGTAGCGAGTCTAAATACCAATTACTCGGGCGAGCGGATAGCCGTGTCGGTAGGACGCTTTAACAACCAATCCTCTTACAACAACGGGGTGTTCTCCGACGGCGAGGACAGACTGGGCAACCAAGCGCAGACGATCCTTATTTCAAATTTACAGCAAAGCGGACGCTTCTCGGTGCTTGATCGCACGAATATGCGCGCCATCAAAGAGGAAAGCGCAATCTCCAAAAGCGCACAAAACTTAAAAGGCGCCAGATATGTTATCACCGGCGACGTGACGGAGTTTGGCCGCAAGACGACCGGAGATCATCAGCTGTTTGGAATTTTAGGCAAAGGAAAGACCCAAACCGCGTATTCTAAAGTAAATTTAAATATTGTTGATGTTAGAACGTCCGAGGTGGTCTTTTCGACTCAGGGCGCGGGCGAGTATGAGCTATCAAACCGCGAAGTGCTAGGTTTCGGCGGCACTGCGGGCTATGATTCGACGCTAAACGGCAAGGTGTTAAGCCTAGCGATCATCGAAGCGGTCAATAATCTCGTAAACGGCCTTGAAAACGGCGCGTTTAAAGTGAGATAAGGATAAAATTTGAAAGCAGGTAGCGTTTTTGCGCTTGCCGCTGCGACCGTGATCTTTTGCGGCTGCGGCGGCGGGACGCGGAATCAAATTTATTACTGGGACGGCAGCTACACGGACTCGACCTATCAATATCTAAAGCAGGAAGGCGACGTAGGCGAGCAGATCGAAGCGCTTGAAAAATCCATCCAAAAGGCATACGAAAAGGGGCTTAAAGTCCCGCCGGGACTTTATTCGCATCTGGGACTTTTATATTTAAGCGCGGGCAACGGCGCGAGGGCGAGGGAGAGCTTTGAAAAAGAAGCTCAGGCCTTCCCTGAATCAAAGCCGTTTTTGACCTTCGTTACAAACCCTGCCGCGCTTAAAAAAGCTGAGACTGCGACCAAGCTGGGCGCTGATAAAGTCCAAGGATCAAGCGGACGCGAAGCCGCCAAAACAGCCTCTGCAAAGCAAGGCAAAGCTGCCTCGAAGCAGGGCGGCAAAACGAATAAAAAGGCTAAAAAATGAAAAATAAAGCTCAAATAGCTATTTTTAGCGTATTCGTGGCGCTGTTTTTTAACGCGTGCGCTCTAAGCGAGCCTGAAATTTACGACTATTCGGCGCTTCAGCAGGCTAAGCCGCGATCGATTTTGGTGCTGATGCCGACAAACGAAACTACCGAAGTGGATGCAGGCGCTGCCGTGCTTGCCAACGCGATCTATCCGCTAAGCGAGGCGGGTTATTACGTATTTTCGCCCGCGCTCGTGCATGAGACCTTCAAAAATAACGGAATTTACGAAGCGAGCGAGATCCAAAACGTCTCCGCGCACAAGCTAAGACAAATTTTCGGCGCAGACGCCGTGCTGTATCTGGACGTCGTCAAATACGGCACTTCGTATATGCTGCTAAATAGCGTAAGCGTCGTGGCGGTCAATGCCAAGCTCGTGGATCTGCGAAGCGGCGCGACGCTCTGGGAGGGCTCGGCGCAGGTAAGCGACGACTCAAGCAGAGGCAGTAGCGATCTTGTAGGCATGCTGATCTCCGCGGTCATCAAGCAGATCGGCGATACCGTCTCCGACGCGGGATACAAGCTCTCCGCGAGCGCAGATGCGATGCTGCTGGGCCAAAACTGCAACAAATGCTTGCTCTACGGCCCGTATTCGCCGCATTACGGCCGGGATAGACAGCTTGGTGGCGGCAAATAAATTTTAAAAAGGACGAAAATGAAACTGGCCGAGGCGCTGATACTGCGCGCCGACATACAAAAACGCATCGAGCAGCTAAAATCAAGGCTCGCGGACAACGCAAAGGTGCAAGAGGGCGAAAAGCCTAGCGAAGAACCAAAGGCGCTGCTAGCCGAGCTAGACGCGCTTACGAGCGAGCTTGAGAGCCTGATAGTTCGGATAAATTTAACCAACTGCACCGCAAAAGCGGACGGCAAAAGCCTAACCGAGCTGATCGCCAAGCGCGACATACTCACGCTAAAAGCGGGCGCGCTACGGACTTTCGCGCAAGCTGCCGCGCAAAAGGTGGACGTTTATTCGCGCAGCGAGATTAAAATTTTAAGCACGGTCGACGTCGCGGCGCTGCAAAAGCAGACGGACGAGCTAGCAAAGCAGATCAGGCAGCTCGACACGACGCTGCAAGGCGCGAATTGGCAAACCGATCTGATCGAAAGCTAAAAACGTAAAATTTAGAAAAATTTCGGGTAAGTATCGCAAGAGGCGAGTACGAAACTCACCTGCGAAGCAGGTTTATGGCAGCGCTCGCGGAAACGGCGCACCCCTTTTACGATTTATTTTCAGTAAATTTACAAGAGCAATGTAACTACGCAATGTAACTACCGCGTACTGATCTAGCGATACCCAGGGCGGGAACGGGGAAATTTGAAACGAAATTTTGATCTTAACGGCGCGGTTTGCGGCCTTGCGGCAAAATTTAGCGGCGATTTTGGCGGATTTGACGCTCAAATTTTACGTTAAATTTAGGCGCGCTTGCTATTTTGCATTTGACCCGTCTGGCGTTAAATTTTACAAAAATCATAAAATTTAGCCAAATTTAAAGGATGAAATTTGAAATTTAAACCCCTTGCGTTATCGGTCGTATTTTTCTTTGCAACCGGCATAAACGCCGAGCTCGCGATAGAAGCAAATTCTATAAATTTTAAAGAAACGAGCGGCGCGGAACAAAATCTCGCGGACGCAAAAGACGCTAAATTTCAAAACGCGCGATTTGAAAACGCAGGTACCGCAGCACGCGGCACAAACCCAAACTCATCGCAAAAAGTAACCCTCATCGACGAAGCGAAAAATTTCTACCGCGTGGACGAGCTGCTATTTCGCAGCGCTCAGCTTGATAGAAGCTACGCCGCAAAGCTGCACGAGCTTGGTATCAAAAGCATCGTAAATCTGCGTCATTTTAGCAGAGGCGGCGATAGAAGGGCATTTGGGGATCAATTTTGGCTCGCGAACAAGCCGCTTCAAAGCTGGTAGATAAAGCCCGCGCAGATAGCGGACGTCTTGCGCACTATTCGCGAGCGCCAAAAGGAGGGCGCCGTGCTCGTGCACTGCTATCACGGAGCCGATCGCACGGGGCTTGTGGTGGCGATGTACCGTGTGATCTATCAGGGCTGGAGCCTGGACGCCGCACGCAGCGAGATGATAGAGGGCGGATACGGCTTTCACTCCATGTGGCAGGATATCGCGGGCTTTTTGACGCCGCAAAACGAAGCGCTAGTAAGAGCCGAGCTTGGAATTTAGACGAAATTTCACGCTGTCCTATCAGACGGCGGCAAAATTTGTAAATTTAATAATGACAAAATGCCGTTTATAACGAAATTTTAGAATATGGGCTATGTATATTTTCTGGGGCGAGGCTCGGGATGCACCAAAATAGGGGCGAAAACCAAGCTGCAAAGACGCGCAGAGTTTGAGCAAAAATTTAAGGCTTGCAAACAAAAGGCGCGAGAAATTTTAAATTTATAGGTATCACTAAAATTTTACTCTTTGCGGCGAGTTAAATTTAAAACCGCAAATTTCTGCAAAAACAAAGAGGCCTTAAAATAGTAAAATTTAAGTCGTAAAAATTTTACGCATTTTTCTACTTAAAATTCTCATACCTTTTTCAAATATGCGCTCATATCGCCGTCGCGTGCGTATCGCAATCAAATCGGCTAATTTTAAGAGCCCGATTTGTGCTTGCGGCGACGGGGTGCGTAAAACGTCGCAGATATTAGAAAAATATCCGTAATTTTAGCCGAAACAGAGTAAAATTCGAGCGGCAAATTTAGCAAAAGGAGTGATCGTGGAAAATTTATTGTTAGCGCAGCTGTGCGAGGCGCTACCGCAGGGTATGCGCGTGCCAAGCGAGCTTGAGACGCTTTATGCGTGGATCGAGGCAAACGGCTTTTATGACGATGCGGGCGGGCGCAGACGCGGCTATCTCTACCCGCAAGATCGGCTGCAGCAGAGCTGGAGCGATGATGAGCGCGAGGGCGGCACGGACATTGTATTTTTCACGGATGAGCCGAAAAATCGTGACGAGGAGCTAAAGTATTGGTTTTACGGCGAGGATCGCGAGCTTGCCGCGGAGATCAAGCAGCGGCTTTGCGTATTCGCAGGCAGCGGCTCGGAGGGCTCGATGTGCGCGCTGTGGCTGGATGATGCGGGCGAGACGAAGATCGTGCACATGGGCTCCGGCTCGGGTTCGAGCATGACCTGCGTTTTGGCTTATAGCGGACTAGATTTTTTGCGATTGCTCGCGATCGGATACGATGAAATCTGCTGGGATGAGGATTTTAGCGCGCCGCCAAACAGCGAGAAGGACGATTTTATCGTGCATCCAAACGTAAAATTCCAGCAGTGGCTCAAGGATACGTTTAAAACTACGATCCCGCAAACCGCGCTTGAGCTCGTCACGCCCGCGCATTTGGACGACGAAAACCCGAGCGACGAGTTTTTGATCTGGGTAAATCGCGTCGCAGAGTGAAATTAAAGCGGCTTTTGCGCCGTTTAATGAAGTGTTTTGGACCCTATTTGCGTAGGAAACCTTGAAATTTAAGCTTTTACTGGCTAATTTAAAGAGCGTAATTTAATGGGTATCTTTTTATTAAAATTTGGCGGCGGTATCTATATAGAAAAGCATTAATCATCTATTACTACTTCTGATACTTTTAAAATTTTTAATAAATTTGCTCGATAGAATTTAACTCTTTGCAGTGTGGCGGCGAAATTTCGAATTGATCTGAAATGTGGGTGCGATGTAAGTTGCTATGTCTTTAGGAATCCAAATAAATTTAGCTAAATTTCACGTGGATGGGTTATATCAAAGCATGGAAATTCTGTCGGTTTATTAGCAAAGAACTGATTGAGACTAAATTCTAAAGCAGAAAAAACAAGGTTAAAAGCTTTTCAGTAGTTTTAGCGATAGGTTGTCTTTAAATGTCGTATCAGAAAAATTGTGACCGCAGCGACGCAGGCAGCGCGCGCAGAGCAAAAAATGGTGCGCATCAGTATCGGCGTAGCGCTTTTAGGCTTCGTATGAAAAATCGCCTCAAAACGGATCCTACTTCAAATATCTGCATAAATTACGGCGGATTTTTATCAAGGGCATGAGGGGCGAGCTACAGGCATATCCAGCAAATACGTCTTTGCAGCTAGCTGCATGCAGGCATTTAAAAGACGAAAAGTAAAAGCGAACAAGTTAAAATCTGAAAGTATTAATAGCCGCGCAATAGGCAAATTGCGCTCAGTGGCGAAGTGGGCGCAAACTTTTGTGGCAGCTTTAAGCTATCTGCACGCGCGTAGGGTGGCAGGCGCTACTTTACTTTAAATCTCTTTTTGGATCTTAGGTTTGCCGCACGGAGCAGCAAGCGCTAAGCAGCTAGGCGCGGAGGTATCGCATTTTGCACCACTTTCGCAGTAGCTCTCTTTTATACCTGCCAGCTGACGCGCTTTCTAGCAATATGATTAATGTTGTTTTAGTATTGATGAGGATGAGCTTAGCGGGCTCATATACAGCGCATACAAGTCCAGTAGCGCGTATAGTGAACGCGCGACTTTACGCGTTTAATTAATTTAACGGGGAGTTTGAAATAGTGCCGCGGCGAACGTGCATAGATTTTTAGCGCCTTGTGGAAATTTAAGACGAGTGTTATTATTGTGAGCGGGTGCAAATTTTTAGGTAAAATTTTATGCTTACTGATTTTTGTATGACTGCACTAAAGCATACTTCATACGGCAATTTCGTATAAATTTTAACGTAAATTTTGCGCCATTAGGGAGGTGGAGTAAAATTTACGATCAAAAGGGCGGAGGATTATGCCCGCGGATTGCGTACGCGACGCAAAATACAGCGGTGCGAGGCGTGCCGAGCAGTGGGGATGAAACGACCTCGAACTGCTGCTTTTTAAAATAAAATTTCGCGACTAAAAAGGCGTTTTTGCCTTTGTAAATTTTAAAATTTTGCTAAAAATTCTTCGTATTTTTCTGCACTTTTTGCGATATATTCGCTATCTGGATGAAATGAAAATCCATAGCCGAAGTGGCACGGCAGCAGCTTAGCGCCTGTAAAATTCATCGCGCATTTAAAAGGCGTGATAACTTCCTCTATGCCAAATCCGATCGTGCCGTCTTTTTTGTAGTTGTTTTGCTCATCGCCTATAGTGATCGCTAGGGCGAATTCTTTACCTTTTAGCTTGCCGCCGGTGCTGCCGTAAGCCCAGCCGTAGGCGAATACATCGTCGAACCATTGCTTTAAAAGCGGCGGATAGCTGTACCAATAAAGTGGAAACTGAATGATAATTTTATCGTGGCTTAAAAGTAACTCCTGCTCGCGCGCAACATCGATTTCGCCGTTCGGATAAGCGGCGTAAATTTCGTGAATATCAAATTTATCCGCTTGCTTTTTGGCTACCTCGCGCCACGCCTTGTTTGCGTGCGAGCTCGCCATATCGGGATGAGCGATGATGATTAGGTTTTTCATATTTTCTCCTTGTTTGAAATTTCTTACATTATATGTTTTTTGGCTGAAATTTTGATTTATCATCTAGCATAATATGGATATGAAATTTCAAATGAAATTTTACTTCCACTCAAATACTACTGGCAGGCTTGTAATTTTTTGCATGCGATTAGAAGTTAAATTTATAAGCAAATATGGCAGGCCCCAAAATCGATAGAATTTTATCTATTAAATTGTATTAAAAATTTTAAATGGGATGAAAAATGCGCCGAAAAAATTCGGCGCAAATGAAAGGAATACTAATCTTAGATTAGCGCAGGGGCTACTAAAAATCCTAGAGCAACCGAAAGCGCGACCATAATAGTTCCCGGAAGGAAGAACGAGTGGTTAAATACAAATTTACCGACTCTAGTCGTTCCGGTATCGTCCATGGCGATCGCGCCGAGCGTCGTAGGATAGGTAGGGAGCACGAACAAGCCCGAAACGGCTGCAAACGATGCGACTAAGATCCAAATTTGACCAGAATTTTCAGGGCTAGTCATTCCAAGCGCGGCGGCGACGGCAGGCATCATAACCTTTGTGGTCGCAGCCTGCGAGTACAGTAAGCAGCTTAAGAAGTATAGCGCGACGGCTAGTACGAAAGGATACTGCGTAACGACGTTTTTAGCTACCTCTTTGATGCTATCGATGTGACCGTTAACAAAAGTAGTACCGAGCCATGCGATACCGATGACGCAGATGCACGCATTCATACCGCTTTGGAAAGTGCTGGTAGAGAGCAGTTTGCCCGTATCGATCTTGCACAAAACAGCGATAAGAAAGCCGATAGTTAGCATAAAGCTGATGATCGCGCTATCTCTTGAAAGGATCGGTTTTTCTACCAAGCCGACGCTCTTTGAGATTGCAAGCGCATAGCAAACGACGATCAAAACGCCGATAGCGAATATCGCAACCGATCTTTTCGCATAAGGCTTCGGCTCTTTATACTCCTCGGCTTTGATCTCGGCTACAAGACCTTTTGAAAGTCTCTCTTTGTAAACAGGGTCTTTTGAAAGATCGAGATCGTAGAATTTATTTACGATGAAAGCCGTGATGATCATAGCTACGAAGGTAGTAGAGATGCAGATAAACAAAAGCTTAGGATAGCTAACGCCTAGCTTTTCGCACAAGCCGCTCATAGCGACGAACGCCGCTGAAATAGGGCTCGCAGTGATCGCTACCTGAGATGAAACGACCGAAAGCGCAAGAGGAGCGGAAGGCTTGATGTTCTGCGTCTTTGCGACCTCGACGATAACCGGGATCATAGAAAACGCAGTATGTCCGGTGCCCGCAAGTATCGTAAGTAGATAGGTAACGATAGGCGCTAGGAAGTTGATCTGCTTAGGATTTTTCCTTAAAATTTTAGATGCTACTTGAACCAAATAATCAAGTCCGCCTGCGACTTGCAGCGCCGTAATCGCGGAGATTACCGATGCGATAATTAGGATAACGTCAATCGGGATATCCTTCATATCGACCTTCATGCCCAAAATGGCTAGGACGACAACGCCCAAGCCGCCTGCATAACCGACGCCCATACCGCCTAGCTTAACGCCTAGGTAGATGCCGCCTAGCAAAACGATAAATTGCAATATCACCATAAAGTCCATTGCAAAACTCCTTATAAAGTAATTTTTTAACGGCGCGCAGAATTCTAAAGATTTCAGCAGGTAAAATCCGAATTATCTTTATAATTCAGTGGTCGGAATTCTATGCGGAATTTTATCCTAAAATTTCGCAAGTGGAATTTTACTCCACGGAAGCTAAATCTAACTTGATGAAATTCTGCATCTACGGAATTCTGCACGATCAATCTTATCTATTTAGAATTCTACTTTGCGGAATTTCGCCTATTAAATTAACCGACGAAATTCCGCGCCGCACCTAGTTTGAAACTATTTTTTGCTCATATGTGGGTTGAGCATAGATTTAGGCTCTAGGATCTTATCGATCTCCTCTTTTTTCAAATATCCGCGCTCTAAGCAGATTTCGCCGACGGATTTTCCGGTCTGAAGTGCCTCTTTGGCGATACTTGCGGATTTTTCGTAACCGATGTAAGGATTGAATGCAGTAACGATACCGACGGAATTTAACACCGATTTTAGGCAAGCTTCAGGGTTTGCTTTTAGATGTTTGATAGCTTTTTCAGCTAGTGTATTCATCGCATTTTCTAAAAGCACGATCGAGTTAAATAACGCATATGCGATGCCAGGCTCAAACGCATTAAGCTCGAATTCTCCGCGCTCGGAGCAAAGCATAATAGTCACGTCGTTACCGATTACCTCATAGCAAGCCTCGCCTACGACCTCAGCGATGACTGGATTTACTTTGCCCGGCATGATGGAGCTACCCGGTTGCATCTTAGGAAGCTCGATTTCGCCTAGTCCGCATCTAGGACCGGAGTTCATAAGACGTAGGTCGTTTGCGATTTTACTTAGGCGGACGGCTGCTGTTTTTAGCGCTCCACTAACGTGGACAAAGTCTGCGGTGTCTTGCGTAGCGGCGATGAAATCCTCTGCGGCTTTAAATTTAACGCCGGTGATTTCACCCAGTTTTTTCTCGACTACGTTTTTGTAATCAGGGTGGCAGTTGATACCCGTACCAATCGCCGTAGCGCCCATATTTAGGTAGGTCATAGACTCCCTAGCGGCTTTGATAAGCGCGATATCGGTTTTGATGTAGGTAGCAAAAGCATTGAAAGTGTTTCCAAGAGTAGTAGGAACGGCGTCCTCAAGCTCTGTCCTTCCCATTTTGATGACATCTTTGTATTCTTTGGCTTTAACTTCAAGCTCTTTTTTCAAATTTTCCATAGCTTTTAATAAGTCGGTTAGCTTGGCGTAAGCAGCGACTTTGATCGAGCTAGGATAGGTATCGTTGGTGCTTTGACCCAAATTTGTGTGGTCGTTTGGATGGAGGTATTGGTATTCACCCTTTTTATGTCCCATGCTCTCCAAAGCTATATTGGTAATGACCTCGTTGGTATTCATATTCGTCGAAGTTCCGGCGCCGCCTTGGATCATATCGACTACGAATTGATCTCTAAATTCTCCTGCGATGAGTCTGTCGCAAGCTTTTGCAATCGCATCGGCTTTTTGAGCATCTAGGACGCCGACCTCTTTATTGGCTAGCGCAGCTGCTTTTTTGATTTGTGCAAATGCCTTGATAAAAAACGGATAGTCTTTGAGCGCTCGTCCGCTTAGATGGAAGTTCTCTAGTGCCCTAAATGTCTGCACACCGTAGTAAAAATCGTCGGAAATTTCTAATTCGCCGATGAAATCGTGTTCTTTTCTGGTCTTTGCCATAATAAGTCCTTTCGTTGAAATTGTTAATGGAATTTTAAAGCTTTTAGTATTAAAAGTAGCTTAAAACGTAACGAAAAATTAAAATTTAGAAATTAGTATGATTGTTTAAGGCTTTAAATAGAATTTTGCTTAAAAAATATTTTGGAATTCGCTACTAAGGTATAATTACACTTTAATAGAAATATCGTATCGCACGTAGATTATGAAAGTGAAATTATAAAAATTCTTGCTTAGCTTAAATTATAATTTGAAAAATTTGAAGTTAAAGGCGGTAAAAGCGGAATTTTTTATTGCATTTATATTTACTAGAGCAGAGCTATCTTTTGCGTTTTATAAAATACACATATAGGAGCGAGATTATAATGACGACAGCGAACAGAGCGATCGTAATTAGATGCAGATCTTGCTTGATTAGCTCCTCGTTTTCGCCGATGAAATATCCCAAGCTCATTAGTATTAGTGTCCAAATCGCAGCTCCAAGCCCGGTAAATAGCACGAAGCGCGCGACATTCATCTTTGCAAGACCCGCAGGAAGGCTGATGTATTGACGAATGCCTGGGATCAAGCGGCAGTTAAATGTTGAAATTTCGCCATGGCGGTTAAAAAAAGCTTCGAATTTTGCAAATTTCTCCTCGGTGATGCCTACGTATTTGCCGTATTTAGCGATAATCTTACGTCCAAAAAAGTAGCATAGATAGTAATTAAACAGCGCACCGGTAATGCTACCGCCAAGCCCACAAACAAATGCTAGAACAAAGCTCATCTGCGATTTTGAGGCCAGATAGCCTGCGGGGATCATCACTACTTCGCTTGGGAAGGGAAAGAAGCTGCTTTCTAAAAACATCATCACAAAAATGCCAAGGTATCCCCAACCTGCGACAAATTCTACTATAAAATTTACGATATTAGAAAGCATTTGAATTCCTTGATTTAATGTGTAAAAACCAGCTGAGCTTAAAATTTCGCTAAATTTAACATCGGCAGAGCGAATAAGTTTTAAATTTAACAATCCGGTGATATAAGAGCAAGCCTAAAATTTCGCGAAATTTAACGCATATAAAACAAAGGCGCGGGCCAAAATTTATCCCTGTAAGTTGCTACTGCAGCGAACTTGCATATAAATTTAATAGCCTCGCGCCTTAAAATTAAAACTATTTTGCGTATTCGATGTTTAGTTTGCCGAATAGCTCGTTAGCCTTATCATCGATTTTTTTGTTTACTTTGCTTGGAAGTAGCTGATTTTTGATGAGATCTTTTACCTTTTCAAACGGCATAGTCTCAGCCTTTTTGCTGCTTTCTTTGTAGATTACATGATATCCGAATTGTGTCTTTACCGGCGTTTTGCTCATCTCACCATCTTTTAGCGCAAACGCTGCTTTTTCAAACTCCGGCACCATCATACCTTTGCCGAAAGAACCCAGATCGCCGCCGTTTTCTTTAGCACTTGGATCGATTGAAATTTCTTTGGCTAGCTTATTAAATTCCTCTTTTAAATTCTCTTTTTTGACTTTTGATAGCTTCGCAATCGCGTTTTTAGCAGCCTTTTCGTCTGCTACTAAGATATGGCTTGCGGTAACGGAATCTGGTTGCATGAAATTTTGTTTATTTTCATCATAAATTTTTTTAGCTTCCTCGTCGCTGATGCTTACGTCTTTAGCTTGTTCGCGTTGCCATAGATTAAATGCGATGCCATCTTTAGCAAGCTCTAGCTGATGCTTATATTCGTCGCTGTTTTCAATGCCTGATTTTTTCGCCTCTGCGATTAGAAGTTTGTATTTGATTAGATCGTCGATTAGTTTTTTCTTCTCATCGGCGGTCGGTTCCTGCCCGCCGTGCTGCATGCCTTGAGCTAAAAACGGTGCAACATCCTCATCCGTAATAGTGATATTTGCGTCTTTTGCAGTAGCCAAAACGCCTGCATTAAGCGAAGATATAGCCATAGCGGCAACAAAACTGAAAGATAAAATTCTTTTCATTATTTTTCCTTTATTCGGTAAATTTCGCGCAATTATAAAAAAAGATAGTAAATAAAATAGCGAATGCCAGCAAATTCGGCGCGAATCCTGCGCCGAATTTTTTAAAATATGGGAGTTAAAACGACGGGATGATTGCGCCTTTATATTGCGTCTCGATAAATTTTTTCACTTTCTCACTTTGAATCGCTTTATCTAGCGCCTTGATTTTAGGGCTGTTTTCGTTGCCTTCTTTAACGCTAATGACATTTGTGTAAGGGTTGCCCTCAGCCTTTTCTAAAAATAGCGAATCCTTGATTGGGTTTAAATTTGCATTAAAAGCAAAATTTGAGTTGATGACTGCAATATCGACATCACCCAGGGTGCGTGGAAGCGCGGCGCCTTCAAGCTCTAAAATTTCTAAATTTTTAGGATTTTTCGTGACATCTAACGGCGTGCGAAGCTTGGCGCTTTGATCAACTTCGATGAGCCCTGCGGCTACGAGCAGATCAAGAGCGCGGCTTTCGTTAGTCGGATCGTTTGGTACGGCAACTTTGGCGCCGTTTTTAAGATCTTTTAAATTTTTAATCTTATGGCTGTAGATGCCCATCGGCTCTAAGTGCACGCCCACGGTCGCTTTTAACTTTGTGCCTTTGTTAGCGTTAAATTCCTCCATATACGGCACATGTTGGAAAAATCCCGCATCCACGTCGCCGCTATCGGTAGCGAGGTTTGGGGTTACGTAGTCGTTGAAAACCTTGACCTCAAGATCGTAGCCTTGGGCTTTTAGATCGGGTTTGATCTGCTCTAAAATTTCGGCATGCGGTATCGGAGTAGCAGCGACTACGATTTTTTCGGCAAGAGCGAAGCTGACGACGCTGGCGCTAAGAAGCGAAGCGAGAAGAAATTTCTTCATATTTAATCCTTTTGGTTAAAATTTCGCGGTATTATAGCAGGTAGAATTTTTAATGTCAAGTGTTTTTATATGGCTTTTTAAAATTTTATCTAAAATATTCTAAAATTCGATATTTTTATATATATTTAAATACTACATTTTATTGTATAATGCAGAATTGGCACGCTTTAATGAGCGCTTTACATAAATTCCGCTAAAATCGCAAAATTTAAAATTTTAAAAAAGGGCTGAAAATGGCAGATTTTTACGACGCGAAAGCCGTAGAGGAGAGCTTTTATAAAATTTGGGAGCAGCGCGGTTATTTCGAGATCGACGGCAATAAAGATATCCGGCAAAAAGGCAAAAACTTTTGCATTATGATGCCCCCTCCCAACGTTACCGGAGTACTTCATATCGGGCACTCGCTCACTTTTACGCTACAAGATATAATGACGCGATACAAGCGAATGGACGGCTACCGCACGCTTTGGCAACCGGGGTTAGACCACGCAGGCATCGCGACGCAAAATGTCGTCGAGCGCGAGCTTTTGGCGCAAGGGATCAAAAAAGAAACGATCGGGCGCGAAGAGTTTTTAAAGCACGTTTGGCATTGGAAGGAGCAAAGCGGCGGGCAGATCGTAAAGCAGATGAAGCGCCTGGGCGTCACGCCCGCGTGGAGCAGACAGCGCTTTACGATGGACGAGGGGCTCAAAAACGCCGTGCGCAAAGCCTTCGTAAATTTATACGACGCGGGGCTCATCGTGCGCGGAAACTACATGGTAAATTGGTGCACGCACGACGGCGCGCTAAGCGACGTGGAGGTAGAGCACAGGGAGAACAAGGGCAAACTTTATCACTTGCGTTATTACTTTGCGGACGAGCAAAATTCAAACTCTTGCAAAGATTCGAGCGAGACGAGCCGCAACTACATTGTTGTTGCGACGACGCGCCCCGAGACCTACTTCGGCGACACCGCCGTAATGGTAAATCCCGCGGACGAACGCTATAAAAATTTGATCGGCAAAAAAGTCGTGCTGCCGCTAATTGGCCGCGAGATAGAGATCATCGCCGATGAATACGTCGATATGAGCTTCGGAACGGGCGCCGTAAAGGTCACGCCCGCGCACGATACCAACGACTACGAGGTCGGCAAGCGCCACGAGCTGGGCTTTATCACGGTATTTGACGAAAAAGGAATTTTAAACGAGCAGTGCGGTAAATTTCAAGGCTTAGAGCGACTTGCCGCGCGCGATCAGATCGTAGCGGAGCTTGAGAGGCTGGGCTTTATCGAAAAAATCGAGGACTACGAAAATCAAGTCGGCTACTGCTACCGCTGCAAAAACGTCGTCGAGCCGTACATTTCGCAGCAGTGGTTCGTGCGCGCAGATATCGCAAAAGAGGCGATCTCTAAGGTAAATTCCGGCGAGGCGGAATTTTTCCCGAAGCACTGGATCAATAGCTTCAACGCCTGGATGCGCGAGCTGAAGGACTGGTGTATCAGTCGCCAGCTGTGGTGGGGGCATAGAATTCCAGTGTTTTACTGCGACTGCGGTCATCAGTGGGCGGATGAGCGCGAGAGCCCCGATGCCTGCCCGAAATGCGGCGGCAAAAATTTTACTCAAGACCCTGACGTGCTCGATACATGGTTTTCAAGCGGTCTTTGGCCGATCAGCACGCTTGGCTGGGGCAACGGCGAGGCGCTAAAAAACGAGAAGTGGTTTGAGGAGGATTTGAGCGAATTTTATCCGAATACCATGCTGATTACGGGCTTTGACATTTTGTTTTTTTGGGTCGCGCGCATGATGTTTCAGTGCCAAAACGCCATGGGCGAGCTGCCGTTTCGCGACGTCTATCTGCATGCCTTGGTTAAGGATAAAGACGGCAAAAAGATGAGCAAATCGAGCAAAAACGTAGTCGATCCGCTGTTAAAAATCGATGAATTTAGCGCCGATATTTTGCGCTTTACGCTTACGATTTTATGCGTGCAGGGGCGCGATCTGCGCCTTAGCGACGATAAACTTTTGATATATCGAAATTTTACGAATAAGCTCTATAACGCGAGCAAATTTTTGCTTTTAAACGCTTCTAAATTCGATGATTTGGACGTGGCGCGGATCAAAACGAGCCTCGGCAAATATATGCTTTCGCGCTTTAACTGCTGCGTGGGCGCGGTGCGGGAAAATTTAGACGAATACCGCTTCAACGACGCTGCGACAGAGCTTTATAAGTTTTTTTGGGACGAGTTTTGCGACTGGGGCATCGAGCTTAGCAAGGCGGACAAGGCCGCGATAGGCGAGCTGGGGATGATTTTTAAAGAAGCGATGAAGCTGCTAAGCCCGTTTATGCCGTTTCTAAGCGAGTATCTGTATCAGGAGCTAAGCGGCACGAAGCTGCAAGATGCGTGCTCTATCATGGTGATGCGATACCCACATCCAGGCGAGCGCGACGAGCGGATCGAGGAGCTATTTTCGCTTCTTATTGAAGCGATCGTTAGTATTCGCCGCGCAAAGGCGACGATCGAGCTCGGCAATGCGCGCGTAGCCAAAGCTTACGTCAAATCCGCAGTCGATCTAAGCGCCGCCGCGGACTATATCAAAACGCTAGCAAAGGTAGATGAAGTGGAATTTACGCAGCAAAATATCGCAAATTCCGCCCGCGACGTAAGCGAGAGCCTAGAAACTTTCGTTCCGCTTGAGGGGGTAGATCTTAGCGGCGTGATTTCGCGCCTTAACGCGCAAAAAACTAAGCTAGAAAAAGAGATAGCAAGGCTTTCAGGTATGTTAAATAACGAGAAATTCGTGGCCTCCGCTCCGCAAGCCGTGGTTGAAGCCAACCGCGAAGGGCTGCAAAGCGCGCAGGAAAAATTCGCCAAAGTATGCGACGAGCTAAAGGCGTTTGGCGAGTAGTCCGCTCATTTGAGCCAAAATTTTAAATTAAGGAGAAAAAATGTCAAAGGGTAGTATCGGAGGATTTACTTTAGGCACGGTCATAGCCGTCGCACTATCATGGGGAGTCAATAAAAGCATAATGTGGGCGATAATCCACGGATTTTTAAGTTGGTTATATGTGATTTATTATTTCCTACTGAGGTAAAATTTCATCGGCAGCGCGCCGTTTTACGCGCTAAATTTTAAAATTTATCAAGGATAAAAAATGAGCGAAAAAATAAAAATAGCGGTTTTAGGATATGGAAATTTAGGTCGCGGCGTAGAGCTTGCCGCGCGAAATAGCAAGGATTTGCAGCTTTCGGCTGTTTTTAGCCGCAGAAATCCAAGCGAAGTAAAAACATACGGCGCGCCGGTGTTTAGCGCGGATGAAATTTTATCACACAAGGGCAAATTTGACGTTTTAGTTCTTTGCGGCGGTAGTGCGACGGATCTACCGACGCAGACACCCGAGTTTGCGCAGAGCTTTAACGTCGTCGATAGCTTCGATACGCACGCAAAAATCCCTGAGCACTTCGCCGCGGTAGACGCCGCAGCCAAAGCGGGTGGAAACGTAGGCATCATCGCCGTGGGCTGGGATCCTGGGCTGTTTTCGCTAAATAGACTATTTGGCGAGAGCGTGCTGGAAAACGGCAGCAGCTATACGTTTTGGGGTAAAGGCGTGAGCCAAGGCCACTCCGACGCTATCCGCAGGATCGAGGGCGTCGTGGATGCGCGCCAATACACCGTGCCGATAGAAAGCGCCTTAAAGCGAGTTCGCGCGGGCGAAAACCCGAGACTTAGCACGCGCGAAAAACACCTGCGCGAGTGCTACGTCGTAGCCGAGGACAGCGCCGATAAAGCGCGCATCGAGCAAGAGATAAAAACTATGCCAAACTACTTCGCCGACTACGACACGAGCGTGCATTTCATAGATCTTGCGACGCTTAAAAAAGAACATGGCGGCATCCCTCACGGAGGCTTCGTTTTGCGAAGCGGAGCGACGGGCGAGCATGGAGAAAACAAGCATCTGATCGAGTTTTCGCTAAAGCTAGATTCAAATCCCGAATTTACCGCAAGCGTACTCGTAGCTTATGCCCGCGCGGCGTATCGCCTAGCGCAAAGGGGCGAGCGCGGCGCATTTAGCGTGTTTGACATCGCTCCGGCGTTTCTTTCGCCAAAGAGTGCAGATGAGCTAAGGCGCGAAATTTTATAAATTTCGGGAGGCGTTTCGGCGGAATTATGAACGAGGAAATCTGAGTGATAAAGATAGAAAATTTAAAGAAATTTTATGGCAAAACCTGTGTGATCGACGATGTGAGTCTGGAAGTAAAGCAAGGCGAAATTTTTGCCATCGTCGGTCGCAGCGGCGCGGGTAAAAGCACGCTGCTGCGCTGCATAAACGGGCTTGAGGACTATCAAGAAGGAAGCCTTAAGGTAGAGGGCAGGGAGGTAAGAGAGCTAAGTGCCGCGCAGATCCGCGAGCTGCGCAAAAATATCGGTATGATTTTTCAACACTTCGCGCTGATGAGCCGCCGCAGCGTCGCGCAAAACGTCGCCACGCCGCTTGCGTTTTGGGGCCATCCCGAGGATCACACGAAGCGGCGCGTCGCCGAGCTTTTGGAGCTCGTGGGGCTTGCAGATAAAGCAAACGCCTATCCTAGCGAGCTTAGCGGCGGACAGAAGCAGCGCGTGGCGATTGCGCGCGCGCTTGCATTAAGCCCTAAAATTTTGCTATCCGACGAGGCGACCTCGGCGCTTGATCCCAACACCACTGCGCAAATTTTATCGCTTCTGCGCCGCATCAATCGCGAGCTAGGTATTACGATCGTGCTTGTTACGCATGAGATGGAGGTCGTAAAGGGCATCGCGCAGCGAGCGATCCTGCTTAAGGGCGGGCGCGTGAGCAACTCGGGCGATATCGTCTCGCTGTTTTTGCATCCGGATGAGAATATGAAGGAGTTTTTGGGCGAGGAGGAGGTGCTGCCCGCAAGCGGTGTGAATATCAGGCTCTTTTTCCCGCCCGCGGTCGCGTTTGACAGCGTGATCACGCATATGGCGCGCGCTTTGGAGATAAATTTTAACATCGTCTGGGGCAAGCTCGAGCGGCTTGATAAAAACGTCGTCGGAAGCCTCGTGATCAACGTAGAGCCCGCACACGTCGCGCGCGTGGAGGAGTTTATCAAAAACGCGGGCGTAATCTATGAGATCGTAAGCGAGAATGAGATCAAGAGCTGCGCCACGATCTAGGTACGATTTCGGGCCCTGTGCGCTTGCGCCGCACTAAATTTAAGGGCTTACGCGGCATGGCGAATTTGAAAGCTCGCGCGAGGTCGCGAACTCAAAGGCTGGCTCGGCGTTTTTGATTTGGCGATCTCGTCGTGGCATTATAAATTTAATTAGTTTCGCCGGCGGTTTAAATTTTTATCTCGCCGCGGTAAAGTAAGCTCGGCGATGCGCTGTTGGTGCGCGCTCTGGCTAGCTTTGATTCGCGTTTAGAATTCGACTAGCCGTAGCGAGGCGATTTAAATTTCAGAGATCGCGACCGACCGAGCGCATTTAAGCCGCGCCGCGTTTGAAATTACAGGCGTTTAAATTTAAATTTGAATTTTTTCGGAATTTCACACATACTTCACTTTTACGGAAGTATAATTCCGCTAATTTCTTTTAAGGAGTACGTAATGAAAAAACTTACTTTGTTTGCGCTTAGTGCGCTATTTGCTGGCACTTTTGCCGTAGCTGCCGACATGGGCATGAAAGATGAGATGAAGGACGCCAATACATCAATGCATAATAGTGCGAAAGAGATGAAGGGCGATATGAAGGATATGCACAAGGATGCTATGAAAGAGGGTAAACATATGAAGGATGAGATGAAAGGCGAAATGAAAAAAGAGATGAAAAAAGAGATGTAGTGAGTAAAATTTTACTCGTAGAGGACGATGAGACGCTTTGCGATCTCATCGGTGAATATCTAAAAGACGCGGGCTTTGACGTATGCGTTTGCAGCGACGCTCAAAGCGCCGCGGATCTTGCTTATGAGCAAAAATTCGATCTTTTTATCTTTGACGTAAAAATCCCCAAAGGTGACGGATTCTCACTTTTAAAAGAGCTGCGCAAGAGCGGCGATCGCACCCCCGCGATATTTGCCACGTCGCTAAATACGCTCGATGATCTTGAGGTCGGTTTTAAAAGCGGCTGCGACGACTATCTCAAAAAACCGTATGAACTAAAAGAGCTGCTGCTGCGCGTTAATTCGCTCATAAAGCGAAACTTCAGCCATAATTTTGATGATTTTGTAACTATTGACGACGAGTTTAAATTTTATTTTGCAAGCAAAGAGCTACGCAGATCGGGCGTGCCCGTCGCGCTTTCAAACAAAGAACGCGAGCTGCTGGCGCTTTTTTTGCAAAATAAAAATAGGCTTTTGAGCAAGGATGAAATTTTCTCCGCGATCTACGCTTTTGACGAAACTCCGAGCGAGGAAGCGCTACGAACTTATATCAAAAATCTACGCCGCGTCCTAGGCGAAGAGCACATCATAAACCGCCGCAACGCAGGGTATCTGTATGTCTGAAAAGACCGCTTTAACGCTTAAAATTCTATCTTTATATCTCATTTCAAGCGCGTTATTTTTAGGATATTTTTTCAAGATAAATTACAGTATGAACGAAGCCGCGCTACTTTCGCACAGGATAAAAGAGCTAAAAGAGATCAAAATGATGATCTATATGAAAGCGAGCATGGACGGGCTGGAATCGCTAGCGGACTTTGAGCGCGAAAAGGGCGTGAGTGCGTGTATATTTAAGCCAAACTCTGATGAAATTTACGGCTGCGGTGGTGAACTCGGAGCGCTTGATAAAGCGAAGCTAAAAGCGGAATTTATAAGTGGCGGTAGGCTAGGAATTTATGAAAATCTGCAAAATATGGAGGAGCGAAATGCCTTTTCCAAGGCTAAAATCATTCTGCTTGGAAGTAGCGTGCAGGGCGAAATTTTAACGCTTCGTATCAAAACCGCAGCGATGATGATAGCGCTTTTGGGTGTGATATTAGCCGTGGCGTTTTATCTGGTGCGGCTAGGCACAAAGCCGCTTTACGATAAGATCGACACGCTAAATCGCTTCATCAAAGATAGCACCCACGAGATCAATACCCCGCTTAGTATCATCTCCATGAGCGTCGAGACGATGCGGCACGCAGAGCTTGGAGAATACAACGCTAAACGCGCCTCTAATATCGATCTTGCCGCTAAGACGCTTTCGCGCATCTACGAGGATCTAGTGTTTTTGACTTTCGGTATGAAAAAGGAGGGCGAGATTAGCTCGATCGATCTAAAAAGCCTCGTCGCTTCGCGCTGCGAATACTTCGCGCCGTTTATTCAAAAGCGCAGGCTAAGCCTTAAAACCGATCTTTCGGATGCGAGCATGAACGCAAATATTTATGAAATTTCGCGCCTGATCGACAATCTGCTAAGCAACGCCGTAAAATACGCAAACGCAGGCGGCTACGTGGATGTGCGGCTAAGGCGCGGCGAGCTGGCGGTCTCAAACAGCGGCGAGGGGATCGATAGTAAAAAGGGCGGCGAAATTTTTAAGCGTTTCGTGCGCTTTAACTCAAGCGAGGGCGGATTTGGCATCGGACTTAGTATCGTAAGCGAGGTCTGCAAAAAATATTCCTTCGATATCTCCTACGATAGCGTGCCGGGCGAGATAACGACCTTTCGTCTTACGTGGCGCGAATAAAATTTCAAAATTTAGCGAAATTTTAAAATTTAAAAGCGGCTGCTTGCGGTTTAAATTTAATCGTAGTTTGGTCGCTTAAATTCCGCGCAAAAAGGGTCTAATTGCCGGAGCGTTTAATTCAATCGTCGCTTGTTTTTGTTCTAAAACGGAGCGCGGAATTTTATCAGTCGTCCGCTTTGCGCTCGTAAAATGACCCTGAAAGTTATTGGTGCGGAATTTTATTCGTCCGCGATTTTATAAAATTTAGCTTTTATTTCTCGATAGATATATCCAGTGGACTATATCGCTAAGCGAAATCGCGACAAGCATACTCATAAACATCGAGGTGGCTGTGAAAAACGATAGCCAACCAAACAGGCTTTCTCTACTCGCAAAAGTAGGAAATATCCGTCCGCTGCCTACTTTGCGCGGGATGCCGTTTACGGCAAAATCGGCGTAGAAATAATTGTTTAATGCCCAGTAAGCGAAAGGTATAGCGAGCAATATCACAAATAGCTGCGTCTTGACGGCGGGAAGCTCTTTTTTGTATAAGAATGTGGCGATCGGACAATACACGCAGCTTAGCACAAAAGCCGTTAAAATAGGTACCCACAATGCTGCGACGTAAAATTCCGCAAGCTGTATGTGCGGGCTTATTTTGCCGATTGCGGCGATATTTGGAAAAAACTGCTTCATAAATTTAACGAAGTCTGCGCACGCCGTGCTTACGTCTAAAATATTTTCGGGCAGCAGGAATACGCTAAGCGCCGTGATCGCAAACAGCGCAAAAACCGCCGCGTAAAGTCGCCCGAAAAATTTAGTGAATTTCGTATCAGGATACGGCGCCTCTTGCTCTTGCGTGCCTTGTGAATTTAACAAATCGCTCATCGTTCGCTCCTTTAATAAATCTTTACGGCAAAACACGGCTTGCGCTAAATTTTAAAATTTTATGCCTTATCGTTCGGTAAAATTTCACGACGAGGACTTGCTTTGGAATTTCGCGGTCAAATTTGAAACCAAATTTATTAAATTTAACCGAGCAAAGCTTTTTTAAAAACAAAGTCTCGTCGCCTTTGATACGCAGTGATCTAAGCGGGGTTTGGGCGGCAGACCTGCTTGCGGTTGCTAGCCGAAGCAAAGTAAAAGGGCGCTTCGCAAGTATAGCTCCTTCCGCTCCGCCCACTTCGAGAAAGAATTTAAGCTTTATCGGAAGCGACAAATAAAATTTAAACCCGCGCGTAGCGTCGCAATTTCTCGTATCGTCTTAGCCAGAAAGCCTCTAAAATAAAGAAAACCCTTTCATTTCGCGTAGACTTGCAGCCAAGGCCTAAAATTTAATTGCCTAACGAAAAAGGTAGGTTGGCGTTGCTTGCTCGCAAAATAACCGCAGAACCTCACTAGATAGAATTTAAAATTCCGAGTATTTCTGATAGTCGATCTGCGCGGAGTTTTTGTTGATCGTATCGACCGTAGCTTCGGCGATCGCAAGTTCCTCGTTGGTAGGGATTACGAGCGTTTTGATTGTGCTATCCGCCGCGCTTAAATTTCTAATCGAGCCGGTATTTTTGGCGTTTTTTGTCGCATCGATTTCGATGCCGATATGAGCGAGCTTCTCGCAGACATTTTGTCTAAAATGGGGTGCATTTTCGCCGATACCGCCGGTAAAGATCAAAGCGTCCACACGCCCGAGCACGGCGTAATACGCTCCGATCATCTTAACGACGCTGTACACGAGCATCTCAAACGCAAGCTTCGCGCGCGGCTCGCCATCCTCCATTTTTTCATATACTTTTCGCAGATCGCTTGCGCCGCAGATGCCCAAAAGTCCGCTTTTTTTGTTCATTATGACGTCCATATCCTGCGCGTTGTAGCCCGCGACGCGCTCGATGTATGGGATGATCGCAGGATCGATCGAGCCGCATCTGGTGCCCATGATGATGCCTTCAAGCGGCGTTAGCCCCATCGAGGTGTCGATACACTTGCCGTTTTCTATAGCGCTTACGCTAGAGCCGTTGCCAAGATGTAGCGTAATGGCATTGAAGTTTTCGTATTTTTTACGCAAAAATTTAGCCCCCATCGTCGAGACGAACCAATGTGACGTGCCGTGCGCGCCGTAGCGGCGAACCTTATATTTTTCGTAGAATTCATACGGCAGCGCGTACATATACGCATACGGCGGGATGCTTTGATGAAAGATCGTATCGAAAACCGCGACGTTTGGAATTTTAGGAGCGATCTTCAGGCAGGATTTGATGCCTGCTAAATTTGCGGGATTGTGTAGCGGTGCAAGCGGCGCAAGCTCGGCGATTTTAGCCATTACGTCCTCATCTATGAGCGCGGGAGCGTCGAAATAATCCGCACCTTGGACTATTCTATGCCCGATGCCGCCCACTTGAGTCAGATCTTTGATTACTCCGCTTTGTTTTAAAAGATCAATCGCGATTGCGATCGCGGTTTCGTGATTTGGAATTTGCTCGTTTTCAACCTTTATGCTTCGTCCATTGGCGCAATTGATGCTTCCGCTTGCGTGCGTCGATCCGATCTCCTCGATGAGCCCACTCGCGATGCAGGCGTGATTTAGCATATCGTGGAATTTAAATTTAACCGAGCTCGAGCCGGAATTTATGACTAGGATATCCATTAATTCTCTCCCGCTTGAATTGCGCTGATAAGTATCGTGTTTACGATATCGGCGACCTTGCAGCCGCGACTTAGATCGTTTACCGGCTTTTTTAAGCCCTGTAAAATCGGTCCGATCGCCACGGCGCCCGCGGTGCGCTGCACGGCTTTGTAACAGATATTTCCGCAGTTAAGATCGGGGAAGATAAATACGTTCGCATGCCCTGCAACCGCGGAGCCCGGCATCTTTTTCTTAGCGACTGCAGCATCGACTGCGGCGTCGAATTGCAGCGGCCCGTCGATTAAAAGCTCCGGCGCCTTTTCGCGCGCTTTTTGCGTCGCCGTTTTGATAAATTCTACGCTTTCACCGCTACCGCTATCGCCGCTGGAGTAGCTTAGCATCGCCACGCGCGGCTCAAGCTCGAATGCCTTTGCGGTCGCGGCGCTTGAAATCGCGATACCCGCCAGATACTCCGCGCTCGGGCTCGGCGCTACGGCGCAGTCGGCAAAAAGCAGAGCCTGCGTATCCAGGCACATTATAAACGCACCGCTAACGGTCGCGATGCCGGGCTTTGTCTTGATGATCTGAAGCGCGGGGC
Source organism: uncultured Campylobacter sp. (assembly GCA_963527265.1). Lineage (GTDB taxonomy): Bacteria > Campylobacterota > Campylobacteria > Campylobacterales > Campylobacteraceae > Campylobacter_B. The sequence continues at coordinate 84,494 of CAURQQ010000002.1, read as the reverse complement.
GAATCGTCTCTGCAGTAGTCGTGCCGGCACCGCTTACCATCGCATCGGCTAGCCCCTCATACACGAGCATCGTGCCGAAGTAGGTGCGATCGCGCACTAAATCGCGTGCCTGCGCCTCGCTCATACCCTTTGCTTTGCGAAGCTCATATAGATCGCGCGCAAATTTTTCTAAGCTCGCATCCGTCTGCGGATCTAAAATTTTAACGCCGCTTAAATCGAGGCCTAACTTGCTTGCGCTTTTTTGCACTTCATCTTGCTGCCCTAAAAGGATCAAATTCGCAGCACCGCTTTGCTTTATAATCGCGGCCGCGCGCAGAATTCTCTCGTCATCGCTTTCTGGAAGCACGACGGTTTTAACGTTCGCGCGAGCCTTGGCGTAGAGCTTGCTTTCAAATTTCAACGGGGTTAGAATTTCACAGCGCGTGGAGTTTGCGGCGTCCGTGAAGTAGCTTTTGTCGGCAACGACTTTATCAAGCTCTATCGCGCCGCTTTGGCAAGCAGAATTTTCGTCGTGAAATTTTGCGCCCTTTTCGCAGGCAGAATTTTTGCCGCAAAGCTCCGATTTTTTAGAATTTGCGCTATCTTGTGCAGGTCCTAGCGCGGAAAATGAAATTTTATCCTCATATATGCTGGCAAAGCTTATCGCTTTTGCTGCGGTGATCAAGCGCGTGCCGATGCGCGCGGCAATTTCGTTAGGATAAAATCCGCAAACTGGGATATTTAGATCCTTTGCGATTTGTAAATTTAACTCGCGCATATCGGCTCCCGCTGCGCCGCGAACCAGCACAAAATTACACTGCTCTAAAATCTGTGTAAATCGCTCTATCGCCGCCTTTCGCACACGCTCATCCTGCCCGTTTGCAAGCGCTTTTTCAAGCTCGCTCCTGCTAAAAAGGGCATTGTCGCCAGCGATGCAAAGTTGCAAAACGTTGTGAAAGCTCATGGATAAAATTTTATCTAGTTTTTTTAGCTCGGATTGGTAGGCGGCTGGTTCGTCGCATAGGAGCAAAATTCCGTTCATCGGTTGATCCTTTTGAAATAAGATAGGCAATTGTAGCAAAATTTTGCTTGCGTGTTAATCAAAGATTTATCGTGAGGGTTTAGAATTCAATGACTTCCAACAAAGGAGCGCACATGAAAAATTTAGTGATTTTGGCTCTTTTAGTGAGCCTCGCCGCGGCGAAAATCAACATAAACGAAGCTAGTCGCTACGAGCTGATGACGATCGGCGGGCTTGATGCGGGTAGGGCGGATATGCTTATGCAATACCGCCAAAAGCGCGAAATTTCAAGTCCAGATGAGCTAAAGGGCATCAACGGCTTTGCAAGTTACGATACTGCTAAACTGCAGAAGAGCTTTGAAATATCACCTAGAGCTAACGTGCAGCAGCCGGTGCAGCCTGAGCGCGATATAGTCGTGGTCGAAAAGACCCGCACCCGCACGGTTTACGGAGGCTCTACTTACAGACGCGTTGAAAATTACGGCAATGGCATCACGATCACAGAAACCGGCACTTTACCACCACCTCCGCCAGGATATGGTAGGCACGGCGGCATGATGCCGCCTCCTCCCCCACCTCCTGGCGGCATGCCACCACCTCCGGGAGGTATAAAACCGCCTCCTCCGCCACCGCCTCCTCCGCGTGATGATTATTCTCGCAGGAGAAGTTCTAATAGTATGAGCGATAGCGAAATCGGCGGAAGCTCGCGCCGTAACATGCCGGTGCCTATGCATATGGGAACGATCCGCTCGAAAAGATCCAGTAGCGTCACAAGCTTCGGCGACTGCGATCCGCAAAGCGGCAACTGCGCTAGCGTGGGCGTAGGCGTGCAGGTAGATAGAGGGTTTTAAAATTTAATTTTATGAGGGCGGGATTTTAGAATTTTATAATCGAGATTCCGCCCGCCCTAAATTTACGGCTAAATTTTAAAATTTTGGTAGCGTAGAATTTAAAATTTACGCAGGTATCACTTCGCACTACGATAAAATTTCAAAGAATTTTGTAAATTTAATCCAAGCCTCGCGTGGTAAAATTTCAAGCTAAAATTTTACGTTAAAACTGCCGTGCCGCGTTTTGTCAAAATAAAATCTGCACTTTAAAATTTTAAATCCGAACATCCCGTCCGTTTTAAATTTATGGCAAAATTTTAATTTTGCCTTTTCTACTCTTTCTAAATTCTGAAATTTTGCCCCGTCTTGCTGCTATTAAATTTTAAATTCGACCCGATTTAGCGCCTAAAATTCGTGAAATTTAATTTACAAAATAATATAATCACAAAATTATTCCAACGAAACAGGATGGGCGTATGAAAGAAATTAGCGGATCGCAGATGATCGTGGAGGCGTTGCGGCAGGAGGGGGTCGAGGTGGTTTTCGGTTACCCGGGCGGTGCGGCGCTAAACATATACGATGAAATTTACAAACAAAAATACTTCAGACACATTTTGGTACGTCATGAGCAGGCTGCGGCGATGGCTGCGGACGGATACGCGCGTGCTAGCGGCAAGGTCGGCGTGGCCGTCGTCACGAGCGGGCCAGGCTTTACGAACGCACTTACGGGGCTTGCTACGGCGTATAGCGATAGCATCCCGATCGTGCTTATCAGCGGGCAAGTAGCGACCTCACTTATCGGCACCGACGCCTTTCAAGAGATCGATGCGATCGGGATTTCACGCCCCTGCGTCAAGCACAACTATCTAGTTAAAACGATAGAAGAGCTACCTAGAATTTTAAAAGAGGCCTTTTATATCGCTCGCAGCGGCAGGCCTGGACCCGTGCACGTCGATATTCCCAAAGACGTAACGGCGAAGCTTGGCGTTTTTGAATATCCTAGCGAAATCAAGATGCATACTTACAAGCCCAATTATAAGGGCAATTCAGGGCAGATCAAAAAAGCGGTGGGGCTCATCGCAAGCTGCAAAAAGCCTATCCTCTATATCGGAGGCGGCGTTATTAGCGCGGGTGCTAGCGAGCTGGTTCGCGAACTTAGCAAGTTTGCGCAGATTCCGGTCGTTGAAACACTTATGGCGCTGGGAGCCGTGCGAAGCGACGATAAATTAAATTTAGGTATGGTCGGAATGCACGGCAGCTATGCCGCAAATATGGCGCTTAGCGAGTCTGATCTGATAATCTGCTTGGGCGCGAGATTTGACGATCGCGTCACGGGCAAGCTTAGCGAATTCGGCAAAAACGCCAAGATCATCCACGTAGATATCGATCCTAGCTCGATTTCAAAGATCATAAACGCGGATTATCCGATCGTGGGCGACGTGAAATCGGTGCTAGAGGAGATGCTGCCGCGCATTAAAAGCGAGGTTAGCCCTGCAAATTTCGAGCAGTGGCGCGAGCTCATCCGCAAATACGATGAAATTCACCCGCTTAAATTTAACGACAGCGATGAAATTTTAAAGCCGCAGTGGGTTATCCAAAGCACCGCAAAAATCGCGGGCGAGGACGCTATCATCGCTACGGACGTGGGACAGCATCAGATGTGGGTCGCGCAGTTTTATCCGTTTTGTAAGCCGCGCACTCTGCTAAGTAGCGGCGGGCAGGGCACGATGGGATACGGCCTTCCTGCGGCATTGGGCGCGAAGGCCTATGCGGGAGATAGACCTGTTATAAATTTTAGCGGCGACGGCTCGATTTTGATGAATATCCAAGAGCTGATGACTGCGAGCGCGAGCGGCTTAAACGTCGTAAATATCGTATTAAACAACAATTTCTTAGGCATGGTGCGGCAATGGCAGAGCCTATTTTACGGGCAGCGTTTCTCATCGACCGATCTTAGCTCGCAGCCTGATTTCGTAAAGATTGTCGAGGGCTTCGGCGGCGTGGGCTTTAGCGTTAGCACCAAAGCGGAATTTGAAGACGCGCTGAAGCAGGCTCTTGCGAGCAAAAAGGTAAGCGTCATCGAGGCTAAGATCGATCGCTTCGAAAACGTCTGGCCGATGGTGCCCGCAGGCGGCGCGCTTTATAATATGATTTTTGAGCAGGAGTCTTAGGATGAATAGCATAAGAAGAGTAATATCGGTCGTCGTTACCGATGAGCACGGCGTTTTGTCGCGGATCTCGGGGCTTTTTGCGGGGCGCGGCTATAATATCGACACCCTCACCGTTGCACCGATCCCAAATACCGGTCTATCGCGCCTTAGCATCGTCACTTCGGGCGACGAGCGCGTCATAGAGCAGATCACTAAGCAGCTTCATAAGCTGATCCCCGTCTACAAGGTTATCGAGGATGCAAAATTCGTCGAAAAGGAGATGGTTTTGGTAAAGATCGCGCTGGGCGAAAATTTAGCGGGGCTTGACGCTGTTTTAAAAGCCTACAATGGTAGCATCGCAAACAGCGATGACAGCAAGATCGTCATCATGGCGTGCGACGACGCAGACCGCATCGACGGCTTTTTAAAGACGATAAAAAAATACAATCCGATCGACATCGTCCGAGGCGGCAGCGTCGCGCTGGATATGTAAGCGGCGATAAAATTTAATCAAAGGAGCGCAAATGAAATTATCTAAAATTGCCGAAATTTTAAACATAGAGCTTAACGGAGCGGATGCGGAGATTACCGCGATAAATTCGCTTCAAAACGCGAACGAAAGCGAGCTAAGCTACTGCGATAGCGACAAAAACGAGAAATTTTTATCCGCTACCAAGGCAGCCGCCGTGCTGCTAAAGTGCGGCACTGCAGCCCCAAGCGGCGTGCGAGCGCTGGAGTGCGAAAATCCGCACCTAGCCTTTGCGATTTTAAGCGCGCATTTTGCTAAGCCGCTCATTCGCAGCGGCGCGCCCGCAAAGATCGCCGCCAGCGCGCAGATCGGGCAGAACGTGCATATCGGCGTAAATTCCACGATCGGGGAGAACTGCGTCATTTTAAGCGGCGCGTATATCGGTGATGACGTGCATATCGGAGACGGCTGCATAATCCACGCAAACGCCGTCATCTACAATGACGCGATCATCGGCGAGCGCTGCATAATCCACGCAAACGCCGTCATCGGAAGCGACGGCTTCGGCTACGCGCACACCAAAACGGGCGAGCATGTTAAAATTTACCACAACGGCAACGTCGTGCTGCAAGACGAGGTCGAGATCGGTGCATGCACGACGATCGATCGCGCGGTATTCGGCTCGACGATCGTTAAGCAGGGCAGCAAGATCGACAATCTCGTTCAGATCGGGCACAACTGCGAGCTTGGACAAAACTGCCTCATCGTCTCTCAGGTGGGGCTTGCGGGCTCGACGACGCTTGGGCGCAACGTCGTGATGGGCGGACAGAGCGGAAGCGGCGGGCACGTAAGCGTGGGCGATTTCGTGCAGATCGCGGCGCGCGGCGGCATAAGCAAGGACTTAGCGGGCGGCAAAAACTACGCGGGGCAGCCTATAATGGAGCTTAGCGAGTGGTTCAAGCTGCAGGCTAAGATCGTTAGATTTTTTAAAGATAAAAAGCACTAGCCGTTTTGCCTTGGCTGACTTGCCTTGATCGATTTGGTCGATCGGCTTAATTTGATCGTTTTGATCGTTCGCTCTGGTGGACTCCTCTAGCCAGCTCGATTTGATCGGTTCGCGTCGTTTCAGTGAAGTTTAAAATCGCCAGGCGGTTGGCGATTGTAGAGTGATTTGCGCTGCCGTTCGGGCTTTGGTGTATTTTGTAATCGCTGCGGCGGTAAATTTTGCCCTTTTATCGGCAAAATTCTGCCCGCGCCGTTTTTTGTCGTGCGCTTGCTTTGTGGGCGCGGTAGAATTTGATCTACTCGTTTTGAAATACGTTTGCTCGCAGTCATTGCGGTCAAGCTTTACGAGCGCTTTAAATCAGCGCAAATTTAATGAAAGGAAAAACAATGATAGAGATGTTTTTATACTCCTATTTTGCGGGCGCAGCCACGCTTTTTGAGGACTTTGCCGAGCAAAATGTCCGCGCCAAAGAGGTGCTTTTTATCCCGACCGCCGCAAACGCCGAGGAGTACCGAGACTACGTGGACGAGGCGAAAGAGGCGTTTGCCAAAATGAGCTTTACGGTTCAAATTTTAGACGTTTCAAAAGTGAGCGAGGCCGAAGCCAAGGCAAAGATCGGCGCAGCGCAGGTACTTTACGTAAGCGGCGGCAACACCTTTTATTTTTTGCGCGAGCTTAAAAAGAAAGGTCTTGCCAGCCTCATCGCAGATCGCGTCCGAAGCGGCAAGCTCGTGTATGTGGGCGAGTCGGCGGGCGCGATGATCGCCGCACCCAGCGTGGAGTATGCAAGCGTGATGGATGATGCGGGCGACTACGGAGCTGCGGCGCAAACCGGGCTTGATCTGGTGAAATTTTACCCCGTGCCGCACTACGGCGAGGAGCCCTTCGTGCAAAGCGCGGACGAAATTTTAAAAATTTACGGCGGTAAGCTAAATTTGGCGCCGATAAATAACGCCGAAGCGATCGCAGTGCACGGCGATAAATTTGAAATTTTAGGGCGGTAAACTGCAGCGTGAAAGTAAAATTTAGTAATTAAACGTTTCGTAAAATTTATGTTTACATTTGCGCATAGGGCTGCGAGGTGAAATTTTAACTTAGGTGCAGCGAGTCGCTAACGAATAAATTTAATCAAAGGATCAAAATGAAAATACTACTTATTAACGGTGGGGCGCCGTTTAACGGCAAAGGCGGCAAGCTAAGCAAGACGCTGCACGAGTTAGCCAAAAAGACGCTAAAAACCCTAGGGCACGAAACGCGCGAAACTACGATATTTGAGGGCTACGATATAGATGGTGAGGTAGAAAAATTTCTATGGATGGATGCCGTGATCTGGCAGATGCCCGCGTGGTGGATGGGTGAGCCTTGGCTCGTCAAAAAATACGTGGACGAGGTGTTTATGGGCGGTATAGGCAAGATAGTGGCAAACGACGGGCGGCACAGCGCGAGCCCAAACGACGGCTACGGCACGGGCGGACTGATAAAGGGCAAATCGCACATGCTAAGCGTCACTTGGAATGCGCCGCTTCAGGCGTTTGAGAAGCCGGGCGATTTTTTTGAGGGCGTGGGCGTGGACGGCGTTTATCTGCATTTTCATAAGGCAAATGAGTTTTTAGGCACAAAAAGGCTGCCTACTTTTATGTGTAACGATGTCGTTAAAAATCCTGATGTAGAGCGTTTTATGAGAGATTACGAAGCGCATCTAAAAAGGGTTTTCGGCTAGCCTTAACGGACCCAAACGAGTTATCTACTCGCAATACAGCGCCAGATGAGCTAAAGCGGATTTATAAGATCGCTTCTTAAGCCGGATATTACGGCGCTTGTGAAATTTTAAAATAATGCCAAAGCAGTAATACTTGTTCGAGTGTGGCTTGCGACGCGCGAGGTTTTCGTAAATCGCGAGATTAGAGCTTTGCTCGGCTGACTGACACTGCGTGATGTGCAGGAGGTGTGAAATTTGAAGTCTTGCGGCGCGCGATTTATGCGGTTACTATATAAAATTTCATATGGCTGTCGCAGCTTTTAAGTCGGTGCGAAATAAAACTTGCGAAACGACGTGGCATTTTGCGATCGTTTTAAATTTTGCAAATGCGCTGTATTTTGGCTCGGTGCGAGATAAAATTTTACGCGGCGCACTTTTATGTGATGTATGCGTCTGGCTTGCTGTTGCTCGTTAGTGCCATGTCAGCGAGTACCTAAGCATGGATGAGCGCGATGGCTGGCTCGTGTAATTATTAGCGTGCCGTTGTGCTGCTAGTGGCTTTAAGAGGCGCGATGTGTATTTACAGGGGAAGAGATGCTAAAAATCGATATGCTTAAATTCTTTCGCTCGGGCGAGTTTGCTGACGTAAAAAGCGGATTGAGCCGCGCGCAGATCGCCTCGATGTTCGGCCCTGCGGATGCGAGCTTTAAGAGCGCGGGGGCTGAAATTTTAAGATACGGCGTCTTTGAGTTTCACTTTTTTAGGGACGAAATTTTTATGATTTTTTCGGATCATTTCAGAAGTGAGCCTCTAAATTTCGGCGGCGCAAGGGCGCGGCAAATCGAAATAGAGCCTTGGATATTATCGGGCTGCCCTGCCCCCATCGATCTTGCGGCGGCAAAAGACGCTTTAGATCGCGAGCAGATCGAGTATCGCGAGCGCGCAAGGGATGATGGTTTGGAGTTAAACTTAAGCAGCGGTGTTACGCTTGCGTTTGAAAGCCTGAGCGGGTTGGGCGAGCCCCGCAGCTACGAGTTTACCGCATTTTGGATAAAATTTTAGTGGAATTTAAAAAGAAAAATATTTCTTTCGCGCGCTTTTTAAATTTAGCTTTTAAATTTACTCTTTGTAGAATAAAAATCCAAGCTAAATTTCGGCAGAAGCGGCGCCTTGTATTGCGCACAGCACTGGAAAAAACCGAGCCGTATTAGCTGCAGAAGTGCGGATTTAAAGATCGTGAAAGTTTGGAGTGACACAGCTTTGTTTTTATGCCACTACGGTGCGCCAGGATAAAGCGCCGAAATAAAATTTAAACAAAAGAGAATTTGATGTTTTTTGATACAAAATACGATGAAAAAAAGATCGCTAGCTTTAATCAGATGAATACGCTTTTAAGATGCGTGCTGCTGTTTTTATCCTTGGCGCGAGTGCGGCGCTGTATATGTCCTACACCGCGGTGCTACCGTCTAGCCCAGAGGATTGCAGACCATAGAGGGGCGCGTCATATATGTGCAAACGAATAAGAGCAGAGGGGCTAGTTATTATAAGTTAAATTTAGTGGATAGCGCGCTTAAGCAGAGGCGTTTTTCTTTAGATGTTTTTGGTACCGAGATAGACGGATACAAGGCTGCGATAAACGACAAGGACGTAAAAATTTGGTACCAAAGGATCGGGGGCGATACTGACCTTGCACGGCAGATCGCCCTTAAAGACGGGCAAATGGTTTTAAAATACGATTATGCTTTTGCAACCAGATTTTATTACAATACCATATCCGATTCCTATAAAATCACATATTTAAAATGGGGCGGCGGTGCGCTTGCGCTTTTGATCGTTCAGATCGTTTTGACTCGGATAGCGAGGAGAAAATACCGCGTCAAATGGGGCTACTACGAATAAAATTTAAACTCGGTCGTCGCCGAATAAATTTAGGCAAAATTTTAACCCAGTAAAATTTTTAATCGGCTTTTGCGCGCTGATTAAATTTACGCGCCAGTTACGCCGCGAAATTTAAATCTTAAATTTAAATAGCGAAATCAAAAAAGTGAAATCGCGGTTTAAATTTTACTTTTTAAAAATCGTTTTAGTAAAAGGGCGGGCAGAGATCGGGATTTTATCGCGGAATTTTGTTTTGGCACATTTTGCGAGAGCAGCGGAAACACGCCCTTTGCTTTTTACTTGCACGCTCAAAGGCGGAAATTTTATTCACGTGCAGCTGAGATGGCGGTACGGTACCGCGCGCAAACTTATGCTTTAGATTAGCCGCAGTGAAATGGCGGTGCGGCTTAAACGTAAATTTTATCATCGCGCCTCGGCGGTATCTCTGCGCGGCAAAATAGTAAATTTATAAAATTTTATGCTCTGTTTTAGTTCAAAAATTTATTCTCATTGCGGCTAGCGCGGTAAATTTATAAAATTCACGCCGCGCCGCGTAGCAAAATCAGCTCGCAAATTTCAAAATATGGCGCGAAATTTAGCCCAGATTTAGGGCTAAATTTTTACGCGCTTCTAATTTTTCTCGATTAATTTTTTCTCGATAAGTTTTAAAATTTCATCCGCGCTTACGCTCTGCCGCTTTAGACCTGCGCGAGTGATGAACTCGACGCTTCCCTCCGCTAGGGCTTTGCCCACGAGTACCGCATACGGAAAGCCCATCAGCTCGAAGTCATTCATCTTAACGCCAAAGCGCTCCGCGCGATCGTCCAGTAGCACGCGGATACCGCGCTCGCGGCACTGCTCGTATAGCTGCGAGGCAAATTCTACCGCCGCGGCGTCTTTGTGATTTGAGATGATGATCTCAAGCTCAAAAGGCGCCAGCTCGCGCGGCCACACGCAGCCTCGCTCATCGTGGCTGCTTTCGATCGCCACGGCGATAAGGCGGCTTGCACCGATACCGTAGCAGCCCATGTAAAACGCACGAGCCTTGCCGTTTGCATCCAAAAATCGCGCTCCCATCGGCTCGGAATATCGCGTGCCGAGCTGAAAGATATGGCCCACCTCGATGCCTTTTGTAATGCTAAGCTCGCCGCCGCAGCACGGACATGCATCGCCCGCGCCCACGGCCGCGAGATCCGCAAAGCGCGATTCGTTAAAATTTATCACGCTAGCGCCTACGTAGTGGTAATCCGGCTCATTTGCGCCCGCGATCATCTCGCGCGCTCCTTTTAGCTCGGCGTCGATGTAAAATTTCGCCCCTTCGCCGAGCCCGAAAGGTCCGCAAAAGCCCGCCGTAAAGCCAGCTTGCGCGATCTCCTCCTCGCCGGCATCGACTAGCTCAAGCGCGCCGCAGGCGTTTTGCGCCTTGGTCTCTTGCAGCTCGTCGCAGCCGCGGATAAAAAACGCTACGATCTCGCTGCGATCCTCATATAGCGCTTTTTTAATCACCGCTTTGACGATGTAGAATTTATCCACTTTGAAAAATTCCGCCACCGCGTCGATCGTTTTCATCGCGGGGGTTTTAAATTTCATCATGCCGTCGGTCTCGGGCGCAGCGGCGTTCGTGGTTTTGGGCGCGCGGCGCGCAGCCTCGATGTTTGCGGCATATTCACAGCGCTTGCATACGACGATATCGTCCTCGCCGTTATCCGCTAGCACCATAAACTCCTTACTGCCGCTGCCGCCGATCGCGCCGCTGTCCGCATCGACCGCTCTAAAATTTAACCCCAGTCGCGTAAAAATCCGCGAGTACGCTCGTCTCATCACCTCAAACTCGCGCTTCATATCCGCAGCATCCGCGTGGAAGCTATAAGCGTCCTTCATCGTAAACTCGCGACCGCGCAGAAGTCCGAAGCGAGGGCGCGCCTCGTCGCGGAATTTCGTATTGATCTGATAGATATTTAGCGGCAACTGCTTGTAGCTCGTGATCTTATCCGCGATCATCAAAACCGCCGCCTCCTCGTTGGTAGGGCTTAGTACGAAGTCGTTATCCTTGCGGTCTTTGAAGCGCAGCAGCTCCTTGCCGTATTTGGCGTAGCGGCCGCTTTTTTTCCACGCATCCGCGGACGTCACGACGCTAAAAGAGACCTCCTGCGCGCCCGCAGCGTCCATCTCTTGCCTGATGACGGCGCAGATCCGCTCTAGCACTATCTTTCCTAGCGGCAAAAAATTATAAAGCCCGCTGCCCAGCTGCTCGATAAATCCCGCGCGGATCAAAAGCGCGTGGCTAGGTAGTACCGCGTCTCTGGGGGCCTCTTTTAGGCTCGGAGCGAAAAGCTTGCTAAATTTCATTTTGTTTGTCCTTTTTCTCGTTTTCTTGATTTAAAAATTTTTCGTAGTTTTCTTGCAGTTCAAAAATTTCGACCAGCGCATTTACCGAGTTATCGGCATTATCCGCGTCGCCAAGGTTTTTTAAATTTACCGTCGGAGCGTGCAGAAATGCTTTAAAAACCTGATGGATCAGCCTGCGCGCCTCCTCTGCATCGCTGTGCTTTAGATAGCCCTTTTTAAGCGCTTTGGCTAGCTCTAGCTCGGCTACTTGTTTCGCGCTTTGGCGCAAAGCCTTGATGATCGGCGTGGATGCCGCCGCCCTCAGCCATTTGAAAAACTCGTTCGTGCATTTTGCCACGATGGAGTAAGCGATCTGCGCCTGCTCCTCGCGAAGGATCAAATTTTTCTTTACGATCTCCTCCAGATCATCGACGCTATAAACCTCGACGTCCTCGCTTTGGGTGAGCTCTACGTCGCGCGGCACGGCGATATCGAAAAAATATCGCTTAAAGCTTTTGGGCTCTAACAAGCTATCGGTAATGATCGGCTCTTGCGAGCCCGTAGCGCTGAAAAATAGGCTATTTACGTTCAGATATTTTTTGAGATTATCAAGGCTATCGATTTTAATACGGGATTGTACCTGCGCGGAGGAATTTGCGCAGGCGGTGGAATTTTTATCGTCCTTGGGATTTTCGCCTGCTATGCGAGATTCATTGCTGTCTGCAAAAGTCTCTTTATTAAAATTTACGCCGTCTTTGGAATTTTGTTTTTGCGCGACATTTTCGCCCGCGAAATTCGCGACATTTCCGGAATTTAAGCCGTCCGAATTTTTTCCTGTGCCGGGATTTTCATCCGCGCAATTTTTCGCATCCAAGGAATTCTCGCCAAGTAGCGAGGCGGCTAGCTTCTGCGCACCGGCTAAATTTCGATTTAAGATCGTGATATTAGCGCCGTTTGCGAGCAGGTGTTTGCACGCTAGCTCGCTCATCTCTCCCGCGCCCAGCACTACGGCATCCGCGCCCTGCAAAGAGCCCAGTCTGTCCTTTGCCATCGCCACGGCGACGCTTGAGACCGAGATCGGATTTTTTGAAATTTCGGTTTGGTTGCGGATGCGCGCCGCGCACTTTAGCGCTTCATCTATCGCTCTTGCGATCTGCGCGCCGGCGCGAGCGTTTTGCATCGCGAATTTATAGGCGTCTTTGAGCTGGCCTACGATCTGCGTTTCGCCCACTACGAGGCTATCAAGAGAGGCTGCGACGGCGAAAAGGTGGTGTATCGCGCCGCGATCCTCATATATATCGGCTAGGCTTTGCAGCTCTTCAAAGCTCACGCCGCTAATGCGCGAAAGTGCCAAAAGCACGAATTTTTGCGCTTCGTCAAAGTCGCTTACGACGGTAAAAATTTCTACGCGGTTGCAGGTGCTAAGCACCAAACACTCCTCTATTGCGGAGTTTGAAGCTAAAAGGCGCAAAATTTCTTTCTTGCGCACGTCGTTTGAAAACGAAAGTTTCTCGCGCACCGTGATGTCCGTGTTTTTGTGGGTGAAGCTCACGCTCATATACGCCATCAAAACTCCCTATCTATCATATCTCGCACGATTTGCTCCAGCTTGTCGTTTTTAAATTCCGCCACGGCTTCAAGCGCCTTTTGCCCGTAGGCGCGAGCTTCGTTTATACAGCGCTCGATGATGCCGTGCTCGCTAAGCTTTGCCTTGATCCATGAAATTTCGCTCTCGCGCAGCTGCTTTTTAAAAAACGATCTCAGCTTTTGTCGCTGCGCATCATCTAAATTTCCATACAAATAGATGTAGGGCAGGGTGGTTTTACCCTCCGCAAAATCACTAAGGCTCGGCTTGCCGAGCGCTTCTGAGCTTTGCGTCACGTCTAAAATATCGTCGATGATCTGAAAAGCAAGCCCAAGGTTTTTGCCGTATTCGCCGAATTTTGCGCTTGCGCTTGAAATTTTATCATGATCTTTCGCGGCGCTTGAAATTTCGCCCTCGTTTTTTGCGCCGTTAATATCTGAAATTTCGCCGCGATTTTCCGCGCCGCCGAATTTTAAAAACGCCCCGCAGCGCGCGACTTCTTCGATCAAAGCGGAGGTTTTTAGATAGATCATCTGCAGATATTTGCTCGCATCGTCGTTGAAATCGTCGCTTAAGCTCACGTCCATTAGCTCACCCACAGCAAGCTTCGTGACGGCGCCGGAGAGCGCGGCGGCGATGCGGCTTTCAAATTTAGAAAGCTCGAAGTATGCCTTGGAATAGAGTATGTCGCCCAGCATCACGGCGTTTTTGGAGCCGTAGGTGGCGTTGATCGAGGGCTTGCCGCGGCGCACCGAGCTTTCGTCGATGACGTCGTCGTGCAGCAGGCTTGCGGCTTGAATGAGCTCGATGATCGCGCATAGACGCAGCGATTTTTCATCCTTTTGCGCGATGTTTAGCAGCAGCTTAGAGCGCAGTTTTTTGCCGGGGCTTAGCCTATCAAACATCTCGCTAGCGGGCTCATATCCGCAGTCTGCGATGAAGCTTTTCATAATTAAATCGATTTGATCTTGCATTTTACTCGTTGTTGCTTAGGATATTTCCGCTCATTTGCAAAAATTTGTCGTTTAGCTCGTCTTGTAGATCCTGCTGCGCGATGAAGCTTTCGATCTCGCGCTCGCCAATGCCGCGCGTTTCGCAGAGCCGCTCACAGGCGATGAGGCGGATTAGAGCTTCTTCGATTTCGTTTTGCACCAAAGTAGGGCTTGCAGCGGATAAAATTTCAAAAAATTTCTCTCTTGGGCTGCCTTCAAAAATATCCATTTACCTTCCTTAAAATTTCGCGATTATAGCAAATGTAAAATTTAATTTAGGTTAGGGCGCGGCAAACTATCGGGGCTTTTAAACAGGAGCGATTACGCAGATTTTGCGCTTGCACGCAGTAAATTTTAAGCTTAAGCGCGGGATTTTGGGCTTTGAATCTCATAAATTTTAAAATTTTACTTGTTTGCGAGATAGGCAGAGCGAGCGGAATTTAAAAATTTAATCTTGGTCGCGTGGCGGATTAAACGCAAAGCTTTGCAGATAGGCGGAATTTTAAATTTACAGATAAGCAGCTTGATTTTTTTGGGGAAATTTTAAAATTCTGTGGCGCGAGTAAAATTTTAGATTTCTTGTGAGCGGATAGAATTCCGCTTTGCTTGTGCGGTAAATTTTGATTTCTGCGCGGCGGATAAATTCTATTCTCACAAAATCTAATCGTGTGCATAACACAGATCAGGCGTTTTAAAATTTTAAAACGCCGCCACTTTGTGAGAATTTGAAATTTCATGGACGCAGCAAAATTCCAAAATCGCGTTTGGCATTAAATTTTAAGTCTGGTTTTCGAGGTAAATTTTAAATTAAGCTGCGATAGGGTGCCTTTAAATTTTAAAATTTCGCCACCTTTTACAGATAGAATTTCATTTTTCGCGCAGATAAAATCGCGCACTACAAAAGCTACTTTTAAAATTTTAAATTCCACTCGCGCAGATGAAATTTCGGTTTTTGTGCTGGCGGAATTTTTCGCGCAAGGATTATTTTTAAATTTAACCTCGCTTACGTTGCGCGCGAGGATGGAATTTGCTCCGTTTTAAGAGCCTAAGCGTGATTTTACCCTGCTGCAATATTACTTTTAATTAGCTATGCCTCAAAAGCCGGGCTACTTTAAATTCCGCCGATGATTTCGCGCGCTTGCGCGATGCTTAGGGCATTACGGCTTAGTTCGCTAGGCTCGCCAAACCCCCAGCATACCTGCAAATACTCAAGTTTTGCGCCTTTTAGATCTACCAAATTTGCTTGAAAGCATCGTGCTGCCGCAGCTTGTGAGTCTTCCGTCGCTTCTGCTTTTGCGGCAATTTTGGCGCCTTTAAAGCTTAGCGTTGCCGCCCCGCCAGCACCTGTGTCGTTAGGGCGGAATTTTTCATCCGCGTTAAGATTTTTGCTGCAAGAGTTTAAGCTTCCGCTGCTAGCGCTGAAATTCTTTCTACTTGTGTCACGGCTGGCATTTAAGCTCTCATCGTCATTGCCGCCTTGAAATTCTAAATTTTGTAAAAATTCTGCGCCGCGGAGTGCGGCTAACTCATCCTTTTTGCTATCACCTAAAAAAATCGCGTTTTTGTGCGGTGAGCGTGCGATTGCGTGTAGCAGCATCGCAGGATTGGGCTTTGATGGCATCTGCTCGTCCGCGCCTACGACCAGATCAAATAGCCTGCGCACACCTGTCTTTTCTAAGATCGCGCTTAGGGTGTAAGAAGGCGCATTAGAAGCGACTGCGAGAAAAAATCCTGCTTTTTTGCACGAGTGCAAAAGATCCTCGATACCTTCGTAAAGCACGGCAAAATCGCGGTAATTGCTTACGAATTCTTTCTCGAAAAAAGCAAGCTCTTCGGCGCTCGCTTCGGTTTTGCCATAAAATTCCAAAAAGGCGTTTTTGCTTGGATCGTTGATGGTGCGAACGATGAAATTCTTTTGTAGCGGCGCTAGGCCGTAGAGCTCACGGCGAGTGTTATTGACGCTGATTTCGATCGCGCGCGAGGAGTCAAGCAGCGTGCCATCCATATCAAAAATCACGGTTTTCATCTAATAATCCTTTAAAAAATCGATTTTGTGCTTGTCTTTTTTATAACTCTTATTATTTTTGAGCTTTTGCAAAGCGTTTGCTTCATGCTGTAGCGCCGATCTAAACGCAGCATCGCTGATCTGTCCTGCCTCGCTAGCATCAAGGACGTTTTTAGCAAAGCTCTCAAGCGCCTTGGTGTAGGGGCTATCGAGATTTGTAGCGGTCGCTTTAGATAAAATTTCGTAGTTTTTAGCTATTCGCTTTGCAAAAAGCTCTGCGTCGAAATCCTCGCGTTTTAGCAGTGCTACGGCGGATTTTACAAAGCGTTCTAACGCGCGGATATATTTAACGCGCTCATCTTTTTCTTTGATTTGCATGATCTTTCCTTAATTAAAGCGCGCATTATAGCAAAATTCGAAATTTTGGCAAAATTACGCATATTGTAAAACTATATTTTAATAATATTTTTTCTATAAATCCCGTATTATAGGCATTTTAAAATCATATAAAAATACTTGACTTTATTTTAAAATTTAGCTATTATTCGCCAAATTTTTTACAAAGGACAAAAATGCAAAAAGAAACCCTCGCAACTCATTTTGGTTACGACTCCGTCGCAGGCTACGGCACGATGGCAGTTCCCATTTATCAAAGCACCGCGTTTAACTTCGGTTCTAGCAAAAAGGCCGCCGATCGCTTCGCGCTGCGTGATCTAGGGCCGATTTATGGGCGTTTGACAAATCCTACTACTGATGTTTTTGAGGCGCGACTTGCGGCGCTGGAAAACGGCAAAGCTGCAATCGCGGTCTCTAGCGGGCAGGCGGCGATATTTTTTGCGGTGGCAAATTTAGCCGCAGCGGGCGAAAATATCATTATCGCCGAGAAGATTTACGGCGGCGCAACTACGCTTTTGGCGCACACGATCAAGCGTTTCGGCATCGAAGCTAGGGTTTTTGACTCCGAAACTGCGGATAATTTGGAAGGTTTAATCGACGATAAGACTAGAGCGATCTTTTTTGAGACGCTTTCAAATCCTCAAATTTCAGTTGCAAATACCGCTAAAATCGCTACAATCGCAAATAAGCATGGCGTAGTAACGATTGCGGATAACACGATCCCAAGTCCTGCGCTTTACAATCCGCTTGATGATGACGCCGATGTCGTAATCCACAGCGCTAGCAAATACATAAGCGGGCAAGGTCTTAGCATCGCGGGCGCGATCGTTTCGGGCAAAGGATTAAATTCCAAACTTAAAGGCAATCCGCGTTACGCACATTTCAACGAGCCTGATGAGAGCTATCACGGCTTAGTTTATGCAGATTTAGTAGATAATTTCGACATTTATACGCTTAGAATTCGCTTGTCCTTGCTTCGCGATATTGGTGCAACTCTATCGCCGTTTAACGCGTTTCAGCTCATCCAGGGGCTTGAAACACTGCCGCTTCGTATGCAAAAACACTCGCAAAACGCGCTAAAGATAGCAGAATTTTTGCAAAATCATCCGAAGGTAAAGCAGGTCAATTATCCGGGGCTTGCAAGCTCGCCGTTTAATGTCGCGATCAAAGCGAAATTTAAAGACGGCTATGCAAGCAGTCTGATGAGCTTCATCGTAGATAGCGAAGAAACAGCGCTAAAGGCGGTTAGTAAGGTTAAAATTTTCTCCGTCGTAGCAAATATCGGCGATACGAAGTCGATCATCACTCATCCTGCGAGCACGACGCATTCGCAGCTAAATGAGGAGCAGCTAAACCGCGCTGGCGTGCCTGCGAGCTTAATCCGCCTAAGCGTGGGTATAGAGGACGCGAACGATTTGATTTCCGATCTTAGTGAGGCACTTAAATAATGGCACTTTTAAGCACAAAGGGCGTTTATGGGCTGGCTGCGATTTTGCAGATCGCCAAAGCTAGCGAAGTAGCGCCGATAAGTATAAAAGAGATCGCCGAGCGTACGGGAGTTTCTAAGAATTATTTGGAGCAAATTCTAAATACCCTTAGAAACGAAAAGCTAGTGTGTAGCATCAAAGGTAAAAACGGCGGCTATCACCTAGCCAGAGATGCTAGCGAGATTACTTTCGGTGAAATTTTTACCGCTCTTGAAAAGGATCTGCGGATGACTAGCATTCAGATGAGCGATCCCGGACTGCGGGCGTTTTTTGAGAAATTTGATGTCAAGCTGGCAGAGATATTTAACGAGCCTCTAAGCAGCTACGAGGAGATGATGGCGCGAAGCGTCCAGTATTTAAATTTCAGCATTTAAAGGAAAAATATGAAAATAGCAAACGATGTTACGGAGCTCATCGGCAATACTCCGTTAGTCAGAATCAATACGTTTGGCAAAAATGCCCTCATCTTAGCCAAGGCGGAATTTTTAAATCCTAGCCACTCAGTCAAGGATCGCATTGCGTGGCAGATCGTAAAAGACGCGCTAAGCTCAGGCAAGATCGATAAAAATAGCGTTTTGATAGAGCCTACTAGCGGTAACACGGGCGTAGGGCTTGCGATGATCGCGGCAAAGCTCGGTATGAAGCTAATCCTAACAATGCCAAGCTCGATGAGTATCGAGCGCCAAAAGCTCATCGCCGCATTCGGTGCTAAAATCGAGCTGACCGACCCGAAATTCGGAATGAAAGGTGCGGTAGATAGGGCAAATGAGCTAGCATCGAGCACCCCAAATAGCTTCATCCCGAGCCAGTTCGATAATCCGAGCAATCCAAAGGCGCATTTTCAAAGCACTGGACCCGAAATTTGGGAGCAAAGCGGCGGCAAAGCGGATATTTTAGTCGCGGGATTTGGTACCGGCGGCACGATCAGCGGCGCGGCAAAATTTTTAAAATCCAAAAATCCGAATTTAAAAGCCTATGCCGTCGAACCCGCAGGCTCGCCGCTGCTTACGTGCGGCACCGCGGGCGGGCATAAGATCCAAGGCATCGGCGCGAATTTCATCCCCGAAAATCTCGATAGAAGCGTCATCGACGGCTTTTTGACGGTCGAAAACGACGACGCGTTCGCTGCTGCTAGACAGCTGGCGCAAAAAGAGGGCTTGCTCGTGGGCATTTCAAGCGGCGCTAACGTTTACGCAGCCGCGCAGATCGCTGCTAAGCCCGAAAACAAGGGCAAAGTGATCGTTACGATCCTCTGCGATACCGGCGAGAGGTATCTTTCTACCGAGCTTTTCAAATAGACGGCGGTTTTACGCCAGTGCGGCGTTAGCGCGGTAATTTTACGCATTTTACGCAGACGTGCAGCTTCGCGAGATTAAATTTTACGCAGGTGCGCAGCTTTGCGCGATTAAATTTCACGCGGACGGCTGGAATCGACGCGATGAGTTTTACGCGATCGCGCGTGTTATTGCGACGATTGCGCGACTATATTTTATATTTTTCGCGTTGCGTAGGCGCGAGATTAATACGATAGTTTCTGCGCAGGCGAGGTGATAGTCGCGATGGTTACGCGATGATTTTACGCAAGCATCGCGATTTTGCACTTTACCCATTTGTTGATTTATCGATTAACGGCTCGCCGCGAGATAAAATTTAGCCATAAAATAGGGCTAAATTTTAAAATTTCATCTTGCGCGCCGAGCTGATTTCGGGCGCGCTATGTATGACGGTGCGACCGCGCAGCGCAAGGCATTAAATTTTAAAATCGCCAAGCTCGCCAAATCTGCACGATCTGTTCTCGCCGCAAATTTTATATCGCCGTCCGCACACGCGGCACAAAATTTTAAAATTCTATTGAAATTTTAAAGCTCGCTGCGCGGCGCAAATTTCAAGCCCTCACCGTGCATAAATTTCAAATCCTCGCCGTATTAGAACCCAAACCGCCTTTTAAATTTAGCCGAATTTCAAAATTTAATAATAAAAACGCTATCATCGGGGCAAAATTTTTAAGGTTGCAAAATGAGTTTGAGCTTGAAATTTCGCCCCAAAAGCTTAGAGCAGATCGTGGGGCAGGGCAAGATCGTAGCGGTTTTTAAAAAATTTGTCGCCGCAGGCAGCATCCCGCACAGCATATTTTTCGGCGCCGCAGGCAGCGGCAAAACGACGATGGCGCGCGTGATCGCAAGTGAGCTGAACTACGATTTTTACGAGCTTGACGCCACGAGCCTGAAGGTCGAGGATATCCGCAAAATTCTATCCTCGCACGCCGGCTCGCTCATCAAGCCGCTCATTTTCATCGATGAGATCCACCGCCTCAGCAAGACGCAGCAGGAGGTGCTGCTAATCCCGATGGAGAACTACGCCGCGATTATCATCGGCGCGACGACGGAAAATCCGCAGTTCGTGCTAAGCAGCGGCATCCGCTCGCGCTCGATGATCTTTGAGTTTGAGCCGCTTAGCTACGAGGATTTGGAGGCGCTTTTGGCGCGGGTGCAGAGCGAGATCGGTTTTGAGATGGACGAGGAGGCGCGAAAATACCTGCTAAACTCCAGCAGCGGCGATGCGAGGAGTATGCTAAATCTGCTGGAATTTGCGCTTTTAGCAGACAGCGCCATTACGCTGGATACGCTTCGCACGCTGCGCGCAAATGCCGTAGCTGCGGGCGTTAGCAGCGATGATCTGCATTATGAGCTTGCTAGCGCGATGATAAAAAGCCTGCGCGGCAGCGACGCCGACGCCGCGCTGTATTACGTCGCGAGGCTGATAGATGCGGGCGAGAGCGCGGATTTTATCGCGCGCAGGATGGTGATCCTAGCTAGCGAGGACATCGGCAACGCTAATCCAAACGCCCTAAATATCGCCGTCAGCACGCTAACTGCCGTCAGCAAGATCGGCTACCCCGAGGCTCGCATTATCTTAGGGCAATGCGCGATCTATCTGGCGCACAGCCCCAAATCAAACGCCGCGTATTTGGGCATCAACGCCGCTTTGAAGTTCGTCCGCTCCGCTGCTCCGCTGCCTACGCCGCGCTATCTCATCAACTCGGACAAGCAGATCGCAGACTACAAATACCCGCACGACTTCGGCGGCTGGGTCGAGCAAGCCTATATGAGCGAGGCAGCGAAATTTTACGAAAGCAAGGGGATCGGCTTTGAAAAGACGCTGGATGAGTGGCTGGCGCGATTGCGCAGGGAAAACATCGATATTAAGGAACGAGAATGAACTTCAGTAGCGCCCTAAAACTAATGAAGCAGCGCTATGGCGCGGACGGCGAATATCTGTGGGATGGATATCCGAATTTTGCGGTTTTTCGTCACGCAGGAGGGAAGCGCAAGTGGTTTGCGCTTCTGATGCGCGGGCTTGCAAACGAAAAGCTCGGTCGCGCACTTCCTGGCTCAAGCGACGTGATAAATTTAAAGATAAAGCCTGATTTGGCGGCGATTTTGCGCGATGGAAAAGGAATTTTTGCAGCCTATCATATGAATAAAAAGCACTGGATCAGCGTCTGCCTTGATGCGGTGCCGCGCGAGCAGATTGAGGATCTAATCGAGCAGAGCAGGGAACTTACGAGATAGAATTTGCGCCTGAGCTCGGTTTAAATTTGCGTGCGAAAGAGGCTAAATTTGAACCGAGAGCGCAGATTTTAGCGGCTCGCGAGGCTTAAATTTAAAAATATTCGCAAGGAGCGCTGATGAATGAGCAAAATTTGAAATATATCGCAAATTTAAAAGTGCAGGACGTGCCGTGGAGTAGGCTCACGACCGCTTACGGCAGGGCGAGCGAGTTTGCTGAAATTTTTGAGAAACTCGCGCGGGCAATCGAAGCTTATGATGCGGTGCGCGGCTTGGGTGGCGAGCAAAATTTAGACAGAGTGTTAAATTCAACAACCGAGTCCAGCGCAGGGCAAAATTTAAAAAGCAAGCCCGGTTGCTGGCAAAATTCTACGGATGCGGCAAGATGCGGCGCGGCGCAAAATTCCGTAAATTTAGCGCAAAAGAGCGAGTCTAAATTTAAAAAGGCAGATAACGAGGCTGCGAAATTTAAAGCGGACGGAGAGACGGAGCTTAAAACGGGCGCGGCGAAGTGCGGCGAGGCAGAATCTAAGAGTGCGGATAGCGCGGCGATAAAATTTAAAGTGAGCCAGGCGAGTAAATTTAAAACGAGCGCGGCGGATAAGAGCTCGAATGCGAGCAAGCGGGAGAAATTTGACGCCAAAGCCCTTAAGGACGCGCTTAGTAAGATTTTTAACGAGATAGAGCATCAAAGTACGCTTTGGCACGCAACCCCTTTTGCACTGCTGTTTTTGGCGCGCATCTTTATGCAGGCGCGCGCCGTGGCGGGCAAAAACGCGAATAAAAATAATCAAAACGCTGCGGCGGGCAAAAAGCAAAACGATGCGGCAAGTAAAAACGACGAAAACGACAACTGTGAAAACGAAGCGGCGGGCTTTATCGCGGCTCGGCTCGGCGGATTTTTTGCGTTTATACTTGAGATTTGCGATGATGCCGATAAGATTTCGCACGCAGCGCCGTTGGCGAACTTTTCGGATATGCTTGCGGAAAAATATCTGTGGTCGCAGAGCGATGAGAATGACGAGGAGCGCTGGGAGGAGTACTTTTACGACGATGAGCTATTTTACAGCCTCTATTTTTATTCGCGGGCGGTTTTGGATGCGACGGGAGTGGACTTTGCGCAGTTTAAGTCTAAGCCGGGTGGCGTTTAAGGCGTATTGCTTGTGAGTGCTATGTTTAAGCCTCTTTCGCCGCCATGTTTAAATTTATCGCGGCGTGCTTTGGCGACGCTTTGTTTAAATTTAGACTTCAAAAAATTTTAAAATTCTTTAAAAATTTACGGTGTGCGGAATTTACAGATCGTCTTTTTAAATTTAAAATTCGCGCGATTTTTGATCGGCGGTGCGGTTAAGCTGCGGGTAACGCTTTTAAATTTAGATTGCCGCGAAGCTTCAAACTCGCTTGCGGCGCGGCTTTTTATGTGGTTTTAAAAAGATACCAATTCGGCGCAATTTTTTCTATCATTATAAACTCGCTAGGACTCATTTGCGGCAGGTCCGCCTCGTCTTGTACCCGCAAAAAGCCCACGGAGTTATCGGTGATCCCGCCGATAAGCAGCATAAATTTTTTGCCCTCCGTCTCGGCGTGAGAGAGATGCAGGCTTTTGATCTCCGTCTTTGCGCGCTCGGACTCGCCGCCGGCGTAAAGCTCGTAAATTTTTTCAAATGCCGCTAAGTTTTGTTTCCCAAACTCCATAAGCTCTTTATCGGGCGCTAAGATTAGCTTTAAATTTACGATATCTGCATCGGTTCTTTGCTCAAACTCCCGTTTTTGCGCCTCGTTAAATTTTTCATATTCGCTTACGATAGCCTCAATAATGGCGGTTTGCGCTAAAACTCGCACGGCGTAGATCCCGTCCTCCTTAGTATAGACGTAAAGATCGAAGTGCTTCTCTTTAGAGTCCAAAAATACGTGAAAAATCTCGCTAAATTCGCTGCTGCGTCCAAGCGGAGCAACCGTGATTTCGCTATAATTATCCGCCGCGTAGAATTTGCGCTTTAAATAGCTTCTCATCTCGCCTTTAAAATAAAGATTTTTATCGAAGTTTGCGTCGCTAAATAGCGAGCGGACGAGCTCTTCGTTAGAGCTCGCGTTTAGGCTCAGCGCGCAGCTTGCACAAAGTATGAGCGAGGCAAAAATTTTTGAAAATCCCGCCGTTTTAAAAAATCTAAATAAGCTCAAAATTTAACCTTTGGAAATTTTATAAATTTAAAAAGTCCATAAATTCTAGAAATTTCAAAATTTTGCAAATTTTAAAACTCCGTAAATTTCGCCTTTTATAGGCTCGCCATCTCCTCAGCGCGCGCAAGAAGCTGCTTTGCGCCTTTTTCGATAAAAACGCGCGCAAACTCCGCGCCTACGCTTTGGTATTGCGATTTTTGTGCGACGATGCTTTGGCGGATGCTCTCGCTGCCGTCGGGTAGACCTACGATCGCGCTGATGTGGATATCTTCGCCGTCAAGGCGCGCGTTGATGCCGATCGGCACCTGGCAGCCGCCCTCCAAAACCCTAACGAAATCCCGTTCCACGGTCGTTTCGATGATCGCGCGTTCATCTTTTAGAAATTCTATCGCGCGCAGGATTTGCGGCTCGTCCACCGCCTCGATGCCGAGCGCTCCTTGCCCCATCGCAGGGATCATCTGCGAGACCTCAAAGGGCGCTACGTGCTTTACCTCGGCGCGTAAATTTAATCGGTTGATGCCTGCCATCGCTAAGATGATCGCGTCGAATTCCCCGTCTTTGAGCCTTCGCAAGCGGGTTTGGACGTTGCCGCGCAAGGAGATCACCTCTAAATCAGGTCGCATGCTAAGCAGCTGCATCTTGCGGCGAAGGCTCGTGGTGCCGACTTTTGCGCCGTGGGGTAGCTCGCCGAATTTAGAGTATTTTTCGCTGATCATCGCATCGCGCGCGTCCTCGCGCGCGCAGATCGCTGCTAGCACGAGCCCCTGCGGAAACTCCACGGGCACGTCTTTTAAGCTATGCACGGCGATGTGTGCTTCGCCGCGAAGTATACTCTCCTCAAGTTCCTTCGTAAAAAGCCCCTTGCCACCGATCTTTGCAAGCGGCGTATCTAAAATTTTATCGCCTTTGGTTTTCATGCTTTTTAGCTGCGCTTGGATGCCGCTAGCTTCAAGCAGCGATGCGATATGTTTGCTCTGCCACAGCGCAAGCACGCTGCCGCGAGTAGCGATGATCAAATTTTTCATTTTTTCTCTCCTATGCTTTTTCGAATCTCGATTTCGTTCTCTTCGATCACCTCTACGTCGATTACGTCGTCGCTTGCGCGGCTGCGTCGCCAAAATTTTCGCTCTTTTTTTTCGGAATTTTCGCTGCTAGTGTTAAATTTAGGCACGTCGCTGGTGACGCAGTAAAACGACGCAGTGATTATGCAAACGCCTAAAATATCGCCGAAAATGCCCGGTGCAATGAGAAAAACGCCGCCTACGACGAAGCCCACGCCGCTTAAAATTTCTTTCGGCGAGATTTTCATTAGATTAAAAAAGCCCATCCACGAGCGGTTTGCTACGACGTAACCGCCTAAAATCGCGCTTATGACGATCTCCACCGCATACGCTGCAAATCCGTTTGCGCTTACGAAATAATAGGTCGTAAATGCCTCAATTATCAGATATGGAACGATCAAAAGCCTAAACATATTTTTCCTTGAATTATCGCTTTAAATCGCGCCTCTTTAAAGACGCTAAAATTTAATCGCGGATTTTAGCAAATTCCGTCTGAATTTTTAATGTATCGCAAGAGCCCCTCGCAGCTGCGCTTGATATCTGCGTAGCAGCGCTCAAAATCGCGCGTGTAGTAGGGATCGGCGATTTGTAGGCGTCGGGGATCGGTTAAATTTAAATCGCCGCTCTTTAAATTTAAGTTGGTTTGTTTTAGCGCGCCTTTAAAATTTGGCGGATCGCAGTCTGTAAAATTTCCCCCTCCAAATTCCAAAAGAAATTTTACCTTAGCCATATCCTTGTCGCGAAAAATTCGCCCCAGCGAGCGCATATTTTCATCATCCATGCAAAGAATGAGGTCGTAGTGCTCGTAGTCTGCGGGCGTGACCTGCACGGCGCGATGCGCTACGAGCGGCACCTTTTGCTCTTTTAGCACGCGCTGCGTTTCGTAGTAGGGCGGTGAGCCGATCTCGTCGGCGTGCGTCGCCGCAGAGTCCACGCTCACGCACGCACTTAGGTCGCTTTGATTAATGAAATTTTGCATCACGGACTGTGCCATCGGCGAGCGACAGATGTTGCCGTGACATACAAAAAGTAGCCTCACGCGCGCCTACTGCGTGATGATGTCGTAGTTTTTCGGGATTGCGGGTTTGAAGATCGCCTCGTTTACCGGCGCGTTTTTGCGGACGTTGCTTAGATTGATGACGACCTTATTGTCCATTTTATCGGTGTAGCTGATCTTGCTTGGCAAATCGCCCTTTAGCTCGATGAGATATTTCACGTCGTCGAAGCTCGCCTCATAAACGCCGTTTTTATTTGGCTTTGCGTTCGCTAAAATCGCCGTTAAATTCGGCGTTTCTTTGATATTCGTGATGATAGCTTGCTCGAGTTCGGGCTCGATTACGACGACCTTTGTGAAGCTAAAAAAGATATTTTTTATCGTAGGGGTCTTATAATGCCATACGGCGTTCTCTTTTGTGGCGCTAAAATCGCCGCCGTAGCTGATTTTCGCGTCGTCGCTCTGCACGGTTTGCGAAAAATTTGCGCTCAGCGTATCGAATTCTATCCCGCCCGCAAACGCAAAAACGCAGCTTGCCGCTAAAGAAATAAGAGTTTTTTTCATAAATTTTGCCTTTATTTTTGAAAATTTGCGCGTATTATAGCCGTTTTTCTAGGATTTAATTAAATAGAAACTAAAAATATGTTAATATGCGCGGTTAAAATTTTAAAACTAAGGTTTGAGATGTTTAAAAAGGTCATCCACGGGATTTTCGGTACTAAAAACGATAGGATCGTCAAACAATACGCCAAGCGCGCGGCGCAGATCAGTGCACTTGAAGAAAACTACGCGTCGATGGACGATGCGACACTTAAGGCGGAATTTGAAGCGTTAAGAGCGCAAGTTCGCGCGGGCGAAAAGAGCACGGACGACGTGCTTAACGAAGTGTTTGCTATCGTGCGAGAGGCGGGTAAAAGGGTACTAAATATGCGCCACTTCGACGTTCAGCTGATAGGCGGTTTGGTGCTAAACGACGGCGCGATTGCCGAGATGAAAACGGGCGAAGGAAAGACCCTTGTAGCGACCTTGGCAGTAGTGCTAAATGCGATGGAGGGCAAGGGCGTGCACGTCGTGACCGTAAACGACTACCTGGCCAAGCGCGACGCCGAGCAGATGGGTGAGCTATATGAATTTTTAGGGCTTAGTACCGGTGTGATCGTAGGCGGAGAATACGATGACGCCAAGCGCAAGGCTGCATACGCGTGCGATATTACGTACGGCACAAACAACGAGTTCGGCTTTGACTATCTGCGCGATAATATGAAATTTAGCGCGGATGAAAAGGTGCAACGCGGGCATCATTTCGTAATCGTCGATGAAGTTGATAGTATTTTAATCGACGAAGCCAGGACGCCGCTAATCATCTCGGGTCCTACGAACCGCACTCTAGACGGCTACATCAAGGCAAATGAAGTAGCTCGCCAAATGATCCGCGGCGAGGCGCCAGCCGATCCAAAAGGCAAGGCGACGGGCGATTTTACCGTAGATGAGAAAAACCGCGCCGTTTTGATCACGGAGGCAGGAATTTCAAAAGCCGAGAAGCTTTTTGGCGTCGATAACCTCTATAGTCTCGAAAATGCCGTGCTTAGCCACTACCTTGATCAAGCACTTAAAGCAAATTATCTATTTGAAAAGGACGTGCACTACGTCGTGCGCGACGGGCAGGTCATAATCGTGGATGAATTTACGGGTCGTCTTAGCGAGGGTCGCAGATTCAGCGAAGGCTTGCACCAGGCTCTTGAAGCTAAAGAGGGTGTGCAGATCCAAGAGGAGAGCCAAACTCTTGCCGACATTACCTTTCAAAACTACTTCCGTCTTTACGAAAAACTCGCCGGTATGACGGGTACGGCGCAGACGGAAGCAACGGAATTTTCTCAAATTTACAAACTCGAAGTGGTCTCGATCCCTACGAACGTGCCGGTCATCAGAAAGGATCAAAACGATCTTATCTACAAAACCGAGCGCGAGAAATTTGATGCCGTCATAAATGAGATCAAGCGGCTAAATTCCAAAGGTCAGCCCGTGCTAGTAGGTACGGCGTCGATCGAAAAGAGCGAGAAGCTGCACGAGCTTTTGGTTAAAGAAAACATCGCGCACTCCGTGCTAAACGCCAAAAATCACGAGCGTGAAGCGCAGATCATCAAAGACGCGGGCGTAAAGGGTGCCGTAACGATCGCTACGAATATGGCGGGTCGCGGCGTGGATATCCGCATAGACGATGAAGTGCGCGCTTTGGGCGGGCTATATATTTTAGGTACCGAGCGCCACGAAAGCCGCCGCATCGATAACCAGCTCCGCGGACGAAGCGGGCGCCAGGGAGATCCGGGCGAGAGTAGATTTTTCTTAAGCTTGGAGGACAATCTGCTTAGAATTTTTGGCAGCGACAAGATTAAAAATATCATGGATCGCTTGGGGCTAAAAGACGGCGAGCATATCGAATCAGGCATGGTTTCGCGCGCAGTAGAGAACGCGCAGAAAAAGGTTGAGAGCTTGCACTTTGAAGCGCGTAAAAATATCCTGGAATACGACGACGTCGCAAACGAGCAGCGCAAGACGATCTATAAATATCGCAACGAGCTTTTGGATCCCGACTACGATCTGAAAGATAAAATCGTCCAAAACCGTGAGGAGTACATCTCTAGCGTGCTTGAGGAGCTTGAAATTTTCGACGGCGCAAATATCAAAGAGGTCGATAAATTCCCGATCGTCGCCAAAATCGCTCAAGAAACAGGGGAGGTGCTCGAAAACAGCGAGCTTGAGAAGGTCGATGATTTCAAAGAGCTGAAAGAAAAGATCATCGGCGCGCTTGCCGTTTCGTATGAAAACAAGATGGCGCCGATCGATCCGCAGCAGCGCAAAAGTATCGAAAAGATGCTTTATCTGCAGATCGTCGATCGCGACTGGCGGGAGCATCTGTATCAGATGGATATCCTAAAAGCGGGCATCGGACTTCGCGGCTACAACCACAAAGACCCGCTTACCGAGTATAAAAAGGAGAGCTACAATCTTTTTATGGAGCTTGTGATGCGCCTCAAATCCGACAGCATCCGCTTGCTGCATTCGATCCAGTTTAAATCTAGGGAGGAGATCGAAGCCGAACAGCGCGCGATGCAGGAGCGCATGGAGAGCTCAAACGCCAAAGAGCTCGCCGCCGCAAGCACGAATGAAGCGCAGCTAAAGGGCGCAGAAGAGTTTGGCGACAAAAAGCCTAAGCGCAACGATCCTTGCCCTTGCGGTAGCGGCAAAAAATACAAAGACTGCCACGGCAAGGGCGGTCCGAAAAAAGGCGGCTTTGCGAGATAGGCGTAGCGATCGGTCGTAAGTATCGCGCGATCGGCGATCTCGATTGCGAGCCTTGCGCGATCGGCGCTTCTCGACCTTGCTTTTGTATTTGGCGGATCGGTCGAGGGCGGAAAGCGTTATAAAATTTTAAAGGGAAATTTGATCGCGAGGCGGCGTGGACAGAAATTTTAAAAGAGCTTGATTGTGAGGCCGCGCGGACGGTGAGCAAAGCTGCGCGATGGGGCGGAATTTTAATTTTGAAATTTTAAAATTTCAAAGCGCATTTGGTGTCTTTGGCTACTTGTTTTCGCAGCGCTGTTGCGGCGCACCGTGCGGCAAAACGCAAGCCAATCAGTG
This sequence comes from uncultured Campylobacter sp., assembly GCA_963527265.1. Classification (GTDB taxonomy): domain Bacteria; phylum Campylobacterota; class Campylobacteria; order Campylobacterales; family Campylobacteraceae; genus Campylobacter_B. The sequence continues at coordinate 55,225 of CAURQQ010000002.1, read as the reverse complement.
CGTGATACTTAAATTTAGTGCACGGCTAGGACACTGCGCGCATTTAAAATTTTAAATTTATGCGATTACGGGTGAGCTTGCAAGCAGACTCCGCCTTTAAATTTTAAGAATTTCAAAATTCTAAAAAAGTTTTAAATTTCTAAAATTTTAAAATTTCGAGGCGTTTGAAATTTTAAAATTTAGAATTTGAGTTTAGAATTCTGAAGTCTCGACAAGACGATCTGTTTGATTTGTCGTGTCCGATATCTCTTGGGGGTAAATTTCATTGCGTATAAGAGATTTCGGCTCGATTTTAAATTTTTAAAACTCGCTGCGGTTTGAAACCGGCTAGCAATCAAGCAAAGTGCAAGAAACAATAGAGTAGAATTCTATCCCGTTGGGAGTTAAAGCTCATTTTCCACTATCTTTAAATTTAACTTCAATTTTGTCCCGTTGGGATTTGAAACATTTCAAGAGTATTTAAAATTATAGTTCACACCTAGGTAAAATTCTATTTAGTTAAAACTTAGTATTCCAAGGCGTAAAACCTATTTTTGGAATTTTAAAATTCCAAAATACTTAAAATTTCACATATAATTTAGCGCTAAATTTTATGTGAAATTTTACAAGGACGGCTTTTTTGGTAAAGTATTTATTATTCAAATATCTCAGATTTGACCGCTCTCAGCCCTTCATTACGCTTTCGGCGCTGCTTGCGTTCTTGGGCGTGGGCGTGGGGCTTACGGTGCTCATTGTCGCGATGGCGATAATGAACGGCTTTGATAAGGAATTTGAGCGCAAGCTCTTTACGATGAACTACCCGATCACGATCCACAGCCACTTTCGCGGCGGCATTTCAAAAGACGACGTGGAGGGGCTGCGGGCGGACTTTCCCGATCTGATCTTTAGCCCTTACATCAGCTCGCAAGTCATCGCCAAAAGCGGCGAGAAGCTCGAGGGAGGGCTGATTTTCGGCGTAAATTTAAACGACGAAAAGCAGATCAACTCCGTCGTCGCAGCAGGCGCCAAAGACGCCAATTTAACGGATTACGGCATCATGATAGGGCGCGGGATCAAGGACGAGTTCATGCTGGATGAGGGCGGCAAGATCACGATGATCTTTACGAAGAGCGATCCGGGCGGCTTTGCGCTAATCCCTAAGATGAAGCGCTTTGATGTGCGCGCGGATTTTAGCTCGGGGCTGATCGCCTACGACAAGGCGTATTCTTACGCAGACGCAAGCGATCTAGCCAAAATTTTAGGCTACGACGAGGGGACATTCGACGGCGTGCATGTTTTTTCAAACGATCCGTTTAAAGACCTGGAACGCATCAAAAAAAGCCTTCCTAGCGGCGCTAATGCCGTGGGCTGGTGGCAGCAAAACGGCAATTTTTTCAGCGCCCTTGCGCTTGAAAAACGCGCACTTTTCATCGTGCTGATGTTGATAATCCTGGTCGCGAGCCTAAATATCGTAAGTTCGCTTCTGATGACCGTGATGAACCGTCGCCAAGAGATCGCGCTTTTGCTTAGCCTGGGCGCTAGCAAAAAGGAGGTTAAAAGGACCTTTTTCGCGCTTGGAGCCACGATCGGCGGCGGCGGCATCATATTCGGGCTCATTTTGGGCTTATTCGGCGTGTGGCTGCTCGGAAGCTTCGATATCGTAAATCTACCCGCCGACGTTTACGGAAGCTCGAAGCTGCCGATGGAGCTCTCGCTAGGCGATTTGGCGATGATTTTAATCGGCGCGGTGCTTATCGTGGCGCTATCGTCGTGGTATCCGGCCAAAAAAGCCACGCAGATCGACGTGCTGCAAACGTTGCGCAACGAGTAAATTTAAACGCGGCGCCTTTAAAATTCGGCAAATTTTGAAATTTAGAGCGGCGCGACTGTGTTTTGCGCGGTATTTCGGCGCGCAAGACAGAAGCTACGCGATCTTGCACGACGCGCATCGTGTAAAATTGCACTAAATACGATTTGGGTCGCCAGAATTTTGATTCTTTCGTGAGATTGTAAGCTACATGGAGCCTAAATTTTGAATAAATTTGGTCGTTCAAATTTATTCAAAATTTTAAATTCCAAAGTGGAGCAAATTTTTAGAGCGCTTTTCTAAATTTTGTAAAATTTTGAAACCACTCAAAGATAAAATCATAAAGATTTTGAAAGGATCTATGGTGCAAAAGATCGTTTTATTTCTGTGTGCGGCGCTGTTTCTATGCGGCTGCTCTAGGAGCGGACCGCAAGATGTCCCAAAGCCAGAGCAAAATAAGGCACCTAGCCACCATTATACAGGCTACTATTACGCATAGCGTATATTGCGCGGCGGGCGACGATACGAGACGTTTAACGGCGAGAAAATGGAAACATTGTAGTTCTTGCTCATTCGTGGACAAAAGCTCTCAAGCCTGCAATGCAAGCCTTAGCAGCGTTGCAGCCTGAATGTAGCGGCGCCAAGGTGTCCATCCGTATATAATGACGATAAAATTTAGGCTTATTTAAGCAGGACGAAATTCTTTTTAAAATTCCTTCAAATTCCCATAAATCCCGCTGAATAAATCTAAATTTTATAAATTTTAGGGTAACATTCCCTATTTTTCAAAAAGGCTTTAAATGACTTTAATTGACGGCAAAAGCATAAGCGCGAAGGTAAAAGAAGAGATTAAATCGGCCGCTTCGGATCTTGCCGCAAAGGGCGTAAAGCCCGCGCTGGCGGTGATTTTGGTAGGCGAGGATGCGGCGAGCAAGACCTATGTCGCGAGCAAGGAAAAAGCCTGCGCCGCCTGTGGGATCCGCTCCGTAGCGCACCGCTTGAGCTCCGACGTGAGCGAGGCGGCACTTTTAGAACTGATAGAAAATTTAAACGAGGACGAAAGCATCGACGGCATCTTGGTGCAGCTGCCGCTTCCAAAACAGATTGATACGAATAAAATTTTAGAAAAAATAAGCCCGCAAAAGGACGTGGACGGATTTAGTGCGATAAACGTAGGCAAGCTTACTAGCGGGCCTGCGGACGGTTTCGTGCCTTGCACTCCGCTTGGCGTGATGCGCCTGCTTGAGGAATACGGCGTGCAGATCACGGGCAAAAATGCCGTCGTGCTGGGTCGCAGTAATATCGTCGGAAAACCGATGGCGAGCCTGCTGCTAAATGCCGACGCCACCGTCACTATCGCTCATAGCAAGACGAAAAATTTAAAGCGGCTTTGCGCAGACGCCGATATTTTGGTCGCGGCGGTCGGTAGGGCGCATTTTGTGGACGCCGATATGGTAAAACAAGGCGCGGTAGTGATCGACGTGGGGATCAATCGCGGCGAGGACGGCAAGCTAAGAGGCGACGTCGATTTTGAAGCAGTCGCGCCTAAGTGCTCGCTAATTACTCCAGTGCCCGGAGGCGTGGGACCGATGACGATTGCGATGCTTTTGAGCAATACGATAAAATCGGCGAAAAATCGCTTAAGACAAAGAGTCTAAATGAAAATACTAAGCAAAATTTATCACTTTTTATCGAGTTGGACGGGGACGGTCATCGTCGTTTTATTCGTCATTCTTTTTGTTGCGCAAGCCTTCGTGATCCCTAGCGGATCGATGCGCACTACGCTTTTGGAGGGTGATTTTTTATTCGTTAAAAAATTTAGCTACGGCATCCCGACTCCGCATATTCCATTTGTGGAGTGGCAGGTAGCTCCAGACAGCGACGGAGATGGACATATCATCCGTGGCGAGGGTCCGAAGCGCGGCGACATCGTAGTTTTTCGCTATCCGCTTAATGAAAAAATGCACTTTGTAAAGCGAAATTTTGCCGTAGGCGGCGACGAGGTGATATTTGATCTGAATAATTTCTACCTTCGTCCGCATGAAGGCGACGAGTTCATTGCTGCGAACTATGATGCTCGCGACATTGTGATTTTGGGCGGCGAAAAATATGTCAAAGAGCCGTATAAGTTCAAAGGCATCCACTACGACCCTAATGCTAGGAATTCGATGCTAACAAATGTCAAAATCGCACTTGAGAAGGGTGAATTTTCTATGAAGCCCATTAGTTTAAGTGAAATTCCTCATAGCTTTGAAGCTGCGGGGATAAGCTTTAATGCCTTTTACATCAAAGTGCCACAGGATGAGTATTTTATGATAGGCGATAATAGAAATAATTCCGCCGATAGCCGCTTCTGGGGTCCGGTACCTTATCGTCTGATCGTCGGTAAGCCGTGGTTTACATATTTTAGTATCGACGCCGATCGCAAGATCCGCTGGGAGCGAATCGGGCGTTTCGTCGATACCTTGCAAAACGACGAGAGCCTGATCTACGAGCAAAAATAAGGAGTGGCAATGCAAATAAATAAAATTTTCATAGCGAGCGATCACGCGGGCTTTCGCGCCAAAGAGCAAGCCAAAAAAGCTCTCGCCGCTTTAGGTTACGAAGCGGTCGACCTTGGCACGCATAGTGCCGAAGCGAGCGTGGACTATCCCGATTTTGCGGGCACGTTGGCGGATAAAATTTTAGCCGAATGTGAAGCTTGCGCGCGAAGTGAAAATTTTAAAGAAAACGACGGCATAAATTCCGCTGCAGCCACGGAAAATTCCGAAGCGGGCGGTAATGAAAATTTTGTCGCAAGTATAAACGGCTGTGGAAATTTTAACGACGCCATACAATGTAGCGAGAAAAATGAAAATTTTAACGCTGTTAAAAACGCTAGTCGTCAAAATTTTAACGCTAGCGAAAACATGACTACCTGCGTAAACGCAGCCGTAAGCCAGAATGCGAGCAAAGATAAAATTTTAAATTCCACTGACTACGGCATTTACGGCGTTTTGATTTGCGGTACGGGCATCGGTATCAGCATCGCCGCAAATCGCCACGCTCACATCCGCTGCGCGCTGTGTCATGACGCGACGAGCGCTAGACTAGCTAGAGAGCACAACGACGCCAACGTCCTAGCCTTCGGCGAGCGATTGATGGGCGCGCTGGTGATTGAAGATATGATTAGGGCGTTTTTTAGCACCGATTTTGCGGGCGGCAGGCATATTAAGCGCGTCGCAAAGCTAGGCGTTTGCGGTAGTGCGAATTGCACGCATGGATTTGACGAGGAAAATTCCATTCAGAATTTCGCTCGAAATTTTACGGAACAAAGCTGTGGCACTAATTTAAACGGACGAAATTCCAAATCAAGCTTCGGTGGTAAAAATCCTTCCGACAAAAATCCCATCGGCACGGATTCCGAATTAAATTGTGCACGGAGCTTTAACGATAAAAATTCCTTCTTTACCGGCGAGAATTCCTTGATAAGCTTTGGTGGTGCACATCATATAAATTTAAATTCTACGCACGCAAAGATAATCTTTAATGAGAAAAATCCATTGGGTAAAAATTCCACTAGCACAAATTCTACGTTGAATTTTACGCGCGCGAGCGTTTGTGAGAAAAATTTCGCTCAAAAAGCTAGCCGCAAAGATTTTGTCGGTTTGAATCCGGCAATTATAAATTTAAAGGTTGCAAATTCCGTTCGCATGAGCGTTAAGCCAAAAAACGCAAATTGCGCTAGTGCGGGTTTAACAGATGCGAATTCTGCTATTACGAGCGTAAATTTAAAGGGAGCAAATCTTTCTAACGCGTATTTTAGGAGCATAAATTCTGCCTATTTTAGCGCAACCTCCGCTACTATGCGCTTTGTAAATCAAAATGAAGGAGGCGAGCAATGAGCGTAGCATTAGGTGTTTTAGCGCTATTTTTTGCAGCGCTACTTATTCTATCGATCCGAAAAAATTCTAAAATTTACGCCTTACTTCGCAAGAGCGAAGAAAGAATTTCAAAGCTTAAAAGCGATAACGAAAAGCTCAAAACTGCCCTTCGCTTCGGCATCGAGGCTCTGCAAAACGAGGAGAGCGAAAACTGCAGCTTAAAAATCCAAAATGCAAGATTGAAAAGAGGTAAGCTATGAAAAGCCTAAGCAGCGAGCAAAAAAGCTATTTATTTCGCTCGATCCGCACCGTGCGTGACTTCCCAAAGCCCGGTATTTTGTTTTACGATATCACGACGCTCGTAGGCGATCGCGAGGCGTTCAATTTCCTGCTTGATCATCTAGCCGAGCGCTACGCCGATTACGGACTTGATTATATAGTAGGCATAGAAAGTCGCGGATTTATTTTTGCAGCGGCACTTGCTGCGAGGTTGAGGGTTGCTTTTGTGCCAATTAGAAAGCCAAAGAAACTTCCTTATATCACGATTTCGCAAAAATACAGCCTTGAATACGGCTTCGATCAGGTCGAGATGCACGTTGATGCATTCTCCGGCGTGCAGGATGCCAAGGTACTGCTAATCGACGATCTTATCGCCACCGGAGGCACGGCGCGCGCGGCATTAGATCTCATCGCGCAGACGCAGGCTAAGTGCGTCGAAGCCTGCTTTTTGCTAAATTTGCGCGAGTTAAACGATCTAGGCGAGTTTTCGCGACGCACAAACGTTTATTGCGTTTTAGAGGCGTGATTTTGGAAGAGCTACTTAAAAATTTACTGCAAGAATACCACCAATACGCCTATATCGTGCTTTTTGTTTGGTGTATTTTAGAAGGCGAAATTGCTCTGATTTTAGGCGGCATCATGGCGCACGAGGGACATATAAATTTGCCGCTAGGTATCTTTGTCGCGGGGCTTGGGGCATTTTGCGGCGATCAGTTTTATTTTTATATCGGTCGCTACAATAAAAAATATATCAGTAAAAAACTCGCGGCGCAGCGCCGAAAATTTGCGATTGCGCACCTACTTTTGCAACGCTACGGCTGGCCGATAATTTTAATGCAGCGCTATATGTATGGCTTCCGCGTCATCATCCCGATGAGTATCGGCATCACTCGCTACAGCGCAAAGAAATTTGCGATCATCAATCTTTTTAGTGCTTGGTGCTGGTCTGGTGCGACGATGGTTTTGGCGTGGTATTTTGGTGAGGAGATCTGGAGCGGGCTGCGACTAATCGAGCAACACTGGTATTTTGCGATACCTATCATAGGCGGAATTTTATATCTATTTTTTAGGTTATTTAAACGTATGGAAAATCACTTTATGAACTCACGAAAGGAACGAGATGAAAGTAAAACTGCTAGATCGTAAAATTAACGAGATAGAGGCGGATTTTGAAGTTATTTTAGTCGTGGATAAAAATTTAAATCACGAATTTATTAAAGACGCGGATAAGTTTGCGCTTTTTAATTACAAAGGCGAGGGCAATCTGCTGCTTGCCGAGAGCGGGCGGCTGTACGTGGGGATCAAAGAGCTTAGCTTCGATAGGCTGCGAGCGGCGCTTGCGAGCGCATACAACGCGCTTAAAGGCTACGCGATCAAAAATTTTAAAATTGCCTTTTACAAATGCGGCTGCGACCGCAGAAGCACGATGGCGATGGTCGAAGGCGTGCTTTTGGGCGGCTATGAGTTTAACAAATACAAAAGCGATAAAAAAAGCTCCAGCTTGAATGAAATTTTAATCTCTACGCAGGAGTACGGCGGCGGTAGCCCCGATGTGCAAAAGATGAACTACGGCGTGCAGCAGGGCATCGTGATGGCAAACGCCGCAAATTTTGCGCGCGACGGCGTCAATGAGATCCCTGAAATTTACACGCCCGAAAAGATGGCGAGCGAGGCTGAAATTTTAGCTTCGAACTACGACGACGTGAGCGTTAAAATTTACGACGAGGACTTTTTGCGCGAGCAGAATATGAATGCGTTTTTGGCGGTCAACCGCTCCAGCGCTCATCCGCCGCGCCTCATCCATCTGATCTATAAGCCGCAGCGCTGCCTAAAGCGCGTCGTTTTCGTCGGCAAAGGGCTTACTTACGACAGCGGCGGGCTAAGTTTGAAGCCTGCCGATTATATGCTTACGATGAAAAGCGACAAAAGCGGCGCGCTTGCCGCGATGGGTATCATCAAAGGCGCTGCTGAGCTTGAGCTGCCGTTTGAGATACACGCGGTTATCGGCGCTACCGAGAATATGATCGGCGGCGATTCGTATAAACCCGACGACGTGCTACTTAGCCGCAGCGGCGTAAGTATCGAGGTGCGAAACACCGATGCAGAGGGCAGGCTCGTGCTTGCCGACTGCCTAAGCTACGCGCAGGATCTTGCCCCCGATCTGCTAATTGATATGGCGACGCTTACCGGCGCTTGCGTCGTGGGTCTAGGCGAATACACGAGCGGTATCATGGGAAACAGCGAGGAGCTAAAGCGTAAATTTAAAGATCTTAGCGGATCAAGCGGCGAGCTATTTAGTATTTTGGAATTTAACGATTATCTGCGCGAGCTAATCAAAAGCAGTATTGCAGACGTCTCCAACTGCGCTTCCAGCAGATACGGCGGCGCGATAACCGCGGGGCTGTTTTTGGATAAATTTATAAAAGATGAGTATAAAGACAGGTGGCTGCACCTTGATATCGCGGGGCCCGCATATCTGGAAAAGGCGTGGGGCTATTACGCCGCGGGCGCGACGGGTGCGGGCGTGAGAGCCAGCCTGTACTTCTTGCAGGCTCTAGCCAAAGAGCTGAAGGACGCGTAGATGGGGCTTTCAGTAGGGATCGTAGGGCTTCCGAACGTCGGTAAATCCACTACATTTAACGCGCTTAGCGGCGCGCAAAACGCACAGGCACAGAACTATCCATTCTGCACGATCGAGCCCAATAAAGCGGTCGTGCCCGTGCCCGATGCCAGGCTAGCAAAGCTGGCGGAAATCGTTAAGCCGGGTCGCATCGTGCATTCGACCATTGAGTTCGTCGATATCGCGGGCCTCGTGCGCGGAGCTAGCAAAGGCGAGGGGCTGGGGAATAAATTTCTTTCAAATATCCGCGAGTGCGAGATCATCCTTCATATCGTGCGCTGCTTAGAAAGCGGCGACATAACTCACGTCGAAGGCTGCGTCGATCCTATCCGCGACATCGAGATCATCGAAACCGAGCTTATTTTAGCGGACATCGAGCAGCTTGGTCGCAAGATCGAGCGCCTCGGCAAGGAAGCCAAAGCAAATCAAAAGGGCGCTAAAGAGACGTTAGCCGTGGCAAACGAGCTTTTAGCGCATCTAAACGACGGCAAGCCCGCTTCAAATTTTGCACTCAAAGAGGACGAAAGCTACATCGCTTTAAATCGCGAGCTGCGCCTGCTTAGCGCCAAAGATGTAATCTACGGCGCAAATGTGGACGAAGACGGCATCGCGCAGGATAACGAATATGTCGCGCGCGTAAGAGAATACGCAAACGCCCGCGGTGCCGAGGTGATCAAGCTCTGCGCCAAGATCGAAGAGGAGCTGATAGGGCTAAGCGACGAGGAGACACACGAGATGCTGCAAAGCCTAGGCGCGCAGCAAAGCGGGCTGGAGCTCATCATCAAGCGCTCCTTTGCGAAGCTCAGCCTCATCAGCTACTTTACCGCAGGCGAGATGGAGGTGCGCGCGTGGACGATCACGAAGGGCTGGAAGGCTCCGAAAGCCGCGAGCGTGATCCACAACGACTTTGAGCGCGGATTTATCAGAGCCGAGGTGATCGGATTTGATGATTTTATCGCGTGCGGCGGCGAGAGTAGGGCGAAAGAAGCGGGCAAAATGCGCCTTGAGGGCAAGGACTACGTCGTACAAGACGGCGATGTGATGCATTTTAGATTTAATGTTTAAATTTGTTTTTAGGTGTGTTGAAATTTAGTCTGCGCTAGCTTTAAAATTTTGTAAATTTTAGCTCAAACGCGAGCTAAATAAATTTTGATTTTTGCGAGCAGCGGATTTTAGCTGAAATTTGTATCGCTAGAACAAAACGAGACACGCTCTAAAGCCTAGTTAAATTTCACGGCGAATTTTAGAGGACTCTGCTTGTGTTAAAATTTTACGCAAGCAAAGTTACACCGCGCTGGATTTGTGCTTAAATTCGCCTAGCAAATACGTCTAAGAAATACTTCCGATATAATGCGCCAAAATTTATACGCGGCGAAAACTGCGCGTAAAATTTAAAGAGGCAAAATTTTACTAAAGATCGTGATAGCTTGTATCTGCATGCGATAGAATTTTAACTCTATATTTAAATTTACAGCTTACAAATTTTACATTTGGCGATTTTTAAATTTTATGATCTTAAATTTAAATGTGTATGTTTTAGTGCATGGCGCGGATGTTGCGCGCGTAAAATTTATCAAAGCGCGCGTTGTGGCGTAAACTTTTTCATAAAAGTAAGAAAATAGCGCTACTCTGCTGCACAAATACACTGCGCGGAATTTCATAATTACGTCGTTTCAAATTTTGCCAGTCAGAATTCACATCGCGTTATAAATTTTTATGCACTACTAAATTGCAAATTACGTTTTGCAAGAAAGAATATAATAAGCGATAAAATCCAGTCACATTAAGAATCATACCGCCGCAAAATTTACGTTTTTCAAAATCGCCTCTAAGTTTTCTGATCGTTTCCCGTTTATTTTAAAGCTACGGAAGCTCAAACAAGCCAAACTTGCTTGAGCCAAAAATTCTGATAAAATTTTAATCGCGCTTCGCGCCGGTGCTTAGGCAACCGATTTAAGAGAGGCCGACCTAAAACGTTACCTCCCAGTTAAATCTAAAATTTCTGCGCGGCGCGTAAAACCTGCCGATGCCCGCACCCGTCGCCTGATCGATCATATTGACTGTTCCGAAAGCCCTGATCGAGCGAGCGCTATCCCAAGTGATATATTTGGCGTTGGTTAGGTTGTAAACGCCTAGACTAAAGTTAAAATTTTTTTGCGGCTTAGCATAGGCGATAACGTCCACTACCGTATAATCGCCGCTTCGCCAACCTTTGGTATTATCGGTTACGGGCTCTCCGTTTACTATAGAAGCATCGATATGTCCCCAATACGGATCCGTTCTTTCGACTTGGCTTTTCCAATACATATTGTAGGTATCTTTGCGTTTCTTGGCTCCTACGTCGGTGATGAAAAGATCAATGCCATATTTGTCGCCGGGCGTAGAATAGCCGATATTATAAACGGAAGTAGGCGGTTGGATCGCATTCATCGGTACCTCTTCGCCCCTGCTGCATCCGGAGTTTGAATTATTGGCGTTTGAGCCGTTGCTGGCGCACGACATTCTGCCCTTTTGTCTGCTATATTTATATCCCAGCCTAAATCCCTCCAGGCTCTCCGATACATCGCCGAGCTCCAGATGGGTATTTATCTCAAATCCGTGCACCTTAGCGCTATCTCGGTTTACGTTTTGATAAAACGGATAGGGTATCTGCTGATCTACGACTTGTAAATTTCCCAAAAATTCAAGATCGATAAAATTTTTATAATCCGTCTTAAAAACATCGAAAGTTATGCGGCTTCTCTCGCTATAAAAGGTAAGGGCGATCTCTTTTGTCCTTGCGATTTCTGGTTCTAAAAATATATTAGGACGGATCGAAAAATCAGGATGTTTAAAGGTCATATACGCTTCGTCTGATGTCGGAGCGCGGAAACCCTTGGAGCCCTTTAGTTGTATCCTCATCCAATCCAGTGGGTCTAAATTTAGACCTAGTTTATATGAGTTACTGTTATATTGTTTTTCTCTTAGTAGGAATTTTAAATTTTCCTGATAATTTTGTTCTCCGTAAGGAGTGTAATAGCCATGTACTCCATCGTAAGGATTATAAGGATACGGCACCCATAGACCGGTTATGATGCCTCTGGGCACTTCGGGATAGCCGGTATATTTTGGTTTATGGTTTACAAAATCTAAGCGATAACCGAGATCGAAGCCTACGTATTTAGTTATTTGAATTTCATCCCCGATATAGCTTGCTACAGTCGTAGTTTGTACCGGGATCAGATAGGTGCTCACCGCAGTGGTATTGCTTCTTTGACTGCCATTCATATGGTAATTAGGGTTTGGCACGCCACCTCCAGGAGTTCTACCGAAGAGTATATTATCCCACCATTGTGAATCACCCGAGTAAAATCCATCTTTATTAGTCATAGATTTATCTGTTTGATCCAAAAGTCCGCCGTATGATATAGAATTATCTATCAAATTAAATAGACTAAATTCTTTTTCTAAGTCTAGATTAACCTGAAATGTCTTAGTTTCTAGAGTCCTATCAGTGTATTGGACGGAATTGTAACCATCGGTATATGGAGTTAAATGAAATAGCTTATAAGCCTTTGTCATAGTATCCATATCGCTTGGATCTCTTTTTATAGTCCCGTAAACTCTGCCGTCAGGAAGAGTATGCTTTTCTATCTCTCTTTCCACTAATTCGTAATTATACTCCCAAGTATCTCCATCGTATGTTTCTTTTAATACTTTGAATTTTTTATTACAATTTACTTTGGAACAATCCAAATAATATCCTTCACTATCCCTTTTTTTATAATCGCTGCCCCTATTTAGAATATTGCCCGAACCATCTTTAATAATTTCTTCGCCTTCTTCGACAGGTCGCGGATCAACGCTTAGGGGTCTATTGTTTTTATCTACGATATCATAACCGCTTGAGCTTTCATTTAGATGCATCCCAGAAGGATTTTGCACATTCTGGCATCTATTGCCTTGGCAACCCTCTTTATTTATTGCACGGTTCTTAATATTTTGCCAAGAATACGAAAGTTTGACACTGTCCCAAAGTGGAGTATCTCCGACATATTCGTAGCTAAACTGCACGTTTTTTCTGGTAGAGCTATCGTGGTTTGTCCTATTTCCATATCGTTCCGGAGCATCCGGACGGCTACCCATTCTTAACGTATAAGAAAGATCCTCGCCGTCGGAATTTTGCTTCGAGTCATCTATCGCGATAGACAATCTATGGTTATCGCTCGGCTGAAATCCCACCTTTACGAGCGTGCTTTTTTTGGTTATGGTATATGGGTCTGCTTTTTCGCGAGTTTTACCTATGTGAAGTTTGTCCTCTTTACTATCATATATGTCGTAGAAATAGTTTTTTCTTTCATGTCCGTGCCTATCGGTGTTTATAACCAAAAGATCAAACCAGCCGTACCTAGCTGCGCCGGTGAAGGAGTGGAAATTTTGACTATCGACGCTTTGATAGCCCTGTTTAAAGCCGAAATGATAGTTCTTTTCCGTCAAGAAATCCCTAGCGTCTTTGGTTTCAAACATTACCGATCCGCCGAGTGCACCGCTTCCCGCTTTTATGGAGTCGGCTCCTTTGGTGATATTGGCTGTTTTGACGTTTTCCATCTCTACGCCGTTTCTTGTGTTGTTAAAATTTCCATACCCCTCAAAGAGGTCTTTAAAGCCCTGCGAGCTTAGAGTCTCCGCTTGACGAAGCCCGTCCACCGTGATAGCCACGCGGTTTTCGTCCACGCCGCGAACGGCGTATCCGCTAGCGCCGAATCTGCCCGTCTCGACCGCTGTGATACCCGTTTGGTATCGCACCAAGTCTCTGCTATCGGTGATCTGCTGCTTCTTGATAGTCTGCGCGGTAGTTTTAGTTTCGCCGACCTTTTGCTCGGCTACGCTTTGCGAATCGACATTGCCCGTTACCTGGATAGTTCCCAATTCTTGTGAGTTGGCCGGCTCTTCCGCGTAAAGCGAGCCATAAAAGAGCAGCGAGACATAGAGAGAGAGAGAGAATCTTCTAAACATTTATATTTCCTTACTTAATGATTATAGAATTGATTATTAACGCAGCGAATAATAATACAAAGATTTTTAATGTTTAATTAAATTGCAGTTTAAATTTAGGATAAATTTTAAATGCTTGAAATTTTGATTTTTTAAGAAGTATAAAATTTTAAATAGGTCGAAAAATACGTAATAGGTGCATTTTAAGCTTTAATATAGTCTAAATTTTGCAAAGTGTTTTTGAAACGGCTAGCAAAAATACTGAAAATTATAAAAGAGCGAATGATAACAAAGCGCATTTTATAATATGTAACGCACTTTTTGAATTATGATATTTTTGCCGGTAATCTTAAAATTTTATACTCAATCGCTGCACTGCAAATTTATCATATTAATAGATTGTAGCCTCGCAGGATTTGTTAGCAGATTTATTTATCGGCACCGGAATAGGGCATAAATTTTGCCGGGCAAAATTCTATCTCACAAATAAACCATACCGCGTTGCGGCATTGATAATTTACTCGTTTATTCCGCCAAATTAATCCATGCCGCCGTAAATTTTATATTTTAAAATTTCACGCCGAATCTTTCGCGGCTAAAAAATACCCCGCAGAGCCGCTGTGCCCTCTACATGTCTGTACGGCAAGAAATAATGCACAAAATTTATGCAAGCGCCCCCAGACACGCATATTTCGGCGCTCAGTCTGTGTTTGACATGCGTAGAATCGAGATTAGGTATTTCCAATCCGCCGCTTTTGTAACCGCTATAGCCCATCTCTATCGGCACCTCTAGCTCATCTTTTTCAAAAACGACGCGCCCGCTTTGCACCTGCTCGAGTTTGATATGTTTCAGCATGATCTCGGACGCGCTTACGTGCTCAAAATTTATACTTAGTTCATACGGGGCGCCGGTGGAGTTGTCGTCCGAGAAGTCGGGCTCAGGTTCGCGCTCGTCGCGCCATAATCGTCCACCTATAGTGGTAGCTCTTAAGCGGGCGCTGATGCTAAAATCCTTCAGATCCAGCGAAGCGCTGCTAAAATCACGGATGAGCGTCCAGGCTACGACGGTGCGGCCGAAAAATTTATCAGCGATCATATATGTGCCGAAAAGCGAGCTTATGACTACCCAAAATAGAAATATAAATTTAAAAATCTTACGTAAAACGAACTTTAACGTTTTCATCGCTATCCTTTCAATCTAAAGCTTAAGCGGAATTCTGCCTGCAAATCCGTGGATTAAAATTCCGTGTGCGGATTTCGCTTATGAAATTTCACGCCTTTTCGGACTACGGCGAAATTTTAAGACAGAATTCTGTGGCGAAATTTTGCTGCGAAATTATAAAACAAATTCCGCCTATGAAATTTTGCCTAGAACTGCGCCTGTAAAATTCCATAACGAAATTTGGAGATGAAATTTTATGGGCGGAATTTTATAGTTAAAATTTCACGGCAGAGCTCAGAAATCAACTACTGCAGCAAAATTCCACGTCTTAAAATTTTAAGAAAGTATGAAATTTTTTATCTGATCGCAGATCGCTTCTTCGGACTGTGCGGCGTCGATTTGCAGGGTCTCAACGCCGCACGCCGTGCATGCCCGCGCCATAAGATCTTGCACGCGCATTAGGTATCTCAGCCCGCGAGCCTCGATTATATCGCTGCTAGCGCGCGTTTTGAGCCGCCGCCCGATGAGCTGTTCGTCCGCCGAAAACAGCACGATTTTATCTGCGAATTTGCCCCCGAGCGCAAATTTATTAAGCGCGATAAGCTCGCTCATATCCGCGTTTTCGTCGTTTGCCAGCGCATAGGCGATCCCTGAAATGAAGCCGCGATCGCTTAGCACGAGCCTGTCCGCGCCACCTTTTATCACGCGCTCGTAGTGCTCGGCGCGGTCTGCGAGGAACAAAAGCAGCTCGGCGCGCTTTGAAATTTCGCCGCAGGCCTCGCGCAGATTTACGCTGCCGCGCCGCCACTTAAAATCCTCACCCAAAACGAGGCTTCGCACCGCCTCGCCGAGCTTCGTGCCGCCGGGCTCCTTGGTCACGATCGCCTGCGGGAAAGTCGCCGCCAGTCGCGCTATCTGCGTGCTTTTGCCCACGCCGTCGATACCTTCGAATATTACATACATTTTTCGCCTTTAAATTTGTGCGTTATTTTACAAATTTATAGCTAAATAGCGGCTTTTTTTAAACAGCCGGGCGTAAAATTTCGCCTCAAAATCGGCTTTTGCGCGAGCTTGTGCGAGCCGCTTTTTATCTTTAGGCGTAAAATTTATCGGATGCTCTGCCTTACTCGGCTCTTGCTTTTTGCGGCACGGCTCGCGGTTAAATTTAGCGCTTGGGCGGATGCGCCGAATAAGCGGTGAGTAAATTTTGTGCTTGCAGATGCGTACCGAGTAGAGCAGGGCGCCGGTCGATAAATACGGTGCGCCGTGCGGATAGAATAATGGCACATTGGGCGAAGCAAGGCGTCATCATACAGAGCAAGATATGTGCTTTGCGAAGCGGATGGCGTTAGATGGAATGGGCGGCACTTCGGGCGGACATAGGGCATGTGCTGAGGAGCAGAGAGCGTTATACAGATAGGGTATGTTGCCTAACGGCGCGGACAGACAAGCGCTGCGCGCGATGATAAAATCGCGACGATAAAATTTTAAATTTTGCCCTTATGCGCCTATCGGTTCGGGATTTACCGCTATGAAATCTTTCCTCAGATTGCCAAGATCGCAATCGGTAGCCGTGATCGTAAAATCATCCGTCATATCAAGCGCAAATTCGCCAAGACCTGCTTTGAGCTGCTTCACGCACTCCCAAATGAGCTTTTTAGCCTGCGCATATTTATCATTTAGCTGCGTTTCTTGATTGAAAAGATCAAAAATTTTCGCCGTTTCGTAGTCTACTTCGACCTCGGCTCGAAACTCGTAATCAGGAACAAGCCAAAGAAGCCAACCATCCTTTCGTGCAAGCCACTGCGCGCGCTGCTCTTGCGAGCCGAATCCGATGATCGGCGGCAAACTCCTATTGTCGCAAGCTAAATTTATGCAGTAGAGTTTACAGGCGGGCGCGTGCTTTTTGATCGTCTCTTTAATCGCGGGCAGCAGCCTTTGTGCGACGAGCTCATAAAGCTTTTTGTAACTCATATCCTTATCGGGCTTTTGATAGCGCACATAACCATTTTCGGTTATTAAGATCAGCTCGCCCATTGCGTCAAATTCATAGTTTGTTACGTCATTTCTTCTGCCTGCGCGAGGGTGCTCTACATACTCCCGTCTTTGTGCGAGCTTGCCGCCTTCGTAAGTAAAATTTTCTATCCCATAGGCGTTGTTGTCAAAGGCCGAGTAGATGGACTTTAGCTCGCCATTTTCATAGATAAATCTTTTTATGTTGAAGCATCCTACGCATCTTTTATTGTAGCAACCGAAATGATATTTTAAAACTTCGTCCCGCCCCCAAAAATAAAGGTTTTCAAAGAAATGTTTTTTGCCGTCATGTTGTCTTTCAAAAACGACGCGATCTTGCGCGTCAAAGCCGTATTCGTAGGCGTTTACGATCTTTTTTGGTTTAGCTTTTAAAATTTTGCCCTTTGAGAAGCGGTTATATTCGAAATAAAACGGCTCTAAATTTATATAGTTACCCGACGCCCAGCGCCTGCTTACGGTCTGCGCTTCGGCTATTTTATTCAAGGCTTTGTATTCATCTCTCACGCTTTTTAAAAACGTTCGCAGTCTTTCTATTTCATCCATTTGCTTGTTCATTTTATCTCCCGTGCAGTTTCAAATTTTAAATTTAGCTGCGCCCGCGAGCTAAATTTCAGTCGCTTGCGAGTTCATTTTTTCAAAAATTTTAAAATTTCGCTCGGCACGAGGTGCGAAACGTCGCCGCCGTGGCTCAAAACGGAGCGGACGATCGAGCTTGAGATGAAGGCGTTTTTGAGCGTCGGCATCAAATACACGCTCTCAAATTTCTCCCATAGCGAGGCGTTTGCATAGCCGATCTGCAGCTCGTACTCAAAGTCGCTGACCGCGCGAAGCCCGCGGATTACGAAGCGCACGCCGCAAGATTTAGCAAAATCCACGAGCAAATTATCAAAGCTTTGCACGCTCACGCCGCAAAGCCCGCGTGTCGCGGCTCGCGCCATCTCTAGTCTGGATTTTAGGCTGAAGTAGGGCTTTTTGCTCTCGTTTAGCGCGACTGCGACGATGACTTCATCAAAAAGCCCCAGCGCGCGCTTGATTACGTCCAGATGACCGTTCGTGATAGGATCGAAAGTGCCCGGATAGATACATTTTCTTGAGTTTTGCATTATTGCCACCTTTTAAATAGTTCGTTTTGCACGCCCAGAGCGTCGCACCACTTGCCGATTATGAAATTTTTTAAATTTTGCACGCCGCAGTAGCCTGCGATCACGGGCGGAGCGATGATGACGCCGAGCGCGGCTAGCTCGCTCATCTGACGCAGGCTGATCGCAGAAAGCGGCATCTCGCGCACGCCAAGAACCAGCCGTTTATGCTCTTTTAGCGCGACTGCGGCGGCGCGAGTGCTTAGGCTACCACAAAGCCCGCCGTAAATTTTAGCCAAAGAGCCAATAGAGCAGGGCGCAAAGATTGTGGCGTCAATGCCGAATGAGCCCGAAGCGGGCGGCGCACTAAGATCGTCGTCGAGATGAAATTTTACACTCCTAAATTCCGCGGATTTTAAAGCCTCGTCCGCATCTATGCCGCTTTCGGTGCTCAGGACGCGGCGCGCACCCTGAGTAAGTACGGCGTGGATTTCATGCGGCGAGCTGGCAAGAAATTTAAGCAGATCAAGCCCGATCTCGCAAAAACTCGCGCCGCTTACGCAAACTAAAATTTTCATTTCAAGGCTTTCATATCGAAATTTTGCGGTTTAAAAGCGAGCGAAACGGAAGGAATTTTAAAATTTGAAGTTAAGATGGAGCGGGAAACGAGAGTCGAACTCGCGACATCAACCATGGCAAGGTTGCGCTCTACCACTGAGCTATTCCCGCATGCGGTAAAAATAAAGCGCGATTGTAGCCTATAAATTTTCATTTGTCAATAATTTCTCGCTTAAATTTCATAAATTTTTACGATTTCTCCAGCGCGAACTTTGTCGCATTCGGGATCAGCCAAGAAAAAATGCGATGCCGCAGCCAGCGGTCTGATGCGCCCAGAAGGCGACGGCATAGGCGTAAAAACTCCGCCTTCATATGCGCCTACAGTTAAATTTACTCTGCCGCTTTTTAGCTTCAGATCGCTTGCGAGCTTGGCATAGATCGCTGCTTCTGCGCTAAAAGCCTCACTTGCGCCGCTAAGCTTAAATAAGATTGGTAGTATGACTGCGCGAGTAAGCACGAAAGCAGCCATCGGATTGCCTGCCATTGCAAAGACGAATTTGCCGTCTTTTGCGAAGCACTTGCTGGGGCGGCCGGGCTTGATATCAATGTGATCGAAAACCTGCAAAAATCCAAGTTCACTCATAGCGCTTTGCATAAAATCCGCCTCCCCAGCACTTGCTCCACCGCTGGTAATTAGCACGTCAAATTTACGCGTAGCAGCGTCTAGCGCCTCGCATACCTCGCTAAAATCATCCTTTAAAATCCCTAAATACTCATTTTTAAAGCCGTATTTTTGCAGCAATGCAGCAATACCGCTAGAGTTGGCATTATAAATTTCGCGCTCACTTGCGCTCTGCCACGGCTCTTTTAGTTCGTTTCCACTGGAAAATATGGCGATTTTAGGACGCGTGTAAACGCTTGCTTCGTAAATTCCTTGCGCGGCAAGAAGCATGATTTTAGCAGGGTTTAAAATTTCGCCACGGCGCAATAAAAGCTCGCCCGCGCGCACCTCCTCGCCTTTTTTACGAAAGCCGTCGTGGGAATGAACGAAAGCGGGGATTTTTAGAGTTCCGCCTTGCGCGTCTACATCCTCTAGCCTCGCGACAGAGTCCGCGCCTGCAGGCATTGGCGCGCCGGTCATTATCTTTTGCGCCTGCCCGGCCTTGATTTCGTAGAATTTTTCGTCTCCTGCAAAAATCGTAGGCTCTACGATCCCTAGCTCTTCGTCTTTGAAGTCCGCCGCGTAGGCATAGCCGTCAAGTGCTGAATTATCGAAGCAGGGCAGGTTTTTAATCGCAGAAATATCGCTAGAAAGAATGCGGCCTAGAGCGCTGGGAAGAGGCACCATTTCGCTCCGCCTGCTTGATGTGATTTTGGCCGTAGCCAAATCTATAGCCTCATTTATTCCTATCATTTTAAGTCCTTTTTATCATTTTTTACATTTAAAATTCGCGCAGTTAAGACCTCACATAGTCTTAAATTCTATGTTTTGCCGGAGCTTGCAAAGCAAAATTTTATCCAAATGAGTGCGCAAAATTTCACGGGCTCAATTGCCTTATTTTAAATGCGAGCGTTGCTTAAAATTTTAAAACATATCACTCGTAGAATTCCGCTTTGCTTGCTTGCGCAAGATTTTATTTCGAAGTCCTCATTCCTCCAGCCTCTGTATGTCCGCACCAAGCGCACCAAGCTTAGCTTCCAGCCTCTCATATCCGCGATCTAGGTGGTAAATTCTATGTATTTTGCTCTCGCCGCGCGCCGCAAGGGCGGCTAAAACGAGTGCCGAGCTGGCGCGCAGATCGGTAGCCATAACGTCTGCGCCGTTTAGCTTGCCGCCGCTGATCGTCGCGATGTGTCCGTTTAAGCGGATATCTGCGCCCATTCTCGAAAGTTCGCTTACGTGCATGAAGCGGTTTTCAAAAAGCCTCTCATCGATGGTGCTGACGCCCGTGGCTACACACGCCAGTGCCATAAACTGCGCCTGCATATCGGTAGGAAAGCCCGGATATTCGCTCGTGATGATCTCTACTGGTTTGATCTTTGAGGCGGGCAGGATCGTGATCTCCTCGCCGCCGTTTGAAATTTCAAATTTAAAGCCCATATCTTCAAATTTTGCAAGCACTGCGCCAAGATGAGCCGCGCAAGCGTGCGTGATCTTGATACGAGAGCCCGTGATCGCGCCTGCGCACAGATAGGTGCCTGCTTCGATGCGATCGGGAATAATCGAAATTTCGTTTAAGCTTAAAAGCTCGCCGTCGCTTCCTTTGATGAGGATTTCGTTCGTGCCGATGCCCTCTATGTCGATGCCTGCGCTTTTTAATGCGTTGCAAACGGCGATTACTTCGGGCTCTTTTGCCGCGTTTATGATATGAGTGGTGCCGCTTGCTAAGGCCGCCGCCATTACGATATTTTCGGTGCCTGTGACGGTAATTTTGTCAAAATTTATAGTCGCGCCCTTAAGTCCCTTTTTTGCGGTGCAAACAACGTAGCCTTGCTCAATCTTAACCTCCGCGCCCATCTTTTCAAGCGCGCTAAGGTGCAGATCGATCGGTCTGGCACCGATCGCGCAACCCCCCGGAAGGCTTACCTCGCAGTGTCTAAACCGCGCTAAAAGCGGCCCCAGTACTAAGATCGAAGCTCGCATTTTACGTACTATGTCGTAGATCGCTTTGGTCGAGTTTACCTCGCGCGGATCGATTTTGGCGGTATTGGCGTCAAGAAACTCGCACTTTGCGCCTAAATTTGAAAGCAGCTGAATTAGCGTGTGGATATCGGAAACTGCGGGTAAATTTTTAATTACGACTTCGTTTTTTGAAAGGATAGATAGGGCTATGAGCGGCAATGCAGCGTTTTTTGCGCCACTTATTTTGACGCTACCGCTTAGTTTTTTGCCCCCGTTAATTCGTAGATAATGCATAATTTCTCCGTGTAAAATTTCGGCGATTATACAGAATTTAGCTTTAAAGTTACCATTTTGTTACCGCCAGGCGCTAAAATTACGCCTAAATTTAATCGTTACATAATTTTATAAGGATTTTTATATGAAACAACTAATTATTTGCGCTTTGGGTGCGTTTTTACTGGTCGGTTGCTCCTCAAAAGCCCCGTCTGCCGGCAGCCAGCAAGCGTATGTCTTAAACGATCATGAAGAGGGAATAACTTCGGTGCCGGGAAGCGAGTTTAACCGCCCGCTAATCGCATCTGTGGACGATTACACCGGCACTCGCGCAGGAGGGGACTGCAGCGGATTTATCACCGTGCTAAATGATAAATACGATGATCTGTTTTTTAACTCAAAAGATCTGCCGAAATACTTCACAAACGGACGCAAATCCCAAGCAATATATAATTATTACAGCCGTAAAAATTTACTCAGTAATACGCCGCGAGTGGGGGATTTGGTGTTTTTTCAAAACACTTTGCGTTCTAACAAAGGCAAGGTCAATAACGAAATCAGCCATATCGGTATCGTGCGCGAGATCTATGCTGACGGTCGCGTGAAATTCGTCCACAATACTCGTGGTAGAAATCAAGCAGACTTCGTAAATTTAAATAAGAAAAACGTCCACGTAGCTGGGCAAAAGATGGAAAATAGCTACATCGTGCGCTGCGGCAAAGACCGCATAAGCTGCCTAGCATCGAACCGTTTCGCAGGATACGGACGAGTAAATAACTAGAATTTTGAAAATTCTTTCGCCGTATTTTTTGAAAAATTTCTCATAACTTTTGGAATTTTGTTAGACCTTTTAAAAATTCGCGGCGGTTTGATTTATGCTCTAAAATTTCAAGCAAAATTTTGCAGATAATTTCGCTTGGAATTCTAGCTACAACCTATCTTTGCAGAATTTAATTGGATTCCTGGATTTCTAATCAAATTTTAAAATTTTTTATGGCTTTTAGCTCTTGCAGCAAAAACTTATGAATAAAAACTCACTTTGATGCTGTTATGGCAAGTCAAATTAGCATTTTTAACGCGTAATTATATATAACAAGCATTTAAAATATTTACTCTAAAATTTATTTTGGAATTAATTTGAACTCCAATTTTTGTTATTCTTAGTAAAATTATACTTATAATCTTACATAAAATTCTACGAAATAGCTTCATATAGCTGAAATTTCATCTTTATTAAATTTAACGGCGTGCTTGTTTTTTTAATTGATATCAGATAAACTCTATAAATATAAATTCCAGTAAAGCTTTCAAAAAAGATTTACGGTCTAAATTTTATTACGAAAATTTTAGTTTAAAGCTTTATATCTAAATTTTAAATTTTAGCGCAGCTATTTTGATAAGGCGCTTGCAATTAAAACTATTATCGAATTTTAATAATAGCACTTATCCATAAATTTATCTCGAACCTATAAAATTATACGACGCCTTTAATTTAATCAAAATTTTGCTACTATGCGTGAAAAATTTAAGGAGCTTCATGCAATCAGGCAAATTTACTCTCGCGATCATCGCGGTGAATATCCTATTTTTCGTGATTTCATTCGCATTGGAATATTTTTTCGGCTTTAAGTCCTACCTGTTTTTTGGGCTCAATCCATATTTTTTCGAGGGGATGCCGTGGCAGCTACTAAGTTCATTTTTTATGCATGGCGGAGTGATGCATCTAGCGATGAATATGGCAGTTTTGTATCAATTTGGTGGGATTTTAGAGCGAGCGTTCGGTGGGATAAAATTTACGCTGCTTTACATCGTAGGCGGGCTGCTGAGCGGCGCTTTGTGTCTGATTTATATCCGTTATGCCATGAGCATGGGAGAAATCGTCAATATCGTAGGCGCTAGTGGCGCTATTTGCGTGCTTTTAGGCGTGATTGCTTATTTTGATGAACGCAATGCGGGCGGGATTTTTGTCGCGATTTTGATAATGAGCTTTGCGCCGATGTTAATGGGCGTAAATGTGGCATGGTATGCGCACATAGCGGGATTTGTGGTTGGTTATGGCTTTGGAATGATCCAGAAAAAATTTAGAATTTTGTAGAATTTAA
Source organism: uncultured Campylobacter sp. (assembly GCA_963527265.1). Classification (GTDB taxonomy): domain Bacteria; phylum Campylobacterota; class Campylobacteria; order Campylobacterales; family Campylobacteraceae; genus Campylobacter_B. The sequence goes on along the minus strand of CAURQQ010000002.1, from coordinate 31,872 downwards.
CGCTGAATTATACATAAAATTTTATGAAAGGATGCAGATGAAACGGATATATTTTATAAGACATGCCGAGGCGCAAAGCGGCGGCAAAAGCGATTTTGAGCGGGCATTAAGCCATGCGGGCGAACTTTGCGCAATTAAACTTGGAGAAAAGCTGCGTAGCTTGGGACTTGCGCCTGATTTGATTATTACAAGCTCGGCTATGCGCGCACTCTGTACGGCGCAAATTATCGCTAATGCGCTGGGCGCGACAAAAAAGATAGCGTCATTGCGAGAGTTATATAATGCAAGCTTATGGGATTTAGCAAAGTTTGTTCGCAGCTTAGATGAGAAACGATTTTTTGAGTGCGGTGTGAATGTTGAAAAATACAATGCGGTTGGTCTGAGTAGCGAAAAACATCGCGACGCAAACGCTGAAAATTCTGCTTTTAAGGGCACTAAAATTCCCGCTGGCATTGGCGAAAATAATGCGATATCTTGCAACAATGTAGAAATTTCTAGCACAGATGTTATGCAAAATTTTAATGCAGCTAGCGCAGAATGCGTATTTATTGTTGGACATAATCCAGCAATAGGCGGAATTTGCTCGCTTTTAGGCGAGAAGGAAGTCGATAAATTTCCTCCTTGCTCGATTTGCGGCTTAGAATTTAACGTTCATAAATTCTCAGATATTACCGATCATAGCGGCAAAATGGTAATGCTACAGTGCCCTTAATTACGCTTTTAACGCTTCATAATTACAATCGGGCGGCTCGTTGGTGCATTTAATAAGGCTACTTTTTGCCGAGCATTGTTATATACTCGTAAACAAGACTGCGCGGCAAAATTAGCAAGTTATTTTTGAGATAACTTTAAATTTAAAAAATTTTTGATGATGTGGCTAGCCTTGAAAATTGTAGACTAAATGAGTCAAAAAACTAAATTTCATATTTTTAGACGATCGAGCGTTAGCGCTTTTGCTTGAAATTTCATTTGCTTTGAAAAATCTTAAGTTTAGATTTTGCGGATGTAAATTCCGTGCCAAAATTTTCTCAAAAACATAAATTTATTGAGAAGAATAAAATTTATTAAGTAAAATTTAATAGTAGCCGTGGTATCATTCCCCAAAAATTTTGATAGGGAATTAAAATGAGACAGTACGAAACTTACAGATGCGACAAATGCGGCGCGGAGGTTGAGGTGCAAAAAGTAGGCGGCGGCGCGCTTAGCTGCTGCGGCGAGCCGATGAAATGTATCACCGAGGATCTGACGCAGGTAAATTTAATGAAGGCATTCGCAGGCGAGTCTCAAGCGCGCAACAAATACGATCTTTACGGCGATTTGGCCAAAGAGGCGGGCTTTCACGCTATTGCGCGACATTTTTACGAGGCTGCCGAAAATGAAAAATGGCACGCCAGAGCCGAGCTAAAGGCGCATCACGCGGCCGCAGGCATTCCGCTTGATAAAATGGATAAAAATCTGCTCGACGCTGCCGCCGGCGAGCGCTACGAGCACGAGAGCATGTATCCGAGCTTCGCTAAAATCGCGACCGAAGAGGGCAAAAAAGAAGTTGCACGCCTTTTTAACGCCATCGGTAAGGTCGAGCAGGAGCACGAGCGCGAATACAACGAGCTTCAAAAGATCCTGCTAGAGGAGGGCTTTTTCGAGAGTTTTGACGAGGAAGTTTGGGTGTGCGAGGTCTGTGGGCATGTTCATCGCGGCAAGAAAGCCCCAGGCGCCTGTCCGCTCTGCAAGGCTCCGCGTGAGTATTTCAAAAGACAAAGGCTTGTCTGATTTGATGCTTGCGGCACAGCGTTTTTTGCGATAGTTTTTGAAGCCGTCGCAAATCTCGTTTATTGTCGCGAGCCGATCGCTTAAATCTTAGCTTAAAATTTTGCGCGAGATTTCGTCTTTTTGCTCCTTTTTGCCGCGAATTCCGTGGCTAGACGAAATCTCGGGCTAAATTTATTTAGCCTAAACTCCTTTTCTTATCCCCCTAAGAAATGAAATCCTGCTCGCAAGAGCGGGATTTCTGTCGTAAAATAAATCTAAAATAATCATGCCGATGATTTTATCTCTTTAAATTTTATTAGAAATTTATATATGATTCCTACGCTATTTACTAAGCAAACTTCGCGTCGGTAAATTTCGCAGTAAACTTTGGTGGCAAATCTTTTGTGTCTTTAAATTTTAAGGCGAATCCGGTGCGATGAGAATTTGAAGGCATATCAAACTATAAAATTTTGAGAGTTTAAATTTTAAATTAGAGATCCCATCCTTGCGGAATTTGCAGATAAATTTTATATCCGCTACCTCTTAATATGTCGATTATCTTTTGCTTATAAAATCCTCGGATGAAATCCCGTATCGTAAAAATTTAAATGAAATTTTGCACTAAATTTATCTGGAATTTTAGGCAAAATCGCATGAGAAAATCTAAAAAGTAAATTATTCTATACTCTAAAAGAGCAAAATTTTAGAATTTTTTTCGATCAAGCTCTAATGAGTTAAATTCTAAAGCTCGCAAGGTAAAATTTTAGGCTTTGTTATGCGAATATGAAAAACAAATTTCAGAATTGTTCAAAATAAAATTCCAAATTTTTTAGAAAATAAATTCCATAAAAAACGATTTAAAAGCCGCCTCAAAACGAAATTCAAAAAATCTCGCTCAAGTAAGCCTCGCGCCGCTGCAAATTTTAAAATTTCACTCCTCGAATTCCTCCGCGACCTTCGCCGCAAGGCGCAGTTTGTCGCTGTCGAAGTGGGTGTAGATGCGCGAAGTATTTAGGCTCGCGTGGCCGAGAGCTTCCTGGACGAGCACGAGGTCCTTTTGCTTTTTGTAAAGCATCGTCGCGAAGGTGTGGCGCAGCATGTGAGCGCCGTTTTTTTCCTTGCGGATACCCGCGCTCATTAAAATTTTCTCCACGATGCCGCTGACGTAGGCCTGAGTAAGCGGCACGCCGTTTTTGGTGACGAAAAGATAGCCCTCTTTGTTGGCAAAGTTCGTCTCCAGCGCGTTTAGATGCTTCTCAATTAGGTGGCGCTTGATCATTACGATGCGGTATTTATTGCCCTTACCGCGGATTCTGATGACGAAAAGATCGCCCTCCGGCGCGATATCTTTGCGCTTTAAATTTATCGCCTCGCCCACGCGGATGCCTGTATAGACGATGATTTTTACGATCAGGCGGTTGCGATGGGCAAATGAGGGGAACTCGCTTAAATTTATCGCGTCCAAAAACCGCTTCAGCTCCTCCTCGCTCATAAACTCCGGAAGCTTCGTGCCGCGGCTACCGCTAACGCCGCCCCAGTGCTTAAGCTCGATGCCGTAGTTGTGCGAGGTGCCGTCCTGCTCGTTTTGGCGGTCGATAAAGCCGAAAAAATTTATCAGCGCGATGCGGTAGTTTTTTTTGCTCGCATCGCTCAGTCCGCCCGTAATGGAAGCTAAAATTTCGCTCAAAAGCTCCTCGTCGATATTTTTCATACTCTCAAGGCCGTACTCTACTATCGCTTCGTAAAATTTTTTAAGCGGATTAAAATAGGTATTGATGCCCGTAAGGCCCGCGTTTCGCGCGTCTTTTGCGAGCCGCTCGAGTTCATTGATATTCGCGACCTCGTGATTTAGCGCCAGGCTTGCGCGGCGAAACAGCGCGTCGTTTTTCAGCTCCTTATTCGATAGCGCGCTTAGCTTGTAGCGCACGAATTTTACGAGCCAAAACAGCAGCGATTTTTCAAAGCTATCCTTGTAATCGAGCGGGAATTTCATTTGCTCTCCTCGCTGTCGCCGAAGATCACAAAAGGCAGCATCAGCGTGTTTTTGATGAGATTATAAGGCGTTTTTAGCACGTCGGTCGCAACGCCGGTCGAGTAGGTAGGCTTTTTCATCGTGCCGCGAATCTCGATAATCGTGGAGATCGTATTGTTTTCGCCCAAGATGATATGATTTAGCAGCGGGATTTTTGAGATTATCGAGCTTGCGTCTTTGAGGTATTTAAGCTCCAGATCGATATTCAGCGCGCCGCTTTTTACGTCCACTTCGCCGTTGCCCGCGATGTCTGCGCTACTGCCGGTAAAGTTCATCGCGTTTATATAAATTTTATCGCCACTGCGGCGGAAGTAAATTTTACCCTTCTGCACGCTAAAGCCGCGATCGTTGAAATCGGGCGTCTTAAACGTAAGCAGCGATGGCACGGAGTTTATAAAGCTAAGCAGCCTTTGATAGATGATGTAGTCCTTCAGATAGGTGTTTTGTACGTTAATCTCGCCGCGGTAGTTGCGCGGATCGATGCCGCTTGCTTTTAGAGTAAATACCCCTCCGTCGAAGCTCTGCGAGCCTAGGAATTGATTGAGCGCCTCGCCGCTGATGTTTTGCGCAAAAATTTGAAGCAAGCTCTTTTTAAAGATCAACTTCACGTCGCCGCGTTTGAAATTCGCGTTCAGGTTCATATTTTTGCCGTCCAGTACGCCGTTAAAGTGCGTAAATTTAAGCGTCTTATTAAGATCGGATAGCACGATCGCAGAATTTTGCCCGCTGAAATTTATCGGCGAGCGCTCCTTTGTGCCGCTATTAAACTCGCTGGTTTGCACGCTTGTATTGATCGCGACGTCCACGTCTTTTAGAGCGACGAAGTTGCCGCCTTTGTTGATTTTAAGAGAAATTTTACCGCTTCCGCTAGAGCCGTCCAGATCGCCCCCGCGTACCCGAAGCGCGAAAGAGTCGTTTTTATAATGGCTTCCGTCCTTGTTCAGCAGACCGAAATCAAAGATGAGATTGTTGCTGCTGATATCTAAGTTTGTAAAATCGCTGGTTAAAATTTTAAGATCTCCGCCGCTAATGCCCGCGTTTTTAAGCGCCTTAGAAAAGGGCAAAATTCCGCTAATATCGGGCGAGCTAATCTCGATCCGCTCGCCGAAGCTCATCTTTGCGCCCAAAAATTGCGAGCTTAGCACCGGCGCTTTGCCGCTAAAATCAAGGCTTATATTATCTCGCGCGTCGCCAAATTTTAAAATTTCTTTGCCGTTCGGGGAGAGATTGAAGCTATGAATAACGCCGTTAAATTTAGCTTTGCGCGTGGCGATATCGATACTGCCGCTTGCAGTGGCGTTAAAAATTTCATTTTGCAGATTCGCGTCTTTAATGTCGATCTTTTTTTCTGTGATATGCACCCGCGCAGCTTTGGAGTGAAATTTTGCCTTTGAGATCATCAGATCGGCATCTTTTAGCGTCACGTTCGCATCGACCTTGGCGCTTTCCTTTTCGACGTCCACGTCTATCAGCACGCGCGCATCGATCCCGCCGCTTAGCGGATATACGGGCTCGTTTATGCCGTAGCTTTGCAAAATATCCACAAGGTCTTTGCCCAAACTCTCCTTGGTTCGCAGATCCAGATATACGATCGGCTTCTCTTCAAAAAGCCCGCCGATACGCACGCCGCTTCCCTCCAGGCTTTTGCCTTTAAATTTAGGCTCGTTCAGCGTGAAGCTTAGATAATCGTTTTTGAGCGTGATGTTTGCGTCTTTTACCGTTACGGCTTCAATTTGCGGCTGAAATTTTATCGTCAGATCCTGCGCATAGGCCGTAGCGCTAACGTTTTCGGCGATCGGTCGCGGATCTTTTAGATCGACTTTGGCATGCAGATTTTCGATGTAGTAGTTTTGCGCGACCGCCTTGCCGTAGATCCACTCATTCGCAAGAGGATTTAGCCCCGTAAGCGCGCCCAGCTCATTCATAAAGTTTTTCAGACTCAAGGCCGAAGCGCGGTTTATCTCGATATTTAGCTCTGAGCCGATGTTATGCACATCAAGCTCGCCTGCGATCTCGTGCGATGCGAACGTGCCGTTAAAATCATACGTATCGGCTTTGAAATTTGCCCGTGCCGTGCCGTGCAGAGTGAGATTAAAATCATTTAGCTCAAGCTCGATCGGATCAAAGCTAAGTCCGTTTGCACCAGGCGTGATCTTTGAGCTTAGCCTAAAAAACCGCGTGTCGGCGTAAAAAACGTCGCTTTTGTATTTTAGCTTTAGACTTTCGCCCTTGATCTTCAAATTTTGCACGTCGATCTCTTCAAAAAATGAGTTGATGAGCGAGATTTTTTTGCTAAATTCCAAAATTTTCTCGCTTTGCGTGCGCAGATCGGTGGAATTTTGCTCTAAATTTTGTGTATTATTTTGCGTAATTTCAAGATTTTTGATACGCAGCACGAGACCTTTATTTAGCTTGAGATAAAACCCCTCAAGCTTTGCAAAGCCCACGTCCAGCTGCGAAATCGTTATACCGTGCTTTAGGCCTACCGCACAGATTATAAAAAGTATGGTTATGCACAAAAAAAATCTAGCCAAAGTTCTAAACATCATCGCCTCACTGAAAAACTCCGCCCCAAAACCAAATCGGGCGTGCCGAAAAACTGCGCTTATAATATGAAATTTATTCAAAATTTTGGCTTATTTACCTATAATTTCAGCTAAATTTTGAAAGGAACGCATGAAATTCTTTATAAAGCTCATCAAAGCGGCGTGCATTTGTATCGAGCTTGCGGCTATTTTACTTTTGGCCGTGGGCTTTGATCTGCACGAGCGCGTCGGCAACGCGAAAACCGTGCAGATAGGCCAAGGCAGCTCCACGAAAATTTTATCGCAACTCTCAAAGAGCTATCCAAAATTTAGCAAATTTGACGCGAGACTGCTTTCTTTTTACGGCGGCGCAAAAACCGGCGAGCTGGAGCTTAGCGGCGAAAATTTGCCCAAATATCAATTTTTGTATGAGCTAAGCGTCGCAAAGCCCGTGATGAACGAGATCAAGCTGATCCCCGGAGAGACGACGATCGTGTTTTTAAAACAGCTTGCGAAAGATCGCGGGCTAAGCTTTAGCGAGCTTGAGCGCGAATACAACGCCACAGCGCCGTTTTACGAGGGCTTTTTGGTGCCTGAAACCTACAAAATTAGCAAAAACGAAAGCGAAAAAAATATCATCGACCACCTCATCTCAAGCGCGCAAAAATTCCACGAAGACTTGTCGCGCGAGCTTAGCGGCGACTATAACGCCACGGCGTGGAAGCAGGTGCTGATCAAGGCCTCGGTCATTCAAAAAGAGGCCGCAAACGCAGATGAGATGCCCCTCGTAGCCTCCGTCATCGACAACCGCTTAGCCAAAAATATGCGCCTTCAGATGGACGGCACGCTGAATTACGGCGAGTTTTCGCACGTCAAGATCACTCCGCAGCGCATCCGCACCGATACTAGCCACTACAACACCTACCTCAACGACGGACTTCCCAAAGAGCCCGTGTGCGTGGTCTCTCGCGATGCGATACGCGCTGTTTTCGCGCCCGCAAAGAGCGAGTATCTGTATTTTATGCGAAATAAAAAGACGGGGCTTCACGATTTTGCGCGCACGCAAGCCGAGCACGAGCGCAACGTAAAGGCGCAGAGGTAAAATTTAAGGTCGCTTCGGCTTAAATTTTAAAAACGAAATTTCGTCTTTAAATTTTAAAATTTAACCCCAGCAGTTATAAAAATGCGGGCTGATTATTTAGGAGATAATAATGAAAATAGCGATATTCGGCGCGGGAAACATCGGCGCAGTGGTAGCAAACGATCTTATCGTAAGCGATTCTTTAAGCCAAAAGTTAGATAGCATCGCGCTTGTGGATGCGGTAGAGCAGATCGCGCGCGGCAAGGCACTTGATCTTGCCCATACGGCGGCGGTTTATGAGCGCGACCTGCGCATAAGCGGCAGCACGGAGCCTAGCGACATAGCGGACGCAGGCATCGTCGTGATTACGGCGGGGCGCGCAAGAAAGGCGGGGCAGAGTAGGGAGGAGCTGTTTGGCAGCAACGCCACCATCGTCGCTCAATGCGCGCGAGATGCCGCAAAATACGCGCCCGGCTCCATCATCATCGTCGTTACTAATCCGCTTGATATGATGGTTTATGCGGCGCTGCAGGCTAGCGGGTTTGCAAAAGAGCGCGTCATCGGCATGGCGGGCGAGCTAGACGGCGCGCGGCTTAAATTTGAACTCGCGCGAGCGAGCGGCAAGGAAATTTCATCGATGAGAAGCGACATCGTGGGTCCGCATAGCGAAGAGATGATTGCGCTTAAAAACGAGCTGGGATTTGAAATTTCGGATGAAATTTTTGATCGTGCGGTACAAAACGTCAAACGCGCCGGCGCGCAGATCGGCGAGCTGCTGGGTACGTCGGCGTATTTGGCGCCCGCTGCGGGGATCGTAAAGATCATAAAATATATCCTTTTTGATACCTGCGGCACGCTCGCCTGCTGCGTCGCGGATAGATCGGGAGTTCCTTTGGGACGCTTCGTAAGCGTTGGCAAAATGGGCGCGATAGAGAGAAATTTCGCCTACTCGGGCGAGTTTTACAAGCAGCTTGAGCGGATGCGTGAGCGAATAGCGGGGCTGAAGTTTTAATTCAGCGCGATGCGGAATTTACAAAGCGAAAATTTCAAAGAGCATATTCTTGCGATAGAATTTTGCGGCATTAAATTTCACTTTGGCAAGAAATTTAAGCTCGCGGAATTTTACAGCGTAAAATTTTATTCACTGCGTAATTTTAAAATTTGCGCAATTTTGCCCGTCGTAAAATTTCATAGATTAAAATTTTACTTTGACGCAGAATTCTGCGTGGCGTAAAATTTTTTAAAGCCACAAAATTTTAAAATTTAAACTCCGCAAAATTTAAAAACGAGAGGAATTCAATGCGATCAAAGCAGGCTTGCACTGCAAAATTTCAAATTTTAAATCGCAAAGCGGGATTTAGTGTGGATTTTGATAAATTAAGGAGAAAATATGAGCGAAAATGAGAGCCAGTGCGCCGTCTGGACGGATGAGAGCCGCTGTAAGGCGTGCAACATCTGCGTAAGCGTCTGTCCTAGCGGCGCGATCGCGATGAGACAGGACGAGGGCGCCGTGCAGGGCATGATGATCGACGTGGTGGATGAGGGCGCCTGTATCGGCTGTAGGGAGTGCGAGTTGCACTGCCCGGATTTTGCGATTTTCGTTGCGCCCAAAGGCTTTAAATTCGCTCGTCTAAGCTCGCAGGCTAGAGAGATGGCAGAAAAGATCAAAAACAATAATTTTATGAAACCCAAGGACGCATAATGAGAGAGGTAATTTCCACAGGCAACGCCTTAATTGCGCGTGCGGCGATTGATTGCGGCTGTAATTTTTTCGGCGGCTATCCGATCACGCCGAGTAGCGAGATCGCGCACGAGATGAGCCGCTTGCTACCTAAGGTCGGAGGCAAATTTATCCAGATGGAGGATGAAATTTCGGGCATTTCGGTAGCTTTGGGCGCGTCTATGAGCGGTGCAAAGGCGATGACGGCAAGCTCCGGTCCTGGAATTTCACTAAAATCAGAGCAGATTGGGCTTGGCTTCATCGCTGAAATTCCGCTTTTAATCGTAAATGTTATGCGCGGAGGTCCTAGCACAGGGCTTCCTACGCGAGTGGCACAGGGCGATATTTTGCAAGCTCGCAACCCAACTCACGGCGATTTCCAAAGCATCGCGCTGTGTCCGGGCTCGCTAAAGGAGGCTTACACGCAAACCGTGCGCGCCTTCAATCTAGCCGAGCATTTCATGACGCCGGTATTTTTGCTACTTGATGAGACGCTTGGGCATATGCAGGCTAAGGCGGTGCTGCCTGAAATTTCGGATCTAAAAATCGAGCGCAGGGCGGAATTTAAAGGTAGTCCGAAAGATTATGAGCCTTACGATGCTACACCCGATAAGCCTGCGGTGCTAAATCCCTTTTTTAGGGGATACCACTATCACATAACGGGGCTGCATCACGGTGCGAAGGGCTTTCCAACCGAAAATGAGCAGATCGTGGATCGCTCTATAAAAAGGCTTTTTAATAAAATTTCGGCGCATGAAGATGAGATCGTGCAATATGAGGAATTTATGCTAGATGACGCTGATGCTTGCATCATCGCCTACGGCAGCGTTAGCCTAGCAGCAAAAGACGCGATTTTAAAGCTACGAGGGCAAGGCGTGCGTGTGGGGCTTTTTCGCCCGATCACGCTGTGGCCAAGCCCAGCGCGCAAGCTAAAGGAGCTAGGGGAGAGATTTAATAAAATTTTGATCGCCGAGCTAAATTTAGGGCAGTATCTGCTAGAGGTGCAGCGCGCTTGCTTGAGAGATGATTTTAAGACGCTTCTTAAGGCAAACGGCAGGCCGATCAGCCCTAGCGAGATTATCGAGAAAGTAAAGGAGCTTTAAATGGCGTTTGATTACGATAAATATCTAAGAACGGACAAGATGCCTACACTTTGGTGCTGGGGCTGCGGCGACGGAGTGATCTTAAAAGCGATCATCCGCGCGATTGACCGCGTAGGCTGGAGTATGGACGATGTATGCGTGGTAAGCGGTATCGGCTGTAGCGGCAGGATGTCGAGTTACATAGACTGCAATACCGTCCATACGACACACGGACGCGCGATAGCTTATGCTACGGGTATCAAGCTTGCAAATCCAGACAAACACGTAATCGTAGTCACTGGCGATGGCGACGGGCTTGCGATAGGGGGCAATCACACGATCCATGGATGCCGCCGCAATATCGATCTAAATCATATCTTGGTAAATAATTTCATCTACGGGCTTACAAACTCGCAGACGAGCCCTACGACGCCGCGTGGGTTTTGGACGGTTACGGCGCAATACGGCAATGTCGATCCCAGCTTTGATGCGGCGAAACTTGCGATTGCCGCCGGGGCAACTTTTGTCGGACGCGAGAGCGTGACAAATCCCGAAAAAATCGAGCGACTTCTAGCCAAGGGCTTTGAGCACGAGGGTTATAGTTTTTTTGATATTTTTAGTAACTGCCACGTAAATTTGGGTCGTAAAAATAAAATGAGCGAGGCGGTGCAAATGCTAAAGTGGCTTGATTCGCGTACGATTTCCAAGGCTAAATTTGACGCTCTTAGCGAGGATGAGCGAGAGGGGCTATTTCCGCTTGGGGTTTTACATGAAGATAATGAGCATACCGAATACACAAAGGCGTATCAAAAGGTGATAGATGCCGCACAAAGCGGCGAAGCGATAAATTTTGAAGGACTAAGATGAATCAATTAAGATTTGTGGGAGTGGGCGGTCAAGGCGTGATCTTAGCAGGTGAAATTCTAGCTGCGGCAAAAATCGCACACGGCGGCTATGGAATCAAGGCATCTACGTATACCTCTCAGGTACGTGGCGGACCTACGAAAGTGGATATTATCTTAAGCGATGAAGAAATTCTATATCCTTACGCGAGTGATGGCGAGATCGATTTCATGTTTGCAACGGCGCAGAGTAGCTACGATGCTTTCAAAAATGGCGTGAAAAAAGGTGGCGTGATCGTAATCGAGCCGAATTTAGTAGTGCCGAGCGATGAGGATAGGATAAACTTTAAAATTTATGAAATTCCGATCATTACCATCGCAAAATACGAAGTTGGAAATGTCATCACTCAAAGTGTTGTGGCTCTAGCGATCGCAGTAGAGCTTAGTCGCTGTATGGACTCAGGGCTCGTAAAAGAGCAAATGCTTAGCTCTGTGCCTGAAAAAACCCGTGCGCTAAATGAAAAGGCGTATGATTTGGGGATGAAATACGCGAGAGAGGTTTTTGAGACGGAGTAAAATTTTATGGCAGCGAAACGATAGAAGTGGGCGGTAATATTCTAGCAGCTTTATTCTTGCTTTTTTTGCGAAGTGCATCAGCTATAAGGATGAAATTTATCGCGTTGTTAAAATTTTTATTTTGGTACAAGTATACTCATCGCTTTTCTTAAAGGATTACACTCGCTGTCATTTAAGCAAATTTCTAATTGCTCCTTTATTTTGCAAGAAAAATCCTTCTTGTCGCTCTCTTTTCCGTAACAAACCCTATCAAAGTATCCGATAGCCCTATGTATATTTCCGCCGTAAAATACTTCATTCCCTGCTAGCAAAAAGCAATAATACATCATGTCTGCCTCGCAAGCTTTCTTTAATGCTGAAATGGAATCTTTATATCTACCCATTGTAACCAAAAGCACCGCACCGAGCGATCCGCAGCTTTCGTAATCCCCATCGTCGCACTTCTTGGATAAAATTTCGACTAGCCTCGTGCACGCGCTGTATTTTCCGTCGCCGTTATCGCACTCTAAATTTAGCTCTTTTTCTTCCCAAGTTTTGAAAAAGCTCGAATCCATTGGTCTTGCCATACTAGAGCATATTGAAAATATCAAGGCTAGAATTATAAATTTAATTTTCTGCATTTTCTCTCCTATTTAGATTTTGATATATAAAGCGGCTTTTTAAACAATATCATCTTACGCTTTTTAACAAAATTCTTGCTTTTTTTATAGGATTGCACTCGCTGTCATTTAGGCATTTTTCCAATTCCTCTTTTATCTTGCACGCTTCATTTTTAAATAGACTATTTGCTGCTTCACATGTCTTACCAAGATATTTAATTACCGAATTTACATCTCCGCCATAGTGTATTTCGGTCGCACTTAGCATATAGCAATAGGTTACTACGCCAGCCTCACAAGCTTTTTTATAAGCGGAGGCAGCGTCCTCATATCTATTGGAGTCTAAAAGCGCTATGCCGAGCGATCCGCAGCTTTCATAATCTCCGCTATCGCACTTCTTGGATAAAATTTCGACTAGCCTCGTGCATGCGCTATATTTTCCATCGCCGTTATTGCAAGCAATCGCTAAGTCTTTTTCCTCTTTGGTTTTTAATAAATAATCCAAGCCTTCCGCCGCCGCAGCAGGGATCGCCGCAAATACCACTATAAAAGCGAGTATAGAAATTTTAAGATAGAATTTTTTCATCGCCGCCCCATGTTTTTAAGCGGCGATTATATATTAAAATATTTTAGCGGGCTCTTAAAATTTTGCATAGTTAAAATTTTGATCGCCCGCGAATTTTAGCGGCACCGTTTTCAAAAGCCGCGCCGCTTTGGAATTTTAAAACATCGTTCTTAAATTTAAACGTCGCGGTGAAATTTTAAAATTTCACCGCAAGCTTTGGGCGGCTTTAAATTTAACATACCGAGTTCTGTTAGCATCCCGAGTTTGGCTGCACCCGCGTTTCGCTGCCCGTGTGGATCAGCAGAGCCTTGCCGCGTCTAAATCTGCACGGCGGATCGGCTTGCACGGATGAGTATTCCTTGCCGTTTAGCTTGTAGATGATGTTGGAGCCTTGCACCGTCTTTTGGGAGTTTTGGATCGCATCTCCGGCGACCGCGCCCACTACTGCGCCGCCCACGAGCCCCACGGTCTCAGCTAAGCGCCTGCCGCTGCTATGTTTGCCGAGCTTATGCCCGATGACCGCACCCGTAGTTCCGCCTGCGACGCCACCTAAAATTTTACCAGTATTGCCCTCGGAGCGCTCTACGTTGATTTTGGCGGGCAGGACATCGACGATCTCGATCCGATCGCTTTGCCTCATGTGGTTCGTTTCGCTCGCGTCATAAACATCTCCACCATATCGATCCTGCGGGGTCGCGCAGCCACAAAGTGCGATCGCTGCGATCAAACATAATGTGAAATTCTTCATGTTTTCTCCTGTGTAATGAGCTACGGGCGGCATTATACTATGGATTTTTATACGAGCGGTTAAGTAGCAGTTTTAAAATTTTATCGGCTCACTGCTGCTTAAAATTAGCTGGATATGAGGCATCGTGCCGTATCCGGGCGCCTTATAAAATTTTTATTTCACTCAAAATTTATCTTATTTTGTTAGAATCATTCTTATTTTTAAGGAGAAAAAATGAAAAAACTATTAGTTTACGCCACAAAAGGCGGCGACACGAAGGTCGTGAGCGAATACATCGCTTCAAAGCTCGGCTTTGAGATAAAGGAAGCCAAAGAGCTAAATGAGGGGGATCTAGCGGGCGCTAGCGCGTTTATTTTCGCGGCCTCGACGCACGGCGACGGACAGATCCAGGCCAAATTTGACGACAAATTGGAGCTTTTGAACAAAACCGATTTTGACGGACGCAAGGTCGCGCTCATAGGCGTCGGTAATGTCGAGCGCCACGGCAGCGATTTTTGCAGCGGCATGAGCGCGTTTTTGCCGGTGCTTAAAAAGGCCAATCTCATCGGCGCTTGGGGCGCAGAGGGATATAAATTTAAACATTCGCGCGCCTTCGTAAACGGCAAATTCGTGGGTCTTACGATCGATTTTAAGGGCGACGAGCACTGGCAGGCAAGAGCCGATAAGTGGATCGCCGCGGTTAAAGGCGAGTTTTAAATATTTCAGCTTTTGCGCGACCGAGCGAGCTTTGGGCTCATCGAGCCTAAAGCTCGCTAAATTTCCCCATTAAATTTCACGCTCCACTTCCGAGCGGAGTCCTCTTAAATTTTACTCGCCACAGCGTTAGAATTTCCGCCGCATTCAAGCGCCGCCTGCTCATGCTGCGTAAATTTTATCGCTAGCGGGAACCGTAAATTCCAACTCGCCGCGCAGATAGCTATAGGTGCCGCGATAAAATTTAGTTCGCGGCAACTTGCGCACTATTCGTGCAATAAACGATAAATTCCGCCTGCGATGCTTGTATGCCACTGGTGCGATAAAATTTCGCTTTTGCGACAAAATTTCACCCGCAGTGCTAGCGCGGCACCCGCACGCTAAAATTCCACGCTCCACTTCCGAGCAGAGCCTCCGCATTAAAATTTTAAAATTTTTAGTTCAAAAAGTCGCTGTGCTTTACAAGCCGTACCGCTTGAAATCGCGCAGATAGGATGAAATTTTATCCGCCCAAGCCTCAATTCTGCTCGCACGGCGGTCAATTTAATACGGCAAATTTAATGCGATCGATTTATAAAATCACCCTCCGAGCCTCAAATATCAGCGCCGCATTAGAAAAGTTATTTTATAATAACCGCATATCAAAATTTAAGGCGATCTATGAAAAGGCTTCTATTTTTCGTCGTTTTTGCGCTGGCCGCCCTCGCCGCGGCGATCTACTTCAATCTCGATAGGCGCGAAGAGGTCGCGCACAAGGCCTACGGCATCATCGATATCAGGCAGAGTTCGCTTAGCTTCGAGCGCAGCGGTCGCATTAGCGCGCTTTATCGCGACGAGGGTGATTTCGTGCAGGCTGGCGACGTCTTGGCGGCCCTGGATACGGCGGATCTGAGCTTTCAAAGACAGGTTCAGATCGCGAGATGCGACGGGCTTAAATTTAGCTTGCAAAAACTGCAAAACGGCTTTCGCAGCGAGGAGATCGAGATGGCGGCGGCGAACGTAAGCGCGCTGCAAAACGCCCTACAGCTCGCCACTTTGACGAACGAGCGCCTCAAGAGCCTAGGCAAAAGCAACTCCGCGTCCAAGCAGCAGATCGACGAGGCGTTTTACTCGATGAAGCGCACGCAAGCCCAGCTGCAAAGCGCCCAGGCCAATCTACGCCAGCTTCAAAGCGGCTACCGCGGCGAGGATGTCGGCGCCGCCCGCGCAAATTTGGCAAGCTGCGAGGAAAATTTGAAATATCTGAATTACCAAATCGAGACGCAAAGCGTGCTAAAAGCGCCCTTTGGCGGGCAGATCAGAGCGCGCCTTAAGGAGCTCGGCGACATCAGTCTGCCCAGCGTGGGCGTTTTCGAGCTCAGCGAAGTAAAAAATAAGCGCGCGAAATTTTATCTAAGCGAAAATCAGCTCCGCTTCCTGCGCGCCGGACAGAGCGTGCGGATCATCGCTGCGGACGGCTCTAGCGCGAGCGCAAAGGTCGCTTACGTGAGTCAAACCGCGATGTATACGCCCCGCACGGTGCAGACCGAGGAGCTGCGCGCCGATCTCGTGTGGGAGGCGCGTGCCGATTTCAGCGACGAGGACGGCAGCTTTCGCCTAGGACAGCCGATCAGTGTGGAATTTTAACGGGCGAGCACTGCGCGCGAAATTTTAATGCACGAGTGAAATTTTAGCGCGCGGGTGAACTTTGGATACTGCGGGCGAAATTTGGATAGCAAAGATCGCTGCCCGACAAAATTTTACGCAATGTCCCGCGAGCCGTGCATACGGCGTGAGTTTGATGAAATTTTACAAGCGCGCTTCGAGGCGGAATTTAAACAGCGTTTGCTCCGCAGAGTAGGGCGATGAATTTTTATCGCACCTAAAATATATCGTCTAGGCGGCGATAAAATGCTGCGCGCTTAGGTAGGGCCGTGCGAAGGCGCGCAAAATTTATCGCGCGAGTTTTGTGCGAGTTTTGTGCGAGTAGGCGGCAGCTTTGGATACAAGATTGGAATTTTGCAGCGCGGCTAGTAAAATTTCGGCGAAATTTTGGCGCAAAGCAGCGCGGGTTAAATTTTAAAATTTGCGGCTCGGCGGCGGCGAGGTAAAAGCCGGGCGGTAGAGCGAGAGCGGGATTTGTTTTTAGCGGGCATTTTGTGATAAACAAGCGGCGATTGAACCGAGCGTGGACGGCGGTAAAATTTCGCTACTAAACAAACGGCGCGCTTAAATACAGGTTGCGAGTAGCGGTAAATTCGCCCAAAAGGACGCGGTAGCTAAAATCGGTACTATGCTAAAGAAAAGCCGAGAATAGGTAAAATTTCGCCAAAAGAGATGGCAGTGGTAAAATTTTACCCCGAGAGGCGCAGCAGCGGTAAAATTTCACCACAAGAGGTGCGGCGCAGATAGAGCTCGGCGCTCATAGGTCGCCAGGTGTCTAAAACTCGCTTTTGTTTGCGTTTTGAAGCAAATTTATCGCGGATACTCACGGGTCGCTTCATGTTTTGGAGACCGCCCCGCTCATGCGCGTTGTGTGCGCATCGTTAGCGGCGCGGCTAGCCGATGCGATATGCACGCGCTCAAGACGGATCGGGCGGCGCGCGGAATATTCGGCGCGAGCCGTAAACAACGCCGATCGTGCAGGCACGCAAAATTCGAGCGGGCGATTTGCAGGGCGCCCTGACGCGATAGGGCTTGGTTTCGCGCGCTTGCGGTAAGTTGCGTCGAATTTATGCGAGGTTTGGGCGAAATTGTTCGACGTGCGTCGCTAAATTTAAGGCACGCGGCGGCTGCGAAACCGGAACGCCACAGTAGTTGCGAAGCAAAGGTGTCGCAGTGACCAAAAAAAAGACGTCGCGTCGGCTGCGAAACCACGACGTCTCAGCGGCTGTGGAAGCAAGGCGCCGCAGCAAAAAGCGCCTTTTAGGCGTGCGTAGGTCTCGTTCGTCGCGCCAAGCGACGGGGCGAGCAATTAAAATTTGGAGCTAAGCTTGGATTTACTAAATATCGTAAATTTAAAGAAATTTTACTTGCGAGAGGATCGCAGCAAAAACGTTGTTTTTGAAAATTTTGATCTGCGAATAGGCGATACGCCGCGGCTCATCAGCCTCACGGGCCCCGACGGCGCGGGCAAATCCACGCTTTTAAAGCTCGTCTGCGGCATCATCGCGCCCGATTGTGGCGAGATAAAATTTGCAGGCTTCACGCCTAGCGGCGAAAATAAAGAATTCGTCCGCGCAAATGGCTATATGTCGCAGAGCCTGGGGCTTTACGAGGAGCTTAGCGTCTGGCAAAATTTAAATATCTTCGCAGGCCTAAAAGGGCTTGATCTAAAAGGCGGCGAGGAGTATCTGCGCGGGCTTTTGCGCCGCGTGGGGCTTTTGAGCTTTAAAGATTACGCCGTGGATTCGCTCTCCGGCGGGATGAAACAAAAGCTTGGCGTCGCCTGCGCTATCGCAGCTCGTCCGCGGCTTTTGGTGCTCGATGAGCCCACCGTCGGCGTCGATCCGCTCTCACGCAGGGAGCTGTGGGCGATCGTGCGCGAGTATCTGGATCAAAGCGGCGCGAAATGCATATTTTCGACGGCGTATTTCGACGAGGCAGCGGATGCCGATCTGACGCTGATCTTACTCGGCGGCAAGATCATAGCGCAGGAGCGCGCCGCAAAGATCACCGCGGCGCTGTGGGACCGCACCTTTCGCATATGCAGCGAGGATTATCAGGGCCTGGCACGCCGCTTGATGTTTAAGACGCAAAGATTTTTAAAAAACTCCCCGCTCATCGACATCTGTCCCAGAGACGGCAGCGTCGATCTGCTAAGCGAAGAGCCGATAAGCCTGCGCGATCTGCAGGAGTTTTTAAGCGCCAGCCTAAGCGGCAGCGACGAAAATGTAGGCGGCGAAAGCACGGAGCGCGAAAACGGGGGCGGCGAAAATTTTAAAATTTCAAACGAAAGCGAGGGCGCTAAATTTAACGAAAACGCCAAATTTAAACTGAGCCCGCGCGAGGCGAGCCTAGAGGATGCGTATATTTTTTTAAACAAAGCCGATATCGCCGCGGCAAACTTTGGCTACGAGAAAAAGAGCTTCGATGCGGCTCAAACCGTCATCAAAGTGCGCGACGTGAGTAAAAAATTCGGCTCATTCACCGCCGTGGAAAATACGAGTTTCGAGGTCAAAAAGGGCGAGATTTTCGGTCTTTTGGGCCCAAACGGCGCGGGCAAGACGACGACCTTTCGCATGATCTGCGCGCTTTTGGGGATGAGTGGGGGCGAGATCTCGGTCATGGGCGAGGATCTGCGCTACGCCAAATCGGCGATCAGATCGCGCATAGGCTACGTTTCGCAGAAATTTTCGCTTTATAAAAAACTAAGCTGCTATCAAAATTTAGAGTATTTCGGCCGCAGCTACGGCATCGGCGGCATGGCGCTGAAGCGGCGCATAGAGGAGCTTTTGAGCGAGTTTGGCTTGCAGCGGCTGCGAAACGAGACGTGGCAAAACCTGCCGTTCGGCGCGGGGCGCAACCTTTCGATGGCGTGCGCGCTCATCCACCGCCCCGAGATTTTGTTTCTCGACGAGGCCACCAGCGGCGCCGATCCGCTCTCGCGCAGGCTCTTCTGGAACCGCATAAATGCGCTGGCGCGCACCGGCGTGAGCGTGGTCGTGACGACGCATTTTATGGAGGAGGCGGAGTATTGCGATCGGTTTTTGATCCAAGATCGCGGCAAAATCCTAGCGCTGGGCAGCCCCGACGAGGTCTGCGTGCAGGACGGGCGGCGGCTTAGCGTGCAGCAGGCCTTCATAAACGAGGTGCAAAAATTTAGAAGCGAGGCGGGCGATGAGGGCTTTTGATCTGAATTTTGCGCGAGCGGCGAGGATTTTTGATCTGAATTTTATGCGGGCGGAGCGAAAACCAGCGTGTCCGCGCGGCAAAATTTTAAGCGGCGAAAGGGTCTTGCGAGGCGATGAAATTTTAAACGGCGGCGGAATTTTGAGCGACCGAGCTTTGAATGTCGGTGAAATTCTAAGCGGCGGCGGGATTTTTAGCAGCGGCGAAATTTGGAACGATAGTAAAATTTTAAATGGCGGCGAAATTTTAAGAGATTGCGAAATTTCAAGCGGCAGCGGAATTTTAAATGAGACGTCGCGCGGCGGGATACGGCGCGGATTTTTTAGATGGATACTGCGCGAGCTCTGCGGCGAAACGAGCCCGCTTTGTCTGCGCCGTAAATTTCAAAGCGCGAGCGGCTCGCAAATAGATTATAAATTCAAAAGAGCGACCACTCTGCAAACAGATCGTAAATTTAAAATGGCGGTCAGTCTGCGAATAGCTTGTAAATTTAAAACCCCGATGCAAAAATTTCATCGCGGATATTGCGCCGCCGTAGAGCTTTTGCGTCAAAAATCTCACAGCAAGACCGTGCTGCGAGATTGCTTAAAATTTCAAAACCGGCCGTATGCGCTCGCGCGATTAAATTTTCAGGGCGCGATGAGCAAAATAGGCGCGGGCAGTCGGTCTGCACTGCTAAAATTTCAAATCTCGGTCGCCGCACTTTTACAATTAAAATTTGAGGGCGTGCCAAATGCGATTACGCGGTTAAAATTTCAAAATGCGGTCGCTGAATTTGCGCGATTAAAATTCGGGGGCTCGCCGCGAGCGGCGCAGTACCGTAAAATCCGAGTACAGGGGCAGGGCGGATGAACTTTACCTTTTTAAAAATCCTCATAAAAAAGGAGTTCGCGCAGATCGCAAAGGACCGGTCGGCGCTCGTGATCGCGTTTTTGATGCCGCTAATTTTGGTCGTGATCTACGGCTACGCGATGCGAATGGACATAAAGCCCGTCAAGGTGGGCTTCGTAAGCGATCTGGGCTCAAAAATCGAGCGGGATCTGCTCGGCGGATTTTTGGGCTCAAAATACCTACAAACCCGCGTTTACACGGACTTAGAGAGCGCGAGGAGAGATTTTAGGGCGCACGAGATCGAGAGTATTTTGTATTTTGATCCGCGCTTTGCGGCAAAATTTCAAGACACTTTGAGCGGGCTCGGCGGCGCGAGCGGCGGCGTAAATTTAAATCTCTCTAGCGACGAAAGCTCCTTCGCGGGCGGCGCAAACGGTATCCAAAATATGAGCAGCGCCGAAAATGTCCGTCCGCTTGAAGACGGCGGCGCTGGCACCGAGAGCGGCATAAACGCCTCCGCGGGCAGCGCAAGCGGCGAGAGTTTGCACCGCAACGGCGCGGAAACGGGTGGCAACGTAAATTCTTTTGGCGGCGGCAGTGGAGTAGATTCTAGCGGCAGCTTAATCGACGTGAGCGCAAATCAAGGCAATGTAAATTTAATCGGCGGCGTGGGCGATACGAACGCTGGTTTTATCGATGGCGCAAGCGATATCCAAAATACGAGCGGCGGCGTCAATACGAGCCGCTCCGCTAACGGCGCGGGTAGTGCAGGCAACGCTGCAAATAACGGCGGCGGCTCAAATAACGGCGGCGGAGCAAGCGGTGCAGGCGGCGGCTCAAATGGTACAGGCAGCGCGAGCAACTCAGACAAAGACGGCGCCGAGATTTTCCTTATCCAAAATGCCACGCAGTCGCAGCTCGCGCTTCTTAGCTACGTCTATGTCGCGGGCGTAATCGAGCAGGTTTTGGCGCAAGATTACGGCTTTTTAAACGTAAATTTAAACGCCGCTGCAAGACCCGTCAGCGTGAATTATCGCAGCTGGTTCAACGAAGCCAACGAATCGACGTGGTATCTCGTATCTGCCGAGTACGTGGGGATTTTGGGGCTCATCTGCCTATTTATGGTCGCGGTCGTGATCTCGCGCGAATGG
The DNA here is from genome assembly GCA_963527265.1 of uncultured Campylobacter sp. Lineage (GTDB taxonomy): Bacteria > Campylobacterota > Campylobacteria > Campylobacterales > Campylobacteraceae > Campylobacter_B. Next base: position 10,848 of record CAURQQ010000002.1, on the reverse strand, counting down.
GACCGCGACACGATCGCCTCGCTTTACAACTCCAACGCAAGCGCGCTTGAGATCGTCACTGCCAAGGTCGGCGCGTATTATTTCCTGGCGCTTTTAGGCGGTGCGATGACGCTCGTTTACGGGCAGGTTCTTTTAGGCATCCCGATCCGCGGCAGCGTGGCGATGCTACTGGCGACGCTGTGCGTCTTCGTGCTGGAGATGACCTGCCTAGGCATGCTGATCTCGGCAATCTGCAAAAATCAATTCCTAGCGCAGGAATACGCCATCGTCATCGGCTATCTACCCGTGACGCTGCTTAGCGGCATGATATTCGATCTGCGCGGACTGCCCGCGGCGGTCAACTTCATCGGGCACCTGCTGCCGCCCACATACGCGGTCGAGTCCTTTCGCATCTGCTTCCTCTCGGGCGGACAGAGCGCGACGCTGTGGGTAAACCTCGCCATTCAGGCGCTCGGAGCGGTTTTGTTTTTCAGCTTGTGCGTACTTAGCGTAAAAAGGGGCGCACGATGAAAAATTTATTTTTGCTTTACGCTTGCGCGGAGAAATTTTGTGCCGCAAAAATCGGCGCAATTAACGTTTCGCTTTCGCCCAAGGCATCGATGGCGGAATTTCACGCCGCCAAAAGAGAGGGCGCGATGAAATTTTTAGAATTTTTTAGAAAGCGAGCGGAGCGCGGGCTTGAAATTTTAGAATTTCTAGACGCGAGGCATTTTGGCTCGCATAAACAGGCGGCAGAGCGTAGATCTAAAATTTTAAAATTTACCGCCGCAGAGAGCTTAAAAAGCCGCTTCAAGCTGCAAAAGCAAGCGGCGGAATTTTTAAAATTTGCGCCTATGCCGTGCAATCGGTTTGGAATTTTAATTAAAAAGCAAGCTTTGGCGGCGCAATCTTACGACGTAGCTACGAGAGAGGGCGCGCGATGGGATTTTTAAAGTTCACGCACGCTCTAGCGCGTCTCGCGAACGCCGTGCAAAATTTCATATCACAGCGCAGATTTAGAATTTTAAAATTTGTGCCCGGATGCGTGCATTATGCACACATTGCACAAAATTTCGCATCGCAGTGCGGATTTAAAATTTTAAAGTTTATTCACAAGCCGCCGCGCGCTCTGCGCAATGCTTTAACACGTGCTCTGCGCTGCACTTCGCCGCGCGCGGATAAAGCCGAAGTAGGGCGTGCGGCACGGCTTACTTCGCAGCATACGTACGACGCGACAGAAAAACGGCGCACGGTTAAGTTTAATCATGTGAGCAGTTTGGATTCCGCGCAGCGCCGCATAGCGCGACTTTGTAGCGCAGCTGCACGGCACGGTTGCAAAACGGCGCGCGCGGAAAATTTTAGCAAATTTGACCTCACGGGCGCGCTTTTAAATTTTACATCGCGCTTTACGATGCAGCTTTGTAGCGCGGTTACACGGCGTAACTACGAAGCGTGGCGTAGCGAAATTTACGCCGTTTGCTTGCATAAGTACCCCACTTTGATTCGAGCCGCAAGCGGTAAAATTTCGCGCTATGAAGTAGGGCAAGCGACAAACGCTTCGCTTTCACGGGGAGTGCAAAGAAAGAAATTTTGCGCTCTGAATAGGCATACGATGAAATTTTTAAAATTTCTAGGCGCGAGACGCTTCGGCTTGCAAACGGCGGTTGGGCGCGGGTTTGAAATTTTAAAATTTAGCGCCGCAGAGCGCTTAAAACGCCGCTTCGAGCCGCAAAAGCAAGCGGCAGAGCTTTTAAATTCTAGCTCCTTGCCGCCGCGTAAATTTAAACTTGCGCTTTTAAAATTTACGCCCGAGCCGTCGCGCAATAGATCTGAAATTTTAAAATTTACGCTCGCACTGCGCAAATTCAAACTCGTGCCGTGCAAATTTAAACCGGCGCCCGCGATGTGTTTAAATTTCGCTTTAAATTCCGCGCCGCGAGCTCGCGCAGCTAAATTTGAAAATGGCGTTAAATTTAAAAGGAGCGCGCAATGAATGCGACGAATACGATGAACGCTCTGCGAAAATCCCTGCTTCGAATTCGCGCGCTGATAAAAAAGGAATTTTTGGCGATGTTTCGCGACAAGGGCACGCGCATGGTGCTGATCGTGCCGGTGCTGGTGCAGGCGATCCTATTCGGCTACGGCGCGAATTTCACGCCCAAGCAGGTGCACTACGCGATTTTGGATGACGCACGCGATGCGACGTCTACCGCGCTGGTACAGAGCATCGCCGCTACGCCGATGTTTAAAACAGATCTTGGCTGCAAAGACCTAGCCTGCCTGCGCCGCGCGGTAAGCGAGGGCGAGGCGATCATCGGGATCTATTTCGGCAGCGATTTTAAGGATACGCATGAGCTTTTGATCATCGCGGATTCGCGCAATACGACCTCGGCAAACACCGTCATCGGCTTTGTGCAGGCCATAGCGGGGGAATACAACGCGCAGCATTTTGTCAATTTAATCAGCATAAATCCGCGCTATGTTTTTAACGAAAATACGATCACGCGCTACACGATCATGACGGGGATGATTTTGGGACTTTCGATGATTCAGGTGCTGATGCTATCGGCGTTTAGCGTCTCTCGCGAGCGCGAGGAGGGGAGTTTTGATATGATGCTGATGACGCCCGCGAATCCGCTTGAGATGCTGATCGGCAAGGCGACGCCGCCCGTGCTGATCGCGATCGCGCAGGGGCTCGCGCTGTTTTTGATCTGCGTATTTTACTTCCAAATTCCGTTTCGAGGACGCTTTGCGGATCTTTTTGCGATCATCGCGATCTTTAGCGCCTGCAACGTAGGCATCGGCCTAGTAATCTCGACCATTTGCAAAACCTCGCTACAATCGGTCGTGAGCTCGTTTTTGTTCCTACTGCCGTGCATTATGATAAGCGGGCTGATAACGCCTGCAGACGCGATGCCGCGGTGGTTTTACTACATCGCGCACCTAGATCCGATGTATTATGCCAACAACTGCATGTGGCGCATCTATCTCGAAGGCGCGCATCTGGGCGAGCTGTGGCATCTCATCGTGCCGCTGCTGCTGATCGGGCTTGGCACGTTGAGCTTTGCGGCGTCGCTTTTTAGAAATAAGCTGGATTAGGGATTTAGATCGGAATTTTAGTTTAGAATTTCAGCTATATTTTTGGCTTGGATTTTGCTTCGTCGGAATTTTTGGATTGAACCTCTGCTTAAAATTTTAAATTGATCGCGGAATTTCGGCTTGGAATTTTGCCCTAAATTTTGCGCGTTCGTAGCGGATAAAATTAAATTAAAATTCCGTGTTTCCGCCCGATACGCCGCGCGTCGCGATAAAATTCCGCACCTTAAATTTTAAAAATTTTGCGAAATTCCATCTTGCGAGTAGAGTTAGAATTTAAATCCGGGATTGCCCGGGCGTCTTGCGACGGTCGTATCATCTGCACTCACTTCTGAAGCAGGCATATTTGCGGTATTTGCGCTCGCCTTGGAAGCGGGTTTTTTCGCATCATCCGCATCCGATTTCTTAAAAGCGGCGAGTTTGCTGTAAATGCTCGATTTTTCGCCGTCCGCGCCTAGCTTGGCGCCGTCAAGCTCGCTAGAATTTTCCGCGCCGCATAACCTTGCGGGGTTGAATTTTATCCATGCTATGATTAGTAAAATCCCCGAAAATGCCGTTACCAGCGACGCTGCGATTAGATACGGCAGCGCGAGGATTACGCCTATTTTAGCTAGCGCGCCCAATACCGCTTCGCAGAGCCACGCCACGGACACTGCTATGCCGTAGATTTTAAATAAATCCACGCCGCTAAGTGTGGCTAGGCGGCAGTTTAATACGCCCCAGATTATCACCGCCGCGCACGTCGAAAGGACGTAGAGCAGGGTGTAGAGCAGACCTAGCATCGCGCCCTCTTTTAGCGCTACGATCAAGGCGCAGTAGCATAAAATCGCGACGATCGGGATACTTTCTATCAGCCTATAGGTCTTAACGAAGCGCACGCCTAGCGCCTTTTCTAGGCAAACGAAGCAGTCGTTAAATATCGCTAGCGTCGCTAGTAGCGCTAAAACTCTAAAAATCGCGACCGCGTCCTCGTCTATGCCGCTTACGCCCACCGTGCCGCTTATGCCGATGCCTAGCAAAATTACGGCGCCTAAAACTCCGCGGAATTTCGCTTTGCGAAGTAGATCTTGCTTTGAAATTTCTTTCATTTTTATCCTTTGAATTTTCTAAATTTATGCGCTATTTTGAGGCTTTGCTGCGTGCGGCGACGCGCTTGACATTGCTTAAACAGCGCGACTTGGACGTTGCGGTTTAGACTTGCAAAAGCGCGCGGTCGCTGCAAAACGAAAGCGCTCCTGCTTAGGCGAGCTTTTCTATCTTGCTCCAAGCTAGCAGATGCACAATGCTAGTTATTATGAGGGCAGCAAACGGCAAAAATTCCTTCAATGACGCGATAATTAAAACCGCGTCGGAATCGCCAATTTGCGGCTTAGGGGTAGCCAAACCGAAGGGCCCTGCGCCACATAGCCAATTTAACGCAAAAAAGAAGGCGCAGAGCCACACGTAGATCCGAAATATCATCACGCCGCTTATGCGCGCAAGCGAAAAATTTATGCGAAGCCATGCTAAGATTATGTAGATTGCGGCTGCGGGCACCGCTAAATTCCATATAGTTTCTTCTATCATCTCTTTCATCGTTGCTTCTCTATAACAACCTGCTGGATAAAATAATAAAAGCGCCACGAAGCAGATGCAGAGAATTACGCAGTTGCGGTAAAGCGCCGCCGCTTTTATGCCGCTAAGCTTTGAAATTTTGCGGAGCGCTCTTAGCCTATAAATCACCGAGAAACAGATAAGAGCGATAAAAATTCCGCTGACTATCAAGAACATTCCGCCGGAAGCAAGACCTATTGCTTTAAAAACCGCGAGCGCCACCGCCAAAAGCAGATCAATGCCGGTGCTGATCATCCCATTTTTTCTTGCCTGAGATACGGTGTCTTGCACGTCGTATAACTCCTTTTAAAAATTTATTTCAATATGCAAAAAGCAGATGTAAAACGCTAATCAAACCGAAAAGAGCGAAATTTTATCATGACAAGAGGTTTGCTAAATTTTAAACCTCTGCGCTTATCTTTTCTATCTTGCTCCAAGCTAGCAGGTGCACGATGCCGGTTATTATGAGGGCGGCAAACGGCAGGAGCATTTTAAGCATTACGACAGCAATAGCTAAAGCCGAGACCTGCTCGGTCCGTGGCTCGGAAATGGCTATAGCAATAATCGCTGCGTTACATAGTATATTTAACACGAAAAGTCCCACGCAGAGCCACACATAAGTCCGAAAGGTACTCACGCCGCTTACGCGCGCCAAAGAAAAATTTATGCGAAACCATGCGACGATTATGTAAATAACGCCTACGAAAAGTGCTAGTCCAAATATCGCCGCAAATGGATTATCACTCTGCCCGCCGTCTGCGTCAGGCTCCCTTGGATAAAGGTAATTGAGCACGAGCGCTAGCGCAAAAAAGCAGACGCAGATTATTATGCAGTTGCGGTAAAGCGTCGCTGCTTTTATGCCGCTAAGCGCTGAAATTTTTCGGAGCGCCTGCAATCTGAAAAATACTGAAACACAAATAAAAGCAATCAAAATTCCGCTAGCGATATAATTTATCATCTCGTCGTCAAGGCGCCATGGCTCGCTGAAAGAGACATAGCCTACTACGATAAAAACCGCGGGTAGTGCCGCCAAAAACAGATCGATGCCGGTGCTGATCATCCCCTCTTTTCTTGCCTGAGATACAATGAATTGCATATATAAACCCTTTTTAAAAATTTGACCCGAAGTATATATAAACAAACATAAAATATAAATTAAACCGAAAAGATCGGAATTCTATCGCGACAAGATATTTGCGAAATTCTAAACGTTTACGCTTATCTTTTCTATCTTGCTCCAGGCTAGCAGATGCACGATGCTAGTTATTGTGAGGGTTATGGGGAATATCAAATGATATAGTGCATTTAACGGAAAAAGGATGACGCAGAGCCACACATACGTCTCAAAAATTCCCACGCCGCTTACGCGTGCTAGAGCAAAATTTATGCAAAACCACGCTACTATTATGTAGATTGCGCCCGCAAACGCTATCAAAATGCACAATATCATTGCCAAATGCTTGTATGAGATCGATAAAGGAATCGATAAAAAGATGCTTGTTATGGCAATGACACAGATGCAGACAATTACGCAGTTGCGGTAAAGCACCGCTGCTTTTATGCCGCTAAGCATTGAAATTTTGCGGAGCGCTCTTAGCCTGAAAAATACCGAAACACACAAAAGAGCAAAAATAATTCCGCCAGTGATATAGGTAGCCGTCTTGTTGCCGCTAAGTCCCAGTATGCCGCCAGTAGCAATATCTAGCGCAACTAAAGTCGCAGGCACCGCCGCTAAAAACAGATCAATACCGGTGCTGATCATTCCCTCTTTTCTTGCCTGAGATACGAGATTTTGCATACATAAGCCTTTTTAAAATTTATCCCGAAGTATACATAAATCGATGTAAAGCAGGAATTAAATAGCTAAATTTAAAATTTCAAAATTTTGTCGCGGCAAGCTTCAGACTGCGGAATTTCGGAATTCCAGGAATTCTACCAAAGCGAGAATAAAATTCCGCCGCGGGATTTTAAAACGAAATTCCATCTATGGATTTGCAGGCAGAATTTCGCGGCGGAATTTCAAATCTCAAGCGCAGTATATTTTCATCGCATGTTTCGCAAACCGGCAAGCCGCAGAAAATTCCGCTATGAGATTTCTGATCGGAATTCCCCCGCGGCAAAATTTCACTATGGAATTTAGACCGGAATTCTAAGGCGAAACCTCGATATAAAATTTTAATCAGAATTTCAAGACGGCATTTCAAGACAAAATTCTGCGATTTAAATTTGGCTAAAGACAAAATCCCGCGATTTAAAATGTCGCGCCGATTGATGAGTTGCTTTGTCGCGCCGCTTACGCTTACCTCACCTGCGCGCTGAAAATTTGCGTGATGCTGGGGATTTGCTCGCCCGCAACGTCAAATTCCGCCGTTTTGATCTGTACGCCGTAGAGCGAGCTAAGCGCGGCTTCGGTTAAAATTTCGTTGCTTGCGCCGTAGTTATAGCTAAGATCATTTCGCAAGATCAGTGTGCGATCGGCGACTGCGAGGGCGTGGTTAGGCTGGTGAGTGGTAAAAACTATGCTCGCATCGCTATTTGAGCGCAGATTTGCGATGAGGCTTAGCACGCGGTCTTGGTTTTTGATATCAAGCGCGCTGGCAGGCTCGTCCAAAAACAGCACATCGCTGCCACTAGCTAGGGCTCTAGCAAACAGCACGAGCTGCCTCTGCCCGCCGCTAAGGGCGTTAAAGCTGCGCTTTTTAAGATGAGCGACGCCTAGCGTATCCAGAGCGTCAAGGCAGATCTGGATATCCTTTTTGCCCGGTTTTGAAAAAAGTGAGATCTCACGTACCCGCCCCATCAGTACGATGTCAAGCACGCTGTAATCAAACGCGACATTAAAGCTCTGCGGTAAGAAAGCAAATTTTGCCTCGCGCACGATCTCGCCTTCTTTAGGCTGCAAAATCCCCATCATACACGACATTAGCGTACTTTTACCTTGCCCGTTTAAACCCAAAATCGCTAATGTTTGAGAGCTGGCAAGCTCGAAGCTTAAGTTGCGAAAGCAGAATTTTTCCGCCTCGTAGTAAAAGCCAGCGTTTTTTACCTCAATTAGATTTTGCATTTTTGGCACTCCTTTTTAGAAGTAGGGCAAAGATCGGGCTTCCGATGAGAGCGGATAGAATTCCTAAAGGAATTTCGGCGCTACTTAGCGAGCGAGATAGATCGTCGATTGCCAGCATAAAGATCGCTCCTGCGATGAAGCAGGCAGGCATTAGCTTCACGTGGTCGCTGCCCGCGATGAGCCTGGTGGCGTGTGGCACCACAAGACCTATCCAGCCGATATTTCCGCTGACGCTAACTTGTACGGCGATTAGAGCGGTGCAAAGCGCTAGGATCGTGCAGCGCAGAAACTTAACGTCTACGCCTAGCACGCGCAAATCATCATCATTTAGGCTGAGTAGATTAAACCTCCATCTCAGCGCGATTAATACTGCAGAAGCGGGCAGGGCGATCGCGCACATCAAAATTACCTTATCGTATCCTGCGCTTACGAAGCTTCCCAGTAGCCAAAAGACGATATTGGGCAACACTTCCTCATCGTCTGCTAGATACTGCACCAAGCTCGTAAGTGCGGCAAATACGCCGTTAATGACTATACCTGCTAAAATGAGTGAGAAAATATCTGCGCGTGCTACGAATTTTGCCAAAAGATAGAGCAAAAATAGCGCCGCAAGCCCGAAGCAAAATGCAAAACCCGCGAGCCATAAGCCGCTCAATCCTAGCAAGATACAAAGCGCGCCGCCGAATGCCGCTGCGGTGCTAACGCCTACGATGTGCGGGCCAACGAGCGGGTTTTTAAATACCGCCTGCAAGCTCAAACCCGCGATAGCAAGCGCTCCACCGCAAAGGCTGGAGAGTAGAATGCGTGGAATTCTAACATCCATCATCACACTTTTGGCGGCTTCATCGCCGCCTCCGCTAAAGAGAATTTTAAAAATTTCTTCTAGTGGGATATGAAACTGCCCGCTAGCGAGCGAGATTAGCGCCAGCACTACCCAAAAAAGAAGCAGGATTAGGTTCAGCATTATTTTTGATATTTGACGCGGTAAAATTTCTCGTAGAATTCCTCTACTTTTTTATCAAAGTTTGCGTCCTTAAAATTTTGCGGATAAAGTTTCATCGCAAGCCATTCCTCTCCAAGAGCCATCGCTTCAGCAGTCGGATGACCCCATGCTTTAACGAATTCGGGCATTAGATAAATTCTATCCTCTTTCACGGCGCTAAGACCTTTTAGCGCAGGGTTTGCTTTAAGCTCGGCAGGTACTTGAGGATAGCGATTTTGCACTAAGATAATCTGCGGATTCCATGCTAAAATTTGCTCCGGCGAAACCTGCTTGTAGCCCTTTATATCCGCAGCGGCGACGTTCGTCGCGCCCGCTCTTGCTAACATTACGCCAGTATATTTGCCGCTACCGTAGGTCGTAAGATCAGGATTTGCCATATAAACTCTAGGTCTTTTATCTACGATAAAATTACTAAATTTGGCATTTAAATCAGCTTGCGATTTTTTAACGAAATCTATTAGTTCAGCGGCATCCTTTTCGTGATTGCTTAGTTCGCCTAGAATTTTAACCCCCTCGTAAAAGCCCTCATCGTAAGCAGCGAAGCTATCGCGCTCATCTTTAAAAGTCGGATTTAGCTTGGCTTTTTCCTCTTGTGCAGAGCTAAAAAACGAAATGCCTACGACTGGGATTTTTAACTCCTCCATTTTAGCGATATATTCTTTAGGAAAGTAGTTTACCACTACGACCGCATCGGGCTTTAGACTAAGCAGAGCTTCGTAATTGACATCTTTGATATCGCCCGGATTAGGTAGGTTTTTAAAACTCGGTGCCAAGCGATTATACTCTTTGCCTAGGCGTTGCTCCCAGCTTTTTAGGATGCCTACGACCTTATCTTGGGCGTTGATTTCGTTTAAGACATTGAGCGCTTCGTGGTGTAGCACGACGATACGATTTACTTGATCCGGGATTGTGACCTTGCGACCGAGCTGATCGGTAATCGTGCGATCTGCAAAAGCCAGGCTAGCGCAAAGCGCTGCACCAAGAAAGATTGAGTGAAGTTTAAGCATTATTTTTTCTCCTTGAAAATTCCGCAAAATATGCGGGGTTAGAATAGCGGAATTATAGCCGATCGGCATAAAATCCAGATAAATTTTTATATAAATTTCATTTTGTCGTGGGAATTTCAGATGCTTTTGCAAGGCGGAATTTTGCGATTTTACGCAAAATCTCACTAGTAAAAATTTCTGCCCGTCTCCTCTAGGCTAACCGGATACTGCCCGATGCCAAGCGAAACCGATTGATTTTTTGATTTATTTTGCAGGCGTCGTCCATAAGGTTTTATTCCAAAGCTCCGCGCCCGAAATCCCTTTAATCCTAATCCAGGCGATAAGTTCTAAAATTTCAGATAAAAGGATTACCGCAAGCGCAGTATAGCGGGCAGGCGCGCTACCATACCACGACTTATCCACGTCGAGTATTTCAATAAGTTTAGGAAGCGCTCCCCAAATTAAAGTTATCACGGCGCAAATATAGAAAATTTTGCTTCCGCTTGCTTTGCCGAGCAAGTATAGCGTGGCGACCCGCTTCCAAAGAACGATGAGCGCCAGCATAATATTTGCGGTGCTCCAAAGAGCTATGATTTGAGATTTTCCGATTTCGGATAGATGCTTCAAGCCTGCATAAAGCGCACCCATTGCGCAATAAAAAGCTCCTTCGAAGGAGCTACCATTTTGCTGAAGGGTGTAATCCCAGATATCAAGACCGATATAATTTAGCGAATAAAATAGCATCGCGCCCAGCAAGGCGGCATATATCACGTAGGCAAAAAACATGGCGCGATATGCGCTAAAGACTTTGCTAGCGGAGATATCCGAGATCATTTTGGTTGCCGAAAGCTTAAAGCTCATCGAAGTAAAAATCATGGCGACGATTGCGGCTGCAGCGGCGAAAAAACCGCTCATCGTAATGCCGTGCAAAAGCTCACAACAAGCCCAAATGATCAGATAACAGCAGATCGATAAGACGCTAGAGGTTATGCCGCGAAATTTTATGGCGTTTAAAATTTTTGGGTTCATAAAGTTGTGCCTTTGGAATTTTAAAATCTATGGCGGATTATACTTGCGGGGTTTGAAATTTAGATAAATTTTAGGGCGCGAGTGGAATTTTAGATAGA
>CAURQQ010000001.1:0-172807 GCA_963527265.1 uncultured Campylobacter sp. | reverse complement strand
GATTAGTCGGATTAGTCGGATTAGTCGGATTAGTCGGATTAGTCGGATTAGTCGGATTTCGGCGCGCTGGGCTCGGCCCGCGAAATTTCGTTAAATTTCGCGCAAGATCTACGCAGAAATTCGGCGCAAAATTTGCGCGGGTTTGGCATTTGAAATTTCGCTCGCAAAATTCCGCGCAAAAACTGAGCGCAAGATCTTAAACCGAGCCGCCCGCGAGCTTAGCGAGTTCATCGCGGCGAGATTAAAATTTCATGCCGCATAAGCTCGCCGTGAAATTTAAAATTTCACGCGGCCGCGCACAGTGTCATGTGTCACTACGAGATTCTAAATTTCATGTCGAGCGCACCGTGAAATTAATCCGTCAGTCGCGCAGCAGATCGTCGCATGATCTAAAATTCGCGCTTGCACCGCGACATGCACCGCCGCAAGTTAAATTATGCGGCAGGCGAGTTAAATTTTACGCTCACGCGATCAGTCATGTTGGCGGAGGTTTGCGGCGCCCGGATTAAATTTTACGCACTGCCGTGCATCGCCTGCGGTGGGCGCGGACGTCTGATCCGCTTTGCTTGCAAAGGCGCAGGCGGCTATAACTGCGCGGTAACAGGATTAAATTTTACGAGCTGACGCGTCGCGGTATGAAATTCTATGCCGAAGCTGCCCGCTGCGACTAAATTTGTGCGATGATATGTCGGCTATGCGCTCGTAAATTAAACTGCACTCCACGCGCCCGTCGCCTGATTGTCGCGGGATTGAAATTTGCGCGCCGCTTATCGCAGAATTTTAGGCCGCTGCATGCCACGCCATAGCTGTCGTGAAATTTTAAATTTCATACTGTGCGTGCGTACGAGTTAGCTGTGAAATTTAAAATTTATGCAGGCGTGGAATTTGCTTCGCGTTACGCTGTGTTGTACATCGTCGCGAGCCAAATTATGCGCTGCTGCGGAATTAAAGTCTTGCATGTCCCCTGCTACTGCTCGGGCGCCGTATGCCTGGCGGCTCTGTTTTGCGATCCGTTCGCGCCGTATTTGTTGCGGCAGTTATGTACGTCACCGCGCCGCAGTGCGAGATTTCGCGTCGAGCTATATTTTAGAGCTTTGATTTGCAACGAGATTTTACGGCGCGCAATGGCGTAAATTCTATCCTGCGTGAGATTTTGGAATTTTAAAATTTCTTTTCGCGGTATAATTGTATGAAATGCAAAATTCGCAGGATTTTAATAAATGAATTTTAAAATTTATGCGGCGCGGCTTTGTGGCGCACCCGCAAGAAAGGAGCGATCATGGACAAGCTGGATAAAGAGGAGCTTGCAGAGGCGTTTATCGCTAGACTCAAGGCTTTAGCGCGTAGCGGTGGCGCCGATCTGCGTGAGCTTGATCGCGAGTTTTACGGATTTAGCGTGAGGCTTGGCGTGCGTTACGACTTTACCGGCAAGTTTAGCGTCTCGCAGATAAGTGGTGGCGAGCGCGCACAGCTGCATTTCGCTGACGTCGCGCAGTTCGAAGCTTATGCACGCGAGTGCCTACGCGCGGCAAGCACTGATGCGGAGCTAAGCGAGGCCTTTATGCTACGCCTGCGTGCAGATCCCCAAAAAGCCGCTATGAATGCGGATCAAATCATAAAATTTCACGATTTTAAGCCCTTTAGCGTTCAGCTGCGTTGCGAGCATTGCGGCGGATCGGGCAGGAGGCGCTGCAAAGCCTGCGAAGGCGCAGGCAAGGCGCCATGCGCTAACTGCGGCGGGCGCGGACGCTTGATCTGCCCCGATTGCAAGGGCACCGGCGGCTATAGCCGCGCGGCATTAAGCTCTACGGACGCTCATGCGCGCGGCCTTTCTGGAGGCGATTCTGCAGGCTCTGCGTCAAATTCTATGGGCTATCGCTTCATCCCCTGCGCTAACTGCGGCGGTAGCGGCTCGCGCATTTGTCCCACTTGCGACGGCGCAGGCAGATTACGCTGCGAAAAATGCGGCGGTGCGGGTGATTTTCGCTGCGAGCACTGCGATGGGCGCGGGTATTTCACTCGCACCGGCAAAGTATCCGTTTATACCCGCCCGAGCGTAAGCATAGGCGCTAGCTCGCAGGTTTTTGGGCGCGAGCTGCTGGAGTTTTTATGCAGCAAGGGCATAGGTTTTGCGGCGCGCAGACTTTTATTTCGTCTAAGCTCGCTGCGAGCGGTGCAGGGCGGCTGCGAAGCGGTATTTAGCGCAGAGGATGATTTTTTGCGCTTGAGTTTTGCTGTCTGCGGCAAGGCTTACGATGCGGCGTGCTTCGGCGGCGTGACATTCGTAAGACCTAACTTTTTTGACAAAGTTTTTGCGTCGGAGCTTACGGCGGCACGTGGTGCGCCCGCTAGACTAGGGCGGGACGATGCGCAAAGCCTTTTTATGCTATTTCGCGCAAAGCCTGCGCTGGATGCGGCGATGCGTCTGGCTAGTGCTAAGCTGCGCGGCGAGACGCTAAATCTTGATCAGTTGCGCGGCTCGGACGGGCATTTTAACTTTGCAAATTCTGCCCGCAGTGCGGCTGATCGCGACGCTTTGAGCCTTGCGAAAGACGCTTCTCGCAAAGAAAATCTCGAGGGCGGCGCGAGCGTAAAATTTGCGGGCACGAAATTCGCGAGCGCTTCGGCAAATTCTATGGGCGCGGAAGATAATCGCTTGGGGTTGCGCGGAGAGCAAGGCAGGTTCGCAGGAGGAGTGAGCGGTGGCATAAAATTTACAGGGGCAGATCTTTTGGAAGGTGGAGAGAATTCTGCCGGCGATTTTGAGGCTAGGCAGCAAAGCAGCGAAGCTCGCGCGCAGAATGGATCTAATTTTGCCGGCTCGCAAGAGGGCTTAAGCGACACTTCTGATCGCGCCGCGGAGGATCTTTGCGAATTACGCGGCGAGCGAGATTACCGAGATTTAAGCGCCTTGGGTGCTGAAAATTCCACAAATTCCATAGACTCCGCTGCGATAAATTCTGCAAATTCCAAAAATCTCGCCGCTGCAAAATTTAAAAATTGCGCGAATACGCAAAGCCCTGCCGCGTCAAATTCTAAAATTTCGCCTTTTGCGCGATTAAAGAAATTCTTTTTCCAGCGTTCTTTGCGCGAGGATTGCGCGCAGAGTTTTGCCGCGGCGATTATGCGCGTTTGCGAGGGCTTTATTTCGCAGCAATGCGCTCGCGATTTGGGCAGCGCGATGGCTGGGGCGCTTGGCGTGCTAAGTCCACGCTATGACCGCGTAGTGTGGTGCATAGGCGGAGGCGCGCTCATCGCAGCGGCTACACTGGCGTGCGAGGGCTGCTTCGAGATGATCTTTGCTGAGCATTATTTTTGGGCGTTTGCGTGCGGCGCGGTAATCGCTGCTGTGGGGCTGTTAGGCGGAGGAGTGCTGTGGCTGGCAAGCGCAGTGCGGTGTGTCGTAAAAGCTCGTAAAATTCCGCGAGAGTATCGCTGCGGCAGAGGCGGCGGGGCGTTTGCTCGCTTTTGCAAAGCTCTGCTCTGCGCCGTTTTAGCTAGCGCAATCTACGGAGGCGCGGCAAATACGGGCTACGTGCCGAAAACCGGCGCAGCAGGGCTACTGCGAGGGTGGATGCCTGCATTTTTTGAGGACGAAAATTCCGCTTCCGCGAGTGATGGCGTAAATTCTGCAGACGAAAATTCTACGAGCGCAAGCTCTAGCGGCTCTGAAAGCCCTGCTTCAAATTCCGTCTCCGGGGCGACTAATAATTCCGCTTCGATGCAAAAGGATAAAATTTTATATATCCAAAAAAGCATCGGAGTGAAGCAAGATGGGATTTTTGGCGCGCGCACGCTAAAAAAGGCGAGGGAGGTTTTGGATCAAAATCTAAGCGGCGTCGATGAAATTTACGAGGCGTTAAAAAACAAAGAGCAGGCGAGAACAAATCCGAACTCTAGCGATCAAACTGCGCCTTAACGGTAAATCCGCGCCTTAGGCTTAGCGTGCGATCTTAAAAAACCAAAAAGGATGAAAATGAAAAATAAAATTTCAGTTCTAGCGCTTATCGCGACGTTTGCTGCAAATTTCGCGCTTGCCGAAAATTTTGAAATCACCGCAGACGATATAAGCCGGGCTACAAAATCCTGCGATAAGGGCGATATAAAGTCGTGCGGGGCGTTGGCGCAGGTTTACAATTATGGCTGGGGCGTGCCGCAAGATCTGCTAAAGGCTGCGCCGCTATACGTCAAAGCTTGCAAAGGCGGCGATGCGGAGTCGTGCGTAAATTTAGGCATTTTGTATCAAAGCGGAGAGGGGATGCCGCGCGATGAGGCAAAGGCGGCGGAGCTGTTTGACAAAGCCTGCGATGACGGGCACGCGATAGGCTGCAGTAACGCAGGCTCTGCGTATATTAAAGGCAGAGGCGTGCGCAAAGACGCTATAAAGGGCGTAGATTACTATGTGCGTGGTTGCGATATGGATATCGCGGACAGCTGGCTTGCGTGCTTAAATTTAGCGCGTCTTTACGAGGGTGCAGATAATGCAAAAGCCGCACAGTACTATAAAAAAGCCTGCGAGCTGGGCGGCAAGGATAGATTTATGAGTTCGGTAGCGGAGCATGAGCAGATATGGAAAAGCTCATGCGAAAGCTACGAAAGGCTTAAATAGCCCGCAAATCTATGCTTTGAAGCAGACCCTCGCGCTCGTCGTGGCTACGGAGCAAGAACCCTAGCGGATTTCGCATAAATAGCGCAAATCTAAACATCAAGTATCCTGTAGGGGCGGAAATATAACGGCGCAAGCTCTTAGCGGGCTCGTATTTTAGGAGGCAAAATCATGACGCTAGCGCTAATCCGCCACGTTACGCCGCTGATCAATCGCGGCGTGTGCGACGCCGCAGAAGCGGCACGGCGCGCGATCCTGCACGATACTACGCAAAGCTTAGCTCTGTATGAAACCGATAAATTTAAAAGTAGCGCCGCATACGAAGAGCTCGCTCGCATAAGCCGAATATGTTCCTCTCCGCTGCCGCGCGCCACGCTTACGGCACAAAAGCTATTTCTGCAGCGGGACATAGAGTACTTAGAAGCTTTGCGCGAGTTTAATCTGCGAATATTCCCCGTGCCGCTAATAAAAATGCCGTTTGATTGCTGGCTCGTGCTCTCGCGCCTGCTGTGGCTGTGCGGCATGAACCCTAGCGGCGCAAGTGCAGGAGCGGAACGGCGGCGCGCTTGATCTGGTGCCATCGCTGCTAGAAGCGGACACGGCGGTGATCGCGCACGGCTTCGTGCTGTGCGTAATACGCCATAGCGCGCGGCAGGCGGGCTACCGCCTGATATATCGCTTTTGCGAAGGCTGCTTTTGCGTAGAAATTTGGCAGCGCGCCGCGTAAAGATACAGCTCTGCGCGAAATTTTGAAATTTTGCGTTTTGTAAATTTTAAATTTAATGCGCCGTTTGACAGCTGCCGCGAGGCGGCGAAATTTTATCATGCAATGAGCGCCGCTTTTTGAATGCGGATAGCCCGCCGCCGTGAAGTAGAATTTAAACCATACGGCGCGAGCGAGGTGGTTTTCGAGCCCGAGGCGCAAAAGGCGCTACAGCATATCAAGGCCTTGGGGCTTGAGCGGCTAAACGTCTGCATCGCAAAGACGCAGTATAGCTTCAGCGACGATGCCAAGGCACTCGGACGGGCGCGCGGCTTTAAACTCAGCGTCAAAGATCTTCAAATTCGCACGGGAGCGGGCTTCATCGTAGCCGTCTGCGGCAAGATAACGCTTATGCCGGGGCTGCCGAAGGTTCCTAACGCGCTAAATATGAAGATCACTAGCGATGGCGTAATAAGCGGGCTGGCGTGATTTGAAATTTTATTTTTTGCGCGTCCATTTTTTTGCGCGCTCGCCTTGGGGTTTAAGCCTAGCTCGCCGGCCTAGTCGCGTTTTAAGCTTAGCGTTCGTAGGTACTCAGATGAGAGCGGAGTAGAGTTACCGATTTGCAAAATTTGGCTGAATTTGCTCGCTTGCGGGTAAATTTTAAGCGCGGGATTTTGCGGATCGGCTTTGCTTTTTAAAAGCAGAGGCGAATTTGACGAGAATTTGACGTTAGGTTCGCCTTTTAAAATTTGACGAATTGCCCATAATTTCTCGCCAAAGCGGATAAAATTGCTTGCCTTTTTGGCAAATCGCCGCTAATCGTAAATTTGAGATTTTTACGTCAAATTTAGGGGAAAATCGATGTAATGTATTTTGGCGTTTTTATTGATCAAATTTGCCTAGGCAAGCCAAAAATCCTGCGCGAAACAGAGCTAAATTTTTAACCTTCTCCCACGGCTCAATCCCGCCTGCAACCTCCTCAAAAATGCTAGCTATTTCTATATTTTTTACGCTTAAATTTCGCTCGTAAACTACTCTATCGCGCGATTTTAGCTTCTCTTGCAAAAAGGCGAATTCATACTCGATCTGACCGCGAGAGACGGCTATTTTGGCTAAATTTCGCTCGTCAAATTCGCCCACCTTCGCGGCATCAAATTTATACCCGCGAGCGTAGCTCTCCTCATAAACTTCCGCTAGATACGCATTTACCGCCTCTAGCGCGTTTTCATGCGCGTAAAAGCGGTCAAGCTGCGGGTGATTTTTGTAGCCTTTAGTAAGCCCAGCCAGCACGTTTTTAGCTAGCAGTGCCTCGCGCCACAGCGCCACGAGCCCCTTTGCGTCGAGATATTTAAAGCTTATCGTCCAAAGTCTCATTTTTGCCTTTCGTTAAATTTCGTCGTCAAATTCGGCGCGCTTTGCGCCGCAGTCTGAGCGGCGATAAATTCGCGCCTTAAATTTGGCCGCGCCCTAGATTAGAGGCTAAATTTTACCTCGCCGCACCTTTGAGCTTGCCTGCTCATTGCAGCTTGCCTCTGCATAGCACGGGGATCTTTTCTACGACCTCGCCGCCGCTTACGAGATAAGCGAACTCGTGCAAATTTACGACGGGGCAGATGTGGTTCGGATAAATTTCGAGCCGATCGCCCACGCGCACGGCGTTTCGCAGCACTCTGTCGTAGATGATCGCATGCTCGTCGTAAACGCCATTTATCCACACATCCGTGCCCTTTATGCGCCCGAGCCCGGGCGTGGCGGTGAAGCCCTCGGTGCGCCTTTGCTGCGTGAGCCCCTTGGCACCGACGTCGGTGATGATGCGATCCGCCGTAGGTCTGCTGATGACGGTCGTAAGGATACTCGCCGCATTCATCGAATAATCGCCGTACGCCTGCGCCTGCGAGGCGTCCATAAAGATATAGGTGCCCGGGCGGATCTCGGTGATGCCCTTTAAAATTTCAAAATCATTGATGAGCGAGGGCGTCGAGCCGATACTAACGACGCGTGCGAGCAGAGCCAGCTCGCGCGCAATATCCGCAAACTCCAGCGTGCGGCGCTGCGCGGCTAGGTGGATGCGCTCGCACTCGCTTTTATCGGTAGCCTTGTAGGAGTGGCCGTCGTGAGAGAATACGCCGCGGAATTCTATATTTTTGCAGCCTTTTATAAATTTTATAAACGCCGCGAAATCCTGCTTTTCCACGAAGCCCGAGCGGTTTTCGCCCACTTCGATCTCGGCAAGCACGCAGGCCTTCGTGCCGCTGCGCTCAAAGGCGTGCTCTATCAGGCGCGCCTGCTCTATGCTATCTGCGCCGAAGCTTAAGTTTATCCCTGCGCGCAAAAGCGCGATGATGCGCTGAAATTTCAGCTCGCCCACGATCTCGTTTGCGATAAATATATCTTTCAGCCCGTTTGCCGCCATGATCTCGGCTTCGCCCGTTTTGGCGACCGTGATGCCCACAGCGCCGAGGCTTTCTTGCAGCTTCGCGAAATAGGGCATTTTGTGCGTTTTGGCGTGCGGGCGCAGGCTCACGCCCGCGGCGTCTGCGTAGCTTTGCATCTTTTGCAGATTGCGAAGCATGATTTCGCGATCGATCAGCAGCGCCGGCGTGTCGATGTCGGATACCCTCATAAGCTTCCTCCTAGTTAAATTTACGAAATTTTAATGCAGCCGCGCTTAGTAACTGCGCCCGTTTCGCAGTGCCTAAATTTTAAAATTTAGCGCCGCTTGCAAAGGGCGAAATTTACCTGTCACTTGCAAAAAGCGGAATTTGCGCGCCGTAAATTTAGCTTCGTCTGCGAAATAGCGGTTTGCTCGCCGTAAATCGGCGCCATGCGCGAGACGTCTGAATTTGGCGAGTAGATTTGCGTTTCCGCGCCGCACAAAGCAGCGCCGGTAAAAGCAATACCGCGCGCCGCATGAAAAAATCAAAATAAAATTCTAAAATGCGCCGAGTGAAAATCAATATGCGCGCCATATTGCTAGGCTCACGGAGTTTTCGGCTCCGCTTCACGCTGTTTTTATTCCTTGCGCGCCTGTTTTTCTTGCGGCACATATTCGCATTAAATTTTTTGGCAAGCGACCTGGCGCACTATCTGTTTTCGCGCCGTCGCCCGTGTTTTCGCGCTGAATATTTAGCGCCACAACTCGTTTGCACCGCCGCCCGCGTTTTTTGCTAAAGCTCGTTTTGCGCCGCGCGCTGCACATCGCTGCCTATTTTCACGCCGCCGCTCGTTTCCGCAGCGACACTTAATTTTAGTGCGCCTCGCGATTTGCTATTTTTTGTCCTGAAGCACCTTGTCGCGCCATTTCGAGTTTGCTTTATTATCGGTCGCTACATCTTTGGATATCTCGGCCGCCGCTTCGAAATTTTTGCTCACGCCCTCTTTGGAATTCTCGTATTTTAGGGCATTTTCGCTTTTGATGCCGATGCTTTGCGCCTCACTCGCGGCGTCGATATTAGCGCCTAAAAAGATAAACTCCCAGTCGTATTTTTCCTGCTTGTCGCTAATCATCTTTTTGATCTGCGCTTTGGAGTATTCGCGGCTCGAGTTCTCCTGTCCGTCGGTGATGATGACGAAAAGCACGCGATTGTTTTTGGCGTAGATGTCGGGTACCCGCTCGATACGCGCTATCGTGCTGCCGACGGCGTCTAGTAGCGCGGTGTTGCCGCCGGCGTAGTACTCTTTGGATGTTAGGTTTTCGACCTTTGCAAGCGGCGTGCGGTCGTGGATGACGTTAAATTTCGTATCGAAAAGCACGGTCGTGACGCTAGCGTCGATGCCCTCTTTGCGCTCCTTTTCTATCATCGAGTTAAATCCGCCGATCGTGTCGCTCTCAAGCCCGCTCATCGAGCCCGATTTATCTAGGATCAGCACCAATTCCAGGTGATTTACGCCGTCTTTATGATCGGGCGGTGTGGCGAGCTCTACACTTTTGGAAAACATTATGCTCGCAAGCGTGGCAACAAGAAGGATGATTTTTTTCATAGTGGCTCCTTTGTTAAAATTTCGTTATTTTACTATTGTATCGCTTAAGTGATGAAATTTATCGCAAAACTTCGCTGCTCGGCTCCATTTCGTAAAATTTTAAGACGAAATTTCGTCGCAGAATTTTAAGACGCAGAATTTTATGCAGCACGGAATTTTACGGCGCAAAATTCCACGTGGCATAGAATTTATGGCGCCGTAAAATCAAACGTCTGCGGATCTGTTCCGTTTCGCGCTGAGGTAGCTTCCGATCTCGCTTATCAAAACGCCTGCTAGGATGAGCGCCGCGCCTAAAATTTGCATCGCGCTTAGCCTCTCGCCGCCCACGAATACGCCCATAATGCCCGCCGTCACGGGCTCGAGCGTGAAAAACAGAGCGGTTTTTACGGGCGTCGTGTATTTTTGCATCAAGGCCTGCGCAAAAAAGCCAAAAACCGTCCCAAGCAGGCAGATCACCGCCATCGCGATAAAAAAGCTTCGATCCATCACTGGCACGATGCTGACCCTCTCGAAAAAGATCGCCGCAAAGCAGCAAAGCACGCTTAAGCAGAGGATCTGTACGTAGGCGATGCCCGCTACGTCGGAGCTTTGCACGAAGCGGTTGGTCAGCACGATGTGAAACGAATACGCGCACGCGCAAACTAGCGCCAGCGCTTCGCCCTTGCCCAGGCCTAGCTGCGTGTCGCCGATGAGATAGAGCCCAGCGATCGCAAGCGCGATGCCAGCGTAGGCGTAGGAGTAAATTTTATGCCTAAACAGCGCCGCGGCGATGAAGGGCACGAGCGCGACGTTTAGGCCGATGATGAACGCCACGGAGGAGCTTTGCGCAAATTTAAAGGCGAAGGTCTGCGACGTAAAGCCTGCAAATAGAAACAGGCTAAGTACCGCGCCGTGCTTGATCTCGCGCGAAGTTATGGCCTTGAGCTTCGGGAAAAATATCGCGCCTGCGATGATGCTCGCGGCGAAAAAGCGCCAAAATAGCAGCACGAAGACATTGTTGCTCGCAAGCGCCTGCGAGGTGGGCAGATACCCGAGCCCAAAAGCGATCGCTACGAAGAGCATTCCGATGTCGGCTCTGAATTCCAAACTTTTATTCATCTGCGTCCTTTTTGAAAATTTAAAGTCGTAATTTTACGAAATTTTAGGTAAAAAATAGGCTAAATTTTGACGATTTTGACGGAACGGTTTGGAATTTTGGTTTTTAAAATCGCGAGTTAAATTTTAAGCGCCCGGCCCGTTTTAAGCTTTCGGCTCGTCTTTTTAGGCTCGCGTTGGGATTGCTCGCGCACTCGTTGCCGCCGCTTCGCCGCAACTTGTCATAAATTTTCATAGCTATTACTCGCGCGTGGCTAAATTTAAAATTTAATCGCCCGCGCCCTCTTTGTCGTTTTTTAGAATTTCTATGTTTGCGCGCTCATTCGCGCCTTTTAAGCTTATAGTTTTTTAAGCGCGGATTTAAGGGGGCCCTTGTCTCTTTTGATTTCATTATCTTATAGCGCCTCTTTCTTATCTCTGCTTCGATAAATTTTATATCTTGCTGTGCGTATGGGAATGAGAGTGTAAAATTTTTGCCGCTTTGCCCGTCTTCTACTATCAAAATCGGCATCTCACCCCTCATCCCTTTTTCCGTAAGGGCATTTTCTATATCGATCTTTGTGCTAAATTTAAACGGCGAGCATTCCCATTCTCTCCTTATACTTCGGCTGTCTATGATGACCCCTTTTTCGGTTAATAGCCATAGCGATATAAGTATCAAAACAATGCCCATCGCGATCACGAGTGCGGTCTCGTCGCCACTTCTGTGCAAGAAGCCGTCTATACATAAAGGGTCGTTTGCGTCAAAGCATGTAACTTTACCTTTACCTTTTATCCTCTTTATCCAGGGCTCGTCAAACGCCACTATCGACCCCCAAGATAAAAGGAAAATGACGAGCGTAAATTTGGCTATAGGGCTAGGCGGTATGAGCCAGGCGCCATTTTGCACGGTTTTATAAGAAGCGCTGCTTTTAAACAGAAAGTTTTTTAAACCGCAAAGTACAAATAGCACTACATTTGCAAAAAGTACAAAATACAAAAGCCTCATGTAGCTCCTTTCACTTCGGATATTTTACGACGATATATTTAAATTTAGGCATTTTGCTCGACTGCTTCGGCTTTTGAAATTTCATCTAGCTTTTCTAATATAAAATTTTGCAAAAAATCTATATCCTTTTGTGCATACAAATATCCCACCCCGAATTTAATGCCGCTAATTTTGCCTCGTATGCTGATTATTTTTACGCCTCTTATAAACCATGTGGCGTAGTTCATCTCGTCAAAGTATATCTTTTCCGTATGCCTAAACGGCAGAATCTCCCATTCTTTGCAGATGCCGCTTTTATCTATTCTGATTCCTTTTTGAATTAGCACGATAAATGAAAAAATTATGACGCAGACCGATCCGATTTTACTAAGTATTAGTCTGGGCCTGCTTATTTGCAGATATCCATCCACGCATCTGGGATCGCCTTCTTCGAAGCATCTTAAATTTAAGCCCGCCGCTTTGTATTCTTGCGAGCAAATTTTATCGTGAGTGTAAAAGCAGGGTATCGGCTCGCCGTTATGTTTTGCTACGTTCGGGCTGGATAGGGTGATTACGCCGAAGCTTAAGCACATTATAAACATCTGCATTTTTAAGAGTGGATCGGTGGAGATAAACAGAGTTCCGTGATCTACGGTTTTGAATGATCTGTTTTTATCAAGCAATGAAACAAGAAGGCAAAAGCCTATCGTAACATAAAGGATTATCGAAGCAAACTCGACTATACTCTGCGACATAATAATGACCTTATTTTTGGATTACGCAAGCTCGCGTCTTTGGCAATTTTAGCGCAAAATTTCTAAATTTACGAGATTTTGATTGCGCTTTACGAAAGGGGCGCGTTAATTAAAGCTTTACTTTACCAGCGTGATCTTGCCGCGCGAAAGACGATCAAATTTTTAGCTTTGAGATCCTGAAGTACGCGGTTTATCACGTTGCGCGAGGTGCCTAGGCGCTCTTGCGATGCCATAACGCGCCTTAAAATTTTGCGGCCTAAATCTTAATGATAATTATCTAAATATTTAAAATCGCACAATATAATTGCGAACCTCAATCAAATAAAGATTAAATTTATCTCGCAAGGATCTGCAATGAGCTCGCTTTTGAAGCGCAATAAAATTTTGTTTAACGTCCATCTGACTTTGTCGATCGTTTTTTCTATCCCGCTGCTTATTATAGGCATTACAGGCGCGATTTTGTCGTATCAGCACGAGCTTGAGGCGCTAATAAACGCGGGCTCTAAAAAGGTTGAAAAAACGGGCGAAATGCAAAGCGTGGAGAAAATTCTGCAAAGCTTTAGCGAGCAAACAGGCGCTAAGCAGCCCGTAAGGCTCGTCGTGCCGAAAAGCGATGACGAAGCCTTCGTCATTTATGCAAACAGAAATGATGCGTATCTGGTCGATCCGTACACCGCGCAGATCATCGGCAAGGATCGCGGCACGGGCTTTGTGCTAACGGTGATGGCGTTGCATCGAAATTTAGGTCTAGCGCTAAGCGGCAATAAAACCGCAGCCGAGGTCGGCAAACAGATCGTAGGCGCGAGCGTCGTGGCGATGATACTGCTCGTAATAAGCGGCGTATGGCTGCATTTCCCAAGGCTTAGGCGTAAATTTATTGAGGCTATAAAGCCAAATTTTAAACTAAAAAAATACGCTCTTTTTTACAATCTGCACACGAGCCTAGGCTCGCTAAGTGCAGTGATTTACCTGCTTATCTGTTTAACCGGGCTTAACTGGTCGTATAGCTGGTATAACGATGCCGTGATGAAGCTTTTCGTAAGTTCGCAAAATTTGCCGCAAGCTAGCGCGCCTAAAGCCGCCACTTCTAAAGATCACGCCGCCGCACCTGCTAAAGAGGAGAGCAAAAAGCCCGATACGTATAAATTTAGCGACGCGCAGAGGGCTTATGAGATATTCAGATCAAGCGGCATAGAGTATAAAGAATTTACCCTAATGCTCGCAGCCGGAGATAAGATCGGCATCAGGTATTATGAGCCCGATGCGCCCGCTACAGCCCGCCCAAGAGGCGCGAGCGTGAAGCTAAAGGAGGGCAAGGTCGCGCAGCAGAAGCAAACGGATGGTATCACCGTGGGCGAGTTTAAAGACGCGAACTATCAGCTGCATACGGGCTATTTTTTCGGGCTTGCTGGTAAAATTTTATGGTCGCTCGTTTCGCTTTGCATGGCGCTTTTTATCTTTAGCGGCTTTTATATGACGGTAAAGAGGGCGTTTAAGTCGGAAAAGCTCAGCTAAATTTTACCTTTGCGGAAAGAGGTGCGACGAGCGCGTAAGAGAGCCAAATACCTACAAAGCATTGAGATGAAATTTGCTAGAGTAGATCAAGCGAAAGCCCGATTTAATGATATTTGAGACATTCTAAAATTATCGCGGATTAAGTCTATGTGAGGTATATTGTGGAAAATTTTAGGAGCGAAATTTGAAAACGAGATATTATCTGTGCTTAGTCTGCATCATAATAATATGCGCTTCCGGCATAATATTTTATTTGGTCGAAAAAGAAGAAACCGGTCCATATAAATGGGTATGCGATCTAGATGGCAATCTTACGGATATACAGCTTAAAGATAGGGCGTTAAAGTGTATGCTTAAAGATTGGCACTTTTTTTATAACTTTAATAAAAGAGAATATGATAGACGAATTAAAGCAGTTAAAAAGGAATATGGCGATACGGCCAACGAAATCGGCGGCGGCGTAGAGATCCGTTATTCAGAATGCCATAGCGATAAACGCCCCGATGATAAATGCGAATTTTACAAGATAGATAAAAGGCTAAATTTAGATTATCTTATGGATTTGGGCTCAAAAATTTGCAGAAACGGCAAAGCGATACAAGATGCCGAAACCCATATAGATAAAGAAATTTTTAATACCGAAGTCGTATATCCTTGGGAAGACAAGGAAAGTTTGGTTTTGGAAGATGGCTCCTTAAAGTACGGAATATTTTTTAATTATATCGATGAAGATGACTATAGAGATAGGGAATCCGGGGAAATTATATTAACAGAAAAAATTTTCAACAATTCATTGGAAATTGATAAGAGTTTTGGTTTTGACCATACGGATATTGTATTTGTTATACCAATAAATTCTATATTTTTGAGTCTTTATGCATATATTGAGCCGAGTAATCCAAATTATGATATTTTTTGCCATAGGTATGAACTATATAAAAATAGAATAAAAATTGATGAAGCGAGTTATAAAATAGATGATTTTAAGACGCCTATAGAATATCTACCGCTCCATATTAATTATAGCTTCCTATTTATAGTAATAGATAAAAATATGAAATTTAGCAAAAGCCTAGAATACAACTTGTTGTATAAATACTACTACGATGAAAAAGAGAAAACAATAAAACAAATATCGAATAATGGGCGATAAATGGAGGATATAACTAAATTTTACCTTCGCAGAAAGGACGGTAAATTTATAAAATTTTACCTCGCTAGCGAAGATGATAAATTTAAATTTACCCGCCCCGCCTGCTTAAAATTTCTTGCTTAGCGCTATTTACTCCTTGCGCCGCGAGTTATCATCAAGGACTGCTCGTAGAAAATTAGCAGCGTTATCGAGACGCCCGTGCCGAGCGCCAGCGAGATCGAGATTGTGGCGAGGGCGTTGTCGAAAAACGAGATGAGGTGGGCGAGTTTATGCTCTGCGCCCGCAGCTCTGATATAAGAAAACAGCGCCAAAACCGCCTTGTAGGCGTAGATGCCTGGGATCATCGGAAGCAGCGCGGGAAAGGCGATGATCTCTGCTGGCACCTTGAGGCGCTTGGCGCAGAGCATCCCTAAAACGCCGATCAGAAACGACGCAAAAAGCGTCGCGGCGGCGATCGAAAAAATTTGGCTTTGAATCAGCAAAAACCTGCACGAATGCGCTACCGCCGCAAGCAGCGCCGAGAAGGCAAGTGTCTTTTTAGGCGGCATGCACGCATACGCAAACCCCAGCCCCGCCGCAGCGGCAAAGCAAGCGTCCTTAAATACCAAAAGTGCTATATCAAACATTTACAAGCCCCAAATTTGAGATGCTAAGCGTCAGAAAGAGCCCGATCGCGATACAGATGATCAAAAGCCCCGTGTTTAGCCCTCTGCTGATGCCTACGAGCATATTTTCGTTTAGGATGTCAAATACCGAGTTGATCAGCCAGACGCCCGGGATCAAAAACAATATGCTCGATCCTACGGCGACGTCGGGCGTGGCGCTAAGCCCGTAGCGAGCGCCTAGCGAGACGATGAAGGAGACTGCGAACGAAACCGCGATGTATTGGATTTTTAGGTTGATTTTAAGCTTGCTAAGCAGATAGCGAGCGCAAATTCCAAAAGCCGTAGCCGCAAAAACTAACGCCATCGCGCCGCCATCGCCGCCGAAAAGCTCGCAGAATGCGGCGTTTGCGATGCTTAGCAAAACAAGAGTTTTGGCAAAATTCCTCTTTTGCGAGGTTAAAATTTGAGTAAACGCGGCTCTGGCGCGCGCAAGAGGGATTTTCTCGTCGTAAATTTCCCAACTAAGCGCGCTTAGCTCCGAGATTAGATCGAAGCTGATCTGCGCCGCAGCGCCCGTTTTGACGTAGGTGCGGCGAATGGAGTTGTCCGCAGGGTCCATCACGCTAATGATGAAGTGGCGCACGAAGATCATCAGGCTCGCCTCATAACCATAAGCATCCGCTATCCTGCGCACGCAGCGCTCGATGCGCGCGGTGTAAGTGCCGATACTAAGCATCTTGGCGGTGTATTCGCTAAGAAAATTGGTAAGCTCTTGGATTTGCGGTCTTGCCGCTTCTGCTTCTTTTGCTGCCGCTATTTCTGTTGTCATTATTTCCTCCGCTACCCTTGTAATCTCAATATCGTTTTGCGCTGTTTTCGTCGTTTTTACTTCTACGGCGCTCGTTGTAGCTTCCTGTTTTTGCGGCGCCCGCCGTCGTTTTTGATGTCGCTTCGGCGCTCGCCGTCGCAGAATTTTTATTTTTAAAATTTGATGTAGCGGCCCCCGTGGCGGAATTCTCGCTATCTAAATTTGACGCGGGGACATCGCTTGTGGCGGTAAAATTTTGACTGCTTGAATTTTGATCGTTTACATTTGGCGTCGCTTTGGAATTTTCGTCATTCAAATTTAACGCCGAGGTTAAATTCTCACCGCTAGAATTTCTTGTCGCAGCAGTGGAGCCTTCATCGTTCAAATTTGAAGCGGCGAAATTTTGCCCTTTTAAAGAATTCTGCTCATTTAAATTTAACTCGCAGCCCAAATTCTGCTCGCTTAAATTTAAACTTTCGGCATCCTCGCAAGATTCGCTAAATTTAGAATTTTTCACGCTTACCTCAGGCTGATGAGATCGAGCGGGTTGATGTGGTAGTTCTGCTGCGTCACCTCAAAGGTCAGATCCGAGCCGATGCGCCCGATGATGTAGCCCTTTTTGACGTTGGAGCCGACGCGCACGGTAGGCGGGATCTGATTTAGATGCGCGTAGATCGTGTGGATGCCGCCGCTGTGCTCTAGGATCACGACCTTATCGAGCACGGCGGTTTCTTTAGCAAAGACCACCTTGCCCGGTAGCACCGCTTTAACCTGCGTGTCGCCGCTATTTGAGCCCAGCACGATATTTTCGTTGAAAAGCTTGATGTTATACACGGGATCGTTGTAGTTGCCGAATTTTCGCTTCAAATACGCGCCGCTTAAAGGCGCTGTGGTCTTGGCTCCGCTGTATTTTTTGACGCGCGAGGACTGATAGCTAGAGCCGTACTGCTTGACCTTTTGGTTGATCTTGCTTACGCGCTCATCCGCTGGCTCGCTCACTTCTGGCTCGGGCTCGCTAGGAGGCGCAGGCTCGGGCTTGCCCGCCTTTTTGGCAGCCGCCTTTGCTTTGGCGTACTCTTTTTCGCGTGCCTGGCGCTCCTTTTGCTTCTGCGCTTCAAGCTTCGCTTGGCGCGCAGCTTCCTCCTTCTGCGCTTTGGCTTTTTCCTCGGCGTCGTCGATGATCTTAAGCTCCTGCAGGGTCTTAGATATGGCGTCTTGCTCGTCGTTTATCTTCTCCAGGCGCGCGATGTAGTCCTCTTTGTCCTTTTTCATCTGCGCGAGCTTCTCTTTTTGGGTGGTTTGCTTGGCGTCGAGATCGGTTTTTTTCTTGTCATAGCCCGCCATGCTTGCCTGGATCGATTTTATCTTTTTGTTCTGCTCGTTGATAAAATTTTGATTATTTTCGTAGTCTTTGATCAGCCCCTTCAGCTCGTCGTTCATAACGACGCCGAGCCCCTCTAAAATTTCACTAGCTACGATAGAATCGGGCGTAGTGGTGGAATTTACGTCGGTGATGAGATCAAATGATAGCTCTTGTGAGATCACGCTTGCGATCTTGCTTTCCAGATCGTTTTGCACGCTAAGAAGCGTGACGTTTTGGCTATTAAGCTTTTCAAGCTCCTGCGCTTCGGCGGCATATTGATCTTTTAAGCCCTCGATCGCGTCGCTTAGCTGCTTGATCTCGCCTTCGCGCTTTTTAAAGCCCTCCTGCTCCTTTACGATTTGGCCTGCGATCTCGTCGATCTTTTGCGAGAGTTGCATCCCCTCCTTTTGCGAGCTTTTGAGCTCTTGGCCCGCTTTGGCGATCTTATCTTTCGTGCTCTGCTGCTTTGCGGGCGCGGCATAAGTAAGAGCCGCGGCAAGCCCCAGCGCAAGAAGCGGCGCTAAAAAAGCCCTTTTCATGCTCGTTTGTTTCCGATTTGTAGCATCACAAAACTTACCGCGATGATAGATAGCGCTAAAGCCACGCCTAAAAGGATCAGCGCGTCGTAAGGCAGCACTATGGCGGTGCGCAGATCGCCAATACCCTTAAGCGTTGTCGAAAACACCTCCCAAGAAGGAAGCGCTATGTAAAAGCAGGTCACGATCAGCGTGGCAATGAAGGAGTCTATTATCGCCATTCGGTAGAGCTTGCCGCTTTTTATCAGAAACGACGCGCCGAAAAGCTCCATGATCTCGATGCGCTCTTTGTGTTCGTAAACCCAAATACGCATCTGGCGGTGGATTAGCATTACGCCTAAAAGCACGATGAGAAATGCAAAGCCGTAAACAAGGCTTTTGATAAGTAGTAAAATTTTAAAAATTTCATCGTGGGTCTTTTTAAAAATTTCAACCCTCGTAAGCGAACCGATCGATTTTAGATCCTGCTCGATCTTGGCAAGCTGTGCGGCGTCGGGGAAGCTTTCGAGCTTGACGCTATAAAATTTAGGCAAATTTTTACTAAGCTCGGCAAAGGCGTTTTGTGAAATTTTACCCTTCAGCCGCTCGGTGATGCCCGCTGTGGAAATTTCGCTAATCGAGCTGATCTTCGGCACCGCTTTTTGCGCGTCTTGCAAGCTGAGCGAGGTTTTGGAGACTAGCACGATGTTATATTCGTTTTGGATCGAGCGCTCGTAGCTTTTGGTTAGGTTGCTCATAAAAATTCCAAACTGCACGGAAAAAAGCAGCGCGACGAGCGAAAAGATCACGCCAAAATGGGTTTTAATCGATTTCATTTACTTTAGCGTCCTTAATCTCAAAATGTCGGTGCCTAAAACGAAGCGTAGCGGGCATTTTGTGCGTCACGATGACGACGCAGGCGTTCCACGACTCGCACGCCGAGCGCAGCAAATTCCAAATAATGGCGCTGGAGTAGTCGTCCAAATTTCCCGTAGGCTCGTCGCACAGCAGCAGGCGCGGATTGTGCGCCATCGCACGCGCCAAAGCCACGCGCTGCTGCTCGCCGCCGCTAAGTTCGAGCGGATACTTGCCCATCTTATGCCCGAGCTCGACGTGGCGCAGTAGCTTTTTGGCTTGGTCTTGGCAGACCTGCTGATTGTAGCCCATTATCATTAACGGAAGCATTATGTTGCGCTCGATCGTCCATTCGTTGATCAGGCGGTAGTTTTGAAAGATAATGCCGATGCGCTGGCGCAGGGTGCGCAGATCGGAGTTTGTGATGCCCTTTAGATCGCACAGGCAGACGTTTAGTTCGCCGCCGATGATGTCGATGCCGCCGTAGAAGGACTTAAGCAGCGTGGATTTGCCGCTGCCGCTCTTGCCCGTGATGATGACGAAGTCCTTCGCGCCGATGCCGAAGCTCGCGTCTTGGATGACTGCGCCCGCCTTTTCGTAGCCCAGCGTGAGGCCCGCTGCGGTGATGATGTTGTAATCGTCCGTTATCTCTGCCATTGTGAAAATATCTCCGAAATTTTTTGATGTGCCGCGTGGTTTTCGCGCGTAGGAAGCGGGCGGCGGATGAAGTAGCGCGTGCCGCTTGCGTTTGCGCGGATGAAACACTGCTGCGGAAAGTCGAATGCACCGAGCGAAAGCAGGATTAGCACGTCTTGCGGCTCTGCGGCGCCCGACTTACTTTGCCGTTCGTCTTGCGGCTCGGTGTAGCTTGGTTCGCTTTGCCATTCGTCTTGTGACTTAACGCGGCTTGGTTTGCCTTGCCATTGCTGCTCGGCGCGATCTAATTTGCCCTGGTGTTCGGCTTGCAACTCGTCATGGCTTGGCTCGCTTCGGCGCTTGGCTTGCAACTTGATAGAATTTGACTTATTTTGTAATTCGGCTTGCGGCTGAACAGCGTGGTTTAGCTCGTTTTTTAGTTCGGCTTGCAATTCATTTTTGCAAGGCGCGGCGCTTATGTTTAGTGCCTTATTTGCTTCGTCCGCGCAGATCGTATCTGTTGCGGCGCCTGTGCTTGTCGTATTTCTAGCACTCGCTGCACCGCCGTCTTTTTCATCTGCGTCCGTTTGGAGGTTTGTATTTGGCGCGCCATCCGTTTTTTTTAGAATTTGCATTGTGTTTGCTCTGACTGCGTGGGTCGCATTTGGTGCGGCGCTTTCTTTCGTTGGGACCGCTACGAATGAGCCGCCCGCATTCGACGCGTTGCTAGTATCTATTGTGCCGATCGCTGCGGGTGTAGTGCTTGCGCCTGTCGTATCGATAGCTGCAAGCGCACCCTCCGTGCCGCTAGAATTTAGCGCGTTGCTTGCGTCGATAGTTGCGAGCGGGTTATTTGCGTTTAGTGCATCGCTCGCGGCTGCTGCGCTGTTTATCTGCGTGCCTTGCTTTGTCGCGATCTGCTCGCAGGCTAAAGCGCGCTTTTCGCCCGGGGCGGGGCGGCTAAATTTAGCGCTTACTGCGATGGGAATGTCGCTCGCTAAATTTACGGCGCTTGCGCTCAAGTGATCCTCGTTTAAATTTACGCCGTCTTTTGCGTTCGCTTCATCCGCGCGGTTTGTATTCAGTGGGGTGCTTGCTTTTTTTAGAATTTGCGTAGCATTCGCGCAAGTTGAAATTTTATCGCCCGCTGTCGTAGCTGAAATTTTGCCGCCGCCTACTGAAATTTCATCCATGCTCGCGCGCTTAGTTAAATTTTTTCCTCGCATTGCGTTTAAATTTATGGCTTCGGACATGCTGTCGGCGCCTGCTTCGTACGAGATAAAACCGCCATCTAGGTTTGCACAAGGATTTGAGTTCGTTTTTGAGGTAAAATTTGAGCCACTGCCTGCATCAAAATTTACGCCACCACCCGCGGTGCAAGCGCTGCCCGCATCCAAGCTTTTTTGCGCGTCCAAGTAAAAAATTTCCTCAAAATGCACGAAAAAATCCTTGCCTTTGAAGGTGAAATTTTTAAAATTTCGCGCGATTGCCGCCGCGTCAAATTTTAAAAATTCCATCTCACATTGCTGCGGCTCGCCACGGCCCGCGGTTTTGTTCTCATAGATCAGATCGTAGATATTTTTATCCATTTTGCGCCATCTATCCTCGTATTTGCTCGCTACGGCGGCGTCGCGATTTTTGAAGTGCGAAATTTCGCCCGCTTTGCGCTGCACGTAGGGCGAGAGCTTTTGCATTGCGTAGAGGAAGTACTCCTCGCTGTCGGTGCGAAGCTCGAAGCGACCGCCGCGTCCGAGCGTGCGTGCGATCTGCGAGGCAAACTCGTCGCTTATGACGCGGCGGTGCGGCGCGTCGTCCCACGGCACGGGGAAGTGCAAAAATACGCGCTGCAAGCAGCCCGCGGGAAGCAGGCTCAGCAAAACCCGCGCGTCGGTGGCAATCAACGCAATGTTTTGCAACCCCTCGCGGATCGCTAGCTTTGCGACCTGCTCGATCGCGGGCTTGTAAATTTCGATGCCGATTAGCAGCGCGTCTTTATTCGAGCGCGCTTGATGAAGCAGGTGTCTGCCCGAGCCGAAGCCGATCTCGATGAAAATTTTATCAAATTTAGAGCTTTTTACGAGGGATAAAATTTCATTCTCGTCCAAAATTAGCGGCGTTTTTTCGGTAAGCGAGCTGTCTTTGTAAGCAAACGCCTGCGAGATGATCCGCCCGCAAAAGCGCTCTTTAAAAATTTCGAGCGCTCGCTGCAGATGGCCGATCTTAGCGGGCTTGGTGATCTTTTCGCCCTTTACTATAACTTTACCGCCGCCGGGTTTTAGGGTGATAAAAAACTCGCTATCAAAGCTTCTGGTTCGCACGAGCGTTAAATTTCTGCCGCGCGCCGTCTCTAAAAATTCGACCTCGCCGAATCTAGCTGGTAGCGTCGGCAGGCTCACGCTTTGGGTTATGAAATTCGGCAAACTTTATTCTGCCTGCGCTGCGGCAATGACTGCACTAGGCTTGGACAGCTCTCCGTTTTCGGTTTTGACGGTGATGCGGTATTCGTATCCTTCGCCATAATCGATATTGTCGATATATTCAGCGCTAAGTCTGCCGCGAACCTCTTTAATCGTGCTCCACGACTCGCCTCCCTTAGGACGGCGCTCGATTAGATAGGAGCTTACGCGAAGATCCGGATGCGGACGCCAGATGATCTTAACGCGGCCCGGAAGCCCGTAGATAGCCTGTGCAAACGGCACGGACTCTAGCATCTTCGCGGTGCTTGCGATAGCGACGGGAGAAGGAGCCGAAACGCCCTTGGCGCCATATGTGCGCACCGTGTATTTATACGAAGTGCCCGGTTGCAGCCTCGTATCTACGTAGTGAGTGGAGTAT
Source organism: uncultured Campylobacter sp. (assembly GCA_963527265.1). Lineage (GTDB taxonomy): Bacteria > Campylobacterota > Campylobacteria > Campylobacterales > Campylobacteraceae > Campylobacter_B. The sequence goes on along the minus strand of CAURQQ010000001.1, from coordinate 150,412 downwards.
GGATCTGCGATGGTGGCGATCTTTTTGGCTTCGCCGCCGCTTGCAGGCGCTCGGTAAACGACAAAGCCCAGTACGGCGGTATTGCTGTCATATCTAGGCCACTCAAGCCCGATCTCATCGTCGCTCGCGATCGTCCTAATGCCCTCTACGCGCGGAAGGCTCTCGTCGCTTGCACTAGGCGCGCTAGACATAGCGCAGCCACCCGCTAGTATCGCTAAAGTAGCGCTCAATGTTAGTCGGTAAAATTTTTTCATAAATTTCATCCTTTACCTTTTGATTTGTCGTAAAATTTAGAAATTCGCTCGGCAAGCCCGCGCAAATTTTCACCTCTTTGCCGCTTCGCGGATGGATGAAATAGAGCAAATAGGCATGGAGCAAAATCCTGCTAATTTTAGCGTTTTCGCTCTTAAATCCGTATAAATGATCGCCCAAAATGTGCCGATTTATCGAGCTTAAATGCGCGCGGATCTGATGCGTGCGGCCCGTGAAGAGCTTTGCCGCGACGAGATTAAAGTTCTTTAGGTTTATCGGCGGCAAGTTTTGGTTTTGAGCGGGATTTTTAAAATTTAAAGTTTTATTCTCGGCGAGACGAGCGGCTCTGGTTTGATCCGCGCTCATTTTGGCGGTTAAAATTTTATCTGCGCCATCCGCGCGGCTGCTTGGAATTTTATCTGCGCTTTGGATTGAAATTTTATCCGCGCTCCGCATGCAGTTATTTGAAATTTCGTACGCGTTATCTGTGCCTGCGTAGTCGTTTAAAATTTCATTCCCGCGCGCGCTTACGTCGGTCGCTAAAATTTTACTCGCATCTGCGCCTTTGCTAGCGCTTAAAATTTTATCCCCGCCTGTGGACTCGGCTGGAATTTTGCCCGCGCCTGTGGTTATGTCTGAAATTTTATCGGTAGCCGAAATTTTATCCGCATTACCAGTTAAAATTTTATCCGTAGCGTTGCCCAAAATTTTGTCTTCAGTGGAAATTCTACTTGCGCTTGCGTTCGCAGCCAAAATTTTATCGGCGGCTGAAATTTTATCTGCGCCCGCACTCTTGCCCGCAGCTGTACCGTCGCCCGCGCCTAAAATTTTATCGCACCTCTCGGCGGAGTTTTGAAGTTCCATCAGTTCCGCTCCGCTTAAAATTTCATAAAACGCGCTCTTTGCGCTACGCCCGCCGGGCACGATTCCCATTCTTAGACGGTTTGCAGGGTTGCGAGCGATCGGGCGCTCGATCACGCAGGGCTCTTTCAGTGGCAGGTCGATGAGCGCGAGGTATATCCGCCCCATGCTCTTGTCGCTTAACTGCGCCGAGAGCGCGGCGTGTGCGGCGTTGTTTTTGGCGACGAGCAGGGCGCCGCTGGTGAGTTTATCCAGGCGGTGCACGATGCCAGCGCGAAGCTCGCCGCCGAGCGTGGAAAGCAGATAGCCGCGAGACTTGAGCCAGTCCACGAGCGTGGGCTCTTTGACGCTTGCGGCGGGGTGGACGGTAAGGCCCGCGGGCTTATTTACCACGAGCAGATCCTCATCCTCGTATAAAATTTCAACGTCGAAGTTTAGCCTCTCCGCGCTCATTTGCTGCGGCGCGGGTGCGGGGTAGTCAATGTGCACGAGCTCGCCCGCAGATAGCTTGTAGCCGGGCTTAGTTTGCACGGCTCCGTCCACTTTGACCGCTGCGGATTTGATTAGGCTTGATATTTGGTTGCGCGAAATTCCAAGCTGCGAGCTTAAAAAAACGTCGAGCCTTTCGCTGCATTGTGCTATTAGATTATCCAAATTTATACCTTTTTTGGCTATTCTTACGTCAAAATTTTAATTAGGATTAAGCGTTGTTTAAAATTGACAAAAAGATTTTAGCATATTTTGATTTCATTCAACCTTTTTTAATCGTGCCGATAGTGGTTTTTTCATACGTTTTAATAAGCGAGGCAAACGACGTACTATCCTCGAAACAGGTAGTATATTTTGGCGTCGGATTTGCCGTTTTTACTCTATTTTTTCTCTTTCCGATACGCAAATTTTTATATCTCATACCGATATTTTATTGGATCAATATCATATTGCTGCTCAGCGTCGATTTTTTCGGCGTTAGCAAGCTAGGAGCTAGGCGCTGGCTGGAGATTCCTTTCGTGCATTTTACGCTGCAACCGAGCGAGGTGATGAAGCCCGCGTTTATCCTGATGCTGATGTATCTGATACACAAAAATCCGCCGCCGAAAAACGGCTATGGGCTGAAGGATTTTTTGCGCCTTAGCTTTTACATACTTCTGCCTTTCGTTTTGATCGCGAAAGAGCCTGATCTAGGCACCGCCGCGATACTTTTCTTGACCGGATTTGCTATCCTTTTCATCATCGGCGTGGATAAAAAAATCTGGCTCACGCTGATCATCGTTTTTATGGCCAGCTCGCCGATTTTGTACGAAAACATGCACGATTATCAAAAAAAGCGCATCGCCGATTTTATCAGCGAGGAGCCTAATTATCAGGTAAAGCAGGCGATCATCGCTATCGGAAACGGCGGCATCTACGGCAAGGATAGAGATGAAGCGACGCAGACGCACTTTAAATTCTTACCGATTGCGACGAGCGATTTTATCTTTGCTTATACGATCGAGCGCTTCGGCTTCGTGGGGGCTGCCGCGCTGATCGCGCTGTATGCGCTGCTGATACTGCATCTGCTAAGCCTGAACTACGATTTTAAAAGCGATTATTTGATACGGGTCTTTACGAGCGCGCTTGCCTCGCTCATCTTCATCTACGCAGGCGTCAATATCTCAATGGTGGTGGGTTTTGCGCCCGTCGTAGGCGTGCCGCTGCCGTTTTTCAGCTACGGCGGCAGCAGCTTCATCACTTTTATGATCCTCTTTGGAATTTTACAAAATTTACTGACGTTTAGGATGAAGGATAACTACAAGACCTACAAGATCAGGATGTAAATTTAGCGCTCGCACGGATAAATTTTAAAATTCTACAAAATCGCGCGAGACTTGTTTTTAAGTTGGCGGTGAAATTTGAAGCAGCGGGCTAAATTTTAAAGCTCGCTACAAAATCGCGCCGATGCCGAGCGTAAAAACCACCGCGAAAAAGGCGTATGTAAAAGCAAATTCCAAAGTTTGCGAATTAAAAAATCCATAGTACAAAACGCTTGTGAAAAATCCGCCCACGAAGGCTACGGCAAAGATCCCGATCCGCGCTGCGACGGGCTTTGCGCCGCAAAATTTGTATAGGTAAAAAACCCCGCAGAAGCTGATCGCAAACCAGATCATCGCAGGCACCGGCCCGCTTAGGCCTATCATGCCGAAAAAATTGGCTAAATTTAAAAGCAGCAAAAATATCACCGCAAGTGCGATCAGCGCGGATTTGATCATCTATCGCGCCTTGCGTCGGGCGCGGAATTTTCAGCGCCCTGATTGAAATTTTGCGCGGAATTTTCGCCCGCGCCGCCTTCACCCGCGCTACCGTTTGAAATTTTAAAATTTTCGTCGGAATTTTCATCGGCGCGATGCGCAGAATTTTTATAGGCGCCGCTTGCGAAATTTTCACCAAGGTCGCCACTGGAGTTTAAAATTTCATCCTCGTTTTGAGAATTTGAAATTTCGCCGCCGCTTTTAAAGTTTAAAATTTCATCCGTCGCGCCGCTTTTATTTTGCGGCTCCCGCGCCTCTTTTGCGCTGCCGAAATCCGCGTCTTTTAAATTTGCGCTCTCATCTAAATTTCTAGAGCCTTCGCCCGCAGAATTTTTATAAGCTTTATTTGAAAATCTTTTGTGCCTGATCTGCAGATAAAAGACGAAGGCGACGAACGCCACCGCCGTGATCGCGATGTAGTAGCGGTTTTCGAAGAGCAGCACGCCCTCTACCAGCCCCGAAAACAGCGCCAGCAGCGAGGCGGTAAGAAATGGGAAGCGCACTACGTCTTTTTCGCCGATCGCTAAGGCGATGAGCGCGACGCCGAAGATCGTGGCGTTTAGCAGCGCGCCTAGGATTTTGATTTCGACGAAAAGGCTCGGATTTACGCGCGAAGTGACGTAGAGCGCGAGCGCAACGGCTGCGAAAAGCAGGATCAAAAATACGATTTTTTTCATTTTGGACCTTTTAAATTTTATCTTTAAATTTACGATTTAGCTTGCACCCCTTTATACATATAGAGCGCAGGCATCGGCACATTACAACTGCTTTGTTTGCGGCATTACGCAAATATTGCGTGTCCTGCGGACATAGAGCGAAATTTCAGGACGCGATCGCGCTGTTTTAAGTGCGACTGGCGCAATATACACGCTCACAACTTAAAGCGCAATCCTAATTGCGCGGACGCGGTTTGAAACACGACTTGCGTTAGCGCGACCAAATCGCTATTTTCGCGCGGCTTAAATGCGATTCTGTCGGTAAATTTTACCGCCAGCCGCGCTAAAAATTCCGCGCCTAAGCCGTATGTGTCCCTAGCTCGTGGCACCGCAAGACGCTCCGCAAAATTTACCTGCTCGTAGTAAATATTTGACATGCGAGCGAAATTTGCATGCAAGCGCCCGCACGTTTTGCTTTAAATTTAGCGCTGTGGGCTTTAAATTTTAAATTTACCGCTTCCGCGCTGTGTTTATCGCGAGATCTATGCCGCTCACCAAACTTATATCTGCGGAGCAGATCTCGCGCCGAAATAAAATTTTATCCCGCTCGTAAAATACGTAGCGCGTAAAATTTCATCACTTGTTTTTCTGAAAGTACGCGTCCACGCCGTTTGCGATACCCTGAGCGATGCGGTCTTGATAGGCGCTTTTGCCTAAATTTTTACCCTCATCCGGGTGCGTGATGTAGCCCATCTCCACGAGCACCGCAGGCATCGTAGCGCCTACGAGCACCCAAAACGGCGCCTCGCGCACGCCGCCGTCTCTGCTTGAGAAGCTCTTTTTGACCGAGCTTAGCATATAGCTTTGAATATCGATGGCAAGCTTGTTTGAAGAGATTATCTTCTCGCGGTTTAAAAAATTTAGGAAGGTCTGCTTCGAGAAGGTATTCATATCCTCCAAATCGCCCCTGTTTTCGAGCGCGGCGGCGTTTTTGCTGCGTTCGCTTCTAGCCGGGCTTAAGAAAAAGGTCTCCACGCCACTCATTTTAAGTGCTGAGCTTGCGTTAGGAGCGGCGTTTGCGTGGATCGAAATAAACATATCGGCGTTTTTTTTAGCGGCGAAAGCGGTACGCGACCTTAAATTTATAAACACGTCGGTGCTGCGCGTATAAAGCACCCTGTAGCCGCGCTTAGCAAGCAGCGCGCCAAGCTTTTTAGATGTGGCTAGCACGACGTTTTTTTCCTTCAGCCCGTTTCCTACCGCGCCCGAATCGCTGCCGCCGTGACCCGGATCGATTACGATGAGCTTGCCCTTGGTGGATTTGTAAATTTTACCGGCGACCACGGACGCGGTTTTGGCACCTTGCGAATCATCTATTGTGCTGATTTGCGGCTCGCTATCTTGCTCGCGCCCGCGTTTGCGCCCCGATTTTTGATCTCTGTTTTTTTCTGCGCGCGCAGATTTTGCGGCTTTTAAGCCTTCAGCCGTACTTAAAATCATCATATTGCCGTTAATTTCAACGTTTGCATTGAATTCTTTCGGATCGCTAAGTACGATGCGCACGGTTTTATCGTTGTATTGCGAGACGCGTACATCGCTAACAAAGCTATCTTTAAGCCGTGTTTTTTGCGATTTTTGCCGCGCGCTAAAATCAATCACGAAGCGAAAATTATCGCTACTTGCGATCGTAAAATCTTTATAATCGCCGCGCTTTAGATCGCGGTTAAACTCAAGCACGATCTCATCCGCATCGCCGCGCAGCGATGCTAGAGCGAGTTTAGCATCGGGGGCGGATTTTTTTATACTGTTTTTGCGAAGCTCAGAATCTAATCGTTCGGTCGCAGCGCTATCTGCGGAATTCTGCGCTTGTAAGGAGTCATCGGCTCCTGCGGGATTTTCGCTTGAGTCGCTGCTATGCGCATCGTCTGTTGAATTTTTTGCGTCGTCCGCGCTGTGGGGTCTAGTCGAGCGTAAGAATTCCAAATCCTCGCTAGATAGCGAGCTTAGATCGGCTTCTTCTGGCGCGCGCGTCTTTTTGAGATTTTTGGAAGTGGAATTTTTTGAATTCTTAGAATTTTTAGAGGCGGAGGCTTTGGGGCTATGCGCTAAATTTGAAGCGTTTTTCTCGTCTGAGCTTTTGGAATTTTTTGCGTTTTCATCTTTGAGCTTTTTAGAATTCGTGCTGCTATCGCTTGCTTTGCCTTGTAATTTGGCTAGCGCAGATTCATAAGGCGAGGAGTCGAGTCCTAAATTTTTCGAGCTGTAAACCAATCTCTTTAGCGCTTTAATGCGGACCTCTTTATCGGACGCGCCTTGGTAGAGCGATTTTAACTCTTTGTGCAGCGAGCGCTTATAATTCGGCGTCGCTACGATGAAATCCTTGTCGAATTTCGCAAAAAACGCCTCGCTGGAAGCTCCAAACGCCAATACGCAGCTAAAAGCCGCGATTAGAAAAATTTTAACTATCTTCGCCATTTACAAGTTTTTCTATCAATTCCTTCACGGATATTATCTCGTTTAATCGCCAACCGTTCGCGCCGGTAAAAAACAGACCGCTTTGCGTTTTACCCAGATACGCGTCGCTTAGGCGGTCTGCGATGCAGTATCCTACGGCGTTAGCGCCTTTGCCGCGCTCGCAAGGGCTTACGCAGTTGCTGATACAGCGGATCTTAGGCGCCGTGCCTGCGGCGATCATATCTTGCAGATTGGTATGAATTCCGCGCGCAGGGTAGCCTACGGGCGATTTTAGAAGCTGGATGTCCTCTTTTTTGGCGTTAAGAAGTACCTGCTTAAATTCCTCCGCGGCGTCGCATTCAAAGGTGCCGATGAAGCGCGTGCCCATCTGCACGCCGTCTGCGCCCAAAGATTTCACGCGATCGATGTCGCTCTTATCCCAAATTCCGCCTGCGACAAAGAGCGGGAAGCTGCCCCATTGCGAGATTTCCGCTTTCACTTGCGGGATTAGATTATCTAGCGCAAACGCCGGATCGCCGCACTGCTCGTAGGTAAAGCCCTGATGTCCGCCGCTAAGAGGGCCTTCGAGCACTACGGCGTCGGGAATTCTGTCGTAGCGCTGCTTCCAGCGTTTGGCGATGATCTTAAGAGCCTTGGCGGAGGAGACGATAGGCACGAGCGCGACGTCTGGAAAATCTACCGTAAATTCCGGCAGATTGGTAGGAAGCCCTGCGCCGCTAATGATGATGTCGATACCTGCCTCGCACGTGTCGCGCACGATGCGCTCGTAGTCGTTCGCCGCGCACATTACATTCATCCCCAAAGGTGCATCGCCGCAAATTTTACGGGCGTTTTGCACGATGGCAAAAAGCGCCTCTTTGCTATAAAAATTCTCGCTTTGATATGGTCTGCCATCGAGCGATTTTTTGGCAAATTTAAGATTTTCGTAATAGCCGGTGCCGACCGAGCTAATGACGCCTAGACAGCCGTTTAGGCTGACATTGCCGGCTAGCTTGTCCCAGCTGATACCAAGTCCCATGCCGCCTTGAATTATCGGGTGCGCAATCTCGTGTTTGCCTATCTTTATACTCATTAATCCACCTTTAATTTAGCGAATTTCTTCTTCCCTACTTGAAGCGTGTATTCGCCCGAGCTAAGCTGAAGCTGCTCATCTAAAATTTTATTTTGATCGATACTGACGGCGTTTGATTTTATCAGCCTGCGCGCATCTGAGCTAGAGACGGCAAGCTTGCAGCTGATGAGCGCCTTTACGATCCATGCAGGCGAGCTTACGTGGTACTCCTTGATCTCGCTAGGAAGCTCGCCGGCACCGTGGACGCGGTCAAATTCCTGCTTGGCTTCAAAGGCGGTGTTTTCGTCATAAAATTGCGTGACGATCTCGGAGGCAAGCTCCTCCTTAACCGCCTTAGGATGGATCGAGCCATCCGCCACAAAGCCTTTTATTAGCTCAATATCTTCGCTGCTCTTTTGGCTTAGTAGATTATACCAATCCCACATTAACGCATCGCTGATGCTCATCACCTTGCCGTACATATCATGAGGCGTATCGGTTACGCCGATGTAGTTGCCTAAGCTCTTGCTCATTTTATTCGTGCCGTCGGTACCTACCAAAAGCGGCATCATCACGACACTTTGTTCTTTGCCGACATCATAAATTCTTTGCAGCTGGCGACCCATTAAAAGATTAAATTTCTGATCGGTGCCACCGAATTCTATATCGCATTTCATGCAAACGCTGTCGTATCCTTGCAGTAGCGGATACATAAACTCGCTGATGCTGATCGGCTGCTCGGCCTTGTAGCGCTTCTCAAAGTCGTCGCGCTCGAGCATCCTGGCAACATTAAAAGTGCTTGATAGCTCAATCATACCGCTAGCACCCAGGCGGTTGGTCCATTCGGAGTTAAACATTACCTTGGTTTTTGCGGGATTTAAAATTTTAAAGACCTGCTGCTCGTAGGTTTTGGCGTTTTGAAGCACGATTTCGCGCGCTAGCTTTTTACGAGTCTCGCTCTTGCCCGTAGGATCGCCGATTTGAGCGGTAAAATCGCCGATTAGAAATTGCACGATCGCGCCGTGGTTTTGCAAAAATGCAAGCTTATTTAGCACGACGGCGTGTCCTAGGTGCAGATCCGCAGCAGTGGGATCCATGCCGATTTTGACGTAAAAGACCTCGCCGCTGTCGTAATAGCGCCTAATCAGTGCTTCAATCTGCTCCTCGCCGATGATTTCCGCGACGCCGCGCTTAAAATTTTCCATAATGCCTTGAATGTCAGCCATTTGCTCTCCCTTATTTAGTTTTTATATACGTCCGTAAGTGATACGAAATCCACGATTTTAAAGCGGTTTTTGAGTTTGTCTTTAATCTCCGTGGAGTCTAAATTTTCGTTTAGCTCGATGATAATCTCAAAATAATCCGACGTCGTTTCGCTATTTTCGTTGAGGCTTATCGACACTAGATCGACCTCGAGCTTGACTAAATAGTTTAAAAACGTCGCTAGCGAGCCGCGCTTGTTTTCTAAATTTAATATGATCTTGTAGCGGTGCGGCGCATTGCGCGTCCATTTTACGAAGATCATCTCATCGGTTTTGATTAGCTCGCTTGCACGTTCGCACAGCTTATGATGCACCGTCACGCCGTGTCCGTTGCGAAAGCCGATGATGTCGTCACCGCGCTTTGGGTTGCAGCAGTAATCAAACTCAACCTCGTCGATTTTAAAATTTGAATACACCACGATGTTGTCAAATTTTTGCTTCTCAATCTCATACTTGCTGCGAAATTTCATATTGAAAAATTTCTCTTTGAGCGGGTATTTTTTCAGCGCATTTACGACGTCTTTTAAAAATACCGAGTCGTAGGCAGCTTTGCCAATCTTTTTGCTTAAATTTTCTTTTTCAAGCCAGCTTAGAATGCTCTCCTTGCTCGTCGTAAAGATCGCGCATAGAATTTTAATCGCTACTTCGAAATTTATATCTCTGATCTTTTGCTTGCAAAACGCCTTTATCGTCGCGCGCGCCTTGCCTGTTTTGACCGAGCTTAGCCAGCTGCAGCGGTAGTGTGGCTCGCTTCCGGTAATGATATGAACGATATCTCCGTTTTTAAGCTCCGTAAGAAGCGGCACCTTGACGCGGTTTATAAAGGCCTCGGTCGCTTTTAAACCCACTTGAGAGTGTATCTCGTAGGCGTAATCAAGCGCCGTAGCGCCGCGCGGCAATGTAAAAATTCCGCCCTTGGGAGAATACACGGCGATATCCTCGACGTAGAGGCTGTCCTTGGCGTATTCGTAAAGATCCTCGGCGTTGGCGTCGTCCTCTTCCTGCATGCCGATGTCGTTTAGCCAATCGAGCTTCGGATTGATCGAGCCGCTATATTTATATTTCCAGTGAGCGGCGACACCGAATTCTGCGGTGTTATGCATATCGAAGGTGCGGATCTGCACCTCTACGATCATACTTTCATTAAAAACGGTCGTATGGATCGTCTGGTAGCCGTTTTGCTTCGGAAGCGCGATATAATCCTTAAAGCGCGATATGAGCGGGTTAAATTTAGTATGGATTATGCCCAGAGCTAAGTAGCAATCCATCGGCTTTTGCACGATGATGCGGATAGCCAAAAGATCGAGCACCTCCTCGATCGAAATTCCTTTGCGCTGCATTTTTAAAAAGATCGAGTAGTAGTGCTTCATCCGCTTTTGGATCTCAAAGCTGCCCTCGCTAAAGCCGTTTGAAAGCATATACTCCTTGATCTTTTCGCTAAATTTGCTCAAGCTCATCTGAAGCTGCTGTTTATGTTCTTCGACGTAATCGGCGATCGCTGCGTATTCTTTAGGCATAACGTATTTGAAGCTAAGATCCTCAAGCACGTTTTTGATCGATGAAATTCCAAGCCTGTGCGCGATCGGCGCGTAAACCAAAAGCGTCTCCTCGCCGATGCGTTTTTGTTTATCGGGGCGGAGTGCGTCTAGAGTTAGCATATTGTGCAGCCTATCGCAGAGCTTTACGACTAGGACGCGCTGATCGTTAATAGAGATCATTAGCATCCTGCGGAAGGTAAGCGCGGTGGTGCGAAGCTTAGCGTTGCTATCGCCGGATGGAGCCAGCTTATCCTCCCTGATGTTTACGATTTTAGTAAGCCCTTCTACGATTTTGGCTACTTCGTCGCCGAATCTTTGCCTAACCTGCTCGATGCTGTAATCTGTATCCTCTACTACGTCGTGCAATAGCGCAGATATCACCATCGCATCGTCTCCACCCATAAAAGATACGAAGCAGGCTACCAAAATAGGGTGGATCGCATACGGCTCGCCGCTTTTGCGAAACTGCCCGTCATGCTGCGCGATGCATAAATTTATAGCATCCACTAGCAGCGGAGTGGGCTCTTTTAGATTATAAAGCAGCTGCTTGGCGCTTTGAATGTCTTTGGTATCGACGACATCGTCGATGAGACTTTCTAAAAAGTTATCATTAATCCTTGTCAACGATTCCATCTAATGCGATCTTACCTTCGGCTAGTTCCAAGATTGCTATATCGGCAAATTTCATCTTGCGAGTATCTACGTTATCTATCAGCGGCGGTTCACCTGCAGCTAGCTGCTCGGCGCGTTTGCTTATCATCAAAGATAGCTTATATCGGTCTCCGCCCGTTACTTTTAAAGCCTTGGCTACAATTTGTTCGGTTCTCATCAATTCTCCTTAAATTTAAAATTTTAGTTTTTTACGATCGAGCAAGAGCTTAGATCTCCGCCATCGACGATTTTGTATAAATTTCCGCTCTTAAACATATTGCATACGATGATCGGAAGTGCATTGTCTTTAGCAAGCGCGATAGCCGTATCATCCATCACCCTGATGTTGTCGTGCAGGGCTTGATCGTAAGTGACTTTGGAAAGCAATTTAGCGTCTTTAAATTTTTGCGGATCCTTGTCGTAGATCCCCATTACCTTGGTGGCTTTTATGATAGCGTCGGCTCCGATCTCGATCGCGCGGAGCGTGCCTGCGGTATCGGTCGTGAAGAACGGATTTCCGGTGCCTGCGGCAAAGATCACGACGCGACCTTTTTCGAGGTGCCTTTTGGCACGGCCGATGATGAAGGTCTCGCAGATCGCTTCCATCTTTATCGCACTTTGCACGCGCACATCCATGCCTGCGTATTCGAGCGCTTCTCTCATAGCGATTGCGTTTATGACGGTGGCTAGCATACCCATATGATCGCCGCTGGTGCGTTTGATGATACCGCTAGCCGCAGCGCTTACGCCTCTAATGATGTTGCCGCCGCCGATTACGATGCCTACTTCGATGCCGCCCTCTACGAGCTGCTTGATCTCTTTAGCGATAAATTTTAAAATTTCGCTGTCGATCCCAAAGCCGTTCTCTCCCGCTAGTGCTTCACCCGAAAATTTTACGAGTATGCGATTGTATTTAGCCATAAATTTAGCTCCTAATAAAATTTTAAAATATTATCCAAAAGTCGTTTAAAAATAACTTTTTAGGCTATTTTAGATGATCTTTAAGGCGGTTTATCCAGATCTTTTTCGGAGCGATTATCTCGCTAGCGCTGCCGTTTACGGCGTGATAGATCAATGTACCGTGCAAGCTCGCGTAGTAGCGGATTATGAGGCGCTGCAAATAGGGTTCGTAGCTCGGCACGAACCAGCCGTTATTGCTGATCGCTACGACATATTTGGGCGAGCCTTCGTAAAGCTCTGCGCGCGTAGCCTCGTAGCAAACGGCGCTTCTTACGCTTCGCCCGCCAAGCTTGTAGTCGCTAAAACCGCTAGCCGTCGAAAAATCGGTCGCACCGCCTAGCAGCACGCGGTTGATAAAATTTCGCGCAAATTCGGGCAGCGGCACCATTTCGCCAAACGGTACCAAAATGTGCTTATCGAAGCGCTTCATTTCCCCGTTCGCAAAAAGATAGGCGCTGTTGTAAAATTTCCCGTTCTCATACGCTTCTGCGCCCGCTACGATAGTAATTGCGCGCGATTTTTCCTTTAGAGCTTCAACTAGCACGTTTTCTAAATTTAGCGGCATCGCAAAGGCGCTCTCGGGCAAAATTATAGCGTCTTGCCCTGCTGCGATCGCATCGTCTATTCGAGCTAAATTTGCCAACGCGGCGGATAAAATTTTATCTTTCGCCCAGATGTCATGCTGCGAAATGTCGGTGTTTGCGAGTGAAATTTTAATCGGTAGTGGCTCGGGCTCTTTTTGGCTGAATTGCAATGCGCAGATCAAAAACGCCGTGAAAATTAGGGCGTTAAGCTTAGCCGCCGCACCGCACCCCCGTAGATACAAAACCGCGCAAAGTCCCGCTAAAATCAGAGCCAGCGCGCTAAGATCGGCTCTTAAAATTCCATGACTTAGCAGCAGTTCAAAATTTAGCCAATCAAAGCCGAAAGGATGGATAAATTTCAGCGCTAAAAGGCACGCAGCGCGCAAAACCGGCGCGTTAAAGATCGCAAAGATGCGGAAAATAAAGGCGTAAACGAGGCAAATTCCGAGAATTTCAAGCGGGATCAAAAACGCAAGATCGAAATAGATCAGACTGAAGCTGATCCAGTGCATCCACAGCGCGCCGATAAAAAATCCGCACCAAAACCACTCCGCCTTGCTTGCTTTTAGTAGATAAAAAAGTGCTGCTATCGCAATTAGAGGCGAGAAAAATTCCGCCGCCAAAGCAGCCAAGCTGTCAAATTTAGAGCTTAAAATTTCTACGAAAATAAAATTTGAAAGCGCAAGGGCAAGAACAAAGCCTTTATTTATGTAACTTAATGTAAAATAGCTACTTTTTAAATTTCTAATGAAGGAAACACATGGAACAAGGAAACTTCTTTGCATCAATCCTGCCTATCGTCGTAATCTTTGCGATTATGTATTTTTTGATTATCAGACCGCAGCAAAAGCAGGCCAAGGATCATAAAGCGATGGTCGATGCGCTCGGCAAAGGCGATAAGATCATAACTAGCGGTGGCATAAAATGCACGGTCGTGAAAACAAACAATGATTTTATCACAGTTAAGCTTAACGATGAGGTCATGGTTGAGCTAGATAAACAATTTGTGGCAAGAAAATTAGATGAGCAGTAAAATTTCATACCGCCTGCTGATCTTTTTGGCTGCGGTTATTTTTTCGGCGATTTTTGCCGCGCCTTCGATCTTTCAGACCGAAAAGGGAAGCAAGATAAACTTGGGTCTGGATCTGCAAGGCGGCCTACATATGCTTTTGGAAGTTCAAAGCGACGAGGCGGTCGTTTCGAAGATCAAATCGATCGCCGCGAGCGTCAATTACGCCGCCAAGCGCGATGATCTGCTGATGGATGGGCTAAAATTGGAAGGCGATTCGTTTGAGTTTGAAATTTTAGACGCAGACGAGGCTTCCAAATTTGATGCGATTTTGCATAGCGCCGCAAGCGGATTAGACATTCAAAAATCTGGCGAAAAATATCGCGTCACACTAACGCCTGAGGAGGTCGAAGCGACTAAAAAATACGCGATCGAACAGGCCGTCGAGACTATCCGAAACCGCTTGGATCAATTCGGACTTGCGGAGCCGACGGTAGCAAAGCAGGGCGAGAGCTATATTTTGGTGGAGCTTCCGGGCGTCAAAAGTGCAGCGGATGAGCAGCGCGCAAAAGATCTGATTGCCAAAGCGGCTCACTTGCAGCTTATGGCGGTGGACGACGTGCGCCAAGACCGCGCGCAGACTATCAGTGCAGCTGATGCCAGAGCTTACGGCGACGTGATCTATCCCGACGTTAAAAATCCGAATTACAAGTATCTCATAAACGAAATTCCGGTGCTTGATGGCGCGATGCTAGTCGATGCGAAGGTCGCTTTCGATCAACACACCAACCAGCCGATCATAAATTTTACGCTAAACTCTCAAGGCGCTCAAATTTTTGGCGATTTTACCGGCAAAAATGTCGGCAAGCGTCTAGCTATCGTACTTGACGGCAAGGTTTACTCCGCGCCGCGCATTAACGAGCGTATCGGCGGCGGTAGCGGTCAGATCAGCGGCGGATTTAGCGTCGAGGAGGCGCATGACGTAGCGATCGCGCTTAGAAGCGGCGCGCTTTTGGCTCCGGTTAAAGTCTCAGAAACGCGCAGCATCGGTCCTAGCCTAGGACAAGATAGCATCGATAAAAGTATGGCAGCGCTAAGCCTTGCGGCGGTTGCAATTTTAATCTTTATGATTTTATACTATGGCGTAGCGGGGCTTTTTGCCGATATCGCGCTTGTAGTAAATATTTTATTTCTAATTGCTTGTATGGCGCTATTCGGCGCTACTTTGACGCTTCCTGGAATGGCTGGAATCGTACTAACTATCGGAATGGCGGTAGATGCGAACGTCATCATTAACGAGCGCGTTAGAGAGGTGCTAAGGACGGGAGTTTCAATCCGCCAAAGTATAAATAAAGGCTATGAAAATGCGATGAGCGCGATCGTGGATTCAAATATCACTACGCTAATTACTTCTGCTGCGCTTTATGCTTACGGCACGGGTCCAGTGAAGGGCTTTGCCGTCACGATGAGCATCGGTATCGTAGCGTCGATGATAACGGCGATTTTGGGCACGCACGGAATGTTTGAGCTAGTAATGGATAAGATGGAAAAGAGCAAAAATACCGCGCTTTGGCTCGGTTATAAATTAAGAGGAGGCGCAAATGCAAGTGTTCGATAAGGGCAAAATTTATGATTTTATGAAATTTAGATATTTTACCTTTGCGCTTTCTGCTGTTTTAATAATAGGCTCTATTGCGCTATTTTTCATTAAAGGTGTCAGCTATGGTATCGATTTTAGCGGCGGTACGCTCATTCAGGTTAAATACGACGCTAAAGCGCCGCTTGATGAGATTAGAAAGCGCTTCGAAGCGGCAAATTTAGGCAATATCAACGTTACGGAATTCGGCAGCGATCAAGAAGTTACGATTAGATATTCAGGCGCTGCGAGCGAACTGGGCGACAATCCCGCTTTAGCGGCGCAAAAAATTTTGCAAGGCAGTGGAAACTTCGACATTCGCAAGGTCGATATCGTAGGTCCTAAAGTCGGCGAAGAGCTTCGCACAAACGGAATTTTAGCGGTATGTGTGTCGTTTGCGCTCATTTTGGTTTATATCACCCTGCGGTTTGAATGGAGATTTGCGGTCGCCGCAGTGCTATCGGATCTGCACGACGTCGTAGTTGCCGTAGGCGCGATGATTTTAGCCGGCGTGGATTTCAACCTTGAAATTTTAGCTGCGCTTCTAACTATAATGGGCTACTCGCTTAACGATACCATCGTTGTTTTTGATAGAATTCGAGAAGGAGTAAAAGATAGCAAATCGATTAAACTTGATGAGGTTATAAACGAATCGATCTCTCACACGCTATCGCGCACGCTGCTTACTTCGCTTACGACTCTCATCGTCATTGTGATTTTATTCGTCTGGGGCGGCGAGATGATCCACGGCTTTAGCTTCGTGATGCTAATAGGCGTCATAGCAGGAACTTTCAGCTCTGTATTTGTAGCTGCTCCGATGCTGATTTTGTTTAAATTTAATGTCGAGAAATACCGCGCGTTTTTAGCCGAAAAACAGCGTCGTATCAAAGAGAAAGAAAAGAATCGCGCCATGTATGAAAAAGGCACGGTGTAAGGATAGAAGATGAACTGGGGAAGGGTAATTTACATATTTTTTGCGCTGATGAGTATGACTACGATAGGCGGGTTTTTGTATGAGAAGAATGAAATTTTACTTTTCATAGCAACCAGCGTGAATGCAGTCTCGACGCTTTTGAAGGTAGGCGTGCGAAATATGCTAGCAGCTGAGCTTTTTGCAAGCTCGCTCGTAGCGGATCTGCATCTCATACCGGCGTTCGTTTTGATTGTAGTAGCGCCGGGAGATCTGTCGATCGTGACCTCGCTTGCTATCGGCGCGCTACTTGCAAACTTTTTCTCGCTAATTTTAATAGCGATCGAATCGGCAAAAACCAAAGACGAATTCTAGGAGCGCAAAATGCCTTACGATAGTAAAAGTATTGAGCTTAAATGGCAGAAAATTTGGGATGAAGAGGGGGCTTTCGAGCCTAAGGATGATTATAGCCTGCCTAAAAAATATATCCTTTCGATGTTTCCCTACCCAAGCGGCCGCATCCACATGGGGCACGTGCGAAACTACAGCATCGGCGACGCGCTGAGCCGATACTACAGGCTGCGCGGATACAACGTGCTTCAGCCGATCGGCTTTGACAGCTTCGGTATGCCTGCAGAAAACGCGGCGATCAAACACGGCATTCACCCTAAAACTTGGACTTACGAAAATATCGATTATATGAAAAACGAGCTGCACCGCCTTGGCTTTAGCTTTTCGGCTCGTCGTATGCTTGCTACCTCCGATCCGCTTTATACGCGCTGGGAGCAGGAATCTTTCATCAAACTTTTTGAAAAAGGGCTTATCTATAGAAAAAGCGCCGTAGTAAATTGGTGCGAGCACGATCAGACGGTTCTTGCCAATGAGCAGGTCGAGGAGGGCAGGTGCTGGCGTTGCGGCAACGAGGTCGTGCAAAAGCAGATGCCGGGATATTATCTAAAAATCACCGCTTACGCGCAGGAGCTTTTGGATTGCCTAAAGCAGCTTGATGGCAAGTGGCCCGCTCAGGTACTTACGATGCAAGAAAACTGGATCGGACGCAGCGAGGGTTTGGAATTTGGCTTTAAATTTGACGAGCAAAGCAGCGCCAAACTTGGCGGCATCGAGGGCTTTAAGGTTTTTACTACGAGGCCAGATACGATTTACGGTATGAGCTACGCGGCGCTTGCGCCGGAACACGAGGTCGTAAAGAGACTTTTGGATAATAATTTACTTGACGCCAAAGCTGCGGCGAAGGTGAGAGAAATTTTAAATCAAAGCCCGCGTGAGCGCCAAGCAAGCGATAAAGACGGCGTGAGCCTCGGAATCAGCGTGCTTCATCCGCTAAGCGGCAAAAAGATCCCCGTTTGGACTGCGAATTTCGTTTTAGCAGAATACGGCGGCGGCGCGGTTATGGCGGTGCCTGCGCACGACGAACGAGATTTCGAGTTTGCGAAGAAATTTAACCTGCCGATCGTTCAAAGCATCGCTCCAAAAAGCGGTGATTACGACGCTAGCAAAGCCTACGTAGAGAGCGGAGTTTTGGTAAATTCCGAAGAGTTTAGCGGCATGGATAGCGAGAGGGCAAAAAGTGCCGTTATCTCAAAATTTGAGGAGTTAAAGCTCGGACGTCGCGTGGTAAATTTTAAACTGCGCGATTGGGGAGTGAGCCGCCAGCGCTACTGGGGCGCGCCAATACCTATGATCCACTGCCCAAAATGCGGGCTGGTAAGCGAGGAAATTTCAAATCTGCCCGTAGAGCTTCCGCAGGATATTAAGATTACTGGCAAAGGTAATCCGCTCGACGCGCATCCTAGCTGGAAGTTTTGCAAATGCCCTAAATGCGGCGGCGACGGGGTGCGCGAGACCGATACGCTCGATACATTTTTTGAAAGCTCGTGGTACTTCGCGCGCTACGCAAGCGACGAGCGGACGTGGCGGCAGCGAGCGTTTGACGAGCAAAGCGTGAATTACTGGATGAATGTCGATCAATATATCGGCGGCATTGAGCACGCGATTTTGCACCTTTTATACGCAAGATTTTTCCAAAAGGCTCTTCGCGACATAGGCTATCTGCGCGATAGCGAGCCGTTTGAGCGGCTGCTAACTCAGGGCATGGTGCTAAAAGATGGCGCAAAGATGAGTAAAAGCAAGGGAAATACCGTCGATCCCGACGACATCATCGAGACCTACGGCGCTGATACAGCGAGGCTTTTTATACTTTTTGCCGCGCCGCCGCAAAAGGAGCTTGAGTGGAACGACAGCGCGGTAGAGGGCGCGTATAAATTTTTAAATCGCCTATACGATCGTGCTGAAAACGCCTACGCTACGGATAAAATTCCGCAGATCGACCACGCCGCTTTAAACAAAGAGGAAAAATACGCCCGCCTCAAAGTTTACGAGGCGCTTAAGAAATCACAGCAGGTTTATGAGAGCAGTTTTGCTTTCAATACCCTAATAGCCGCGTGTATGGAGGCGCTAAACGCCCTAAATGCGCAGAGCAATAAAGACGTATTTACCGAGGGCTATTTCGTGATCTTAAACCTGCTCGAGCCTATAGTGCCACACATCTGCGCCGAGCTTAGCGAGAAGCTGTTTAAGAGGCGGAATTTCGGCGAGCTGCGAGTTTGCGAAGAGGTCTTTGAGAGCGATACGATCAAGCTTGCCGTCACGATTAACGGAAAAAAGCGTGCCGAGTTTGAAGCGGGTGCGAACCTAAGCGAGGGCGAAATTTTAAGCCTTGCAAAGCAAAACTGCGCCAAATGGTTAGAGGGCAAGAGCATCGTAAAAGAAATTTACGTCAAAAACAAGCTTGTAAATTTGGTGATAAAGTAGGCGAAGATGAGAAAAGCTTTAACCGTTTTTTGTTTGATTTTTTTAATCGGCTGCGGCTACAAGCCCGTTTCGAGGATCGCGAAAGAGACGATGAGTGGAAGCGTATTTGTGGATGTGATGATGAGCAAGACCGATCCGCAAAACACCGTCGCGATCAAAGATGCGATCAGGCAGGGTATAGTTCAGCGTCTAGGGATGAGCCTTTCGGATAAAAACTCGGCGCAGACGATTGTAGTAGCAAGCATAAAAAGCCTAAGCTTTAGCGAGCTTTCATACGATCAGTTCGGCTACGTCACTAGCTACCGCGCAAATCTCATCGTAAATTTTAGCACCAAGCTTAAAAACGGCGAGGTTTTCAGCAAGGATTGCGTTGGCGATTACGATTTTAAAGTTAGCCGCCTAGTCAAAAATAGCTACGATACGAGCTCGATCATTAGCGATAAGGACCGCTACAAGGCGATCGAAAATGCCTCCACGCAGGCGTTTGACGAGTTTATTTCGGCGCTTGCGATTAGGGGATTCAGACTTGAGCGGGCGCAGCATTAAAGAATTTTTGCAAAATCGCCCGATTTATTACAAAAAAATCGACTACGAGCGCTTCCCGCGGGCGTATGCCGCCATTAAAGATAAAATTCCGCTCAAAAATGTCATTCAAATCATCGGCACCAACGGCAAGGGCAGCACCGGGCGATTTTTGGCTAATGCGATCGCCGCAGCAGGCTTTAACGTCGGGCACTACACCAGTCCGCACGTTTTTAAGCTCAACGAGCGCATCTATCTAGGCGGACGCATCGCGCAAAGCCCTGTTTTTGCGTTAAATTCAGGCGCTTCAAATTTTAAAAACGAGCAAAATTCCGCTTCGGCATCAAATTTTACGGAAAAACAAAATTCCG
Organism: uncultured Campylobacter sp.; assembly: GCA_963527265.1. Taxonomy (GTDB): domain Bacteria; phylum Campylobacterota; class Campylobacteria; order Campylobacterales; family Campylobacteraceae; genus Campylobacter_B. The sequence goes on along the minus strand of CAURQQ010000001.1, from coordinate 130,557 downwards.
CAAAGATGCAAAATTTTGCGAACAGAGAAAATTCCGCCTCTCAAATTTCTATTTCTAATTTGCAAAATTCCGCCACGCAGAATTTACATAGCGAGCAGAATTCCGCCATGCAAAACTCTGTTTATACCACGCAAAATTTTTATAGCGAGCAGAATTTTATCGCGCGAAATTCCATAGATACGCGGAATTCTGCTTCTACGCAAAATTTATGGAATTCGCAAGATCTCAAATCGCCGTCTGAGCAAAATTTTAAATCTCCGCTAAGATCAAATTTTAAATCCGCTCAAAGCTCGCTTCCCATTTCGCTAGGGCGCGATGCTACGGATGAGGAGCTTGATTTCGCGCATGAGTTTTTGCAAGAGAGCTTGCCCGCGGAGTTTAAAGATAGTCTGTCGTATTTCGAGTATCTCACGCTTGCGGCGGCAGTGCTTTTTAGGGATTGCGATTACTGCGTGATCGAGGCTGGGATGGGCGGCGAGTTTGACGCTACGTCAAGCTTTGGGCGCACGCTGTCGCTTTTTACACCGATCGGCACCGACCATTTGGGTATGCTAGGACAAAATCTAGAGCAGATCGCCCACACTAAGCTCATTACGATGGATAAGGAAGCGATCTTAAGCGATGAGATGAGCGAGATTCCGCTTCGTATCGCGCAGCAGATCGCAGAGCAAAAAGGAACTCATTTGAGGTTTGCAGCAGAGCTTTTAAGCAAGAGCGAGCGAGCGCAGATCGTAGAGTTTTGCGCGCACAATAATCTGCCTAAATTTCAAATTTCAAATTTAGCTCTAGCGCTTGCCGCGATGAAATTTTTAAATTTGAAATTTGAAATTTCACAGCTGCCGCCTCTAAATTTACGCGGAAGGATGGAGGCTCTGGCGCCGAATTTACGCGTGGATGTCGGACACAACGAGCTTGCGGCACAGCAAGTCGCCCGCGAAATTACCGAAATCTACGGGGGCAGAAAGATCGTGCTAATTTACAATGCTTTTGCCGATAAGGACGTAGTCGCGGTGCTGCGGACTTTAGCACCCGTGGTAGAGCGCGTGGAGATTTTTAGCTACGAGGTTGCGGATCGCGAAATGGCGGCAGAGGCGATAACCCGTGCGCTTGACGCGCTTAAAATTCCGCATTCGCCGTTTCGCGGCGAGCTTAGAGCGGACGAGGAGTATTTGGTTTTCGGCTCGTTTCATTTGGTAGAAAATTTTATTTTATGGCTTGAGGCGCGCCGTGGCTAAAACTAAACTTACCCTAAGCGATCACTTTGGCACCAAGACGCTGTATTTTGGCGAAAATTTTAGATTTCAACTTAAAATTTTATCCGCGTTTTTCGTAATTTTTCTGCTCGTTTTGTTTTTTGCGATCTTTAAACTCGCTAGCGACCGCTCAAATTTAAAGGAGCTAAACAAAACCCTCTACGCCGAAAATCTCGCGCTTAAAGAGCAAAATATCGCGCTTGAGGGCAAAAACGAGGAGGTGCTTGCCAAGCTGGACGGACGCGAAGACGATGGAGGCGGGCTGGATAGTGATATCCAGGTAATGCTTGCGATGAATGAGATGAAAAAGGAGCGCAAAAAGAGCTCTGGCGCGCACATCGCAGCTAGCGAAAAAACGGCGAGCGCGATTCTTAGCGCTGTGCCTAATGGACTCCCGATGCAGTATCGCGGCGTCACTAGCCCTTTTGGGATGCGCACCCATCCAATCAGCGGCGTTATGAGGATGCACCACGGCATCGATTTGCGAGCAAGCGAGGGCACTCCGGTGTTTGCGACGGCAGAGGGCTTCGTGCAGTTTGCAGGCGGCAGCGGCAGCGGATATGGAATTTTAGTGATTCTATCGCACAATTACGGCTTTGAGACCCGCTACGGCCACCTTAGCTCCGCGGTCGTAACGCCCGGCTCTTGGGTTAAAAAGGGCGATCTTATCGGCTATAGCGGCAACACCGGCTACAGCACCGGCCCGCACCTGCATTACGAAGTTAGGTTTTTGGCTCAAAGTGTCGATCCTGCAAATTTTATGAGCTGGAACGCGCAAAATTTCAAAAATATCTCGACCTTAGAGCCTAACGTATCGTGGCAGGAGATCGCAAATGTCGTGCAGCACCAGATCGAAAGGTTCAAATAATGCAAGCCGAGGTTTACGAATACTTTTTGCAAAACCAAAAAGAGCTTTTGATCTGCGAGGACGATAAAGAGGCTGCGGCGTGCGAGCAGGTGCTAAAATTTATGGGCTACGCGGCCTTTTGCCTGCCCGATTTTAGAGCGAGCTTCGGCGAGGATCTGCGCAGCTATATGGGCGAGCTTGCAGGCATCAGCACTGCTCTTAGCGCGTTTTACAAAGCAAGCGGCAAAAAAATTTTAATCTCGCCCGTCCGTACGATCCTAAATAAACTCCCCGCCGCAAGCCATCTGCGCCCGTTAAATATAAAATTTGGAAGCAAGCTAAGCTTAAGCGAGCTGAAAGAGGAAATTTTACGCCTGGGATACGACGTGCGCGACATCGTCGAAAGCATGGGCGAGGTGAGCTTCCGTGGCGAGATCATCGATATTTTTTCGGTAGGGAGCGAAAGCGCGGTTAGAATTCTACTCGACGGCGAGACGGTCGAGAGCATCAGGCGCTTTGACGTCGCGACGCAAAAAAGCGAAAAAGATGAGCTTGCGCAAGCCGAGATAGCGCCGTTTTTAGCAAATTTAAGCGAGGACGAGTTTGAGAGCGTGAGCGAAAAGATATCGCGCGCGGATAGCGACGCACTAGCGCGCGATCTGGGCTCGCTCGGGTTTTGGTTTATCGAGGGCTTCGTCGATTACGTGAGCGCGTTTGATTGCGTCTTGTTGCACGAGATCAAAAAGGATGAAATTTTTTCCGAGCGCAATTTGGATTTTTTAGACGCGATCGAGGTACTGCCTGCGGCGCGTAAATTTAAAGACCTCGCGATAACGCCGTCGCAGGAATTTTTTGAATTTCACTGCAGCGAGGCTATCACGCTGATCACACGAAACGACGCGCTGCTTGCGCCGTTTGATCTCGGCGGATTTAGCAATATCGAAATTTTACGCGAGGATTTCGTCGTAAATTTAATAAGCGCCGAGCGGATCATCCTTTCGCTAAACAAAGCGGCGCCTAAAAAGCGCGTGCGAAGATCGAGCCTGGCGCTGGATGAGCTAAACGTGGGCGATTTTGTCGTTCACGAAGACCACGGCATCGCTAAATTTAACGGGCTTGAGCTAATCGAGGTGATGGGGCGCAGTAAGGAGTTTGTATCCCTGCTCTACGAGGGCGGCGACAAACTGCTGTTGCCGGTCGAGTATCTAAACAAGATCGATCGCTACGTGGCAAGCGGTGGCACGGTAAGCTTGGATCATCTGGGCAGGGCGAGCTTTTCAAAAATCAAAGAGCGAGTGCGCGAAAAGCTCTTTGCGATCGCTTCAAAGATCATCGCGCTGGCGGCAAAACGCGAGCTGGTGCGAGGGCTCGTCATCAAAAACGAAAGCGCTGATTATGCGAAATTTTTAAGCGCGAGCGGCTTTAGCTACACGAGCGATCAGCAAAAGGCGGTGAGCGCGATTTTGGCGGATCTGCAAAGCGGCAAGGTGATGGACCGCCTACTTAGTGGCGACGTGGGCTTTGGAAAGACCGAAGTTGCGATGAATGCGATCTTTGCTTGCATCCGGAGTGGGCATTCGGTGCTGTTTTTTGTGCCTACGACGCTGCTTAGCTCTCAGCATTACGCCACGCTTAGCGAGCGCTTTAGGGAGTTTGAAATTCCTGTTTTCAAGCTCGATCGCTTCAGTAGCGCGAGGCAAAAGAGCGAAATTTTAAAGCGCCTGCAAAGCGGCGAGGCGATCGTCGTGGTCGGCACGCACTCGCTTTTAAATTTAAACCCCGCAAATTTGGGCCTCATAATCATTGATGAGGAGCATAAATTCGGCGTTAAGCAAAAGGAGCGGCTCAAAGAAAAAAGCACCGCCTCGCACCTGCTTAGTATGTCTGCTACGCCGATACCGCGCAGTCTAAATATGGCGCTAAGCTCGATTAAAAGCTACTCCACGCTGCTTAGCCCGCCGCAGGACCGCTTGGATGTGCGCACCTTCGTCAAGCAGTGGGACGAAAAGATCATAAAAGAGGCGATCTCGCGCGAGCTGCGACGCGGCGGTCAGATTTTTTACGTCCACAACCACATCGCGACGATGCAAAGCGCCAAAAAGAAGCTGCTTGAAATTTTGCCGAGCCTTAAAATTTTAATTTTGCACTCCAAGATTGATGCTAAAACTACGGAGGATGAAATTTTAAAATTTGTAGCGGGCGGATACGATCTGCTGCTTTGCACCAGTATCGTAGAAAGTGGCATTCATATGCCACGCGTAAATACGATCATCGTCGAAAACGCGGGTAGATTCGGTATCGCCGATCTACACCAGCTGCGCGGCCGCGTCGGGCGCAGCAACAAACAGGGCTTTTGCTATTTTTTGATCGAGGATAAAACCGCTCTTACGCAGGACGCGCTAAAACGGCTCGTAGCGCTTGAGAGCAACTCATTTTTGGGTAGCGGCTCGGTGCTAGCGTATCACGATCTGGAGATTCGTGGCGGCGGAAACCTACTCGGAGAGGCGCAGAGCGGGCATATCGAAGCGATCGGCTACTCGCTTTATCTAAAGATGCTCGAAGAGGAGATCGGCAAGCTGCTAAGCAGAAAGAGCGCCGCTGCGAGCGTGGAGCTTAAAATTTCCGTAAACGCCTTTTTAAACTCGGAATTTATCAGAGAGGATCGCCTGCGCTTGGATCTTTACAGGCGGCTTAGCAAGTGCGCCGAGGCGAGCGAAGTGCTTGAAATTTTTGGCGAGATCGAGGATCGCTTCGGGCGCGCGGATATCTACACCAAGCAATTTATCGACGTGATGATGATTAAGGTTTTGGCTACGAAGCTTGGCTTGCGCGTGATTTCGAGCATGGACGAAAATATCTTGATCACCCTTGCAAACGGCGATAAGGTGCGATTAAAGGCACAGACGCGCGACGATGACGACGTGATAGACGAAATTTTAATCTATCTGCGAAGGGAGCTAAAAAATGCGAACTTGCGATGAAAATATCAAAAAAAGCGCGAGCAAAAGCAGAAGTGAAGGGCTAAATTTAAACGCGGCGAGCGGTTTAAATTTAGCGCCGCAAACCGTCCTAAAAAGCGCGCAGAGTGGTGCCGGCGAGCAAATTTATTTCAGCGATTTTAGCGCGATTGATTGGCGCACGGCGCAGGTCGCCGTCTTTCGCGCGAATAAAAAGGCGCTAAAGATCGTCCGCGACATCGATTTCACGGGTATTGACGCGCTCGTGGGGCTAGAGAGCCAAAAATCGGCTCTTATAAAAAACACTGACGCCTTCCTGCGCGGCGCAAGCGCCAACCACGCGCTGCTATGGGGCGAGAGCGGCTGCGGCAAATCAAGCCTTACAAAGGCGGTTTTTTCTAAATTTATCCCGCAAGACCTTAAGATCATCGAGGTCGGTAGGGATGATCTGGGTTATCTCGTGGATATAATCGACGCGATCCGCGAAACAAGCTTTAAATTTATCATCTTTTGCGACGATTTGAGCTTTGAGCTCGGCGAGAGCGGCTACAAGCACCTTAAGCCGCTGCTTGAAGGATCCTTAGAGCGTGCGCCGCGCAACGTGCTGATGTATGCGACATCCAATCGCCGCCACATCGTAGGCGAATGCGCAAGCGATAACGACGCTGCGCAGATCAGCCGCGGCGAGCTGCACCTAAGCGACGCGGCGAACGAGCGAATCAGCCTGAGCGAGCGCTTCGGACTGCAGCTAAGCTTTTACGGTGGGAGCATGCGGGAGTATTTAGGGATCGTAGATGCCTATTTTGCGGCTGCGCAAGGTATGAGTGCGGCGGAATTTCGCTTGAGCTTTGTTGCAAATTTAGATGCGCTGCACGCAAAGGCGAGGGAGTTTGCGATGCTTCGCGCAAGCCGCAGCGGCCGTGCGGCAAAGCAGTTTTTCTTGAGCTTTAACGAGGAATTTTTTGCAAATTTAAAAGGCGGCGACAATGAATACGGCGCGCGAATTTAAATTTGGTGTAAATTTTATCGCAGTACCGAAATACGTGCAAAAAATCGCCGCCGCCGCGCGAAATTTTAGAAACGACGCCAGAAATTTCGGAGGCGCGAGATGAGCGCGACCGAGCTTTTTATCGCGCTTTTTCGCGCCGTGAAAATTAAGGATTTTCGCTGGTGGCCCGGGTTTGGAAGCTTTGAGGTGGTCGTGGGGGCGATTTTGATCCAAAATACGGCGTGGCGCAATGCCGACGCGGCGCTGCAAAACCTGCATAGCAAGGGGCTTTTGAGCTTAGAGGGGATCGCTGGGCTAGATGAAGCGGAGCTTGCGGAGATCATTAAAGTGAGCGGATTTTATAATCAAAAAGCGAGACGCCTAAGCTTGCTTTGCAAAGCGATGATCACGGATTTTGGGGATTTTGAGAGCTTTAAAGCGGGCGTTAGCCGCGAGTGGCTGTTAGCGCGCAAGGGGATCGGCGCGGAGAGCTGCGATGCGATCCTGTGCTATGCGTGCGAGCGCGCGGTGATGGTCGCGGATAGCTACTCGGCGCGGCTGCTCGGGGCTTTGGGCTATGAGTTTGAAAGCTACGATGAGCTTAGCGCGTGGCTAGGCGAGCTGGAATTTGAGCGGATCTATGAGCTTGTAAATTCCGCTAATCTTCCCTGCGATGCGGCGGCAAAAGCAGATAAGCTGGAGAACGAAAACGGCGTGTATGCGCTATTTCACGGGCTTATAGTGGAATTTTGCAAAGCGCATCTAAAAAGCAAAATTTTTGATGATTTTGCAATGGAATTTTTTGATAATTTAAAATAAATCTTAGCCATCTTTGAAGCAAAGAACATTCTATACCATCCAAGTAGCGACAAATAGGTGATTTTATGTATTGTTAAGCGCCGATATAGCAAAATTTAATTAAAATTACGGCGATAAATTCGGTTAAAAAACCGATATTTAGGGGAGTTTATGACGAAAATAAAAATTTTGATAGTATTTGGGACGCGTCCAGAGGCCATTAAGATGGCTCTGTTGATAAAGGAATTCCAAAAGCACGCGGAATTTGAAGTAAAAGTTTGCGTCACGGCGCAGCACAGACAGATGCTCGATCAGGTTTTGGAATTCTTTGAGATAAAGCCCGATTTTGATCTAAATTTAATGAAGCAGGGGCAGGATCTGTACGATATTACGTCGGGTGTTTTGCTTGGTATGCGCGATGTATTTAGCGAATATACCCCAGACATTGTGTTTGTGCATGGAGATACGACTACTACATATGCCGTTTCTTTGGCGGCGTATTATCAAAAGATCGACGTGGCACATGTCGAAGCGGGGCTTAGGACGCATGATATCTATTCGCCGTTTCCTGAAGAGATAAATAGGCAGATGACGGGACTCATAGCTAAATATCACTTCGCGCCGACCGTCGATGCAAGAGATAATCTATTAAAAGAAGGCAAAGATTCAAAAAATATAATCGTTAGCGGCAACACCGTAATAGACGCGCTTTTGTGGACGATAGATGAAATCGAAAACAACGAGCTGCTAAAAAATAAAATTTTATCCTTTATAAATGCCAAATATAAGCTTAGTGATAGAAAATTTATTCTCGTTACAGGACACAGACGAGAGAATTTCGGAGAAGGTTTTGTTAATATTTGTGAGGCTTTACGTGAAATAGCGCTAAAAAATGAAAATATCGACATCGTTTACCCCGTGCATCTAAATCCAAATGTAAGAAAGCCTGTAGGAGAAATTTTAACAGGCATTCCGAATATATTTTTAATCGATCCGCTAGAGTATGATAGTTTTGTCTATCTTATGAGCAAGTCATATATGATAGTAACAGATAGCGGCGGCATCCAGGAAGAGGCGCCGAGCCTTTGCAAGCCCGTTTTAGTTATCAGAGAAACTACCGAAAGACCTGAAGGGATAAGGGCGGGATGCGTTAAACTTATCGGCACCAAGCGCCAAAATATAATAAAAGAGGTGCAAAAATTATTAAATTTAAAAGATGAATATGATAAAATGAGTAAAAGTGTAAGTCCGTATGGCGACGGTAAAGCTTGTAAAAAAATACTGGAATTTTTAAAAGGAATATTGTGAAAAAAGTTTGCATCTTAGGTCTTGGATATATAGGGCTGCCGACAGCAGCACTTTTGGCAAATAGGGGCTATAAAATCCATGGCGTTGATGTAGTGCAGAGCGTCGTAGATACGATCAATCAGGGTAAAATTCATATCGTCGAGCCGGAACTAGATGTATTTGTTAAAAAAGCAGTGCAGAGCGGAAATTTAAAAGCAGACGTTAAGCCTGATTTCGCAGACGTTTTTATCATAGCTGTTCCGACGCCGTTTCGAGACGGATACGTGCCAAATATCGATTATGTCATAAGTGCGGCAAAATCTATAATACCATACGTAAAAGACGATAATATGGTCGTTTTAGAATCCACTTCACCGGTAGGTACTACCGAAAAGATAGGTGAAATTTTAAAAAATAGCGGTGTTGATATTTCTAAAATTTATATCGCTCATTGCCCGGAGAGAGTTTTGCCCGGTAAGATTTTGAAAGAACTCACCCAAAATGATAGGATCGTGGGCGGAACTACAAAAATTGCTACTAAAAAGATAGCGGAATTTTACGCAGAATTTGTAGAAGGCGAAGTTTTGCAGACCGACGCAAAGACCGCCGAGATGTCGAAACTCACCGAGAATTCTTTCCGCGACGTAAACATAGCCTTTGCAAACGAACTTAGCATTTTATGCGATAAATTCGGCATCAATGTTTGGGAGCTTATCTCGCTAGCAAATCGCCATCCGCGAGTTAATATTTTAAGCCCGGGCTGCGGCGTAGGTGGGCACTGCATAGCGGTCGATCCATGGTTTATAGTGCATGCGGGCGGCTACGAAGCGAGGTTGATCAAATCCGCAAGAGAGGTCAATGATCACAAAGCTGAGTGGTGTATAGAAAAGATCAAAAACGCCGCTTTGAAATTTGAGCTGCAAAACGGCAGAAAGCCTAAAGTCGCGTGCATGGGGCTTGCTTTTAAGCCCGACATCGACGATTTGCGAGAGTCACCTGCGCTAAATATAACCAAGCGCCTGATCGCAGACGGCGTCGATGTGGTTGCTGTAGAGCCTAATATCAAGGCTCACAAAGATTTTGAGATAGTGGACTATAAAAAGGCTATTGAAATTTCGGACATTATCGTATTTTTAGTCGGACATAAGGAATTTAAGGGGCTAAAAATAGAAAAAGAAGTTTTGGATTTTTGCGGAATTTGTAAATGAGTCTTCAAAAAGTAATAGATAGAGATAACCATCTGAATTTTTTTAGATTGCTTTTTGCTTTACAAGTAGTATATATGCACTCAACAGAATGGCTAAAAATACCGCTCTTGTGGGGGGGGCACGTGGATAAGTTTCTTAGATTATTTCCCGGCGTTCCACTATTTTTTCTGGTTTCGGGATTTTTAATTACCGATAGTTATTTAAACAGCGGCAATTTAAAAGAGTATTTTATAAAAAGAGCGCTTAGGATATACCCGGCTCTATTCGTAAATATTTTAGTACTTGAGCTAGCTATGCACGTGGGCAAAAATTTTAATGATATCTCGGTATTAAAATACGTGGAATACTTCGTACTCTATGTAATTACCGCCGCTTCAGGTATAGCGGGCTTTATAATCGGTATAAAAAATGACGCTTTATATAATTACGACGGCTTTTTTAGCTCCTATCCGAGCGGCGTTTTATGGACGCTTAGCGTCGAACTATCGTTTTATATCCTCCTTCCGTTTATTTTGTGTATTAGAAAAGCAATCGTAAGAAATTTATTGTTGGTTTTTCTATTTTTTACATCAATGATAGTTCCCGCGATTGCCGATGAAAATTTTTATTCTGCTTCAAATTTAAATAAGCTTCTCGAGCTCATATGCTTGCCGTTTTTGTGGATATTTATCATCGGCATGGTTATGAGGCTTTATTGGTTGGATATAAAAAAATATCTCGTAGGCTATGGCTTATTTTACATTGCGTTCTATTTGATATTTTGTTTTGTGGCTATAGAGTTTGGAATCGGGCTTGGAGATTATAAGAGAGGCTTGGAAATTTCTACTGTATTTCAAATTTCTCTTTTAGCGCTAGCCATGTTTAGCATGGCTTTTTCCTACACAAATTTAAAAATAGCTAGAAGCACAGATCTCTCTTATAGTACATATCTTTATCATATGCTAATAGTTCAAATTTTAATTAGTCTGGGCTTTGGTGGGTCTTTATGGCTATATCTCATAGTGGTAGCCGCAACGCTCACGATAGCTTACGTTTCTTGGAATTTTATAGAAAAGCCGGCACTGAAATTAAAACAAATAAAGGTTGTAAAATGATACAAGCAATAGTTAAAAAAGGTAAAGTTTTAGCGGAGCAGATCCCCGCTCCAAGCGTTTCAAAGGGGTGTGTTCTTATAAAAGTAGTAAATAGCTGCATATCGGCGGGCACCGAGATAAGCGGCGTATCAAATAGCGGAAAGAGCCTGATCAGAAGGGCTTTGGAGCAGCCTGAGAACGTCAAAAAAGTCATCAATATGGTGAAATCCGACGGCATCGCAAACGCCTATGCGAAGGTAAAGGGCAAGCTTGATAGCGGAAGCCCGACCGGCTATTCGCTTAGCGGCGTCGTCATAGCAGTCGGAGAGGGCGTTTCAAATTTTGAAGTCGGAGAGCGCGTCGCCGCAGCCGGTGCAGGGCTTGCAAACCACGCAGAATACGTAGACGTGCCAAAAAATTTAGTTATGAAAATGCCACAGGATATGGACTTCGAGCGGGCTTGCACCGTGACGCTAGGCGGTATAGCGATGCAGGGCGTTAGGCGGATCGATCTAAGGCTGGGCGAAACCTGCGTAGTCGTAGGAGCTGGGATCTTAGGGCTTCTTGCGGTGCAGATGCTTAAAATTTCAGGCGTAAGGGTTGCTGTCAGCGATTTTGATGATAGGCGCTTGCAGATAGCAAAGGAATACGGCGCCGAGCTCGTCATAAACCCGTCAAAAGACGATTTGCTGGATGTCGTTTCATCTTGGAGCGGCGGATACGGCGCCGACGGCGTGCTATTTACCGCCGCTACGAGCAGTAGCGAGCCGCTATCGCAAAGTTTTCAGATGTGCAAGAAAAAGGGCAGAGTGGTGCTCGTAGGCGTTGCCGGCATGCAGATAAATAGAGAGGATATGTATAAAAAGGAGCTTGATTTTCTTATCTCCACATCCTATGGCCCCGGTCGCTACGACAAGAGCTACGAAGAGGGGGGGCTTGATTATCCGTTTAGCTACGTTAGATGGACTGAAAATCGAAATATGAGCGAGTATCTAAGGCTGGTAAATGAAAATTTGATAAAGCTGGATAAGCTCATAGACGCAAAATATCCTATCGAGCAGGTAACGGAGGCGTTTGAGTCGCTGCAGACTTCGCAGAATAAGCCGCTTATGGTTTTGCTCGACTACGGCGAGGCAAATTTAGCCGAGCTTGATAGCTATCTAAATCACGATAAAAAAATCATCATAAGCTCCGCGCCAGTAAACAGGGACGTGATAAACGTCGCGTTCGTAGGTGTGGGCGGATTTGCCACCGGGATGCACCTGCCTAATATCTCAAAGCTTACGGACAGGTATAAAATTTACGCGATAATGAATCGAAGCGGGCATAAGGCAAAGGCGGTGGCGCAGCAATACGGAGCGAACTACGCTACTTCAAATTTAGACGATATTTTAAATGATAAAAATGTCGATCTGGTGATCATCTCCACAAGACACGATAGCCATGCGGAGCTTACCTTAAAGGCGCTTGAGGCAGGCAAAAACGTATTTGTAGAAAAGCCGCTTGCGACAAACAAAGAGGAGCTTGAAAAGATAAAGAAATTTTACGAAGGAGATGGCGACAAGCCCGTTTTATTCGTGGGATTTAACAGGAGATTTAGCGCTTACGCGCAGGAGATAAAAAAGCATACGAGCGCTAGAATAAATCCGATGATAATCAGATATAGGATGAATGCGGGCTACATACCGATGGATCATTGGGTGCACGAAAATGGCGGCAGGATAGTGGGCGAAGCGTGCCATATAATAGATCTGATGACGGCGCTAACGGGTAGCGAGATACAGAGCGTATTTTCGCAGGCGATCACGCCGAGCAACGAAAAATATAGCGCCGAGGATAACAAATCCATCGTCTTAAAATACAAAGACGGCTCGGTGGCAAATATCGAGTATTTCGCGAACGGTAGCAAGGAGCTAAGTAAGGAATTTATGGAGATTCACTTCGACGGCAAGAGTATTGTTTTGGATGACTATAAAAGTCTTAAAGGATACGGGGTAGGAGTAAAAGAAATTTCAACGAACGTAAGTCAAAAAGGGCAGCTCGAAGAGCTCGAGGCGCTATTTGGGACTCTAAAAAAGGGCAAAGGCTGGCCGATAGAGCTTTGGGATATGGTGCAGACGACGGAGATTTCGTTTTTAATATGATTGGTAGTATAAAAAAAATTATTAAATCAAACTATATTTTAGAGGCATTTGCAAGAAGGCTTTATGCCATTATACCCTATAGGATTAGAAAGTTAAATAGAGAATTTTATAACTTTTATAATCTACTATTGAATAACGAAATAGAGAATATCAAGTATATGGAAAAATACCAGTTTGAATCATTAAAACATATTGTTGATATCGCATACTATAAAACAACATTCTATAAAGAAAAATATGATTCTGCTGGCTTTCATCCTTCTATGTTAAATGACATCTCTGATTTAAAGAAAATACCGATATTAACAAAAGATGAAATAAGAAATAATTCTAAAAAGATGGTACGTAGCGATGTTTCTATATCGCATTTAAAAAAAGCATATACGAGCGGAACAACTGGAAAAACATTAGAGATATATGAGGATGATAAAACTAGACTACGGGAATTAGCATCTATCTTTTATCAATGGAAAAGAATTGGTTATGTTCCTGGCGATGGCAGGATTGAATTTAGAGGTTTCGTAGATGACAATAAAGATTTTATTTTTCTACCAGACGAAAGAGTTTTAAGAATTAATATTATAAAAATGGATATCCATAATATAAATATTATTATAAAACGTATCTCAAAAACAGGATATAATTTTGTTCATGGGTATCCATCGGCGATAGTTAAATTTGCAAGATTATTAAAAGAATCAGAAATGCATTATCAGCCAAAAGGGATAATGCTAGCATCAGAGGTACTATATGATTGGCAAATGAGTATTATAGATGAAGTTTTTCATTGTCAGAAAATTTCGCATTATGGTCAGACTGAAAAAGTGGCGTTAGGCGCATGGAATAATGATAGGTTATATCATTTTATACCGACATATGGTATATTTGAAACGGACTATGAAAATAAAATCATTGCAACAGGTTTTATAAATGAGGTTATGCCGATTATAAGATACCAAATGTCGGATGTGGCTGAAGGTATTTTGAGTAGTTCAAACGATGCTCTATATCCAGTTATTAAGGATATAATCGGCAGGCAGGAGGATTATACTTATAATGAAAATGGGGATTTGATCCCACCCGCAGTCGTTACATTTCCATTTAAGCATTTATTTTACATTAATGCTGCCAAAATTATTCAATATGAGTTAAAATTATTTGATTTAGTTCTTGAGGTAAAAGATCAAAATGTATTGTTAGATAAACTTTTCAAGGAAGAGGTAGACACGCTTGTCGTGGATTTAAAGAAAATATATGGGCAAAGCATAGATATAAATATAAGATATGTAGACCAAATTGATTTTACATCAAATGGTAAGTTTAGATGGATAGAAAATAGGATAAAAAATTATGAATAGCAAGATTTTGCATATAGGACCTATGCCGCCTCCACTTGGAGGAATATCCGTTTATTTATATAGATTATCAAGATCTAACAATGATAATTCTGTAGGCTTTGTTAACGAAAATAATCTTAATGGGATCGATTTTCTTAAATTAATTTTTCTAAACAGCGATAAAACTTTTATTTATCACTCTCCATCAACGATGAAAAGAATTACATTGCTTTTTTCAAAAATATTTAGAGGAAATAAATATATTATAGTTTCTCATGGAGAAGGCTTACAAAATAGCTATAAAAATAGTAATTTTATAATGAAATTCTTATTAAAAAGTACTATTTTTAAATCAGAACATATACAAGTGGTAAGTTCTCATCTTGTAAAATTTTTACTTAATTTGGGGCTAGAGAATGATAAAATCATAGTAAAGAATGCTTTTTTACCGCCCGTATTATGCGATGAAGAAAGCATATTAAAAACCTATCCGCCAGAAATTTTTGATTTTATATCAAAAAAAGATAAGTTATTGGTAGCAAATGCGTCTAGTTTGGTTTTTTATAAAAATACCGACCTATACGGACTTGATATATGCATAGAACTTACGGCTAAGCTAAAAAACGTCTATCCAAATTTAGGGTTTATTTTTGCGCTAGCAAATGAAAAGGTTAATACGGAGTATATAGATAAAATGCATCTGCGTATAAAAGAGTTAAATTTAGAGGAAAATTTTTATTTTCTGACTGGGCAAAAAGAGCTTTGGCCTATATTTAAAAAGGCCAGTTTAATGATAAGACCTACGAATACCGATGGCGACGCCCTTAGTATTCGAGAGGCTTTATATTTTAAATGTCCTGCGATAGCAAGCGATGTATGTGATAGACCAAAGGGAACAATTTTGTTTAAAAATAGAAATTTAGATGATTTATGTGATAAAGTAAAGGATGTTTTATGTTAGGCAATGTGATTTTTAGAAAAGATGAAATAATAAAAATATGTTGTGATAAAAAAGTTTTACATCTCGGTTTCATACAACATAAGCTGTATGAACAAAAAATCAAATCCAACGATTGGCTTCATAGTAAAATTGCAGAAGTTGCTGGCTCTTTAGTTGGTTTTGATTATTTGCAAGAAGATGTAGAAATTTTGAAAGATAAATACGGCTATATTGCATATTATGCAGATGTTACACGACTGGATAAGCTTGAATACCAAGATAAATTTGATATTGTGGTATGTGGAGAACTGATTGAGCATATTGAAAATCCTGGTTTGATGCTGGATGGTATAAAAAGATTTATGCATAATGAATCATTATTAATTATCACTACGCCGAACCCTTGGTCTAATGAGCGTATTAAGCTAATCAAGTCTGGGAAGCTCGAAAATTTATGGTTAAATAAAGAGCATGTTTGTTGGTATAGCTTTGAGACTTTAAAGCAATTATTAGACAGAAAAGGGTATGTAGAAAAAAAATATGACTATTATTACTCAGAAAACAAAAATATGTTTTTTAAAACAGAATCCTTTTTAGATTATATTAAAATTTTGAAAAGAATACTAGTATGCCGGCTCACTAAAAGACAAAGTTATGACGGTCTATTTTTTATTGCTAAAACAAAGAGTAGACATGATTAGTAAAGCGAAATGGTTTTTAGATAAAACCTCTCCTATTATTTTTGGCATAGATGATATTACGAATTCAAAATGTCAGTCGCGTTTT
The DNA here is from genome assembly GCA_963527265.1 of uncultured Campylobacter sp. Classification (GTDB taxonomy): domain Bacteria; phylum Campylobacterota; class Campylobacteria; order Campylobacterales; family Campylobacteraceae; genus Campylobacter_B. Next base: position 114,939 of record CAURQQ010000001.1, on the reverse strand, counting down.
TTGAGAGAGCAATGTGATTGTGGTTATCTTGGATTAGGCGATGAAGGTCTATACAATTATTTTGCAAACTATTTATTAAAGAAATATCCAGAAATTAAAGTTACATATTTTTTGGTAATGAATTCGCACTCAACATATTTAGATAATGGTAAAACTGGATCTATATACGATAATAATGATTTTTTAAAGCTATTAAATTCCATCCTTGATAGATCTGACGAGATAGCATACCATGGGCATAATCATGGATATTCCAATACCACATTGATTGATAGAAAATGGTGTAGAGAATTTGAGCAGTATTCTCCGAGCGAATATTTTAAGATTATAAAAAACGATTTAGAACTTTTTAAAAAAAGATTTGACTACCAAATTTTGGGAGGAAGGACTCCGTGCTATAGTTTTAGAGAAGATTTGGTTGGAGGACTAATTAACTTAAAATTTCGTTGGTGGTCCTTTGACTTTAAACCTTTTACCAATAATATTTCTTTGAAGTATGGCGATGATAAAATTATAGAAATGCCGTCAAATATAAGCGGCGATGCTTTTATATATGGAGGAAATGCAATAAAAAGTAAAATTAAGCACTTGCTAAATATCGTAAAGATAGAAAAAATGATGAAAAGTAGATATGTGATTAGTATAGCGGAGCATTTTATGAATGCTAGACCAGATGGAAAGAGGCAAACACCAAATGTTTATGATGATATAAATTCTATAGATTTTCTCTTTGGCTATTTAAGGAATAAAGATGTTTGGTATGCTACTTTTAGCGAATGTGCCAATTATTACGAAAGCTATAATAATACCGATATTTTAGATATGGGCGATGGAGTGTTCGGAATAAAATATAAAGGTGATTGGAAAATGTTTCTAACATTTATTTCGGAACATAGATATTTACAAAATATACAAACTAAAGAAATTTATGAAGGCTTTATGAAAGATGGTAAGTGGCTTTTTAACAATTTAGTTGAAGGAATATATAGGGGGGCGTAAAATGTATTTTGATAGACATTTTTCTTTAATTACTGGATATAGATTTTTGTTAAAAGATGTTATAAAATATATAACGACAATAGATTCTTTTTTTGATTCTAAGTATAAAATTTTAGATATAGGTTGCGGGAAAAAACCATATAAGAAATTACTAAAAAAGTCTGATTATGTGGGTCTTGATGTTTGCGAGTGTGAATATGCCGCTCCGGATATAATAGGTAATTCCGAGAGTATTTCTTGCGATAATTCTAGTTTCGATGCAGTTATGACGGTTTTTGTTTTGGACGACTCCTACCATATAAAACAAACTTTTTCTGAAATTTCAAGAGTTCTTAAGTCGGGTGGATATTATTTTGCTTTTGAAGCACAGAGCACAAGTATACATAATCCTCCTTTTGATTTTTTTAGGTTTGCTCCAAATGCCATGATTAAGTTAGCAAAAGAAGTGAATTTAGAATTTATAAGATATGATACATATGGCGGTGATTTTGCAAACATAGGTTTTGGTCTTATATCAATTATACGAAATACACTAAGTAGTCTCAGGCTAGAACCCTTTTTGGGTCCTATATTTTACTTACCGATAAACGTAATTTTTAGACTTTTAGATCTAATAGGCAGATTAAAGGTATTTAGAAACAAATATAAAAATAATTCTTTGGGATATTTCTATGTTTTTAAGAAAGTAGAGAATGCTTAAAAAGTTTCTTAAGACGATATCTTTATATACTATTTTTTTGATGATTGAAAAAATTTTATCTGTACTGTTTTTTTCATATATTGCTCATACTTTAAGCATGAATGATATGGGCGCATATGGACTGTATATGACTATATATGTATTTTTATCTTTTCTACTATCGCTAGAATTTAAATCCGGATACGCAAGATATTACTACGAATATTCTACAGAAGAATCCAGATATAAGCTATTTTGCGGTATCGTTAATGTTACATTTCTTTCTCATATAATTACGGGTATATTGTTATTGTGTATTATAAATTATTTTAATTTATTGAGTTGGAAAATTTTTATTGCTTTGTCTATTTTGTCGTTTTCTGATAGCCTGATATATCTTATACAGTATCAAAAAAGGTTGGAAGAAAAGGATATGCAATATGGAGTAATTATAATTAGTAAGATACTCTTAACAATTATATTTTATTTTATTATAAAAAATTACGATATAGGGGGTAGTGCGATCAATATAATATATGCTATGTTGTTTTCTAGTACAATTGTCTCCCTGGTTAGTTATTTTAGCTTTTTTATTAAAGGTTGGCTATTTAGCGTAAATTATCACATCACAAGAAATTCCTTTTTATTTTCCATAAAAATTGCGCCTGGTATTGTTGGGTCATATCTGTCATCATTAAGCCCGCAATTTATTATCGATAAAGTTTTTTTTAATAGAGAGTTTAATGGAATATTTTCAGTTTATCAAAAAATAGCATCAACTATTTATATTATGTTTGATCCGCTTTATATAGTTTTTTCTCAGAGAGTCCTTAAATTTTATAAGGAAAAGAATTTTATGGGAATCTATAAGATGATGCTTAATATAATTTTTAACGGATATGGATTTATGATGTGCATTTTTATTTTAGGCTCATATTATGTCGTATATATGTTTGCCGGAGAGAAATATATAGAGTATCAACACTTCTTGTTCGTATTTTTATTCAGCGGATATTGCACATTGATTTCGAGAATTCTTGAATTAAATATCCAGATTTCTGGGAAAAGTCATTATTTTTCTTATTTGGAGATATTTGTAGGAGCGCTAAGCGTATCTTCTCTTTTGTTTTGTGCATATTATTTTGATTTTTACTTCTTTATACATTGTATAGCGGTTATTTCATTTTTTAGATTCGTTGTATATATGATAGTTTCCAAAAAAATATATCCAAAATTATTTTTAGGGTATTTTTATTACTTATTATTTTTATTCTTTCCTAGTATAATTTATATCTTTAAAATACTTGACATGATATCGGAAGTTTTATTATTCTTATTAACTCTGATTTTTTATAGCTGGTTAGCTATTAGGGCAATTAAAGAATATAAAAGCTGTCCGCGCATAGGGGAAGCATAATGTTATATTATCTAAAGCGACTATATTCTACTCCGTTTCGCATAGTTTTGATAAAGTTATTTAATAAAATAACTGTTTTTTTAAATAACTTTATCAAACGTCGCATTGATTTTATAAATAAAAATACTCACATAAATTTTAACGTTCCGACCATAAAAACTAGCTATATAAATATAAAAAATTTAGATGTATCAAATATCGATCCGGATGTTGCAAGATATCTATCCAAAATGTACATTGAGCATAAATTTGATCTGCTCGGTAGCGGGTGGGTAAAAAATAGCTATGATAGCGTAGCGCTCGGGCTTGAGGGCTATCAATACGATATGAATGTCGCAGCGCCCGCGAGCGCGCCTAAGGGCTACGAGCTGATTGATTGGCAAAAGGATTTCAAAAGCGGCTTTCGATGGAGCGAAAAAAAATGGTACAAAGATCAGCGCATAGCCCATAAGCCCGGTAGCGACATAAAGGTGCCGTGGGAGCTTGCGAGGCTTCAGCACCTGCCGCAGCTTGCTATTTTTGCGATGGCGGATCCAAATTTGCAAGAGCGAAATTTAAAGGAATTTAAAAACCAAATTTTAGATTTTATCAGCAATAATCTGCCTAGAATGGGCGTAAATTGGACCTGCACGATGGACGTGGGTATCAGGGTCGCCAATATGCTGGCGGCTTACGATATGTTTTGCCAGATGGGCGGCGGCGGAATTTTAGATCAAAATTTCAAGCAGACCTTTTCAAATAGCGTCTATGAGCATGCGCTTCATATCGTAAATAATCTGGAATATTCGCCGCATCTTACGTCAAATCACTATCTAAGCGATATCGTGGGTCTTCTGTATGCGTGTGCATATCTAGATGGCGGCGGCGAGATAGACGGCTGGCTAGCGTTTGCCGTACAAGAGATAATCTGCGAAATGAAAAAGGAATTTTACGAAAACGGCGGAAATTTCGAGAGTTCTACGAGCTACCACCGCCTAAGCGGCGAGCTAATGGCGTATGCCACGGCTCTGATACTGGGTCTAAAAAGCGAAAAAATTTCATCGCTAAAAAATTACAATGCAAAGCTTTGGCGCAAAAAACCGAAGCTCTTGCTGCCGGACGAGCAGGAATTTAAAATTTTAAACGGTCAAATAGCGCTGCCGCAGTGGTTCGTGGACAGACTGTATAAAATAGGCAGGTTTACCGCCGACATCACAAAGCCAAACGGCGAAGTACCACAATTTGGCGATAACGACAGCGGTAGGTTTTTTAAATTTAGCCCAAACGGCGAGTTCTTGAGCAACGAACAAGCCGCGCGAAAATATCTAAATTTAAGCGGCTTTGATGGTGGTAATGAGCCGTTTTGGGACGAGAATATTTTAAATCACTCTACGTTAATTAGCTGCATGGGCGGAATTTTTGACGATGATGTATTTAAAAACGATATGCGCTTTGAGGGGAGTTTTACGAGAGCTCTTGCGGGACGCGCGCTGCAAGTGGGCGATAGAACATACAAAAGCCAGGTCGCCTTGGGCGTTAAATTCGGCGAACTGCCGCACCGAAAAAGCATAGAATTTAAAATTCCAAATTCGCAAGAGATCAAAAATATATTTTATCCTGACAGTGGGATTTTTATCTTTAAATCCAGCAAATTTTACCTCGCCATCTGCGCTACGCCGCTCGGGCAGAATGATCACGGCGGACATACGCACAACGACAAGCTGTGCTACGAGCTGTGGATAGATGGCTGCGACATAGCGAAGGACCCCGGCACCTATCTTTATACGCCGATCCCCGGCAGGAGAAATGGATTTCGAAGCGTCAAGGCTCATAATGCGCCGATTGTGGGCGATTTGGAACAAAATAGTTGGGGTGAGGGGGCGATCGGATTATTTGGAATGTTTGCGGAATGTAGATGCGAAGTGGCGGATTTTGGAGAAAATTTTATAAACCTCGCCGCAGAATATAAAGGCGTAAAAATTATTAGAAAATTTGAGATAAAAGAGGATAAATTGGAGATTGCCGATATGTCGAACAAGGAATTTTATTATAGTAAATTTGAGTTATATTCGAATGGATATGGAAAGTTGATGAAAAATGTCTAAAAAAGTTTTAATGGCCGTTGCGAATTACTATACTTCGCCGTTTCAAGTCGGCAGCCATCACTATGCCAGGGCGTTTGAAAAGCTAGGGTATGAGGTACTTTTTATCTCAAATCCTATCTCGCCTATACATAAAATTTTTGCAAATAGCAACGAGCTAAAAGAGCGGGAAAGAATTTATAAAAAAGGCGGCGAGCGCGCAGGCGGCATTTTTTATTATGTTCCGTATTCTCTTTTTACTCCTCAAAACAAGCCGTTTTTATCGTCAAATTTTGTCTTAAACAATTGGCAAAATTTTACGCATCCGAATTTATTAAATTTTATAAGGGAACGGGGTTTTAGCGAGGTTGATATATTGTGGTTTGATAGCCCGCTGTTTGGCTTTTTGCTGGATACTATAAATTATAAAAAATCTATTTTAAGGATAGCTGATTATTCAAAAGGCTTTAATGCGGTTTCGGACGTGCAGTTTAATGCCGAGATAAATATCGCAAACAAGGTAGATGCAGTCATTTATACGGCTAAAAATTTAAAAGAAAAATATGCCGAGATAAAAGATAAATCTAAAATGAAATATGTGCCAAATGGCATTGATCTTGATTTCTTTAAAGCGGCAGATAGGTCTTTGCCGCAGGAGCTTGAAGATATTCCTGAGCCTAGGGTAATTTACGTAGGCGCAATACATGATTGGTTTGATGTGGATTTAGTGTATTACTGCGCTAAAAATTTGCCAAATTTTAGTTTTATTATAATAGGTCCGGAGCAAAAAGATCTATCTTTACTTAAAAAGTTAAAAAATATCCATATTTTAGGCTCTATTCCATACGCTAAAATTCCTGCGTTTTTATATAATTCGCAGGTGGGTATTATTCCTTTTAATGTTAAAGATTATCCCGATCTCGTAAATAGTATAAATCCTTTAAAAATGTATGAGTATCTAGCTTGCGGATTAAAGGTTGTTAGCGTGGAGTGGGAGCAGATTAAAGATATGAGTGATATAATTTATTTGGTTAATACAAAAGACGAGTTTTGCAATGCAATAAAATATGACCATAGTAAAGAATATGATTTGCAGAAACTTTCTTGGTTCTGTATCTTAAAATTTTTTTTGAAGGGAATCGGTATATATGTGGATTAAATATTATATTATAGGTATAAGATATGCTGTTTGTCAATGCTAGATTTTTAACCCAAAATATCACTGGAGTTCAAAGATTCGCAATTGAAATTTCATTGTGGCTTAAAAGGATATTGAAAGATAATATTCGATTCATTGCTCCAAAAAATATAATTCACATAGATGTGGCAAAAGAGCTAGATGTAATTTGTATTGGAAATTTACAAGGATATCTATGGGAGCAATTGGAATTACCAAGGTTTTTGGTAAAGAGACAGAACCCATTGTTATTAAATTTAGCCAATATGGCGCCAGTATTCTATAAAAATAAAGTTACGGTCATACATAGTTTGTCTTTTTTAAATAAGGAATGGAATTCTTTTTTATTTCATAATATGTATAAATTTCTAATTCCGTTGATAATAAAAAATAGTAAATTCATTTTTACGGTAAGTAATTATACGAAACAGGAAATATTATCATACTATAAAAATATATATAATTTACATCGCAATATAGATGTTGTATATAATAGTTATATTGTTCGAAGTAAAAATAACATAGTAAGTAATATTTTTAATGGCAATATTGAAGAATATATTTTATATGTTGGATCAGTCTCTAAGAGTAAAAATATAGTAAATTTGATTGAAGCTATAAATAACATCAATAGTAAAAACAAAAAAATTTTATTATACATAGTGGGCGGCTGTGATCAAAAAATATTTCGTTCAAGCGATATAGCTAGTAACGAATACGTAAGATTTGTTGGACAAATTAATGATGAAAATATCTTAATGGCTTATTATCAGAATGCGACCGCTTTTGTTTTTCCATCATTATATGAAAGCTTTGGAATTCCACCGATTGAAGCCCAGGCATGTGGTTGCCCGGTATTGTGTTCAGGAACTACGAGTTTGCCGGAGATTTGCGGTAGTGGTGCTTTGTATTTTGATCCGACAAATATTCATGACATAGAAACAAAGATAGAATTGGTTTTAGATAATAAGAATTTAGGAGATGAGCTTCGCGCTAAAGGTTTTGAAAATATTAAGCGATTCAGCTGGGAGGAATCGGCACATAAAATTATAAATTTAGTAAATAAGTTGTGAAGTATAAAGATATTTGCAACCAAACAGCTTGCCAATATAGTTTTTAGGATTACTTTTAAAAAAGGTCAATAAATTGTTTCAGATAATTTATATACCAATTGTAGGTTGTGGATTTTGTAAAATTAAGCCTTGGAGTAATAGAATTCTGGTTTGTAATAAAATTAATTGCTTGCAGCAAAACGTGATGGAAGTGATATTGTTTTGACGTGAATTGGCTTATATATACGCTGAAAGTAAAAGGATGTGGATGGGTAAATTATAAAAAGAAATTGATTATTTGTGAAATAGTATACATGATAAATGGAGATTAATATGAAAAAAATTTTAGTTGTTGATTGGCTGGATAAATATGCAGGCTCGGAACGCGTCATAAATTCTTTGCATAAAATATTTAAATTTGATGAATGCTACACTCTTGTGAATATAATGTGCAAAGAGGATCTTGATAAAACATTTAATGGAAATATCCCTAAAATCAACCATACTTTATTAAATTTATTTGGTAAGAGATTTAGATATTTTTTACCTTTGTTTCCATATTTTATAAAAGGCATAAAATTACCACAAGACACTAAATTAATAATTAGCTCTTCGCATGCTATTTCAAAATATGTAACATCCCAAGGAGCTTTACATATATCTTATTTTCAAGCTAGAAATTTGAAATATATATGGGAAGAACGAAATTTATACTTTACCGGAATAAAGAGAATATTTAAATTTATAATACCGTATTTACAAAAATTTGATATAGAGGCATCAAAAAAACCTGATTTTATCATATCAAACTCAAAGTTTGTTCAGTCTTGGGTTAAGAGTAGGTATGGGAGAGATTCTGTAGTAATTTATCCGCCAGTTGATATTGATAGTTTTGGATTAGAAACAAAAAAGGAGTCATATTATGTTAGTGTTGGTAGGTTGGAACCATATAAAAGATTTGATATAATTGTGAAGGCCTTTAATGTGTTAAAAGATAAAAAACTAATAATAGTCGGCGATGGTAGCCAAAGAGAGTATTTAAAAAACTTATCTAATAGTAATATTGAATTTGTAGGTTTTTTGGATAAAATTGCTATCAGCAATTATGTAAGCAGAGCAAAAGCTTTTGTTTTTATGGCAGAAGAAGATTTTGGTATAGCACCAGTTGAGGCGCAGGCTTGTGGCACCCCTGTGATTTGCTTGGGAAGAGGTGGCACAAAAGAGACTATTGTAGACATGCAAACAGGCGTTTATTTTTATAATCAAAATGTGCATGAGCTTATAGATGCAATTAATAAATTTGAAATAAATATAGATAAATTTGATCCTATAGCCATCAGAAAAAATGCTCTAAAATTTTCAAAAGAGAGATTTGAGGCCGATATCAAAAGCTACGTCGAGAAAAAATATGAGGAATTTAAGGACGGCCTAAATGACTAATATAATCCTAAGCGGCGGCAGCGGCACGAGGCTGTGGCCTATCAGCCGCACGCTTATGCCAAAGCAGTTCGTGCGCCTCTTTGACGATCGCTCGCTTTTTATGATGAGCTACGAGCGAAACTCCCCGCTATGCGAGCGCACGCTCGTCGTCTCGAATGAGCAGCAGTATTTTTTGGCGCTCGATCAGCTTGAGGCCCTAGGCGCGCGCGGCGTGAAATTTCTACTCGAGCCCGTCGGCAAAAACACGGCTCCTGCGATCGCACTTGCGTGTTTGAGCTTAAAGGCCGAGGAGATTGTTTTTGTAACGCCGAGCGATCATCTAATTAGAGATGAGGCGGCGTATAAAAACAGCGTCTTGCGTGCACGCGAGCTTGCAAAGCAGGGGTTTTTGGTGACGTTCGGCATCAAGCCCGCGGATGCAAATACGGGCTACGGCTATATCGAAGCAAGCGGAGAGGACGTGTTAAAATTTCACGAAAAGCCTGAGCTTGCGGCAGCGCAAAGCTACATAGTGGCGGGGAATTTTTACTGGAACAGCGGCATGTTTATGTTTAAAGCTGGCGTATTTTTAAGCGAACTAAAGGCGCACAGCCCCGAAATTTACGAAGCCTGCGTTCGCGCGCACGAAAATTCTAACGCTGAAAATCCGGTTAGAATCAAACTCCCAGATATGCAAAAAATCCCCGCAGATAGCATCGACTACGCGGTTATGGAGCGCACGAGTCTTGCTAAAGTCGTGCCTGCAGACATCGGTTGGAGCGATCTGGGAAGCTTTGATAGCTTAGACGCCGAACTACCTAAAGACGCGAACGGCAACACTGCAAGCGAGCAAAATGTTACTCTAAATTCCAAAAACAATCTCATCATCGGCTCGGGCCGCACGATAGCCGCCATAGACGTCGAGGATCTCGCTATAGTCGATACCAAGGACGCCCTGCTCGTATGCAAAAAAGGCTCTACCCAAAAGGTAAAGCAGGTGGTGGAGCGGCTGAAGGATAGCGATTTGGCGCGCGTGCATGTAACGACGCACCGCCCGTGGAGCAGTTACACGGTACTCGAAGATGAGCGCGGTTACAAGATCAAGCGCATCGTCATTAAGCTTGGCAAGCGATTATCGCTACAAAAGCATTATCATCGCAATGAGCATTGGATCGTCATTAGCGGCACCGCAACCGTGACTGTTAACGAGCGAAATTTCTTGCTGCGCGAGAACGAATCAACATTCATTAGGATGGGCGAGGTCCATCGCCTTGCAAACGAGGGCAAAATCCCCGTCGTGCTAATCGAAGCTCAAGTCGGCAGCTACACCGGCGAGGATGATATCGTGCGCCTGCAAGATGATTTTAATAGGAGTTAGGATGAAAAAGCAACTCTGCGTTTTGGTAATCTTGGCGGTCGATATTTTCGGCATCTGGCTTTGCTTCGGACTTGCCGTGGTGCTTAAAAATCTGCTCTATGGCGATAGCGTGCTGCTGGATATCGGCAGGTATCAGGGCTTCGCGCCGTCCTACGTCATAATGATATTTCTATTTTTTTATCAGGGGATCTATTCGAGGCGATATGATTTTTGGCACGAGAGTAGAATTTTAGTAAAAAGCTGTTTTTTGGGGCTTTTGCTAAGCCTCGCGCTACTTGCTTTAATCAAAGTCAATTACGAATTTTCGCGCGCCAGTTTTATTTTGAGTTTTGCCTTTATGGCGGTGGTTTTGCCGCTTTTTAAGCTCATAACGAAAAGGAAGCTTTTTAAATTTGGATTATGGCAAAAGAGGGCAAAAATTTTAGGCGAGGGCGAGGAGTTTGAAAGCGCTGTTTTAGGAAGCGCATATCTTGGGTATGTAAGAGCGCTAGGCAGGGATTACGACGTACTATTTATCGGCGGAAGCAGGCTCGAAGCGAGCGCTTTAAACGAGCTCATCGAGAGCAACATCAGGGAAAATAAAGAAATTTTATTTACCCCAGTGCTGCGTTCGTACGACTTCACGCAGACCTATATTTACAGCGTCTTTGCATCACGCACAAGCCTCTTTGCGATACGAAATTCTCTGAAAAGTCCTCTAAATTTAGCGCTTAAACGCGGGCTTGATTTGGCGCTAATTTTCTTAGCACTTCCTTTGCTGGTGCCGATTTTTGGCATAATCGCGCTAATGATGAAGCTAAAAGAGCCCGCGGGGCGCATATTTTTTTCGCATCAAAGGATGGGATTTGGCGGCAAGCCGTTTGGGTGTCTGAAATTTCGCTCGATGAAAGAAAACGGCGATGAAATTTTATCTCAGTACCTAAAGCAAAATCCGCAAGAGGTGGAGTATTTTGAAAAATATCACAAATACGAGCACGATCCGCGCATCACGAAGCTGGGCGATTTTTTGCGCAAAAGTTCGTTAGATGAGCTTCCGCAGCTGATCAACGTCCTAAAGGGCGAAATGAGCATCGTAGGCCCTCGCCCGTGCGCGCAATACGAGCGCAAAGATATGGGCGAATACGCTGATCTCATACTCGCCGTCAAGCCCGGTATCACGGGGCTTTGGCAGGTAAGCGGGCGCAGCGATGTGGATTTTGCGACCAGGGCGGGCATGGATACGTGGTATATGAAAAACTGGTCGATCTGGAACGACATCGTCATTATTTTAAAAACTTTCAAGGTCGTTTTGGCGCGCGAAGGGGCAAGTTGATGGTTATCGAATCCTTAAGACGGGGCGCATGCTTTAGAGATAAATTTTAAATTTAATATGGGCGCTTCGACCAAGATGTTAGAATCGCCCTGAGTTAAATTTTGCCACGATTTAAAATACATATACATAACAATACAATTGCGCGGCAATAGCTAGGAATTTGCGGCGCAAAATTTGAAATTTTGAAATTTCATCGCATGCTTGCGTAAAATAAGACTACGCGAAAATGATGGCGAATTTAATGCGGACAACTTTAATATCTAGTATCTAGGAAAAAGTATTAGCGTTAATCGTATTGTTTAAGTACACATAAAAATGGGGCGCTATCCGTTAAATTTTACTTTTGCTTTCCGCTTCTGCTCGAATACTACGACGTAAAATTTACGCAAAGCGGATGAATTTTATCCTCGCTTCCGCGCCGCTCTTTCTAAAATTCTAAATCGCCCATTGCAAAAAGCTGAGTTTTAAAATTTGGGCAGTTTGCAGATAAAATTTTGATCTGTTTGAGGGATAGGGGGGGGGGGGGGGGATGATAGTATCTGGTAAAATAGACAATGGAAATGAACTATTTGGAAATCATACTATTTCAAATACCATCTACGGATACACAGACAAAAAAGCGACCAATGGATATGAGGCTTTAAAAGCTTATGATCTAAACGGCGACAACGTAATAGATGAAAAGGATGAGATATTTAATAAGCTTAGAATTTGGAAGGATAAGAATTCTAACGGCATTACCGACGAAGGAGAATTAAGCTCACTTGCGGATAATAATATCAAAAGCATTGATCTAAACTACAAAGAGATAACGATAAATGAGAATTCTAATACCGTAAAGCAAGGCTCTAAGGCTGCTGCTCTTATCAATGAGCTGATCTACGAATGGGCGGAGTAAGTGAAGCGGCTAAAGACTCACGGGGAATTTATAGCTGCTTAAGTAAGGTAGATATAGAATTCGTAAAAACAACCAAATCAAGGCGAGAAAAGGACTGAGATTTTATAACATTCACTGTCGGCAGATTGCTTCGCTTGCAAAGTTTACCGTAATGACGAGAAAAGCAAATAAAACGGAAGGATAAAATTTGGAAAATTTTGAAAACTGGAATAAAAATGTTAAAAAACGGGATTTAAACTCAAACGAAAACGCAAATTTAAGCGATTTTAATCAAAGAGATTACGATAAAGAGCCGATAGTAATTAAAAATCCTTACGAATTCTTTCTTAAAAATTTGGATTTATTTTGTTTTATAGGAGCGTTTGTGATTTTATCAACTGCCTGTATTGATTACACAGACAATATACACACAAAAGAAATTAAAATTTTATTATATTTTCCTTTTGCGTTTGTAATTTTACATATTATTTGGGCCTTTTATTACTACATTATCAAAAACAAATGCGAAACCAAATTTACAAATAAAACGATAGAATTTATCATAAATGGAGAAGTTAAAAGGGTTAAAAATTTGATAGATTTAGAGCCTATTACAAGAAATTTTAAGCTTTCGTATTCTCTTGGAGTATATTTTCATTTGTTTCTGTTTTTTTTAATTATTTCAATTTCAATTAGTGAAAAATCATTGCTATATGTTTTTATAATAATGGTCTATTATATGCTTTGGTTTCTTTTAAATTTTTTATTTAAACTTATTTTTCATTTGATTTTAGGCGGAGAATTGAAAGGTTTTTCGTTGTATCCAGCTATTGTTTTTGATTATCCGCAATATATTGGTGGTCACTTGTGGAGATTAGCTACAATTGATATACGATTATATGGTGGAAAATTTCATATGATTTATATAATTCATAAGCAAGATTATTTAGATTTACAAAAATATTTTTCTGATAAGAAACATATAAATTTAAATTTGGTTAAAAAGAAATTTTCAACCTAAAAAGGAGAGAAACATGAGTAGAGAATTAGTTGCTAAACAAGAATTAGACAAAGCAGAAGTAAGACTTAGAAAAAATAGTGATTTGGTTAGACAATTAACTGAATTATTGAAAGATGCACTTTCTGGTGCCGATATGTCATTTACTGGATTAGAAAAATATGTTGAGATAAATGGCAAAAGATATACAAAACCGGAGTTAGATGGATTAAAGGGAGCTGCAGGATATGTTGGAATTGGTAAAGCTTTGGCTGGTATAGTCGATGTATAGCTGACGGTCAAAGTTTTGGGCATACTGTCGTGGGCGCAGCTGTGGATTTCGGGCTTATTGCAATTACTAAATTTATCCCTGTTGTCGGTTGGATAACACTATGGTATGACATAGGAAATTTATTAGATAAGTTGGACGGAAAAGATAGTGGCATATTTGATTTACGTAAACAGGCACAAAATTTATGGGACAAAATAACGGGCGACGGACTATCAGATATTGATATGAACGCTTTGCAAAAAGGTATTCTAAAAGTAACAATGCCCGACAAAACAGTCTATGCAAGACCTTTATCATCGTCATTTTTCCCCTATGGCGTAACTCCAAGCGGACTTTTAACGGGCGACTACAAAGACGATGTTTTATTCGGTGGATATGGCGATGATACGCTAATGGGTAAAGGCAGCGGCGATTTACTAATAGGTGGATATGGAAATAATGGTAAGACAAATTATAAAAGTTTCCAAAGAGCTTAGCAAGCTTAAGAGCTACTATACATTTTTTAATATATAGTAGTTTCTCTTAAACTGCCTGTATAAGCTAGCGTTTTTAGCATTTGAAATTTTTTTGAAAAAATTTGAAAAAGCCGTAAAACAGGGCTTTTAAAAAAGTCAAAAAACTAAAAATCGGGGGGAAATTTGATAGATGGTGTCCCGTGTAGGATTCGAACCTACGGCCGCCTGATTAAGAGTCAGATGCTCTACCAACTGAGCTAACGAGACAAGAATTATAATTGTAGTGATAAAAATATAAAAAACTGATTAAATTTTATAAAAATTTCGTTAAATTTCATAAAATTTTATCGGTTTTTATAATATCTAAATGGCTCATAAAAATTAAATAAAATACTTTAGTAAAGAACCAATAAATCTTTTTAAAATAACCTATGCGCTTCGATTTCACATCTAGGCGCTCTTGCACAAACTCAACGCAAAATCCAAAACAAGAAGCCCCATAGGCGGGGCTTAACTCGATAATTTATTTTGCTTTTTTAGCCTTTTTGCTTCGCGTAGCCTTAGCATGAGTTCTAGGAGAGCGGTTTGAGATGATCGGCTTACCATCAGGATATTTTTTCTGCACGTGATTTACAGGTATCGCTGCACTGCTGCTAGCACCGTATTTCTCGCCGTTTGTAAAATACTTCCTCATCACTTCCTTCCATCTTTTTGCGTATTTATTCGCGCGCGGAGAGTCATTTAAGATGTCCTCGTAGTCGTAAATTCTCTCATAGAAGTCGTTAGTTAGTTGATCGTCGATAGTGATTCTGCCGTTGTCGATCGATACGCCTAGGTAGACGCCTGTTTGCTCGCCCGGACTTACCATCCATGCAGAAATATCAGGCAGATCGGTTGCGCGACCGGTTCTTCTACCTACGCCGCCTGCTGCGGCACCTACATTGATCTCAAGGGTGTCTGTGCCGGTAAAAATGTCTTGATATGACTTCGTAGTATGAAAGATCATCACGATGTCGCTCGTCTCGTAGCCTGCTTGTAAGCCTACACCATAGCCTTTATATTTGATAAAAATCGGCGAACTCCACTCACCGTTCTCGCCTTTGACACTGAAAATTCCATCGCCGTATTGTAGCGATGCGCCCGCAGCTAAACGTTTTACGTCGGTTAGGATTGCGACGGCTTTGGCGCTAGTCAGATACCGCTCATCGGTGCCGAAGTTATTAGCCGCTACGAAAGATCTAACGACGTTAGTCGCCGCTATAACCTCTTGATTTGCCACGACGTCCGCGTGCAAAAGACCGCAAAGTGCAACAGATGCTAGAAGCAAAAACTTTTTCATCATTTAATCCTTTTAAAATTGAATTTTCGTTATTATAACAGCAATTTCATTTGT
This sequence comes from uncultured Campylobacter sp., assembly GCA_963527265.1. GTDB lineage: Bacteria > Campylobacterota > Campylobacteria > Campylobacterales > Campylobacteraceae > Campylobacter_B. Next base: position 99,432 of record CAURQQ010000001.1, on the reverse strand, counting down.
TTTAGCTAATTTTTAACAAAAAATTGATGAAAAATAACGAATTTTGGAAAATTTATGAAATTTCTAGCTATTTTTGCACTTTTGACGATCAAAATTTTCGCTTTAGACATAGTAAATGGTGATGTTATTATTTTAAAATTAGATAAAAGCACAACCGAGTTGAGCTTTGGCTCAAAGAAAATCCCCCTCATCGAGGCTCCAAATTCTAGCGATAAAATCGCCGTTTTAGCGGCGAATTACCGCGCTAAGGGAGATTTTTCGCTGAGAATAGTAGATCAAAGCGGCAGCCACGAGCAGATCGTCGCTTTGAAAAAGGGCGAGTATAAAAAAGAGGCTCTAAGCGTCGCTCCTGGTAAAGTTAAACCACCCAAAGAAGCCGCCGCGCGTATCAAAAAAGAGCTCGACGAAGCCAACGCGATCTATGCGATCACCACGCCACGCTATCTTTTTTCCACGCCGTTTGAGCTACCTTTAAACTCCAAAATAACCTCTGCATTCGGCAATGCCCGCACCTTTAATGGCGAGCTTAAAAGCTATCACAGTGGCACCGATTATCGCGCCGCAGTAGGCACTGCGGTGCGCGCCGCCAACGAGGGCGTCGTAGTCATCGCCAAAGATCGCTACTACGCCGGCGGTTCGGTTGTGATCGATCACGGCGGCGGCATCTATTCGCAGTACTATCATCTAAGCGAGATCAAAGTGGCGCTTGGCGATCACGTTCACAAAGGCGATGAAATCGCACTTTCGGGCGAGAGTGGTAGAGTTAGCGGCCCACATCTGCACTTCGGCATCGCGATCAACGGCGTGAGCGTCAATCCGCTAAGCTTCGTCGCTAAATTTAATGAAGTGGTTTTTGGCGAGCGCTAAAATGCCCTACAATCCGAAGGAGTTGATGAAAAAAATTCTCGCAGGCAGCGATTTTAAGTTAAAAGGCTCGGTCAAAGGTCGTGTGCGCGTCGCGAGTAGGGACGGAGCGATCGTAAATTTTACCGCCGCAGACTTCGGCGTGCAGAGCCTAAACGACAAAATTTCGCTCAGTGACGAGCAGTTTGAGCGCTTTAGAGCTAGAATTTTTGGGATTTTAAACTCCGGCGGACGCGAGCTTGCAGGTAGGCTCACGCTCTCTTCTACGCCCAAAAAGAAAGCCCGCGCAGATCGTCTCCGCGCGGCAGATGGCTATGCGGAGTTTGACGGCGCCTGCGATTTTGGTAGCTTTTGCGGCGGAGATTCGGGCGCGGTTTCGTCCGAGGCTGGCGGCAGCTTGGCAAAGACTTCGTATGCTACAAACGCAAGGCGCGGCGAGCGAGATTTTTCTGCGCGCGGCGCTCAGAGTGCGCGAGATTTTGCTTCACGAGCAGAATTTCAAGATGCTTCGCAAGCAGAATTTTATGGCGTGGCTCAGGCGGAATTTTGCGCAGATACCGCGTGGGATACGACGCGCGAGAATTTAATTTTGCAAAATGACGCTGCGCAGGATGACATGAGCGTGGGGCTCGCCGCTAGTTTCGAAGAGAGCGCAAATACGAGGAGTGAAAAATTTATGCCGCAAAGCTCTGCGCCTGCGAATTCTGCCAAAGAGCAAAGTTTCATTCCTGCATCGCGAAATTTTATTTCCGCGCAAAGCTCTGCGCTCGTGAAAGATTCCGCATTTGAGGCGCAAAATTCTAATTTTATGGTGCAAACGGAGAATTTTGCAGCTGAAAATTCGTTTGTAGCAGAACAAGGCGCAAACCTACGAAGTAAAAATTCTACGGCGCAAAGATCTGCATCAAAAAATTCCACTTTCGCAAATTCCGCGCTTGATCTAAAGTGCGCAAATGATTACAAGCCTCAAGGCTCCGAGTTTTCCAAGGGGCAAAGCGCTAAATTTGCTAGCTGCCGTGCTGCAAATTTTGCCTTAGAAAATGCCTCGGAATTTACGCCTAAAGATGAGAATTTCGTCGGTGAGAATTCAATGTTTTTGGAAAAAGGGCAAAATTACGCGCCCGAAAATTCCGACGAGCAAAATTTAGCACAGAAAAGCTCCGCGCGAGAGCGGCACCCTTCAAATTTGCCGCCGCAAGCGGGAAATAAATTTGCGTCCGAATTTGAGCAACCCATGCAGCCTGCGTTAACGGGTGAGAATTCTACGGTTGCCTCATCTATGGCGGAAGGGGCGCTTAGTGATGAGCCCGCGTCCGCAGCTTTCGGGAGCGAATCAACTTTTGCGGCTAAGCCCGTAAATTTCTATGGCAAGTCTGCGCGCAAAGCGCCTGCGAAAGGTCGCGCGAGCCTGCCTGGGTGTCCGCAGGCTCTGCCTATCGCAAGCGCTTCGCATCCTATTTCGCTACCGCAAGCGCCTAGAGCTAGGCTCATCGAGCTTAAGCCGCGTTTCATAGGCATCGCGCATAGGATTAAAATTTCGTTTTTGAAAAAGAGTGCGAGCGAGCCGGGCGAAGGGGTTTTGGCGCGCGTTCGTATTCCACTTTTGATGGAGAATTTCGGTCTTAATGATATTTTGTCGTCCACGGCGAGCTACCAAATGGCTAAAAAAATGGTGCGCACGATCGCCGATCTTTACATCGCCAAGGACCTGCGCGGCGTGCACATAGGCGTGCCGGTGCGCCTTGAAATGGGCTTTAAAAGCGGTATCTCCGACGTCAGCAACCACGCCTTTATCTTTAAGCTCATCGAGGACAGCCTCGTCAAAAACGGCGTCATCGACGACGACAACGCAGATATCGTGCGCGAGATCAAGCTCTTTAAGCAGGACGTTTTCGACGGGGTTTTAGTAAACATCATGCGGTTTGAGTAGAGGCTTTGCGGCGCCTCGCGTGTAAATTTTAAAAAATTCGCGTTACAGCGTGAAATTCTGCCGTTTCCGAGCTTTAGCTCGCACCGGCGGCAAGCGCTTTTTAAAATTTTTTTGATCAAACCAGTAAAAATTTGAAAGGATTGAGATGCAAAAAGCCTTTTTTAATTCGCCCGTCGGAATGCTTGAAATTTGTGATGATGAGATCGGGATCTGCAGCATCGACTGGGTCAAAAGCTCTGTCTGCGGGCCCAATGATGAGATCTTTAAAAAACACGACGCAGAGCCTAAATTAGGCTTTGTGCGTGCAGCGGACGATAAAGGACGCGATTTAAGGCTTAGCGATTTAAGAAGGAATTTGGCTCTTTGCACCGACGAGCTTGGCGCCTATTTTAGAGGCGAGCTTGAAAGCTTTAGCGTTAAACTGAGCCAAAATGGCACGCAGTTTCAAAAGTCCGTGTGGAGCGCGCTTTTAGAGATCCCCTACGGCGAGGTCGTAACATACGGCGAGCTAGCTGCGGCTATCGGCAGACCGCGCGCAAGCCGAGCAGTAGGCAGCGCAAACGGCAAAAACAAAATCCCCATCATCGTGCCGTGCCACCGCGTCGTAGCTACGGGCGGGCTCGGAGGATACAGCGGCGCGGGCGGCGTAGCTACCAAAGCGTGGCTACTAAACTTTGAAAGAGAAAATTTAACCAAATTTGGCAAGTAAAATTCCGTTAAATTCTGCCTTACAGGTACGGCGCTGATTTTAAAATTTCACCGCGCGACGCTGCGAAATTTCATAAAGCGATTTTGTAAATTTGTAGTTTTTACAGCAATTGAAATATTTAAAATTTAGCAAGGAGCCTGCTAAGCCGGCTTTCAAGTCCTAACTTTAAATTTATCGCGCCGCAGACGCTTGCTATGAGCGGTTGAAATTTTTCGCAGTGATAAAATTAGCCTCGCGAAATTCTGCGCTGAAGTCCTTCGATAAATTTTCATCTCGTGCATTTAGTGAGGTAGTGCGCGAGGCAGCAAAATTTTGCAGCCCCTTTCGTGAAAATAGACAAGGATAGCAAATTTTGAGGCGGAATTTTGCATAGGTTTAAAATTTTATGTCCTATGCCGTACGGGCAAAATTTCACGTTGCCGTATCAAAGCAAAGTAGAATTTTAATTGCGCTTGTCAGGCGGGGTTAAAATCCGCGCAGAAGCGGTAAGCGGGGCAGAATTTATCTCAGCGGCAACGTGACTAAGTAAAATTCTATAAATCCACGAAGCGGGCGGTATCCCAGCAGAAATGGCATTGTCCTAACCAAGCTTCTTGCGTAAGCAGCGGGCTCGCCAAAGATAAAATTTTCGCGGAGGCGCCAAAGTACAGCAGTATGCTACTAGAGACACCTGGCGAAGATGAAATTTTACGCGAAGAGAGCGAGAGGAATTTTACGCAAAGATCGCGCTATTTGCTGAAATTCGCGCAAAAGCAGTATTCTTTTAAAAAATTCCTAGCAGAGGCAGTGTTATTATCGTCAAAGCTCGCCTTCGAAAGCGACGTTTTGCTAGAGTTTCTTGCGAAAGCGATGTTGCATAGCAAAGTAATTGTAAAAGCGGCAAGCGTGCTGTAGATAAAATTCTTGGCAAAAGCGGTGCAGAGCGAAATTTCTACTCAATATGCACCGCAAAGATAAAATTTGCCAAGCAACTACGAGTGAAAACCCCGGCAAATTCAGCAAAGTTTGGTAGAACGCAGAATTTTTATCAAATCTACGTAGCTTTGCCAAATCCCTAAATTAGTCGAAATTTTCTATCAGATCGCTAAAAATTTTAGCTAGATTTTCGACGTCGCTAATCTCTACTCGTTCGTTGATCTGATGGATCGTGTCGTTTCGCACGCCAAACTCCGCCGTCTCCACGCCGAACTCCGCGAAGTATCTCGCGTCGCTCGTGCCGCCTGCGGTGTTTAGCTCGGCTGCTGCGCCGCAGATCTTCTGCACGCTAGCGCTTAGTTTTTGCACGATTTTGGAGTTTCGTTGAGTCAAGAAGGGCTTTGAGGAGCTTTTTAGCGCAAGGTGTAGCGACGCGCCTGCTCGCAGCTGCGCGGTGCAGCTCATTTCTAGCTTGCCGCAGGATTCGCTTTCGTTACATAGCGCGTCTTTTGCATCTAACTCAAATAACCTCAGTACGTAGTCTCGCACGTCTTCTAGCCCCAGCCCTACGCCGCCGCGGACGTTAAACATCACGCGCACGTCCTTGGGCGTTACGTTTACTACCTGCGAACCGCCGCGAATGTCGGTGATGACTATCTTAGCTGGAGCAAAATCCTCGCTACCAGCGTCCAGATCATGCCCCGCAAGACTTGCAAGCACCGGCGCTAAAATGTGGACAGGATTGATGCATTTATCTGGGTAGGCCGCGTGCCCGCCGATACCCGTGAGCGTGAGGATGCCGTTAATCGAGCCGCGGCGGCCGATCTTAATGGTATCGCCGAAGCGCACTTCACATGTAGGCTCCGCAACGACTGCGAAGTCGGGTAGGGCACCTTGCTCGCGCAATTTAGAAAGCATTTCGCGCGTGCCGTAGATGCCGTCACCCTCCTCATCGCTGGTTAGCAGCAGGCTCAGCGTGCCCTTAAAATCGCGTGCCGCCGCTAGCGCGCAGATCGCCGCTGCGATACCGCTTTTCATATCCTGCGCGCCGCGCCCGTATAAAAAGCCATCCGCTTCCGCCGGCTTAAACGGATCGCTCGCCCAGCCCTCACCCGGCGGCACGACGTCGATGTGCCCGGCAAAGCATAGGTGCGGACCCTGTCCGAAGCGCTTGGTAAAAATCGCGTTAGTTACGCCGTTTAGCTCGAATCTATCCTCGCTAAAGTCCGCCAGCAGCATCGAGACGTAGTTGAAAGCTCCGTCGTCGCTAGGCGTGAGCGAGCGGAATTTGATGAGCTCTTTTAGAATTTCAATCGGTTTCATAAGCCTTCCTTTGGTTTAAATTTTACCGAAAATTATAGCGTATAAAAGCTTTAGTGCGAAAAATACCAAAATAAACGCCGAGATATATGCAAATGCCCGCACTGCTATGTTTGGAAGCTTGCTACGAGCTAGATATATCGCAAGCGGAAAAAGCGTGATCCAAGCTAAAATTCCGCTTACAAGCCCCGCAAGAGCAAGCGCGAAATCTGCTCGCGCGGTGCCGGCAGAGACGCTGAGCCAAAACATAATGACGTATGGATTTAGTAAATTTATCAAAAAGCCTTTGCCGTAAAGCGCCACGCCCGAGCAAGCCCCGACGCTTACAGGCTGCACCGAGCGAGTCGCGCCATGCCAGATCGCGTACGCCGTGTAGAGCAAAAAACATGCGCCAAATACCGATATGCAGGCAAAAACGATCGGGATTTTGGCTAACTGCGATATGCCAAACGCCGATAGCGCTAGATAGAGCATATCCGCGCTCATAGCGCCGAGGCCCAAGCACAGCGCCTTGGTGTAGCTTCGCAGCGCGTAGGACATTATCAGTACGTTTACCGGGCCGATCGGCACACTAACGCCAAGCCCCATCAAAACCCCTTGTACGAACGGTTGCATCCCTCTTTGTACTCCCCAATTTGCTCTAAAATTTCGGCGTGCGGCGCTGCGAAAAAAATCTATGGGCGCGGCTTTGCGAATAGATCGATGACGCACAGCTTCGCGAATGGATCAATCCTAAAATTCCGCGCGCCCCGCCGATCGATTTTTAAATTTAACGCAATCGCCGCCGTATGCGCTCTGGCTCTAAAATTTTGACACGTGCGGTCGCATACGCTTCGGCTTTGAAATTTTAACGAGCGCTTCGCACGGCACGCACGCTTTCCGAGCTTTAAATTTAGCTTTTAAATTTTAACGCACGGATCACGGCATAAATTTACGATTTAAATTTATGGCTCAAATTTGGTGAGGCAAAATCCGCCGTCTCGCCTGCGCCGCTAAGTTTGTTAGCTAAATTTCGCAAGGCAAAATTTAAACTAGCAAAGATTGGCGACGAACGGCGGCTCGCGCAAGTCGGTAAGTTTTAGTCGCGTAAATTTTAAGATCGCGGCGGTAAAATTTAGACCGCCGGGGCTCTGTGTAATTTCAGACATTTGCGTATCCGCGCTCGTAAATCGCGGCTGAAATTTTGCTTTGCGTAATTTTGCGCCTTAAAATTTTATCCGCAAATTTAAAATCCTGCCGCAGCACTTGAAATTTAATCGTGCACCCGCTTCAAATTTAGCCGCCCCTCACAATTAGGTTGCGCCATATTTAAATTTTATCGGCCGCCGCAAAACCTGGCCCACAAAACAGATGCGCCGCACAGCAAGTCCCGCCGCGACGCCAAATCGCGCCGTAAATTTTATCGTTTCGCAGCGGAGCAAATTCCGTGCTGCAAAACAAGAACCTGTGCGCCGCCGTATTAAATCTGCACCGCAGAGCAATTCCGCGCCGCAGCTTGGTTTGCAGAGATCTTGCGCGCAAAGCTCACTTCATAAAAATTACGCGCCCGCAAGAGGAAGGCGGCGGGGTGCATTTATGCCAAAGTCCGTCAAAAATCTCTATCACGCCGCAAAAGCACGTTTTAAAACGAAAAATCCCCCGTCGCGCCGTGTGACATACTCTCATAGACCGCCTTGACGTATTTGTCGCGCACCGCGCAATCTAGCAGCTTCTCGCACTCCAGGCAGCTGGTGAGGTTGTGCTCTGCCTGGCACGCCTGTAGCGCAGCCAAGCTTTTATCCAAAATTTCGTCGTAAACGTCGCGCGGCGCGGTGTTTTCGGTATCCGCCATCAGTTTTTCCCGCCGTAAATTTCATGCATTTTCGCGATCTCGTACTTCGAGCCGAAAAAGCAAGGGGTGCTTTGGTGGATTTTCTCGATTTTAAGCTGTAAAAGCGAGCCGTTCGCGCCGTCGCTGGTGGCGCCTCCCGCGCGCTCGAAGATGAACGCAAACGGCAGCACTTCGAATGTTACGCGAAGCTTGCCGCGCGGATGATCGCTGGTAGCGGGGTAGCTGAAAAGTCCGCCGCCTTTTAATAAAATTTGATGCAGGTCGCTTACCATCGCGCCGCTGTATCGCAGGCGGTAGCCCTCGTCAAACAGCGCTCGCACGAGCTTTCGGTGCGGCTCATTCCAGCCCTTTTGCGTCGCGCCCGTGGCGTTTAGTTTGCCTTTTTTGTTTAGGCGTAGATCTTTTACGAAGCTAAATTTGCCCTCGCGATTTAGGCGGTAGAGCTTCGGCGCGTCCTCGCAAACGACCATCTCAAGGCGCGGCCCGTAGATACAATAGATCGCCGCTTTTAAGTTTGCGGGCGAAATTTCATCCTCGTAGATGCCAAATATCGAGCCCACGGCGAAATTTACGTCCACCAAGCTCGAGCCGTCGAGCGGATCATAGGCGATGATGAGGCGCGCATCCTTTCGAAGCTCTAGCGCCTCCTCTTTCTCCTCGCTGATTAGCGCGCGCACGAGCGGGTTTTTGCGAAATTCCGCCTCGATTATGGCGTCGCTTTTTACGTCGAGTTTGAGCTGCGTATCGCCCGTGCTGTTGTGATGATCGGTGTAGCCGAAGTCCGCGTATTTCAGCTCCTCGGCGATTTGTAGCGCGATATTTTGGATTGATTTTACGATCTCTTGCATTCCGTTTCCTTTACATTTTTTTGGCGTTTTTTAAGATCCATTCGCTAATGCCCGCAGCGTCGTTGATGTCAAAATTTACGCGGCAAAATTTATCCATCTGCTCGCCGCTTAAATTTGAAGCGATCGCGTCCGAAAATGGCAGATACGCCGGATCGATCCTGTCGCGAAACAGGCTTATGCGCGGCAGCGGCAGCGTCTTTAGCCCCTCTACGAGCAAGATATCAAACTCGCCTAGCATCCGCACGACCTCGTCAATCTGCATACAGCGCTGCGAAAAATAGCTCGTCCGCGTCGGGCTCATCACGACGGTCTCGGCGCCTAGCTCGCTAAATTTGGCGCTGTCCTTACCCTCTACGTCAAAGCGCGCCTTGTCGCCCGGATCGTGCTTTACGATCGCAGTCCGAAGCCCGCTAGCGATAAAAATTTTAGCGATCTTGCAAATTAGCGTCGTTTTGCCGCTGTTGGAAGGGCCTGAAAATGCGATAACAAGTCTTTTCATTTTAAAATCCGGCTTTTTAAGATGAGCAAATTGTAGCGAATTTAGCCTTTTAAAAAGCAAAATTCGTTAGAATGCGCCTAAAATTTCAAAGGAAGATCGATGAAGAAATTTGATTTTAGCGGCGCGCGAGGTAGCGCGGCAAGGGGCTCGTTAAGCGTTGCGGCAAAGGGCGCTATTTTAGCCGCGTTAGCGCTATTTTTAAACTCCTGCTCCGCAAACGATCCCCGTCACGATCCGCTTAAAAACGAGTTTCTGGCCTATACGCAAAAATTTGAATCGGTGCGCGCGGGCGATCGCTATTTGGCAGTGGCGACCTATCTAAATCCCGTCGCGCCCGAGCTTAGAAACGCCGCAGAGGACGAGGTGTTTTTGCTCACCTCTTATCCTAAAGAGATTCAGATCCTCGCGGTACAGATCAACGGCGCAAATGCAAACGTAGTGCCGCTGCACGACGGCGATCCGCTTTTACAAAAGGAGCTTTTTAAGATCGCGTGGGCGAGTCGTTACAAGATCACCGCGCCTAAGAGCGATAAGGACGAGCTGGTGCTTAACTACCGCACCTCAAATGAGCTGAACGCCACGATGAAATTTCACAAAGTTTCAAAGTCGATGTATTGGCATCCGCAGATCGATCTGAAAGATTAAAAGGAGAGAGGGTGGGCTACGACATAAGCTATCACGCGATCGGCAAAGATGAAATTTCGCAGTGGTATTTTGAGCCGCTAAAGCTCGCGCAGAAGGGAGATTTTGAGGCTATCGCTAAAATAGCGCGCGAAGCGGGGATGGATGAATTTTACGTAGAAAAATACGCGGACGGCTTCCGCTCTGCGCTACAGTACGGCACGGGGGGCATTTTTAATAAAACGCACGGATTTCACCTCGCCGTGGCGCAGGGCTATTTTAGAGAGTATTTTTACACGCGCGGCACGGCGTTTAGCTTTTTGGCGGCGCAAAGCTTTAAATTTAAACCCTACATAAGCGATTGGCGCGAGGTTTTGCCGGCGGAATTTTTAGCGGAGTTTAGCGGGCAAATTCACAACGAGATCGTCGAAAACTACTGCTGCGGTGCGTATCTTGGCGCCGATGGCGTGCAGAAGCTGCTGCGCGATTATGAAGCGGACGGCGAGATAAAAGAGGCGATAGATGAGTTTTATGCGCAGAATTTGCCCGTGTTTTTAAATGCGCTAAATTCCGCCGCAGAGCTTGGAGTAGGGCTGCTTGAGGCTACCGAGGTGGTTGAGCCCAATCCGATCGATCTGAATAGGTCCGAGTCGTTTTCAAATCTTTTTAATTGCGATACGCAGGGCGCGCTGATCTACGCGGAAATCGCCGCGCAGCAGATCGGCGAGGCGATAGAGTGCATCAAGGCAGTCGGAGGTGTTAGGATGGTCAGAGAGAATTTTACCTTGCGCGGGGTCGATGTAACGGGCGGCAGCAGTGCAATGGAAACAGACGGCGGCGCAATGAAGGCAAGCGGCGAGAATTCCGTCCCGTGCAGCGGCGATACGATAGAAGGCGGCAGTGAGAATTCCGCCGCAGAAGATCATAAAGACGCAGCCTCCGCAGGCGGCGAAAAGTCGTTTTTCGGCAAGATCAAAGGGCTTTTTAAATAGTAAATTTAATCGCTAAATTTTATTCCGCCAAAGCTCGCGCGGAGTTGAAGTCGTAAAATTAAATCATCTCGCGCTCGCAAGCTCTGCGCCGCGCGGTTAATTTAGCTAAAACGGCGCAGTTCGACAAGCGCAAATTTAAAATTTTAAAACTTGCCGAAATTTTCAAACGGCGGCTTGCATATCCGAAGTTACGAAATTTTAAAGCGTCGCAAACAGGTCGCAAAAACGGCTAAATTTAAACTTGTCGCAGCCCATTTGCGGAGGGTACCTGCGAATAGGGTATCTGCTTAATTTTATAGCCGAAAACGCCCGATTTTGATTTCACGCCACTTAAAATTCTACGCTCTGGCGCTAATTTAATCGCTCACAAAACGCCGCGATAAAATTTCAATAAATTTTAGATTTCAAAGCTCGTCGCCCCAGAAATAAAGCTCGAAAAAAGCAAGCGCAAAGATAAAAAAGACTATCAGCGCCGCGCCGCCCACTCGGACGTAGCTCTCGTCCCCTACGCCGAATTGCACGCAATGCGCAAACGCCATAAAAAACAAGCAAGCCGCTAAATTTGCGGAGCGCTTCTTTTCGTCTTTCAATGACGATACGCACAAAACGGCGGCTATTATGAGAACTACGGTCGCGATAATTTGCATGGCGCGTTACCTTTCGTGCAGGGTAGAAATAACCTTTGGCTAGCATCAAGAGATAAAATTTTGTCACCGAAGCCAAAATAAATTCGCACGATTTTATAGCGCATTGCCTACTCGCGTGGTAAAATTTCGCCGTTTTGATCTGCTCGTCTAAGCTCTTAGCGGGCAAATTTCGCGCTTTTGTTGAAGCGACGGCTTTTAAAATTCCTTGCTCACCGGCTTTTTAAAATCATCCTCCAAGCTCGCTGCCAGCTTAGCGAAAGTTATCGCTGCGAGAGGGGATCAGCAGATCTTGCAGCTCCTGTTGCACCGAGACTTTCGCTCGCGGATCGAGGATCTGCGAGTAGATGATGAAGTTTGCGAGTACCTTTTTGCCGTAGTCTCTGCTCTCGGCATACGGCACGAGCTCCATGCTAAGCCACGGCTCAAATTTGCCCTTATTAAACATATCGCCGCGCTGAAGCATCTTTTTGACGAGCCCGAGCCCGCCGTTGTAAGCGTATGCGATGAAAACCGGGCTGTAAATTTTGCGCTCCAACCAGTCGATATGGATGTTGGCGAAGCGGTAGGCGACCTCGGGACGAAACATATCGTCTTGATCGAAGCCGTCGATTTTGAGTTGCTTTTTGCCGATCTCGTTAGCCAAAAACGGCATAAATTGCATCATTCCAAGTGCATATGACGTAGACACCGATGCGGGCACGAAGCGGCTTTCTTGGCGGGCGAGCGCTAAAATTAACGCCTTGCGGCGGTTGTCGCCATCGCCGATGTATTCCATAAACGGCGTCGGATAGAAGTTATCCTTGCCGCCGCTTGCTTTATTCATGATGTATGAGTACTCGCCGATGCTTTGCTTGGTGTCGAATTTTTTAGCAAATTCCAAAAGCTGCGCGCGAGACATCTTATCGGCGCTATTTTTCGTGCGAACCCAAGCGAAAGGATCGGTGATATCGTAGCCTTCGATGGAATTTTTAGCGGGGTTTGGGATGATTATGTTTAAATTCCTATCTCCTAAGACCTCCTTGGCATAAAGCGCGTAGAGGCTGTAATAATCGCTGCTAGCAAGCTGGCGCAAGACGTTTTGATCTCCATTTAGCAGGTAGATCCAAAATTTCGCATTGTGTACGTCGTGAGGCTTCTCAAAGCTAGCAGCCGCGCGGCTAAAAAATGCAAGCGCAGCCCCTTCATCGCCCTGCATGACGGCATTTACGCCCAGCATAAACGCTACGTCCTTTTCTACAGCCGACGGATCGACGCCCGTGAGCGAGCGGCGCAAGTGCGGGTATTTGCGGTTAATTAGCGCATCGTTGAGAACCGCTTTGAAACCTTTTTGCGAAGCTAGTTCGCTTACGAAGGCTGCGTCGGCGTCGATGTCGATCAGAGCGTCTTTGCCCGCACCTTTTAAGTAGTCGTAATATAAAAAGTAGTTTTGCGCGTTGCGACTTTGCATAAAATACTCGCTTGGATTTTTGTCGTTAAATCCGCGCAGTAAATTTACAGCGTTTTTACTTGCTGCGTCTTGGTACTTTTCAAGCTGCGAAGCGAGCGTCTCGCGCACCGACGGGCTTAGCTTGGCGATAAAATTTGGATAGGAGCGCGCCTTTTTGCAGGTTAAATTTGCATCTAAAATATTTGCCGCCGTTACTCCTGCGCAGCGATCCGGACGCTTAGGAGGGCGAATGGCGCCGAAAATTCTATCTAGCTTCTCTTTTAGTTTGCCTTTGTAGCGAAAGATACTTTGTTTTAAGGCTCTAATCTCCGCTTTGTTGTATTTCGTCTCATCTATTAGGCGATAGATGTAATAGTCCTTGGCTAGGGATTTTGGTTCGTCTTTGATCTGTTCGTAGCTTAAAATTTTACCGCTACTTGCGGCGCACAGCAGTCCTAAAACAAGGCTAAATTTCAGAAATATTTTCAAATGACCGTCCTATTGATGATATAGATTATCGCGCTGTCAAAGAAGTTAAGCACGAGTAGGATAAGAAGCGGCGAAAGATCAAAGCCGCCGAAAGTCGTAGGCAGATAGCGGCGCACCAGCGCAAACGCAGGCTCTGTAAGCGCAGAGATCACGCGGATGATTTTATAAAATTTACCGAACGGATTTGGACGGATGAAACTCAAAACGCAGGCGACGAAAATTAGCATCATATAAGCTTGAATCACGTAGTGAATACTTACTAAAATGCCGTAAAATACGCTATTTAGTAGCATCGAGTATCTCCTTTAAATCGGCGCGGATCAGCGGATACAGCTCGCTAAGCTCCGGTCCGTGAGGCGCGCCGGTTAGTAAAAACCTAAGCGGCATAAATAGGCTCTTGCCCTTTAAGCTTGTAGCCTGCGAAAGCGCCGCTTTGAAATCATTAAATTCTATTGGAGCGCCGTTTGAGCTTAATAAATTTAAGATCGCCTCTCGCAGTGCCTGCGCCTGCGCCGCCCATTCCTGCGGGATATCTTTCGCGCCGTAGATCGCTGCGATCTTTTCTTTAATCTGCGGAATAAGGCTTGCTTCTTGAGTGTAAAATTTTATCAAAGGTGCAAATTTCGGCTCAAGCTCAAAAAGCTCAGCCAGGCGCTGCTCGCTCGCTCTTTTGATATGTTCGCGGTTTATAAAGGCGAGCTTATCCTCGTCAAATTTCGCCGGGCTTTTTGAAATTTTAGCGATATCGAAAAACTCCACCGCTTCATCCATACTAAAGACCTCGCGCGGCGTTTTGTTGCCGAGCAGGATTAGATAGTTTGCGATCGCCTCGGGCAGGTAACCGCTTTGAAGCAGCCATTTTACCGAGGAGCTATCCTCGCGCTTGCTCATCTTTTTGCCTTCAGAATTTAATATGATCGGCAGGTGCGCGTATTTGATCTCGCCGTCGTAGCCGAGGCTTTGGCGGATCCAGTTTTGCTTTGGCGTGTTTGAGACGTGATCCTCGCCGCGGATTACGAAGCTCACGCCCTGCATCATATCGTCGCAGGCGCAGGCGAAGTTATAAGTTGGCGTCTTGTCCGCGCGCATGATGACGAAGCTGTCGATGTTCTGCGGCTCAAATGCGATACGCCCCTTGATCGCGTCGGTAAATTCCAACGCGTGATCAGGCTTTTTAAGGCGGATAGTAAAGGGCTTGCCGCAGCTTAGCACCTCTTCGTCGCTTAGATGCTCGCAGTGCCCATCGTAGCGATACGCCTCGCCCGCGTCCTTTGCGGCTTGCTTTTTCGCTTCCAGTTCCTCCTCGCTGCAAAAACAGCAAAACGCCTTTTTCTCGGAGAGCAGCTTAGCGGCGAACTGCTGATGAAATTTTAAATTTTTACTTTGATAATACAGGCTCTGCCATTTAATGCCGAAGCCCTTTAAAATTTCGATAATCTCTTGATCTTTGCCTTCGATATTGCGCGCAGTGTCGGTATCCTCGATGCGCAAAATAAAGCCGCTTTTATCCTGCAGCGAGCAGATGTAGTTAAAAATAGCCGCGCGTAAATTTCCGATATGCATATCGCCGGTGGGCGACGGAGCGAAGCGATACAATTTAGGTCCTTTGGGTTTAAATTTAAGCTGGGATTATACTTTTTACTTCCTAATAAAAAGCAAAAACAAAGCAAAAATAGGCTAATATCGGCGCATTTTATTTAAGGAGACAATATGAGTTTCATTCAGGAATTTAAAGAATTCGCGATGAAAGGAAACGTCATCGATATGGCGGTGGGCGTCGTCATCGGCGGGGCTTTCGGCAAGATCGTAACCTCGCTCGTAAGCGACATCATGATGCCGGTTTTAGGACTTCTTACGGGAGGTATGAATTTTACCGATCTTAAGATCGTGCTAAAAGAAGCGGTGGGGCAGACCCCGGCCGTTACGATAAACTACGGCTCGTTTATCCAGGTAACGGTCGATTTTATCATCATCGCGTTTTGTATATTCTGCGCGATCAAGGCGATCAATAAGCTTAAAAAGCCAGCCGAGCCTGCGCCGGAACCTGCCGCACCTGCCGAGCCTAGCGAAGAGATTAAACTTCTTACCGAGATAAGAGACCTGCTTAAAAAATAGGTCGCGGCGATGCTTGAGAGAATTCCTTATTTCAAAGCTCTAAGCGCAGCGCAAATCAATCGTTTGGAGCAGATTAGCATCCATAAAAGCTACAAAAAGGGCGAAATTTTATTTTTCGAGGGCGAGCGCTCGCAGTATCTATTAATCCTGCTAAAAGGAATTTTAAAAATCTATAAAACCTCCGCAAAGGGGCGTGAGATCCATATGCGCGAGATCCGCCCCATCTCGCTCGTGGCAGAGATGGTAAATTTCGAAGAGACGAGCTATCCTGCAAGCGGCGTGTTTTCGACAAACGGCGAGGTGCTAAAGATCGATTATGAAAAATTTAAAAACGAGTTTATGAGCGATCCAAAGATTTGCCTGGAGCTTTTAAAATCGATGTCTGAGAAGATCCGTGCGCTAAATGCGGTCTTTGATAATCAAGTCGTGCTTAACTGCGACGGCAAGATCGCTAAGTTTATCAACGAGAATTTTGATATTTTTATGAGCACGAAATACACCAGAATAGCCAAAATTCTAAATGTTACCCCCGAGACCTTCTCGCGCACCATCACTAAATTTAAAAAGAGCGGCGCGCTAATTTTAGACGATAAACAAGAAATCACGGGCTTTGATAAAGATAAGCTGGACGAGTATATCCAAGGCTAGAGTTTGAAAAGCGCCTATATTTTCCCGATCGTCGGCACGGTTTTATTTCTGTTTTTTAATCTTTACGTCTATAGATCGATCAGCGCGCGCTTTACGCCATATAAAGGCTTCGCTACGTTTCGCCCCGCCTTGAGCTTGCTTTGCGTAGCTTTGGCGATTTTAGATGCGATATTTTTTGTAGGTTTTGGGCTTAATGGAAGCTTTAAAAACGAGCTGCTCTATAAAGCTTGCGTATTTTGCATGGCGGCATCCTTTTCGCTCTTTTTTATCTGCCTTGCTTACGATGTGCTAAGTGCCGCTGCGCATGTGGTTAAATTTAGCGAAAATAGGCGAAAATTTTTAAAAACCTTTATAGACGTAACATTCGTAATAATGGCGTTTAGCTATATTTTTAAAGGGCTTTATAATGCACTAAAAATTCCAAAAATCACCGAGCGCGAAATAAAAATCAAAAGCTTAGCTCGCGAGCTAAGCTTCGTCGTCATCTCGGACGTACATCTGGGCGAGTTTTTGAAAAAGGAGTTTTTGCAAGGCATCGTAGCGCAGATAAACTCGCTAAATTACGATGCGCTGCTGATCGTGGGCGATATGTTTGATCTGCGCTCGGATGAGCTCGGGGATATTTTGCAGCCTCTTGAGGCGATCAAAAAACCTATATTTTTCGTCACGGGCAACCACGAGTATTACCGCGGCGACGCAAGCGGACTTATAAAAGCGATGCAAAAAGCGGGCGTGCGTGTGCTGCAAAACGAAAGCGTGGAATTTGAGGGGCTAAATTTAGTGGGCGTACACGATCTTAGTGGCTTTCGCTTCGGATACATGCAGCCCGATCTCGGCGCCGCGCTAGCGCAGGCAGATCCCGATAAACCAAAAATTTTACTCGCGCATCAGCCCAAATACGTCGTGGACTTCGTGCGCGACGAGGTCGATCTGTGTATCTGCGGACACACGCACGCGGGGCAAATTTTCCCGTGGACGCTTTTGGTACTGCTTAGCCAGAAGTATCTTTACGGGCTGTATAACGACGGGCTGAAGCAAATTTACGTAAGCAGCGGCGTAGGGTTTTGGGGCCCGCCGATAAGGGTCTTTGCCGATGCGGAGATCGCGCTACTTAAGCTTAGAAAGGCATAGATGAGAAGTTTTATTTCGAGGATTTTCGGGGTTATCGCCGCGGTGAAATTCCCTAAATTTATACAAAATTTTATCAACCGTAAATATGTGGAATTTTTTAAAATCGATATGAGCGAATTTGATCCGCCGCAGAGCTACGCGAGCCTAAACGCGCTTTTTACTCGCCGCTTGTTGCGCCCGCGCGAGATAGCGGCAGACGAGACGGCTTTTATAAGCCCTAGCGACGGCGTGATCTTTGAGAGCGGATGCTGCGCCGATCTGCGAGCTTTTAGCGTAAAAGGCTGCGAATACAGCCTTAGCGAGCTATTGGGGCACACGTTTACGGCAAGCGAAAGCGGCGGAGCGGATACCCGCGACATTAAAAATTTAAATAACGCCGCAGATGCCGCGCAAGCGAAAATCATGGGCGGCGAAAGCGGCGCAACTTATTCCGCGAGCGGCGTGCGAGCTGAAATTTATAGCGATAAAAGCGGTGCGAGCTGCGAAACGAGCGCAGAGGATGCCCAATGCCGCAAAAATACAAGCGGCGTAAATTTAAGCTACGCAAACATCTATCTAAGCCCGCGCGATTATCATCATTATCACGCGCCGTGCGATCTGAGCGTGACGGAGGCGCTTTACATACCCGCTGATCTTTACAGCGTGGCGAAGAAATTTTTACTTAAAATTCCAAACCTCTACGCCAAAAATGAGCGCGTAATTTTAAAGTGCAAAATGCGAAACGGCGGGATTTTGTGGATGGTTTTTGTGGGCGCTTTAAACGTCGGAAAGATGAGATTTGATTTCGATACACGAATACAGACAAATGCGTGCGCGAATAGGGAAGGGGCGCTTTACGAATATGAAAATTTAAACTTTAAAAAAGGCGATCATTTGGGAAATTTTGAGCTGGGTTCGACGATCGTACTCGTAGCGCAAAGCGAGTTTTTGAAATTTGAAATCTCGGCTGATACGTCCATAAAATTCGGGCAAAAAATCGCAGAATTTAATGAAATTTCATAAAATTCCATTTAAAATGCAGGATTTTTTCTTTAACTAAAATTAATTTTATTTAAATTTGGCTATAATCATCTCACTTTAAATCAAAGGATTTAACATGAAAAATTTAAAAGCTTTTACGATGATAGAGCTTGTTTTCGTCATCGTCGTTTTAGGTATTTTGGCGGGCATCGCGGTGCCTAGATTAGCCGCTACGCGCGATGATGCCACGATCGCTAAGATGCGCGGAGACATCGCTGCTATTAGAAGCGGACTTTCGCTAGTTAGAAGCGAGAATATGATGAGAGGCGTGACTACGTGGCCTGCTTTGGAGGGTTCAGACAATGCCACTCTTTTTGATGGCGTTTTGCAGCAACCTATCTATCCTATGAGAGATGGCGGTAGGAACGGCTGGACTTTAAAAAAAGACGGTAGTGATAATGCCACATCCGAATATATCGCTAACGTAGCAGGAAAAAAGACTACTTTTTCTTATTATCCAACAAAAGCTAGTATACCCACTTCCGGTGCAAATAAAGATAGAAATGTAGGTTCGTTCGACTGCAATCATCAAGAGCCTCTTTGTCAATCCTTAGCTCAATAGCTAAATGCTCTATTATGAAGTTGCGGTTTTGGGCGCCAGCCTAAAGCCGCTTACTTATAGTTCAAATTTTAAAATCCCAACTTATCAAATCGTATCCGTTCCCGTAAAATCAAGTGTCAAATCTGCCGTGATCCTGCGCGAGGTTGCAAAGCCGAGCTTCAAAACTAAGGAAATTTTAGAGATTTCGCAGCTTAAATTTAGCCCGTTTCAGATCGCACTTGCAAATTTTATCGCGTACTACTATGTCTGCGAAAAGGGCGTTGCATTTGGGATTTTCGAGCCTGCGAGTGAGACGACGCAGGATTTGCGGAATTTGCAGGAGGACCCTACTACCGAGCGGAATTGCGCTTGCGAGCAAATTCCCGTTAGTGAGTTGGTCCCCGCTTGCAAACAAGCTTCTACCCGCGAACAAAATTTTATTTTCGAGCAGAATTCCATCACCGCACAAAATTCTGTGCTCGACGATGATTTTAGTGCCACACACAATTCCGCCTCAATTCAAAATTCTACATTGACGAGGAATTCTGCTACCACAGAAAATTCTGTTACCGTCATAAATTCCGCCATCGCGCCAAATTCCATGCAAAGGCAAAATTTAAAACAGGTACCAAATCCTACCTCGCAAAATTTGGCGTCAAATTCTACCTCCGCTCAGAATTCTATCCAAGAGAGGGACTTTGTCAATGAACAAAATTCTGTTTCAATTCAAAATTCTACATTGGCTCAAAATCCCGCTACGACAATAAATTTTGTTGCCGCCCTCGAGCCGACACACAAACAAAATTTCGCTATCGCGCAAAATTCGATCCAAGAGCGGGATTTTACTGAGGGAGAGAATTTCGTTTCGATTCAAAATCCTACTTCAGCGCAAAATTCCATCTCAATTCAAAATTCAGACGCCGCGGCACAAAGCCCCGTCCCGACGTCGCTATCTTCGCTTCAAATAGGTAAAATTCCAAGCCTCGCCCCCGCGCAGGAGCAAGCGCGTAAATTTGCCGAAGCCAATGAGACGTCGCTGATTTTCGGCGATACGGGCAGCGGCAAGAGCGAAATTTATATTGCGCTGATCGCGCAGGCGCTCGCTGCGGGCAAGCAGGCGCTGTTTTTGATGCCCGAGATTTCGCTTACGCCGCAGATGACGAAGCGGCTACAGAGCTATTTCGGCGAGCGGCTCGGCGTCTGGCACTCTAAAATTTCGCCCAAAAAAAAGCGCGAAATTTTAGAAAAATTTAACGCAGGCGAGATTCGGCTCATCGCGGGCGCTCGCTCGGCGCTGTTTTTGCCCTTTAGCGATCTAGGTCTCATCGTCGTGGACGAGGAGCACGACGACAGCTACAAATCCGCCGCCGCGCCGCGCCTAAATGCTCGCGACGCCGCGATTTTCGTCGGCAAGAAGCTCGGCATCCGCGTGGTTTTGGGCTCCGCGACGCCCGCGCTTAGCACCTATGCGAAGCAGCCGCACTTCCGCCTGCGCGGCACCTACTTTAGCAGCGCCAAGCGCTTCATTTTCGATGAGAGCGAGACGGGACTGAGCCCTAAAATTTTAACCGAGATCGGGCGTAGCCTCGAAGCCGGCAAGCAGGCGGTCGTGTTTTTGCCCACGCGCGCGAACTACAAATATATGGTCTGCGAAAACTGCGGGCAGATCGTGCGCTGCCCGTTTTGCGCCGTCGGGATGAGCTATCACGCGGACGCTGCGGCACTGAAGTGCCATTACTGCGGCTTTAGCACGTTTTACAAGGCATCTTGCGAAAACTGCGGCGGCGAGGTGATGCAGGCGCGCAAGATCGGCACCGGCGAGCTTGCGGCACAACTCGCGGCGCGTTTCCCGAGCGCCCGCATCGCAAAATTTGATCGCGACGAGATCACTACGCAGCGCAAGCTTGAGGCGCTGCTCAATAACTTCAACGCCCATAAAATCGACATTCTGGTAGGCACGCAGATGCTTAGTAAGGGGCACGATTACCACGGCGTGGATCTTGCGGTGATAATGGGGATCGACGAGCATCTGAGCTATCCCGATTTTAGGGCGCGTGAAAAGACGCTGGCGCTTGCGATGCAGGTGGCAGGCCGCGCAGGCCGCTCGGGGCAGGGCAGGGTCGTCATACAGACGCGCCAGGGCGGCTTTTTTAGGGATTATATCGAAAATTACGATGATTTTTTGCGCGACGAGGCGGAGTTTCGAGAGGGGCTCTATCCGCCGTATATGCGGCTTTTGCGCGTGTTGATCTCGCATAAAAACGAAAAAGCGGCTAGCGAGATAATGAATGTGGCGCTTGAGCTTTTGCGCCGCAAACAGGCGGGAAGTAGCGCGTTTGTATTGCATGACGGGCTGGACGCGAGGAGGGCAAATTTAAGCGCTTTAAATTTGCAAAATTCTGCGCAGCAGGGCAGTAAGCAGATGTCAAATTTTAAATTTCAAAGCTCGGATCTGCGCGGGAGCAACGCAAATTTAAGCCCCCAAAAAAACGCTTCAAATTTAAAAAATGCCGCGCAAATTTCAGCTTGCGACGCAGGCGCGGGTAGCGTAAATTTAAAGCCCGAAAGAAACGGCACTGCGCAAAATTTTATAAATTTAAAAACCGAAAATCTTGCCGAAAATTCCGCACAGTATTTGAAAGAGAAGGCGAGCGAGAGCTTTGAGATTATCGGTTACGGCAAGGCTGGTATCGCCTATATCGCGTCGAAATTTCGCTTTGAAATTCTGCTGCGCGCTAGCTCGCACGTGCCGCTGATCAACGCCGCGCGCGCGCTTGAGCATCTGCCCGTCGAGATCGATATGGACCCCGTAAACTTCGGCTAGACGGAGCTTTTAAAATTCGAGCGAAATTTTATTCGTCGCGGACGCTTTTTTGCAGCATCTGTTTGCGGGATGGGCTAAAAAAGAGTGGCAAAATTTCGGGCAAAATTTAAGGAGACGATTTGAGCGATAATTTAGATGAGCTAAGAGAGGCCTTGCGCAGAAGGCGCGCGAAGGCGTCTTGCGGATCGCAGACGGATAGTGATAAGCCTGATGCTTGCGATCTGAATTTAAAACGGGATTTAAAACTAGATGGCTCGGAGCTTGCAGATGATAGCGCAGAAACATATACCGACAAGGACGCGAGCCTTTCGAGCAAGGATAATACCATAATCATAGATTATGACAGAGCCCCATTAATCATCACGGATCATCTTTATCGCGATTACGTTAAATATCAGTTCCCTGCGATGTGCTGCGTATTTTTAATATTTTTGTTTTTTGCCGTCATCGTGGTAGGGCCGCCCGAGCTAGGCGTATTGCGAATGTTTATTCTAGTGCCCTTACCACTCATAGAGGCGGCTAGGCGCGAGGGCGAAGCATATTTCGTGATGACGAACTCCGCCGTCGCGTATTATAAAAAGGACGAAATTGTGAAATTTTTTGAGCTACAAAAGATCGGTGCGATGGCGGTTAGCTTCGATTTCAGATGGAGTTGGAGGCAGCAAATGCCACTAGCCCTTAAGATCGTTATCGCCGCTTGGGTTTTACTTGCGCTTAAGTTCGGCGGAGACGACGAAAGCGTGAGTGTTAATGTTAGAAATATAGTCTGTATTTTTACTATGATACTTACCTTGCTTTACGGCTCTAAGATATTTATGCATCTACATAATGGTAGCCTCGGATTTTTCGGCATTCACGATCAGCTCGTGCTATATAAAGAAAACGCCAACGTTGATATAATGAATATTTTGATGGCAAACAAGGATGAATATGCGCAGCTACGAGAGTATTTCTTAGCCGTGCTAAATGTCGATATAGACGAGCTACGGCGCACGATGTCGGTTTTTGATGAAAAGATAGAGTTTAAGAAATTTAAATTCTAAATCAGCGCGATTGGGGGTTTGTCCGCAGGGATAAATACATACTCTGTGAGTTTTGGCTAGGCGTGCAGTTAAGCGAATTTTATTCACATAAATTTTACCCTCGGAATTTACATGATACGACGATAAATTTTACGTCCCGTCATTCTTATAGCAGATTAAAATCAAAATATAATATCAAATTGCAAATGCGATTTAATCTTAACGGGATAATAATAAGTCATCGCTCTTTTTGAAAGAGGCAAAACTATTTGCACCGATATAGAATATAGAAAGGCGACGATTTGAAAAAACTACTTAGAAATTTTATGTTTTTTGCAGGTTTTATCTTTATGTTATACGCCTCCTATTTTCTATATTTTTATTCTAAAAGAGCCGAATATGCGGCTATTTTATTGCAGAAGGCGCTTAGGTATGAAGAGGAATTTTTTACTGAGAAAACACAAAATTTAGACCCGTCTGAGCAAACCAAGCTACGGCATGAGTTTGAAAAAGAGAAATTAAAGCTAGAAAAATATTGCGGCGATGCTATAATAAACGGCGATAATGGTCATTGCAAGGTTTATTATAACTTCGATTTCGACTATATTCATTTCTACGACGGGCGAAATCAAGATATCGCGCTGGGCTACGACTTTGATAACGAAAGCATTGAGTTTTATAAAAAGCTATCAGATCACTATGATTACAAAGGTAAAAAATGCAGGTCGCGCAGGGTATACAGCGAGCACCATGCGACATTTGCGATTGACAATTTTGAGTACGCGACGTTTTGGTTGGGAGATCATGGCGAATTTACCCTAAAAGATCCGTATATTCATGAATGTGAATAAAATTGATCGATGTTTTAAACACTGAAAGCCTGCCGTATAGATCGGCGGTATATGCATAAATTCATATTTGTGCGGATATGATAATATATTTTATATCAGATTAAGTAATTATGTTATATAAGCTTATGCAACCAATAACAAAAAACGCTTTTAGAATTCCAAAATCCCATTTTAAGGAGCAATGGATGCAAGTTCGTGCTTTTATTTTAGCGACCTTGTTTGTCGTATCGTTCGCAAAAGCGGACGATATAAAGCATCCATCGATGCCATGGCAACTGGAACCTATTTTATGGAAAATTCAAGATAAAAAAGTTGTAAGAAAAGCTCTTCACGAACCTATGATCCGGGGTGCAACTACCTTTAATGGCAAAAGTTTTTATTTTTTTACGATAGAAGATAATGCAACGCTCAAAAAAGAGTATGAAGAGCATTTGTCAAAAGAAAGAGACTTCTGCAATGACTTTTACGATGATCTGTTCGAATGGAAAAATATAAATATAATCAAACCTCTGGTTTTTGATACGACGGATTACAATAACCCAGTTTTAAAGAAAAATATGGGCGATTGCTGGTATATGGATATGAATAAAACGATTAGAGACGGCTTTACGGGGAGAGGATTTACGTTATATAAATTTGATAATAAGCTTTTGTATATTATGATTTACAAAACCACTCCTTATATATATCAGACGGATGATTTTGCAAATCTTGCTTACATTTTAGATCCCAAAGAGTGTAGTAAAATCACAAAAGACTCTCGTAGCAGGGTAAATTTAGAAATTCCGGGCAATATCATATATAAACCGCGTCTGTTTTATGCCGAACCTATACGTTATAAAGATATAGACTATCTACTTTTCATAGATTTTGACAATACGCACAGCGGACAACTATTCAACGTCGCAATCAGGAAATTTAAAGACGGTATTTTGCAAATGCCTGTTTGTAGTAATTCATATTTAAACACGAAGCTTTATCAGTAGGAGCAGTTATGCGGTTTCATATTTTTATCTTAATGATCGTATTCGCACTATTTGCGAATGCAAACGATGTAAGCGATACGGAAATTCCTTTTGATTTAAAAATAGCTTTATGGAAAGCTAATGATAGGAAAGTAGTAAGAAGCAATCCTTCCGGTATGGTAGAAGGAGAAACCACTTTCAACGGAAAAACCGTTAGCTTTTGGCAAATAGATAGAAATGCAACGCTCAAAAAAGAATATGAAGAGCATTTATCAAAAGAAAGAGACTTCTGCAACGACTTTTACAATGATTTGTTTGAATGGAAAAATATAAATATAATCAAACCTCTGGTTTTTGATACGACGGATTACAATAACCCCATTTTAAAGAAAAATATGGGCGATTGCTGGTATATGGATATGGATAAAACGATTAGGGACGGCTTTATCGGGCGAGGGTTTACATTGTATAAATTTGATAATAAGCTTTTGTATATTATGACGTATAGAGATTTTCGGTTATACGAGATGTCTTTTGCGAATTTTATGTATATTCTAGATCCGCAAGAGTGCGGTAAGATTATAAAAGACCCCTCAAACGATTCATATCATAGCAGGATAGATTTTGAGGATTATCGAAACAAGATCGCAGGAGACACCCTGATTTATTTCGGACCGATAAAATATAAAGACGAAGACTATCTGCTTTTTATCGATTCCATAAATTTAGTAGGCGGCATTAAAGCGATTTCTATTAAAATTAGTAAATTTAGGGACGGAGTTTCGCAAACCCCCGTTTGTAGAAATTTGTATTTAAATACAAAAATTTACCATTAAGTAGTTAATCATACAAATGCATTCAGTTGCGATTGATAAATTTTGAGCATGCGAAATTTTGGTTGGAAAATCATGGCGATTTACCCTAAAAATCCTTTTATCGCTGCGGTTTTGGGCTTGCAGTTTTTGCTTCCCAATCTGCGTTTTTAAAATTTTGTTCAGATTTTACGCCGCCGCGCATGCCTTGCTCGCCCCTTTTCGATATACAGCGCCTACTCCTCATTTTCCTCCGTTCGCACGATCAGGCTTTTTGGAAGGCGGAATTTCTCGATGATCTCGCACTCTTTGGCGCGCATCTGCCCGTCGTCGTTTTCGTGGTCGTAACCTAGCACGTGTAGCATTCCGTGCGTAAAAAGCAGCGCCGTCTCGTCATCCCTGCCGTGCCCAAGCTGCGCGGCTTTCAGCTCCACGAGGTCTAAATTTATCACGACCGAGCCGAGCAGGGCGGGGGCGAAATTCCCGCCGTCAAAATTCTCATTCTTTAAATTTTCATCGTCAGAACTTTCGTCCTCGGAATTTTTGGAATTTATAGTATTGGAATTTTTGCTCGCAGCATTCGCAGCGCTTGTATTTTCACTAGCGAAATTCGCAGCGTTTAGAATTTTGCCGCCGCTGTTTTCATGCGCAGAATTTTCTTTGCTTAAATCCTCGCCGAAGCTCGCAAACGCCGCAGGATCGAGCGGGAAGCTTAGTACGTCGGTCGTCTTATCGATGCCGCGCGTTTGCGCATTTAGCTGCCGCATCTCCTCGCCGCGCACGAAAATTAGCTCGACGCTCCCGCCGCCCAGCTCCGCCGCGATAGCGTCCAAAATTTCGGGATAGGGCTGCTCGCAAAGTATCAT
This sequence comes from uncultured Campylobacter sp., assembly GCA_963527265.1. Classification (GTDB taxonomy): domain Bacteria; phylum Campylobacterota; class Campylobacteria; order Campylobacterales; family Campylobacteraceae; genus Campylobacter_B. The sequence continues at coordinate 73,546 of CAURQQ010000001.1, read as the reverse complement.
TTTTACCCCTCTTTTATAAAATTTTCGTATAATTTTAGCAAAAAAAGGACGAAAATGAGAGCTTTATGCGTGATCAGCGGCGGCATGGACAGCGCGACCTGCGCCTATATCGCGAAGCGCGAAGGTTACGAGATCGTGGCGCTGCACTTTGACTACGATCAGCGCACGATGGGCAAGGAGCGCGAGTGCTTCGGTAAAATTTGCGACGATTTGGGAGTCGCAAAGAGGTTCGTTTTAGACGCTCGCTTTATCGCGCAAATCGGTGGAAGCGCCCTTACGGACGGTACCTTGCCGATAAGAAAGGGCGCTGCGGAGCTTGGCGCCGCGGCAAATTCCGCTAGCGCCGAGTTTGACAGCGCGGCAAATTCCAAGAATGCCGAGCTCGGAGAGCTAAATTTTATCGAGACAAATTCCGCCGCCAAACTAGACGGGCAAAATTCTATCGCGGCAAATTCTACTAATGCCGAGATTGGCGGGCAAAATTTTGCTGCGTCAAATTTCATGACGAGCCCCGCGGACGTTCCGCTCGCCGTAGATTCGGCGCGAGACAGCTGCATGCAGAGCGGTAAAATTTTAATGCAAGACGCTGAAATTTTACTAGGGGGCGATGAAATTTCATCACAGCGCAGCAAAATTTTAGCCCGTGACGACAAAATTTCACCGCAAGGCGGCGAAATTTCACCTCAAAGCGGAGCCGAGCCGCAGCAGGGCGATAAAATTTCATCGAAGCGCGCAGAGGGTGAAATTTCATCGCAAAGTCAAAGCGATAAAATTCCACCGCCAAGCGGCGAGAGCGCGTTTTCAGATCTGCCGAGCACCTATGTGCCGTTTCGCAACGGCGTGTTTTTAAGCATCGCCGCCGCGCTTGCCGAGAAGGAGCGCTGTGACGTGATCTTCATCGGCGTAGTGCAGGAGGACAGCAGCGGCTACCCTGACTGCGGCGCGGAGTTTATCGGCGCGTTTGAGCGAGCGCTCGATCTGGGCACGAGCCGCAACTTTCATCCGCGTATCAGAATCCCGCTCGTGCACCTCAGCAAGGCGCAGATCGTCTCGCTAGCGCTTAGAATCGGCGTGCCGCTAGAGCTTACGTGGAGCTGCTACGAGCGCGAGGATGCTGCGTGCGGGATTTGCGACAGCTGCCTGCTGCGGCTTAAAGGCTTTGCGGGCGCCGGCGCAAAAGATAAAATCCCCTACGCGATAGAAATTTAGGCGCGCCGCGGTTAAATTTTACCGAGCCCGCGCGACTCGGCGCGTCATCAGCGCCTGATATGCGCGGGTTTTGAATACGTAGCGCCACATGATTTGCAGCGGGATTTCAAACATACGGCGGCGGTCTGCACTTTAGCGCGCCGAGCCGCGGCTGTAAATTTAAACTACGCTTTGAAATTTTAAAAATTTTCTGAGAGCGTTGCGCGCGGTTCAAAGCAAAATCAATTATAAATTTAACTCCTACGCTATATTATTAGCGCATAGACGGATATAAACATATCGCGGTATAATCCGAGAATTAAATTTTAAGGAGTAGGAAATGGCGTTTGAAAATGCAATCATCACCAAAGAGGATGATGAGAAGTACGGATTGAGCAAAATTTTTTATCAATATAGTCCGTATCATGAAGAACTACCTAGAAATTTTGTTGTTGATAGACAAAAAGATATTTGGTTTCTTTTAATTGAAAGACTACCAAATGAAGGGTATGATTATGGTTATGGGAGCAAAAAGCTATGGAGGCTTTATATTCAAGGAAATAATTTAGATATTATTTTGGACTACGAATATGATCAAGAAGTGGATGGACGCAAATTTCAAAGGGTGTGGAAAATTATCGAGGTAAATGTTATAAATTCTATTATTCCAGATAATGAAGTTATTAAAATATTGAGAGATGTTTTGATTGATTTTAAATTTAGACCAGGCTGGGAGGATAAGGATGATTTTAGTGTAGCGTTAATAGATGTAAGAAAGGAAAAATAAAATGGCGTTTGTTGCGGAGCATATTTCTAAAGTTGATTTGGAAAAATACAATGTTGCAAATATTATAAATAATTGTTGCCTAAAATATGGCTCAATAGTCTATGATGATTACTACCTAGATAAGCTGGATTGGGTTATAGATAGACAAAGAGATGCCTGGTTTATGTTTGTTTGCAGAGTGCCTTTGCCAGACCCAAGAGATGGTCTTACAGGAGAAGTTATTTGGCTACTGCATTATAGAGGTAAAAATATCGAGCTTGATATAAGGCGAATTTATGATGAGACTACGAGTAAATATTTCACGGAAAATCCATTTAAAATCAAATATAAATTCCAAAGCGTAAATTCTGACATTGGAGATATTTCAATGGATGAAATTTATGAAATTTTAAATGAAGCATTATTGGAATACGGAGATGATGGCATCGATGGTAGAAAATTTCTGCCAAAAGAACATGAAGTCGTAACTTTTCTGCACGATTAAATATAAAGGATAAAAAATGACGAGTAAACAAGCTGATCAAAATTTAGCAGATATTGCAAGCGGCGAGGATGTGCAGCGGCAGCGGCACCGATGGCGGCGCGAGCACGAGAGAAATTTAACAAAACGTGGCGCGAGCCCGAAACGCGATGTGTAAATTTAAAGCGAAATTTATCCGAAATCCAACCGTGAGCGAGCCCGAGTGAAATTTCGCTCAAACGCCCAGCGCGCAAGAATTCGCTAGCGGGCGCAGACTATTTGTAAATTTTAAAATTTCACTCAAACGCCGAGCGTAGATTTAGATGCGGGACGATTTGCAGCTCTGCGGGCGAGACGAACTCCTTTTTACGCAGCTTTTCTATCGCCGCGCGCGCAATCATAGCGGCATTGTCGGAGCAAAATTTCATCGGCGCAAAAAGTATCTCACAGCCCGCCTGCTCGCACAGATCCGTTAGAAGTCCGCGTAGGTGCAGATTCGCGCTCGCTCCGCCTACGACGCCGAATCGTGCAAAGCGCCGTAGCTCAAAGATCCGCTGCAATTTATCCAGTATGTGCGCGCACGCCGCGTCCTCAAAGCAGCGCGCCAGATCGCGCATCGCCTGCTCATCCAGCTCGCCCGCCTCTTTTAGCTTCTCTATCTGCACGCGCACGGCGTTTTTAAGCCCCGAAAAGCTATACTCCAGCCGCCTGTCGCCCTTTAGCGGCACGGGCAGCTCAAACTTCGGCTCGCCCCCTTTTGCGAGTTCCTCGATGAGCGCGCCGCCGGGGTAGCCGAGGCCTAGCATTTTGGCGATCTTATCGAAGCTCTCGCCGAAGCTGTCGTCGCCGGTGGTCGCTAAAATTTCGATACCCCCCGCCGCGCCGATATCCAAAACCATCGTATGCCCGCCGCTAACGAGCAAAACGCCCATCGGAAATCGCGCCTCGCTGCCTAAAAACAGCGAGTAAACGTGGCCTATGAGATGATTTACGCCGATGAGCGGCAAATTTAGCGCGAGCGCGAGCGCTTTTGCCATATTCACGCCGCCGATCAGGCTCACGCTGAGCCCCGGGGTATTGGTCGCTGCGATGGCGCTAAGCTCGCTAAAATAGGGCTTTGCGCGCTGCAAAATCCGCGGCAGCGCCTCAGTATGCAGCCTCGCGGCGAGCTCTGGCACGACGCCGCCGTATCTGGCGTGATCGGCCTCCTGGCTTATTTTTTCGTAAAATTTCAGCTCGAAACTGCGCTCATCCATCACCGCGACCGAGCTGTCGTCGCAACTGCTCTCAATAGCAAGTATCACACAAAATCCTTAAAATTTTTCGCTCATTATACTCAAAAATCGGCGCAGATGAAATTTTAAAATTTAAAATGGCGCGCTTTAAATTTTGTCTTTGTCGCGACATGCTTCCACTCGCGGGGCTAAATTTTAAAATGCGCCGTTCGGCTCGGTGCACTAACGGAATTAAATTTAAAACGCGCCGCCGCGCATCTTGCTCCCACACCGCGGTTTGCCTGCCGCGGCGGGTAAAATTTTAAATAGATGAAATTTTGGCAGTTGAAATTTAGCGGGCAAATTTAAAAAGCCTTTGGATTTTAAAGATCCAAAGGCCGTTGCGATTAAATTTAGCGGTAAATTTAAAGGCTAAATTTCGGGCTCTTGTTCCTGTTTTTTCTCGCCGCTTGGGATCGCCGTATCGTACCAATCGAGCTTGCGAGTAAAATACATAACGAGCGAAATCACCGCGAATATCATCAAGCTTCCCATTAATAGGGCGTAGTCTTCGGAATTTAAGATGACGTAGAGGATCGCGTATGAAACGAGCTGAACGCAAGTGATGAAAATGCCCCAGCGCGCGCCTTTAAAAATCGCGCTCGCGTAGAAAAATACTATCGCGCTGACTGCGATCGCCGAAATAGCGTAGCTGATCGCAAAGCCGATGTGTTCGGAGAGCGAAAGCACAAGCAGGTAGAAAACGACGTCCTCAAGCCCGATGAGTAGATACTGGATCGGATGGATGCGCTCGTGAGTATAAACCTCGCACAAAAAGATCGCTAAAAATGGCACCGCTAAGAATAACAGAGCGTAATCCGTGCAGCGTTTAATCAGCGAGTAGTTATTCACGGGCTCGATGAAACCGATACTTACGGCATCATTTCTATCGTCGTTGCTGCGCCAGTTCGTCATAGCGACGCGGTCGTTTTGATCTGCAAGCCACGCAGGAGCAATGCCTGCGGCTAAGCCTGTAACTTCCCACGAAGCTTTAAAACCGCTAGCGCCTACCTCGCGCGATTTGGCGATAAAGCCGCCGCCAAAGCTAGGCGATGCCCAAGTAGAGCTAATTTCAAAACGGCTATTTTGTGCGATCGGAGCTAGATGAAGTGCCTCGCCGCCTTGAATTTTAAGCGTGCCACTGATGCTAAAATCAGACGACAGCGCGGAAGCGGGGAGCTTGTAGATTAGGCTTCGATCGAAAATTTTAGCCTCGGTGTTGCCGTGATATTGCTTAAGCTCCTTGCCGTTTAAGCTTAAAGCGGGGGAGGCGGTGAAGGATTTTTGATTGCCTACGCCGAGCACTAGCACGGCTTCGTCGAAATTTAGTCGCGTAGGATCGACACCGAGCTCGGTATAGTTTATCGCCTCAAAGTCCGCTTTTAGCGCAAAGTCGCCGTTATATATTGGAACGCGAAAAATCCCGCGCTTTAGATAGGTGGGGTCGATCTCCGCCGCGAGGGAGTAGTTTTTAGGCACGATGATGAAATTTTTCTCTACGCGCCTTTTTACGAGCTCGTTGTTGCTTTTGTCTATCGCTTCGATTATCTCTGCGTAGGGCACTACGATCGCAAGGCCCTGGATTTGCAGCTCTCCACCCACCGGCGTGAGGATCGAATCCTGCGCGAGTTGCTTGGTTTCGGAGCGCGAGTAGGTGAGGTTATCGATAAAGCTTAGCGGAATTAGCAGCAGCAAAAGCAGCACTAAAACTATGAACGGTTTCGTCCAAAACGCCCCGCGAATGGCGTTTTTAGTAGAATTTAACAAAGGCTCTCCTTTTAAGTAGAATTTAAAACAGAATTTTAACGATGAAGAGTAAACGGACGGCGCTTGAAGCGGGAGGAATTTTATAAATTCTAAACGAACTTCGGATGTGAAGCGTTGCGGATATCGCTTTGAATTTTGAGGATTTTGCCGTAAGCTAGAATTTCATTACGAATGAGAATTTTGCTATTCGCAAGAATTTCACGAGAAAATTTCTATTAGTAGAATTTAAAAATTTAAAAGCTTGAAATTCTAAGTCTAAGAATTTCAAATTTCCAAAGCCCTAGGAATTTTAAAATTCCTAGGGCTTTGAATTTTTAAAATTTCGCTGCTTTAGCGTGCAAAATTTCGTGCGGTCTCTCGCGTAAGCTTTAAAATTTATACGCCACGCTTAGCTTGAAATTCCGTCCAGGCTCCCAGTCGATAGCATTTGAATCTCCGGTGAAATCGGCGCTACGCTGCGAGTGCGATGCGTAGGCTTTATCAAAGAGATTGTAAACGCCCGCGTTGATCTCAAGTCCTTTAAATCGCCCACTATCCGGAGCGTAGGTAACGTATAGATCGTGAACCGCATAGCTAGGCACTTTTGTTTTTTCGTCGCTATCTGCGGAGGCTACGTTTTTGGAGTCGAAAAAGAGCAAGTTATAGCCCAGCAGTAGATCCGCCGCAGAGATTGCGTACTCGGCATTGAAGGTGTATTTATCGCCATAGTCGCGGTAGCCGATGATGTTTGAGCTTAGATAGCCCGAGCCGCTGCGCACGCGGTCTTTATATTCTACGTGCTGGTGGGTGTAACCCGCAGCAAGGCTCAAATCATCTAATATTAATCTTGCGAAAAGCTCGACGCCGTCAATGTCCGCGCCGCCTGCATTAGCTCTGCATAAGGTATTTGCTGCGCCTCCCGGGCAGCCGATAACGCCGCTGCGAGCGTTGTTATCTACGATTAAATTTTTATACTCCGTCCTGAAATACTTAGCGGTTAGGCTTACCGAGGAATTCTCTCCTAGCTCGCTTTTGTAGCGACCGCCTATTTCGTAGGCGTTGCCCGTAGTGGCTTTTAAATTTTCGTTAGCCATCCAGCTTAGCGGTCTGCCACGGCTAGTGCCCGCAGCCATCATGCTCTCCATTACGTCAGGTCCCCTAAATACCCGCGCATAGCTCGCAAACGCTCCGAATCCCGCGCCGATCTCGTAATCAAGCGCCAAAGCAGGGCTTACTTCGTCGAATTTATATTTGTAGCTAGAGATATTAGCGCCTCTGCCGTTGTAAGTTTTTAACTCGTGCCTTTCGTAGCGCACGCCAGGAGTTACCGTAAGCCCGCCGTATCGCATAGCATCCTCAATATAAAAGCTATAATTATCGACCTTTTCGGGGCGTAGATTGCCGGGCTTGACGTAGTTTTCCGAGCGGTAGTAATCAAAGCCGTAACGCAACGTATGAGCCAAATCGCCCGTTTCAAATTTACTCTTAGCGCCGATTTTGCCGCCCTTGGTCTCGACGCCCCATTTTACATTTGTCGAGGTTGATCCGATGCGTTGATGCTTGGTGTAATATCCCGTGATGTCGAGTTCTAGCAGGTCGCTTGGATTATATGTATATTTGATCGTGTGCGTATCGCGCTCGTATTTGCGGTTATCCAGCTGTCCGTTTAGCCATGAGCCGAATTCCGGGCGCAAAGGATAGAGACCTTTATACTGCATATGCTCGGTAGATAGCGAAATTTTATGAAAATCCAAAAAGCTATAGCCCGCTTTTAATAAATAATTTATGTCGTTGCCATCGCCGCCCGTAGGTTTGCCGTTGCCAGATTCGCCGAAGCCATATCCGTAGTGCTTAAACGCAGCAAGCATATCTAGGCTATCAAATGCCCTGCCGTAGAGCATCGCGCTTTACGAGTAGCCTTCGTTATTGCTCGTATAGCCCACTTTGAGCTTCGCGCCGATATCTTGACCCTCTTCGAGCAGGTCGCTGGCATCCACAGTCTTAAAAGCTACCGAGCCGCCCAAGGCGCCCGAGCCGTTCACGACCGAGCGCGCGCCTACATCGACCTCTACGGCTTTGATAAGATCCGGATCGATTAGTAAATCGGCGTTGTGATGAAAGGTATTGCCGTTTTGCTTCGCGCCGTCAATCGTGATATTTAGACCGCGATCGCTTACACCGCGCATATAAATTTTTTGATTCATGCCGTTGGTGCCGCCCACATACACGCCCGGGATATCGCGAAATACATCTTTTACGAGCGTGGCGTTGCGAGTGTTGATTTTTACATCATCCACGGTGCTAGGCGTGCTAGAATCGCTAGTAACTTCGATTACGCCTAGGCTTTGCGTATTTGAATCCTTGCTTTTGGATGCGTCCGTAGCGCTTGATTTCTCGTTTGCTTGTGCGCTTAAGCAAAGAACCGCGCACAAAGACAAAGCCAGATGAAATTTTTTCATACGAAACTCCTAAATGATAATGAGATTAAAGAATAAATAATATAAAATTAATCCTTTATTTTATATTAATTATCAAGACGTTTTAAAATCATTAGAATTTTATCTCTGAATGCTTTATTATCATTAAATAAAGCTAAATGATAAAATATAATTTAAATATCGATCATCAAAATTTTAGTAAAAATTAAATCTACTTTTGATAAAATCGCTCATTTTTTTGGCAAGGTGCTTTGCTGAATTTATAAAAATTTTTAAAATTTTTAAGGAGAGCTTATGGGCATTATGGAATTTTTGGCGCATTACGTGGATTACATTATCTTTGCGATCCTCGGATTTATGAGCTTTTTAGTCGTGTGGTTTACTATCGAAAGGCTGCTTTTTTATTCGAAGGTTAAGGCGAGCGATTACAAAAGCAAGGCGCTATATGAAGAGGCTCTGACAAAAAATTTAACGACGCTTTATATTGTTTATTCAAATGCTCCGTACATCGGTCTTTTAGGTACTGTCATCGGCATTATGATCACATTTTTTGATATGAGTACTGCAAGCGGTATCGATACCAAGGCTATCATGCAAGGTCTTTCGCTCGCGCTTAAAGCTACCGCTACCGGTCTAGTAGTCGCCGTGCCTACGCTCATCATCTACAATGGCTTTGTCCGCAAGGTAGATGTGCTTCTAAACCGCTACGATGAGGTTAAATAAATGAGCATTCCTAGACGAGACGGGCTAAATATCGTCCCGTTCATCGACATTATGCTGGTGCTGTTAGCGATCGTGCTTAGCGTTTCGACTTTTATCGCGCAGGGTCATATCAAGGTAAATCTTCCATCTTCTTCAAGCTCGCAAAATCCGCAAGAGGATAAAAAAGTTACCATCAAAGTGGATAGCGAATCTAAAATTTATTTAGACGATGTCGCAATAAGCGAGGATGAGCTTGAGAAAAAAATTGCCGCACTCGATAAAAACGATCTTGTCGTGCTAAAAAACGATAAAGACTCGAAATTTTCCTCTTTCATTTCGATCATGGATGTCCTAAAAAAGGCGGGTCATGAAAAATTTGCGATCGTGACCGAAAAAGAGCAATGAATAAAGATAGCGCAGTAGGTTTCATTGTATCTTTGGTGCTGCATTGCATCATCGCTGTGGGTGTTTTTGCTATTTTATCGTCGACACCGAAGCCGCCTAGCATGCCCGATATGATAGCCTTTTCCATCGATAGCATAATGGATGATGCCAAGCAGGGCGATATCTCCGATGAGCCCAATATCCCGCCTCCTTCCGATCAGTCTGAACCGGAACCTGAGCCAGAGCCCACTCCGCCCGAGCCTGAGCCCGAACCGGAACCAACTCCGCCTGAGCCGGAGCCAATACCGGAGCCCGAGCCGATTCCTGAACCAGAGCCTATACCAGAGCCTGTAGTCGAAAAACCAAAACCGGTCGAAAAGCCTAAGCCAAAGCCGGTAGAAAAACCAAAACCGGTTGAAAAACCTAAGCCTAAAAAAGAGCATAAAGTTCAAAGCAGCGATAGGAATTTAACGGCGAAGTTTGATCCGACAAAGCCTATTTCGCTAGGTAGCGGCGGGGGCGGCGGCTCCAGCGTAGCAGGCGGCGGTAGCGACGCTATAACAAGCCGCGGCGATCCTAGCAATAGCGATGTCGGCAAGAAAATTTTCGCCATCATTTCGCGCTACGCGCAGTCGCACTACCCTAAAAATGCCCAACGTATGCGTAAAATCGGCGTCGTAGGCGTGCACTTTACCTATACGGCAAGCGGTGATGTTAAGGGTCTTCGCGTTACGTCTTCCTCGAATGTCGATTCGCTTGATGAGGGCGCGTTAAGCGCGGTCGAGCGCACCAAAGGTAGCTTTCCAAAGGTCGAGAAAGATATGGAATTTAACTTTAGCATAAAGTATACGCTAAATTTTAACTAGCCTTAAAGCTTCTCTACAAACCTCCCGCCTGGGCGGTGAAATTTTAAAATTTTACCGCTCTTGCCGCTTTATCTTAGCTCGCAAAATTCCATTTCGGCAAAGTAAAATTTTAAAATTTACTGCTCTTACTGCCGCTTCTGTCGCTCTGCTGTATGAGCTTTTATAAACGGATTGGCGTCTTGGAATTTAAAATTTAAACGGAGAAAATTCTGTCTTTTCAAATTTAGCTAAGCAAGCATCTTAAAGCGTTAAAATTTTAAATTTAAGCTGCGAAATTGCTAGGAAATTCCACTGATTTTAATGGAATTTTTACTATAATTTCGTATGAAATTTAAAAGATTAAAGGAAATTTATGATAGACGTTTACGACTTGGCGGTGATCGGCGGCGGTCCTTGCGGCATCGCTTCCGTAGTAGAAGCCAAAAGAAACGGGCTCGCGCACGTGCTTCTGCTTGAAAAAGGCGACAACCACTCTCAAACGATTAGGCAGTTTTACAAAGATAAAAAGCGCGTCGATAAAGAATATAAGGGCTTTGATAGCGAGACGCGCGGCTCTATTTCATTTGAAACCGGCACAAAAGAGAGCGTGCTAAATTATTTCGACGAGCTCTTAGATAGCGACGAAATCGATACGAATTTCAAAAGTGAGGTCGAAAAGATCGAAAAGCACGCAGATGAGTTTTATATCACGACTAGCTCGGCTGGATACCGCGCGCGCAACGTCATCGTCGCAATTGGCAGGATGGGCAAGCCCAATAAGCCTGCTTATAAAATTCCACCTTCGATCACGCAAAGGGTAAATTTCAATCTCGATAAATGCACGATTAATGAAAAAATTCTAGTCGTCGGAGGCGGTAACTCAGCTGCGGAATACGCTATAGCGCTATGTAAAACCAATGTCGTGACGCTTTGCTATCGTAAGCCTAAATTTACCCGCCTAAACGAGACGAACGAAAGCGACGTAATGCGCGAGACCAAATACGGCAATATCATCTTACGTTTAGGCATCGATATAGAGGCTCTTGAGAATGAAAACGGCAAGGTGCTGGTAAAATTTGATAATGGCACCGAGCTCGTATTTGACCGCGTGATATACGCGATTGGCGGCACGAGCCCGATCGATTTTCTTAAAAAATGCGGCATCGCTTACGATGAAAACGGCGTGCCGATCGTGGATGAAAATCTTCAAACCGCCACTAGCGGGCTTTACGTCGGCGGAGATCTCATCAGCAGAAGTGGTGGATCGATCGTGGTGGCGATAAATCACGCTCATACCATCATCAAAAATATCCGCAGATGAGGCTTTATCAGCCAAAAAAGGGTTATCGCTACACGAGCGATACGATTTTTTTGTGGAATTTTATAAGAAGCTCAGGCGTGCGTAAAGCTGACGCAGCATCGCAAAATGGCTCTTGGACGCTGGGCTGCGGTGCGGAATTTAAAGACGCGACAGATGGAGGCTTTAATGCGCAGTTTTGCGCTTCGGATTTCGCAGGCGGTGAAGCGGGATTTTGCGCCGAGGATTGCGCTTTTAGCAAAAAAGAGTCGTATGCCGCTAACCATAGCGTGGGGAATGATCGCGATTTTGGAAGTAAGGGCTGCGCTGAACTTAAGGCGGAATTTAAAATGAAATTTCAAGCGGAATTTCAGGAGAAATTTCAAAGCGAGCGCTATAAAAATTCCTATTTTCAAAACGACGAAGCCTGGCATACTTTAAAGCCTGACATTGCAAGCGGTGAAAATTTTAAATTTTGTGACGAGCAAATCGCGCAGTCTTTAGAATCTCATAAGACGCACTATAAAGATTTCGCGAGCAAATTTGAAGATGCCAAAGCGCGCGCGGATTTTACTGCGGAGTGCTTGTTTGACGGCGGGTTTGCTGCTTGTAATGAGCGTAGCCTAAAAAACGCTCTAAATCCGCGAGCGATATACGGCGACGTGCTGGATGTGGGCGCAGGATGTGGAATTTTGGGATTTTTACTAAAACGCGATTTTGAGAGCATTAATCTAAGCTTGCTAGAAATTCAAGAGCGAAATTTAGAAATCTTAAGGCTGAATTCTTTGCAAAACGATCTACCTGCCGAGATTTTGCACGCGGATTTCGCGGAGTTTAAAAGCAAGAAGCGTTTTGACTTTATCGTCTCAAATCCGCCCTTTTATCGAGAGCGCATTTCGCTTAGCAAAGAGCCTCATATGGCGCTTAGTAAGAGCGCAGCAAGCCTTAGCCTACGGGATTTCGTGCGATCTGCGAATGCTCATCTTAAGCCTGGCGGTACGCTTATTTTTTGCTACGAGGCGGGCAAGCTAGCTAAAATTTGCGAGCTTTTGGGCGAGTTTAGGCTAAATTTGACGAGGCTTGGTTTTGTCTATCCCGACATTTCAAAGCCCGCTAAACTCGCGCTTTTGCAAGCTCGTAAGAACTCGCGCTCGCCCTGTGAGATCATCCTTCCGATCTACGCTAGCGCGCACGGAAGGCGTACCGAGCAAGCCCAAGCGATCTACAAAAGCGCGGGTTTAACGAGCGTGGATTATGAGTGAGTTTGGCTTTAGCTTCGATGCGAGCGCGTGTGAGCGCTGCGGCGGCAAGTGCTGCACGGGAGAGAGCGGCTATATCTGGATAGATGAGAGCGAGATTGCGGCGCTGGCGGTAAAATTTAGAATTTCGCCCGTAAGGCTTAAAGAAATTTATTTACAAAAAATAGGCGCTAAATTTAGCGTAAAAGAAAAGCCCTTTGAAGGCGGCTTAGCGTGCGTATTTTTTGACGAAGCGCAGCGCAACTGCGGGATTTACGAGCTGCGTCCGAAGCAGTGTCGTAGCTTCCCGTTTTGGGAATATTTTAAAACGCATACTAAAGAATTGGAGGAAGAATGTATCGGGGTAAGGTTTTAAGCGGAATTTTAATCGCGGCGATGATTTTAGCGCCGCAGTATCTAAGTGCGGAGGGTAGGACGAATGCTGCAGCGGCGAAGCAGTCCGTTACAAATAAAAAGGCGTCTGATAAGAATTCCAGCATTGGCACAAAAAACGGTGCAAAAGATGCAATTAAAAAGAGCTTGATAAATCGCGGCGTAAGCGCTAAAAGTATAACCAAAGAAAAGCTGAATCACGCGATGCGAGCGCAAGAAGACGCCGAGCTAAATTTTGATTTGCTTACAGCTTTGGAGCTACTGCATAAAGATCCCGTCGCATCGATGTTTTTATACGAAAAGGCATACAATAAAACGGGCTCGTCCGTTTATCTGCTAGAAGCGCTAAAGACTGCTTTTGCGATCAAAGATCGCAAAAATACGGCGCGTTATTTAAAGCTCGGCGAAAAGAGCCTAAGCTCAGACTCTGAGTATCTGCGAGTAAAAATCGGCTACTACTTAGGCGTTAAAGATAATCTAAACGCTAATACCGCTGCTCTTAAACTAGTCACCGTAGATCCGGTTTCGCGTAGTTACGCGATTTTAGCGGCGACATATTATGCGATGGAGAATTTTACTTTGGCCAAAACCTACTTTGAAAAAGCCTATGAGCTAGACAAAACCGACGAAAATCTCATCAGATTATGCGACGTGCTGCTAAATAAACTCGATGATTCGGACGGAGCGATTCGCATCATCGAGACGCACAGGCGCATCTACGGCTGCGCCCAGGGTATGGCGTGCGAGCTGCTAGCCGATGTGTATCGCGCGAATAAGCGCTATTTAGATGTCGCTAAGATCGATGAAGCGTTGTATGAAGCCAAGGGGGATAATAAATTCTTAGACGATATGATAGCGATTTATTACTACTCAAACGACTTTGATAAAATAATAGAGCTTTTGAAAAAATACGACTACAAGCGCGAGCTTCTAATTGATGCCTACGCGCATAAAAAAGACTATAAAACCGCAATTAAAATGGCGCGCGATGAGTTTATGAAGACCAAAAATTACGACTTTTTAGCGATCGAGGCGATCTACGAATATGAAAGTGCGGGCAAAAACGTGGACGCCAAGACCCTATCTAGCGTAGTGGCAAAATTTGAAAATATCGCGCCGCAGCTTAAAGACCCCGTGCATCTAAACTACTACGGCTACATCCTAATAGATCATGATTTAGACGTTCGCAAGGGCATCGAGCTCGTCCGCCGCGCTCTACAAAAAGACCCCGACTCGCCGTATTATCTGGACTCGCTTGCTTGGGGATACTACAAGCTTGGCGAGTGCGACAAGGCTAAAAATGAAATGGCTAAGATCAAAGACTCAGAATTTTTTAATTCCCCCGAAGGCAAAGAGCATTTAGAGGCGATCGACGCGTGCGCCGCAGGCACAGGCGTAGCGCCGCAGAATTCCATATCGCAAAACCCCGCTACGATAAAAGGCTCCACGCCAAAAGATCAGGCGCCGCAAAGCCCGGCAATAAAAACTCCTGCGCCTGATTCCATAAAATCTACGGCGCCCGAAAGCTCTGCGTTAGATTCCGCACGTCCAAGCCCCACCGCAACGCGTGATTTAACGCCAAAAGACTCCGCTTCGCAAAATTCTGCTGGGCCTGCAAATTCCGCGACTTCTGAAAATTTCGCGACGCCCATAAATTCCGCCGCGCAGAATTCTGCCTCGTCAAGACAAAATTCCGTATCGAGGCGGGATTTTATGCCAGATCAGAATTCTGGGTCGAAAGAGCCTACCGGCTCTAAAACCCAGACGCCAAAGCAGTAGCGATGATTTTAGACGAAATTTTAAAGCGCACTCGCGAGGATCTGGCGCTTCGCAAAGAAAGGCTGCCCGAGGATCTGCTCGGCCGCTCGCTAAGCGCCAATCCCTACGAGCCGCGTGACGTCATAAGCGCGCTTAGAAGCGACGAGAAAGACCCGCTTCGCATCATCGCCGAGATCAAAAAGGCAAGCCCGAGCAAGGGGATCATCCGCGAGGATTTTGAGCCGCTAAGCCTTGCTGCGGAGTATGAAAATGCAGGCGCCAGCGCCTTTTCGGTGCTTACTGAGCCGCATTACTTCAGAGGCGATTTGGAGTTCATCCCGCAGATCCGCCGCTACACTCGCACGCCCATTTTGCGCAAGGATTTCATCATTGATCGCTATCAGGTCCTCGAGGCGCTGGTTTACGGCGCGGATTTTATCCTGCTGATCGCTAAAGCGCTTGAGCGCAAGGAGCTAAGAGAACTGCTCGAATTTGCCCATAGGCTGGGGCTTCGGGCGCTGTGCGAGATCCACGACAAGGACGATCTGAAAAAGGCGGTCTTCGCAGGCGCCGATATTATCGGCATCAACCATCGAAATTTAGAGACTTTCGAGGTCGATACGAGCCTGAGCGAGCGGCTAATCCCGCTGATTCCAAACGGCAAGATTATCGTCGCCGAAAGCGGCTTGCACTCGCACGAGCAGCTTAAAAGCTTGCACGAGGCGGGCGTCGATGCGTTTTTGATCGGCGAGCATTTTATGCGCCAAAATGACGTCGGCGCGGCACTGCGCGAGATAAAGCTCGGCGCGGGCGGCGAAATTTAAATCAGCTCGTTTGATCGCGCAGGCTTAAACCCGAAGCGAGCGGTTAAATTTAGCGAACGGAGCGAAATTTTAAGGCAGTAAATTTTAAAATTCGGCGGACTTTAAAACTTAACGGCTCTTTAAATTTAGCGCCGTGGCGCGATCTAATATCGCATGCCACGCTTTGGTGTTGCGCGCCGTACGAGCATCCGCGCTGCGCTTTGGTGTCGTGAGTTCATTATCGTGTGCGCTGCGCGAGCGGTTGCGGAGTGAGGTTTAAATTTATGCCTTTCGTTTGTATAGCTTTCCGTCGCATCACGAGCTGTTGCAAAAGCGCGGGTTTAAATTTAGCTTTACGTTTGCGAAGCTTCGCGCGTGGGGTTGCGCTTGTAGCATTGAGCGCCGAGAATTGCGCGTCTATCGTAATGCCTTGTATGTCTAGCGCTTCGGTATTGGCGATTGCGCGGCGCCGTAAATTTAGTCGTAGCTCGCGATCTAAGCCGACTCGGCTGCGATACGCCGCGATTGAGCCGCAGCTATGCTATGACCGCGTCGCGTTAAATTTTACCGCGTGTTGCGATGGTGATTGCGGCGCAGGTTTGGCATCGCGTACCGTGCCTGTGAGTGCGTCAAGGTTTTGTTATAATGCGCCGCGCAAACGACTGCGTAGATTTGATATCGCAGTCGTGTAGGCGTACGTGCGCTTTGGCATCGCGAGCTTGTTATCGCACGCTGTGCGAACGGCTACGGTGCGGACTTTTAGACACTATGTTTGCCGCGCGATAAGTGTTCGCCAAATGCGCACCAACGCCCGCCGCGGGCTTTGATCCGCAGAGTGCGTATTGTGCCGAAGTGCCCCGCGATTGCAAAGCATGTCGCGCCCCGCCACGTGCATAATTCCGCATCGTGCGAGCAAGCGCGGACCGCGTAAATTTAAAATTTTATGAAATTTAGAAGTTTTAAATTCCAAATTTCATAGAATTTTGCGAAACGCAAATTTTAAAATTCCATAGAATTTTGGAATTTCGGAAAGGAAAAGAGATGGATTATCTTTGCGCCCCTTGGCGAAGCGAGTATTTTACCGAAAAAAGAAGCGGCTGTCCCTTCTGCGACGCGGCGGCGGATGCGGCGTTCGACGATCGCAACGGCGTGCTTTTTCGTGCGCAGCACTGCTTCGGGGTGATGAACCTCTACCCCTACAGCCCGGGTGCGTTTATGGTCATACCCTACGAGCACGCGGATAATATCGAGTGCCTTAGCGACGATGCGTGGGCGGAGATAAGCCGCTACGTGCGCGCCGGAGTGGGGATTTTAAAGCGCACTCTAGGCGCAAACGGCGTAAATATCGGCATGAACCTCGGCGCTGCCGCGGGTGCTGGCATAGCCGAGCACGTACACTATCATCTCGTGCCGCGGTGGCAGCGCGATACGAATTTCATCACGACGATCGCAAACGTCCGCGTAAACGGCGTTTCGTTCGCCCCGCTTTTTGAGAAGCTAAAGGCGGCATTTGTAGAATTAAATTTAAAGGAGAGATAATGGTTAGCGTAGAGCAGGCGATCGAGGATCTGAAAAACGGCAAGATGCTCGTTATGGTCGATGACGTCGATCGCGAGAACGAAGGCGATTTGGTGTTTGCGAGCACTTTTAGCAGCGCGCAGAAGGTAAATTTTGCTATCACGCACGCTCGCGGAGTGCTGTGCGTGGCGCTCAGCCCGCAGATTGCGCAGCAGCTGGGTTTAAGCCTGATGGTCGATAAAAACACTTCGAGTCACGAGACCGCCTTTACCGTCACGATCGACGCAAAGGATGCCAAGACGGGCGTAAGCGCGTATGAGCGCAATATGACGATCGAGCTGATGTCGCGCGTGGGCGCTCGCGCGGATGATTTCGTCCGCCCTGGGCATATCTTCCCGCTCATCGCCAAAAGCGGCGGCGTGCTCGCTCGCACGGGGCACACCGAGGGCTCAACGGATCTATGCCGCTTGGCGGGGCTTTCGCAAAGCGCCGTGATCTGCGAGATCGTCAAAGACGACGGCGATATGGCGCGCAGGGACGATCTGGAAAAATTCTGCGCGCAACATGGCATCAATATGATCTCGGTCGCGCAGATCGTGCAGTATCGCCTAAAACACGAAACGCTCGTTAAATTTAGCGAGCCAAAAAGCGCTCTGCTGTGCGGCGAGGCGGCAAAATTTTACGACGTGAGCGATCACGAGGGCAACGAGCACCGCGCATATATTTTCGGCGAGCCAGAAAAGAGCGCGCAGACGAACGTGAAATTTCATAAAATTTCAAGCGATCTGGAGTTTTTAAGCGATACGAAATTTAACGATTTCATGCGCGATCTGGATGTTTTGCGCAAAGAGGGCGGCGTGCTTTTGATGCTAAAATCCGCGCAAAATCGCACCGATTTTAAGAGCTTCGGCATCGGAGCGCAAATTTTAGCGCATCTGGGCGTGAGAAAAATCAAAATTTTAAGCAAGAGCGAGCCGAAAGACTACGCCGGGCTTAGCGGCTTTGGGATCGATATAGTTTGATAGCTCATATCGATTTGGACAGCTTCTTCGTCTCTGTAGCGAGGCTTGCCGATCCCACGCTTGCGGGCAAAAAGATCGCGGTCGTCGGAGGCGGCGACGAGGAGATTTTCGGCGGCAAGAGCGAGCTTGGCAGCGTGATTTTAAGCGCGAGCTATGAGGCCAGAGCGGACGGCGTGCACTCGGCGCAGCCCGTTAAAATCGCGCTCGGACTCTGCCCGCAGCTGATTTTGGTGCGCGCCAGACATGGCGAATACCGTAAAATTTCACGCGAAATTTATGAGTTTTTACTAAACTTTACGCCCGAGATCGAAAAATTTAGTATCGACGAGTTTTTTCTAAATTTACGCGGCACGCCCTACGACGCGGACGCACTGAGCTTTGCCGCGTTTTTACAAAGCGAGATTATGCGCCGCTTTAGCCTTCCTTGCAGCGTCGGTCTTAGCGAAGCAAAGCTTATCGCAAAGCTCGCCACGAGCCTTGCCAAACCCTTCGGCGTGCGGCAAATTTTAAAATCGCAAATCGCGCGCGAGCTATCTGCCGTGCCGGTAGCGAAATTCCCAGGCATCGGCAAAGCGGCGCAAAAAACGCTCGGCAAATACGGCATCGTAAGCTTCGGCGACGCGCTAAGGCACAGAGAAATTTTTGAAAAGATGGGCGCAAACGGCAGGAAAATTTTCGCAGCCCTTAGCGGCGAGGATGAGGGCGAAGTCGTCTCAAAGCGCGAGCGCAAGAGCATCGGCTTTGGGCGCAGCTTCGCGCCGTGCGCCGATCGGGACGAACTGCGGCGTAAAATTTTAATTTTGGCGCGCCATTTGGCAGGCGAAGTGCTTGCAAGAGGCCTAAAGCCCACGACATATGATCTAAAGATCCGCTATAAATCGCGCGAGGAGTTTTCGCACCAGATCAGCCAGGATAGGGCGTTTAGCCTAAGCTTACTGAGCGAGACCGCGCTTGAGTTGTTTAGGCTCTGCGACGTGAAAAAAGGCGCGCAGATAATCCACGTAGCGCTAAATCTCTCAAATTTTAGCGGCAAATCGGGCAGCTCGCTGCTCTTTGGCGAGATCGATAAAAAGCAGCAGAGCTTAGATCGATCTTTAAGCAGGATTTGGGAAAAATTCGGCATCGAAAAGCTAAAAAAAGCAAGCGAAATTTGATTAAATTTAAAGGAAAAAGATGAAATTAGGCGAGCTATACTCGGTGATCTGCATAATCTTCGCGACGAATTTCAGGGGCGTGATAGATGAGCGGAAGTTGCGCGGTTTGGGCAAAAACTGGATCATCGTAAATAAAAATATCGAGAACAAAAACGGCCACGAGCTTTGGCAAAAGGTTCAGGGCGAGGACTACGCGGCGCTAGAGCGCGATTTTGAGGCGCTAAAAGGGGCGTTTGAGATGGATTTTTTCAAGCTCATAAGCGAAAGCGAAGTGGAGCTATTTTATGAAAAATGCCGCTTCAAAAAGCCTTTTGCGGAGCTTAAAAGCGCTCATGCAGCCAATATGCTAGCACTGCTTGCTATGATCTTTAAGCAAAACACGGACGCGAAATCGCATAAAATTTTGACGCTATATCTGGCGCAATTTATCATTCCTAACTTTTCCGCGCTTGCTACGCACGTGCAGATAAATGCCAAAAGCAGCTACTACAAGGCGCTCGGGTGGTTTTTGGCGGATTTTTGCCGCGTGGTGAAAGAAACGCTGGGACTTGGAATTTAAAATTTAGAACGCGCGCTCGGTGTTTTGCGCGTTCGGTACATAAAAGCGCTATGTAGAGATAGGTTTAAAGCTTGCTTTCGGAATTTCTTGCGCTGTAGCCGGTACAGCTCCTGCGGGTGCGATAAGCTAAGCGAGGCGAGCGGATTTTATCTGCGTTATCTGCGCGGATGCAAAGTAGCTGCCTTGCTGTTTTGTGCGTCGGTGCTTGTCGTATCGCGCGCGTCGTTTTGAATTCTGCACGGTATTCGGTATTTTGCGCATGTGCCGTTCGACGTTTGTTTTTGCGCGCACTGCGAGTTTTGCTCGGCTTCCGGCGCTCTCATTTTGCGCCGCCTGCATTAGGGTGTTGCGTGCTTTGTCCGCGTCGCACCGCTTTGCGTGTCGTTTCGTATGTCGTCTGGCATAGTCATTTGGAATTTTACGTGAGGCGCCTTACGCCCCATCTGGCGCCGTAGTGCGAAATTTCATGCGAGGTGGTCTGCGCATCGTTTGACGCTATCGCTAAGCATCCGCGCATTACGTGTTTCGCGCGTGTGATCGAGCGTTCGAAAACTGAGGTTTAGTGCCTGCGTATGCGCCGCTCTGCGTCTTTTGCCGAGCATGCGTTACGTAGCGTCCTGTGCACGTAGCCAAATTTTAAAATTTAAAACAAAGGAAAAATTTGAATTACTGGAACGAAATTTACGCCCACTTTGACCCCGTGGCATTTAGCGCGTTTGGCATAAACGTGCACTGGTACGGCATTATGTATGTTTTGGCGCTGCTTACGGCGCTATTTATCGCCAAGTATTTCGTACGCAAAGACGGCCTTGACTTTAGCGATAAGATGCTTGATCGCTACTTTATCTGGGTCGAAGTGGGCGTCATTTTGGGCGCGCGGCTGGGATATATCGCGATCTATTCGGGTGAGGCGGCGTGGTATTTCAGCCATCCGTGGCAAATTTTCAACCCCTTTCATAACGGCGAGTTCGTGGGCATTCGCGGTATGAGCTATCACGGCGCGGTCGTCGGATTCGTGATCGCGACGGTTTGGTTTTGCAAAAAATTTAAAACCGATATGTGGGCGCTGCTCGATCTCGTGGCACTTAGCGTGCCGCTAGGCTATTTTTTCGGGCGCGTGGGAAATTTTTTAAATCAGGAGCTTTTCGGGCGCGAGACGAGCGAGCCGTGGGGGATTTTGGTAGGCGGTACGTTGCGCCATCCAAGCCAGCTTTACGAAGCGGTTTTGGAAGGACTAGTTATTTTTGCGATTTTATTTTTCTACCGCAAATTTAAGAAATTTAACGGCGAGCTGATATGTCTGTATGCGATGCTATATACGGCGTTTAGATTTTTCGTAGAATTTTTTAGGCAGCCGGATGATGGGCTTGGGTTTATATTTTTAAATTTATCGATGGGGCAAATTTTATCTTTGGTGATGTTTTTGATAGCAGTTTTCTTAAAGCAGTCTTTGAAGAAAAAACTAATTTGCAGAAATTAAATTAATCTAAAGTTAAAAAGTAATATAATCTCTTTACAAAAATGTAAATTTTCGTTTAGCGGGGATTTATAATCATCTTTTTTAAGGAGAACCTATGCTAGGTCGCATTGAAGGCTTTACGGGCAGATCCATAGACGGCAAAAAAAGCCGCATTATGGCTTTGCAAGACGTGGCGCAAAGCATCAGCGGGCTGATTTTGGCCTGTTTCATGCTATGTCATATGATATTTACCGGCACGATTTTGATCGGTAAGGGCGCGTTTGAGGGCGTCGTACATTTCGCAGAACCGGGCGGAATTTATTTCGTTACAAACATCGTCGCTTTTGTAATTTTCGTGATTTTTGTAGTTCACGCATTTTTGGCTATGAGAAAATTTCCGGCTAACTACGCCGCTTACAGAGCATTTAAAGCGCACAAAATGCGAATGAAGCATTGCGATACGACGCTTTGGTGGTTTCAGTTTTGGACGGGATTTTTCCTATTTTTCTTTGCGGCGGCTCATATTTTAATGATCATATTCGGTCCGAAAATTACTGCAGATCTTGCTATCGCGCGATTCGGACAGCTTCATCTATTTTATTTCGTTTTATTGATTTTCGTAGTAACTCACGCTAGCATCGGAATTTATAGGCTTTATATGAAATGGATTAGCATAGACGGCACGAAGGCGGAAATTCAAAGGAAAAGAGCCCTCATCAAAAAGACGGTTTTCATCGTTTGGGGTGCATTTTTCTTGCTTTCGATAATCGCCGATTTCAAATGGTTAAGTTTAGAATAGGGAGCTTAGGATGAATGTAATATATTGCGATTCTTTAGTTATTGGCGGCGGTTTGGCGGGCTTAAGAGCTGCGATCGCTACCGGCGAGAAAGGGCTTAGCACCATCGTTTTGAGTCTGATCCCCGTTAAACGCTCGCACTCTGCGGCAGCTCAAGGCGGCATGCAGGCGTCTCTGGGAAATTCCAAGATGAGCGAGGGCGACAATGAGGACGTGCACTTTGCCGATACCGTAAAAGGAAGCGACTGGGGCTGTGATCAAGACGTCGCTAGGATGTTTGCGCAGACGGCGCCTAAGGCGATCCGCGAGCTTGCGGGCTGGGGCGTTCCTTGGACCAGGATTACTAGAGGCGAGCGAAGCGCTATTATCAACGCTCAAAAAACCACGATCACTGAAAAAGATGAGGTTCACGGACTTATTCACAGCCGCGACTTCGGCGGTACGAAAAAATGGCGAACCTGCTATACCGCCGATGCTACGGGACATACAATGCTTTTTGCCGTTGCAAACGAAGCGTTAAAGCATAATGTCGATATTCACGATCGCAAGGAAGCGATCGCGCTAATTCACGCAAACAACCGCTGCTACGGCGCAATCGTGCGCGATTTGGTTACCGGCGAGCTAATCGCATACGTCTCAAAGGGCACGTTGATCGCTACAGGCGGCTACGGCAGAGTGTATAAACACACTACAAACGCCGTCGTTTGCGAGGGTAT
Organism: uncultured Campylobacter sp.; assembly: GCA_963527265.1. Classification (GTDB taxonomy): domain Bacteria; phylum Campylobacterota; class Campylobacteria; order Campylobacterales; family Campylobacteraceae; genus Campylobacter_B. The sequence goes on along the minus strand of CAURQQ010000001.1, from coordinate 51,008 downwards.
AGGTGCTGCTATCGCGCTTGAGACGGGCGTAGCGCAGCTTGGAAATATGGAAGCGGTGCAGTTTCACCCAACCCCTATCGTTCCGAGCGGAATTTTACTTACCGAAGGCTGCCGCGGCGACGGCGGAATTTTACGCGACGTGGACGGCTATCGCTTTATGCCAGATTATGAGCCGGAGAAAAAGGAGCTTGCTAGCCGCGACGTCGTAAGCCGCCGTATAATGGAGCATATAAGAAAAGGCAAGGGTGTCAAAAGCCCTTACGGCGAGCACGTTTGGCTCGACATATCAATCCTTGGACGCGAGCATATCGAGAAAAATTTACGCGACGTACAAGAAATTTGCGAAATTTTCAACGGCATCGATCCTGCTGATACCGAGGTAATAACCGACGAGCAGGGCAGAAAGCGCGGTAAAGGCTGGGCTCCGATCCTTCCTATGCAGCACTACTCGATGGGCGGCATCAAAACAAAAGCTACGGGCGAGAGTCCAACGCTAGCTGGACTTTTCAGCGCCGGCGAGGCTGCGTGCTGGGATATGCACGGCTTTAACCGCTTGGGCGGAAATTCCGTCGCCGAAACCGTCGTCGCGGGCATGATCGTGGGCGAGTATTTTGCGGAGTATTGTCAAGGACACGACGTCGATATCAATACGCACGATATACAAAAATTCGTAGATAAAGAGAAAAATTACATTAAGAGCCTGCTTGAAAAAGAGGGTAAATTTAACGTATTCGAGATAAAAAACAAGATGAAAGACGTGATGTGGGAGCACTGCGCGATATTCCGCACCGGCGAGGGATTAGCCAAAGCCGTAAAAGAGCTCGAGGAGCTTTACAAGCAGTCCTTGGACGTCAAAGTAAGTAATAAAGAGCTTTTTGGAAACCCAGAGCTTGAGGAGGCTTATCGCGTACCGAAGATGCTAAAGCTTGCGCTTTGTATCGCCAAGGGCGCGCTCGATCGTACCGAAAGCCGCGGCGCGCACTTCCGCGAGGACTATCCGAAACGCGACGATCTAAACTGGCTAAAACGAACTCTTGCAAACTGGAAAGAGGGCGATACTATGCCTACTCTAAGCTACGAGCCGCTTGATATTATGAAGATGGAGATGCCGCCTGCATTCCGCGGATACGGCGCCAAAGGCAATATCATCGAGCATCCCGACAGCGCCGTGCGCCAAAAAGAGGTCGATGAAATTCGCGAGAAAATGCAAGCCGAAGGCAAAGGCAGATATGAAATTCAAGAAGCATTGATGCATTATGAATTACAGCCAAAATATAAAGCACCTAACGAAAGAGCAGGTATAGGATATGAGTAGAAAAATAACAATAAAGGCATTTAAGTATAATCCGTTAAGCAAAATTTCAAAGCCGCACTTCGCTACTTATGAGCTCGAAGAGACCGACGGAATGACGCTGTTTATCGCGCTTAACGTGATTCGTGAGAAATTTGATCCCGAGCTAAGCTTCGACTTCGTTTGCCGCGCGGGTATCTGCGGTAGCTGCGGTATGCTCGTAAACGGCAAGCCGCAGCTTGCGTGCCGCACGCTTACTAAGGACTATCCGGACGGCGTGATCGAGCTTATGCCGCTTCCGGTTTTCAAGCTGCTAAAAGACCTCAGCGTCGATACGGGCAACTGGATGAACGCGATGAGCAAACGCGTAGAGAGCTGGATCCATACCGATCACGAAACCGACATCTCAAAGCTTGAAGAGAAGGTCGAGCCTGAGGTCGCGCAGGAGGTTTTCGAGCTGGATCGCTGCATCGAGTGCGGCATCTGCGTGGCGAGCTGCGGTACCGCGATAATGCGAAAGGATTTCATCGGCGCCGTCGGTATTAACCGTATAGCGCGTTTTCAGATCGATGCGCTGGATAAACGCAGCGACGAGGATTTTTACGAACTAATCGGCGATGATGACGGAGTATTCGGCTGTATGACGCTGCTAGGTTGCGAGGACAACTGCCCTAAGCACCTTCCGCTTCAAAGCAAAATCGCATATGTTCGCCGCAAGCTTGCCGCTCAGGGCAAATGCGGCTGCGGCAAATAAAATTTAAGCGGGCTCCTCGCTTCATCTCGCAAATTTGCGTCCTTTGCGAATTTGCGAGATTTTAAAATTCTACATCGCAAGCTATTTTAAATTTCATAAATTATGAGAACGGCTATACATAAATTTATTTTATATTAAGACGTAAAGTGATAATATCTCGCAAATACTATAACCCAGATGCCATGAGGCGACAACTTCCTTTCGGTAAGTTTTGCAGTAGCGGCAGGCGATAAATAAAGCCTGCGCTCTACATATCGATTGAGCGAAATTTATGCATTATCTAGTGCGCTTAAATTTGCTTACCGGATGAGCATCTGTCAAAAGAACGCGCAAGCGGAAGCAAAGGAGGCGATCATGGAGATCGAAAGATTGCAGAAAAGCGATGATGATATAGTGGATATTATCTACGAAGGCGGAAAGCTGCTTGAATATTTCAAAGATTTGACGCAGGAAGATCCAAAATTCAGATCATATTTTTCAGATTTCGCTATGGCGGGACTGCAGATATTTCGCCTTCACGAAAAGTTGCATCAAGATTTTTCGGAGCTGAAAAACTGCAAAAAAGAGGAATATAGAAAATGATCAAAAAGGAGCGGACATGGCTATAAAACCGGAAGAGGTGCTTAAAAAGAGCGATGAAATCATGTTCCGATTTATCCGTAAAATAGACGCTTCGATCGAGGATTTTGCGGATATGTCGAAAGATAATGCAAAGTTTAAAGAGTATTGCTTAGAGCTTCAAGACGCTAAGAAAAAATTTCTTGAAATTCAAAAAAGACTGCATAGCGAATTCGCTGGCTCTTTAAGCTAAAATAGCCGCTAAATTTAACGACGTTTAGGCTGCGCCGATTAAATTTTAATTGCTTGAAGGCTTTGTCGTAATTTAAAATTTTATAGCAAAGCCGCTCTTCTGTGATGATCAAAGACGCTCAAGGATATTTTCAAAATACGAATTGTGCTTAATTTGTGCTATTCGCTGCGACCTATGCATAAAATTTTAAATTTATCGCGGCTCATAAATGCCCCAAGCGCGATCCGCGCCCGATTTACTCACGCCCGCTAAAATTTGAACTTAAATTTTAAACGACGGGTTTTATCGCCATAAAATGCTACCGACAAAATTTCACGCCTTGCCCTCTTAAATCTCGCCCTGCAAATTTCGCCTGAGCGAAATTGCCTTGTGAAATTCCGTCCGTTTATGTTCGGCTAAGCTCACACTCGGTAGTATTTACCATTTTATTTGCGGAGGTTGCTTTGAAAGAGATAAAATCCAAGCTCATCATATCGTGCTCGGTTGTTACGGCAGGCCTATTTTTCTTGATCGCAGGCGGTGCGTTTATGGACAGATCCGAAACTCAGCTCGCGCAAAATTCCACGGTGAGTCGCGCCACAACCTCCGGCAATTCCTCCAATCGGCCGCTAACGGACGAGGATCGCGCTGCACGAGCGAGGTACTGGCACGAAAGGCTGGGCGCCGAGTTAGATTTGGACGAATGCGTAGTGCATGGCGATGAGCGAATGGAGTATTTCTGCAAGCTTTTGCGCTCCAAGGACACTGCGCGTATTCTGGCATTTATGCGAGAGCAGCGCATCACTGCGGGCGATCCGTTGCATTTTGGCATAACGGCGATAATGTATTCTAGCTTTTACAACGATGCAAACACCACCGAGGAGCTGATCTATCACGGAGCGGATATCAACCGCACGGACGATTTTTCTCATTCGGCGCTAAGCTATGCTATCGAAAATAACTCTACCGCCGCCGCGGAAGTTCTACTTAAGCATGGAGCTAGCTTTTCTAGCGTTAAATATGTTCGTCCGTGGCTTACATACCCTAGATACGGTGACTCCTATTTGGTTGTTACTAGCGACGCACAGGTAAAGACATATTCCATAACGCCTAAAAGCGAAGGTACTAGTGCGGTATCCGATCCACTCTATTACGCCGTAGCAGGCGGATTTTTGCAGATGACGGAGCTTATGCTTAGCAGCGGCGTAAGACCTGAGATTACGGCTTGGACGGACGATAATTGTATTGCTTTTACACTCAAACACCGCAAAGATGAGCGACGGCCGAACTGCTCCATCTATCAGATGCTGCCGCAACGATATGACTCAAGTATGCTAAATTTACTGCTTAAATACGATTTGGCAGGACTTCCGGACGATGAGCGTATTCAAAAAAAAATACGATGACTGCCGTAAGGATTTGGATACGTTGAGGAAGTATAAGAAAATATACCTAGAGCATATGGATGATTATTGTTACGATGAGATTATTTTAGATTGGACTTTATTAAACAGCTCTAGGTATGAGCTGCTTAGATATATGATGACGGAGCGCTCAAAGTATTCGGAAAATGATGTAATCAAGCTTAACAAAGGCTCGCTGCCCGATCTTAATAGATGCGGCTCGGTAACGCCGAATACGGCGCTACTTGGTATCTACGATACGCTTATAAAGCGCTATTCCGCGCTCTGCGGCGATGAGCCTAAGGGTGCAAGCGGCTTTGATTTAGATAAATTTTTTAGATATTTGCAATTAGAAAAATTGGAATATTATCTTAAAATAGAGTATAAGGGCAAGTTGATACGGGTTGAGGAGTATGATAAAATTTTAAGGCGCGATGCGTCTAAGCAGCTAGAGCAAGTGGGATCCAAGGCTAAGGATACCGCGTCTGCCAATGAGTAAAATTTCGTAAAGCTTTTAATATGATCGCTACGTATTTGGCACAATTTTATAAAATTTTAATGATTTTAAATTTGTCGTTTCTCTTTAATATCTTGATCATCGCAATCTTAGCTTCAAGTTATCACCGCCTTGTATTTGTGTAGTTATAGCATCTATACTTATAAAAGATCGCGAAATATCATCTTTCTTATATTAATATGAGATAAATTTATATATAGCAAGACCTCATAATTTATGAAATTTATAATGTTAAATATGGGCTAGAAATATAAAATTTGAAAATATTACAAATTCTAAGTCTAAACTTCTATCAATAATTTTTATTATTTAATGGATATTTTAATTTATATATGTATAATTACAAATAAATTTTATTAGAAAGGAATGAATATGAAAAAACTAACCACTACTTCGGGTAATCCCATCGCGGATAACCAAAACTCCCTTACCGCAGGCAGCCGCGGCGGTATAATGTTGCAAGATTATCAGCTACTTGAAAAACTAGCTCATCAAAACAGAGAGCGTATCCCTGAGCGCGCCGTTCACGCAAAAGGTAGCGCTACATACGGAACATTGGAGATTACGCACGACATCTCACGATATACTAAAGCCAAGGTATTGCAAAAAGGCGAGAAAACAAAGCTGCTTTTGAGATTTTCTACCGTTGCCGGTGAAGCTGGAGCGGCTGATGCTGAGCGCGACGTAAGGGGCTTTGCGATTAAATTTTACACAAAAGAGGGCAACTGGGACTTGGTCGGAAATAACACTCCCGTCTTTTTTGTAAAAGACCCGTATAAATTCCCGGATTTTATCCACACGCAAAAGCGTGATCCTCGCACACACCTCCGTTCAAATGAGGCAGCATGGGACTTTTGGAGCTTAAGCCCTGAGAGTATGCATCAAGTAACCATCCTGATGAGTGACCGCGGTATTCCGGCAAGTTACCGTCATATGCACGGATTTGGTAGTCATACTTACAGCCTTATAAATGACAAGAACGAAAGATTTTGGGTTAAATTTCATTTCAAAACCCGCCAAGGCATTAAAAATTTAACCAACGCTCAGGCCTCACAAATCATTGCAAAAGATCGAGAGAGCAATCAACGCGATCTTTTTGAGAGTATAGAAAAGGGCGACTTTCCAAGCTGGGATTTTAAAATTCAAATAATGACTCTACAGCAGGCAAAAGATGTCAAATTTAACCCCTTTGATCTAACCAAAACTTGGCCTCATAAGGAGTTCCCACTCATCGACGTGGGCGTCATGACGCTAAACGAAAATCCGAAAAATTATTTCAATGAGGTTGAGCAGGCCGCATTTAGCCCGTCAAATATAGTGCCTGGTATCAGCTTTAGTCCCGATAAGATGCTGCAAGCAAGGATATTTAGCTACCCCGATGCTCAAAGATATCGTATCGGCACGCACTATGCGCAGCTAGATGTTAATCGCCCTGTAAGCGAGGTCAATACTTACGTCGTGGGCGGCGCGATGAATAACGGAATGTATGAGCTTGACGATAAGGCTTACTATGAGCCTAACAGCTTTGGCGGTGCCAAAGAGGATCGTGCTTTGTTAGAGCCTGATATAAGCATAGAAGGCGCGATGCAAAGATACGATCACAGAGCCGAGGATCAGGATTATTATTCGCAACCTAGAGCGCTTTTTGAGCTAATGAGCGACGAACAAAAATCGCAGCTTTTTAGTAATATTGCAGATAGCATGGAGGGTGTGAGCGAAGCGATAAAAGAGCGCGCGATAGGACATTTTGAAAAAATTTCCGCTGACTACGCAAATGGCGTAAGAGCCGCTTTGAAAGCAAAAAATTGACGAGCTTAACGCAGGCCGAGGAGCAAAGATATGGTGAGCTTTGCGCTATGGCGCTCGATTTTGCCAGGCGAGGTGATGCTGAGGAGCTGGAAAAGATGATAAAGGCGGGCCTTAGCGTAAATTTAAAATCCGCGAAAGGCGACACGCTTTTAATGCTGGCTAGCTACAATAACGCGCTAAAGACTGTAAATATGCTGCTCTCAAACGGCGCCAAAGTCGATGAGCGTAACGACCGCGGGCAAACCCCGCTCGCGGGCGCGGCCTTCAAAGGACATTTGGAGGTAGTCGAAGCTCTCGTAGACGCCGGCGCGGACGTAGAGGCTACGAGTGGTCTTGGTATGACACCCTATGCCTTTGCCATAATGTTTGGTAGGAGTGAAACGGCAAAATTTTTACTAAGCAAGCGTAAAAAGCAGGGATTGCTACAAAAACTGGCGGTTAAATTTTTAGGAATTTTCACCAAAAAGAGCGCGCGAGCGGTTTAAATTTGATGTACCTTGATATTTGGCGGTTTAAAATTTACGCGCTTTAGCGCTTATACACGGTTTAAAATTTGACGTATTTTAGGGCTCGCATAGGATTAACTTTCGGAGATTTTACTAAAAAGATGCAAGGATGACTTGAAATTTTGGCATACCATTTCTAACCTTTAGGATTTTAAGCTTCCCTTGTCTATCTGGTACGCAGGTATGGTGTCGTTTTGCGATATGCCAATAACACAAGCCCTCTTCGTTTATCTAATATGGCGCGCTCTTTATGACTATAAACGGCGCGCAGTTTTTAGGTTATAATTTAACTCTCTGCCGGCTTAGGAGATAGAATTTTATATTGCTCGTTCGTCCGCTTCGCTAGTTTAGTAGTGTGTGGCTGCGCCTGCGTTGTTTTGCTAGCGCTGCCTGTCTAATTCATATTTTTCCCTCCATCTGCTTTACTGCGCTTCCCATTTCGTCTGAATTTAGCAGGTCTTGTTGGCTTCGCCCGTGGACTCAATTTTTACGATGAAATTTAGTATGATCTATTGCGATCCTTGTGGCAAGACTATAAATTTTCCTTTGAATCTTTGCAGAGTTTGTAAATTTTTAAGATTTTTCAGCGCGCTTGGAATTTTATTGATTTTGGATCGAGCTTGTCTTGTAGTTGGATTTGGCTTAGTACTGCGGCTAAATTTTACCATTTTAGGTTCATCGGTTAAGCTTTTTATGCCGAGCCGATTATTATATGTAGCCTAATTTTGATATCTTAAGGATCGCGACTATAAGCTCTTAAATTCCATCTCCAGCTGCTTGCGCCAGTCTTGCAGTGAGCGCTCTGCATCCGCGGCGTATTTTTCGATAAGCGCGTCCGTTTTACTTAGAAACTCAAATAGCTTGCCCTCCCACACGGCGGGGTTTAGGTTGCTTTGATGCATCGTTTTGATATAGACTAACTCCTTACTAAGAGCCTCAAGTTCGTCTAGATAGCTCTCGCGAGCGCTTTCGTCGCGCAGCTCTAGCCGCTTTAGAGCTCGCAGTTTGCCCTCCAAAATATCGCAAAATTTCATATATCTTTGCGAGCTAAGCTCGGGATCTGCGGCGTCTGCGCGCGCGGAAGCCTTTTGGACCTGAAAATACACGAGCGCGCCCACCGCAAGGGCGACTGCGAACATCAAAGCGAAATTAGCCATTTTTTCTCCTTAAGCCGTCCAGGCCCACGACCGCGAGCCCGAACCAAATTAGCGAAAAGCTCAAAATTTTGTAAGTCTCAAGCTCCTCGCCGTAGATAAATACCGCGATCAGCATGCTCATGCTAGGGCTGATGTATTGCATAAAGCCGATCGTAGATAGCGGCAGATACTGCGTACTTGCGGCAAAGGTAAGCAGCGGCAAAATCGTAATCAGTCCGCTTGCAAACAGCAGCGCGCCGCTTGTGCTGAAGCCGAAGGCGCCGCTTCCTTTCAGCGCGCAGTAGATCAGAAACGCAAGCGCGGGCAGCAGCATCAGCGTCGTCTCGCAAAACAGCCCCTCAAAGCTAGGCACTTTTACCTTCTTGCGTATGAGCCCGTAAAACGCAAAGCTAAGCGGTAGTACGAGCGAGATTATCGGTAGCCTACCCAGCGCGTAAATTTGCACGCCGATCGCCGCAAAGGCTAGCAGCAGGGAAAGCTTCGCCGCCGTGCTTAGCCGCTCGCGCAGAAACAAAGCGCCCAAAAGCACCGAAAATAGCGGATTTATAAAATATCCGAGGCTGGTGGCTAAAATTTGATCGGAATTTACCGCGTAGATATAAATGCCCCAGTTCGTGCTGATAAGTAGTCCCGTACAAAGCAGCGTGAGGGCGATTTTAGGGGCGCTAAGAAGCCGCGCAACGTTTTTTAAACGGTGCGTAAAGCAGAGAAAAACGAGCAGCAGCAGGAAGGACCAAACGACGCGATGCGCTAAAATTTGCACCGCGTCCACGTCCTTTATGAGCTTGAAAAATATCGGGAAAACGCCCCACATAAAAAAGGTCGCAAATGCAAGCATTAGCCCTTTAGTGCGGTTTTCTTCCATAAAATTCCTTCCAAATTGCCTAAAGGCGCTATTTTAAGATTTTTTGGGTTAATAAAAGCTTATTTGGGTATAATCGCGAAATTTTACAAAACCTAGGAGGGGCTATGAGCTGGAGTAGAACGTCGTGGAAAGATTATAAAATTTTACAGCAGCCGGTTTATCAGGATGAAAGTGCGGTGCAGGCCGCTAAAGAGCGCCTTTACAAGCTGCCGCCGTTAATTTTCGCGGGCGAGGTTCGCAACTTAAAAGCCGAGCTTGCGCGCGCCAGCGAGGGTAAGTCGTTTCTGCTTCAAGGCGGCGATTGCGCGGAGAGTTTTAATGATTTTAGCGCGAATAATATCCGCGATATGTTTAAGGTAATGCTTCAAATGGCGATCATTCTTACCTTTGCAGCGGGACGCCCCGTCGTTAAGGTAGGTCGTATCGCAGGACAGTTCGCAAAGCCGCGCAGTAGCGACTTTGAGGAAGCGGGCGGCGTGAGTTTGCCTAGCTATCGCGGCGACATAATCAACGGATTTGAGTTTAACGAAGCGGCGCGCAAGCCCGATCCTGCGCGCATGATCGAGGCGTATCATCAAAGTGCTTCGACGCTGAATCTGCTGCGCGCCTTTTCTCGCGGCGGTCTTGCGAACCTACACGAGGTGCATAAGTGGAATTTGGGCTTTTTGAAAAAGGGCGAGCTGGAGGCTAAATTTAACGAGCTGAGCGATGAAATTTCGCGCACGCTTAAATTTATGGAGGCGTGCGGACTGAGCGCCGCAAATTCCCCGAGCCTTGCCGAGACGGTGCTTTACACCTCGCACGAGGCGCTGCTGCTGCACTACGAGGAGTGTCTGACGCGCATCGACAGCACCAGCGGCGATTGGTACGATTGCTCGGCGCACATGCTTTGGATCGGCGAGCGCACGCGCGGCGCGAACGATGCGCATGTGCATTTTTTAAGCGGTATCAAAAACCCTCTCGGCGTCAAGATCGGCCCAAGCGGCACCGCGGATGAAATTTTGCGCCTTTGCGACAAGCTCAATCCGCAAAACGAAGCAGGCAGGCTAAACGTCATCATCCGCATGGGCGCGGATAAGATTGGCGCGCGGCTGCCGCAAATTTTGCGCGAGCTAAAGCGCGAGGGCAGGGCGATCCTATACAGCATCGATCCGATGCATGGCAACACCGTCAAGGCCGCCAACGGCTACAAAACGCGCGAATTTTCTAAAATTTTAAGCGAGGTTCAGAGCTTTTTTGAGATCCACGCCGCGGAGGGCACGCACGCAGGCGGCATCCATCTTGAGATGACCGGTCAAAACGTCACCGAGTGCACGGGCGGCTCGTTTAACGTGACGCAAGAGACGCTAAAACAGCGCTATGAAACACAGTGCGATCCGCGCCTAAACGCAGATCAGGCGCTAGAGCTTGCATTTTTGCTCGCCGATAATCTAAAAAAGGCGGAATAATCCGCCTTTATCGCGCTAAAATTCGATCGCGGCTTGGAATTTTAGTCGTAGTTTTAGGAGTTTTGACGTAAGCTAGCGCTACGACCGCGCTTTGCGTTTTAAATTTAATCGTATCTTCGCGCGGGCGGTTAAATTTACGCGGCTTTAATCTAAAATTTATATGTAGCAATCACAAAAAATTCCGTAAAATTTTATCGTAGCGGAAAGGCGGCGCCACTAGGTTCTACGAGGAATTTTAATCGTAGCGCTAGAATATGCGACGTCGCGGCAAAGCGTAGAATTTCGCCTGAATCTGTAATGCTTTGTTTGATTTTATTTTAGTTTTGTGGAGCGGTTTGAAATTTCAAAAATTTTACTGTCGCGGAATTTGGAAATTTAATTTTAAGCCTATTAGTAGAAAAAACTATTGCGGCTGATTTAAGAGTTTTGCAAAGTCAAATTCATTAAGCCATTTTGATTTCGCTCTTCATATCTACTATTTTTGACATAGATTACTCCTTAAATTTGATTTTATTGAGTTTCATATATTCTTCAAAATAGTCCCAAGGACCATGATATAGCGTTTCAAGTCCGTTCCCGCAGTTATCTACGCGTATCCTTATCTCGCCATAATTATTGCTTGTCCATGTTTTTGTCGTATTATCTTCTAGTAATGTAGTACCGCGATAAGTAAGTTTATTTAGATCCCTTTTTCCCGTTTCAATTGAATCGATATCTTCACAAAAACTATCAAAATTCCTATTTTTTAACATTGCCATCAGCGAGCCTGTTGTTCCACTATACTTTATAATGTACACGATCTTATCGCTTTCTCCTCGAATTTTATCAGAGGCAGTGAAATTCTTATCGGATTTAAATACTGCAATAGAGTTATATTGAAAAAATTTTAATATCCAATCCGATTCTTGATGCGTTTTTTCATCGTGATACTTTCTCTTGTAATAAACCGAATAATTAAGTTCTCCTTTATCATTAAAAAGCTTGTTATCCTCCCATGGATATACCACGCTTTCATCATCTATAGCTTTTAGTATGGATTTATCTATCTGCGTGACTTGTTTCCCGTCTTTACAAATTTGTCTGCCGATAGACAATAGATTTTCTAAATTTAATTCTTTAGATACTTTCCAAAATTCACACTTATCATCGGGGCGCTTGTCGTCGTTACACTTACGATAAATTTCCCACCAGTCGATATCAAAGTCTAAATCCTTCGGCCTACTGTCTCTTAAAAAGATTTCATAAAAAGGGTAATTGCTCTTTGCATGTTCATTTTTCAAATACTGCTTAAACGCTATCTCTTTTAATTCGTTATCCGTTAAGATGCCAAAATGCAGAGGGTTGGTGCAAACTCCGGCGTAGTTTAAACCCATATTTATAGGCATATAAGGGATAAAAGTCAAAATGCAGATGATAAAAATCGCAGAGATTATATAATGGCGCTTTATAAATTTTAGAAAATTAATAAGATATTTTTTCAAAATTCGTCCTCTTATATATTCGTTATTTCGTTAGTTTTATATCGAGTGCGACTACCGCGATTGCGACGTTTGCGTCGTGCGTGATGCTAAGGCTTGCGGATTTGATATGAAATTTTTTACGGATTTTTTTACGGATTTTTAAATGCGGCGCGCCCAGGGCGTCTTTGTAAATTTTAGCGTCTTTAAAGCCGAATTCCGCGCCGATGCCGGTGCCTAGCGCCTTGCTAAGCGCCTCTTTGGCGGCATAGATGCCCGCGATACTTTCGTCGCGCAGCGCGGAGGAGCGTTCGGATTTTTTCAAAATGCGCTTTAGAAATTTCGCGCCGTATTTTGCGCGCAGCGCCTCGATCCTGCGCACCGCGGTTATGTCCGTGCCGATCTTTATCACGGTCTGGCGCCCCGCGGTTTAAATTTAATCACGATTATAGGCTCTCTTTAATCTCGATATCGATGATCTTATCGCCCTGTCTGATCGCGTCCAAAACCGCTAGGCTAGGCTGATCCACGATTTGTCCGAACACCGTGTGCACGCCGTCTAGGTGCGGCTGCGCGCTGTGGCAGACGAAAAACTGGCTGCCGCCCGTATCGCGCCCCGCGTGCGCCATCGATAGCGCGCCGCGCACGTGCTTGTGCTTTTGGCGGTCGCATTCGCACTTTATGTGCCAGCCCGGGCCTCCCGTGCCGGTGCCGCGCGGGCAGCCGCCTTGGATCACGAAATTTGGAATTACGCGGTGAAAATTTAGCCCCTTGTAAAACCCGCTGCGAGCAAGGCTGGCGAAATTCGTAACCGTCTGCGGGGCTTCGTCACCGAAAAGCTCCAGCTTCATATCGCCCTTTTCGGTTTTGATAACGGCGTATTTATCGCGCGCCAAAGCCTCTGCGTCAATATCGTAAATTTTTAAGCTTTCCATTTTTTCTCCTATGCGATGTTGGTGTAAACTGCCTGCACGTCGTCGTCATCCTCTAGCCGCTCGAGCAGCGCGTCTATGTCGCCAAGCTGCTCCTCGCTAAATTCGTGCTTTTCGTTGGCGACGAATTTTAAGCTTGCGCTGATGATCTCAAGCCCTATCTTTTCGATACCTTCGTTTAGAGTGCCGAAGCTTTCGTATTCGCCGTAGATTAGAAGCGTCTTTTCGAGCTCGCCCTTGTCGTTTTCAAACTCGTTGATCTCAAGCTCGCTAAGACCGAAGTCGATGAGCTCAAGCTCCAGCTCCTCGATGTCGCGGCTCGGCAGCTTAGTCTCAAAAACAGCCTTGTGCGAAAACATAAATTTTAAACTGCCGCTCGGCAAAAACTCGCCCTTGGCTTTGTTTAAAATCGATTTTACGTTCGCGACGGTGCGGGTCGGGTTATCGGTGGCGCATTCGATTATTAAAAGCGCGCCGTGCGGCGCCTTGCCGTCGTAAAAGATCGTTTTGATATCGGCGCTATCCTTGCCGCTTGCGCGTTTGATAGCCGCGTCGATGTTGTCTTTGGGCATATTTTGCGCCTTTGCCGTGGCGATCGCGGCGCGCAGTTTGGAGTTCATCAGCGGATCTTCGCCGCCCTCTTTCGCAGCCATCGTTATGGCCTTGCCCAGTTTTGGGAAAAGTTTGCTCATCTTCCCCCATCTAGCTTCTTTTGAAGCGCGTCTGTATTCAAAAGCTCGTCCCATAAAATTCCTTAAAACTTAAATTTAAAAACGGGTGATTATAACGAAAAACCCTTAAATTTCAGGAGCGGGCGTTGAAATAAAATTTATTAAAAAGTGGTATAAGTTTTGAAATTTTAATCCAAAGGAGAAACCCATGGCTTTGAAACAAAGCGTAAAATTTAAGGCGCAAAATATACACTGCGAAAACTGCGCAAGGACGATCAAAAACGCGCTTAAGGACGATTTCGGCGAGATCGAGGTGGACGTAGCAAGCGGAGTGGTGAGTTTAAGCCTAGATCCGCGCGACGAGGCTAAATTTAAAGAGGAGATGGACGATTTGGGCTTTAGCGTCGTAGAAAAGCTGTCCTGCGAAAACTAACGGATGTCAAGCAAAATCACTCTAAATATCGTCGGGATGAGCTGCGTAAACTGCTCTAACGCGATCGAGCGGGTAAGTCGCAAGATCGAGGGGGTGCAGGACGCGCACGTAAATTTCGCAAACGGCAGCGGCGAGTTCGTACTTGCTGATCCGGCACTTGAGGAGACGCTAAAATCCAAGATCAAAAAGCTAGGCTACGACATCGCCGTAGATTACGAGGATTTGGAGCGCAAAAAGCGGCGCAATCTCAAAGCGGCGCTATTTAGGCTAATCCTCGCTCTGGTTTTAGCCGCGGCGGTAATGGCAGTGGAGATGAGCGGGTTTTTAAGCTTCGTTCCAAAGGCGCTGCTTTGCGCGGCGATGGCGTGCGTGAGCCTGTTTTACTGCGGCAAGAACTTCTTTTATCACGCTTACGGTTCGCTGAAAAACAGAAGCTTTGATATGAACGTGCTCGTGGCGATGGGAAGCTTTTTTGCGTTTGCTTATTCGCTAACGGCCGCGGCGTGGGTCTATACGCACGGCGCGCAGAACGAATTTACCAATCTTTATTTCTCGTCCGCCTCGATGATAATCGCCTTTATTTCGCTCGGCAAATACCTTGAAGAGCGCAGCAAGATGAAGGCGAACGACTACATCAAGGGGTTAATCGATCTAAGCCCCAAAACCGCGCTTTTGATCAAAGACGACGGCACGATAGCCGAAGTGCGCGCAGAAGCGCTAAAGCCGGGCGATAAGGTGCTGGTAAAAAACGGCTCGCGCATCCCTTGCGACGGGCTTATCGTAGAAGGCGGCGCGCAGATCGACACCTCGCTCATTAGCGGCGAGAGCTTGGCGGTTTATAAAAGCGTAGGCGATGAGGTAAATGCAGGCTGCGTCAGCACAGATGGCGTCATCTACGTGAAGGTGACGAAATTCCCGCATCAGACGCTGCTTGCTGAGATTAAAAATCTGCTAAACGAGGCGGGCAACAAAAAGATGCCGATCGCGCGCTTTGCCGATAAAATTTCAAATATCTTCGTGCCCGCGGTGATTTCGATCGCGCTTGTTAGCTTTATAGCGTGGATGGCGCTTGACGGACGGCTATCATATGCCGCATCCGCCGCTATCTGCGTGCTTATCATCTCCTGCCCGTGCGCGCTAGGTCTTGCGACGCCGATCGCTATCGTTTGCGCGATCTCAAACGCCGCAAAGGCTGGAATTTTAATCAAAAATCCCGAAATTTTAGAAATTTTAAAGGACGCGGACGTCGCGGTTTTTGATAAAACCGGCACGCTTAGCAAGGGCGAAATTTCGGTAAGCTTCAGCGATCTGAGCGCCCAGGATCTCTACGCTCTAGCAAGCGCGCAAAAGCTTAGCGAGCATCCGATCTCAAAGGCGATCGTAAAATTTGCCGAGCTGAAATTCGGCGAAATTTCTAAGCTTAACGGCGAGTTTGAAAGCGTCGCGGGCAAGGGGATCGTCGCTAAAAATCCTACCGGCGAAATCCTTTGTGGCAGCGCAGGCTTCCTGCGCGAGCGCGGCGTAGATGCGGGCGTCGAAGTAGAAGCGGAGGAGCTTTTAGACAAGGGTTTCGGCGTCGTTTACTGCGCGATAGGCGGCTCTTACGCGGGCTTCATCGCATTTAGCGACGAGATCAGAGCTGAAGCGCGCAGCGTCGTGCAGACGCTACAAAACAGCGGCGTAAAAACCGTCATGCTAACGGGCGATAACGCCAAAACGGCAAATTTCGTCGCTCGCAACCTCGGCATCGACGAGGTAAAAAGCGGAGTGCTTCCAAGCGGCAAATATGAGTTCATTAAATCCCTGACGGATGAGGGCAAGCGGGTGCTTTTCGTGGGCGACGGCGTCAATGACGCACCGAGCTTAAAAGCCGCTAGCATCGGCGTCGCGATGAATGGCGGCAGCGACGTAGCCAAGGGCGCGGGCGACGTGATTTTTATAAAAAACGACCTTACAGGCGTGCTATATCTATTCCGCTTATCGGGTGCCGCCATGCGGACGATCAAGCAAAACCTCTTCTGGGCGCTGTTTTATAACGCCGTGTGTATCCCGATCGCAGCAGGCGCGCTATATCCGGCGCTCGGCGTGCTTTTAAAGCCGATGTACGGCGCTGCAGCGATGTGCTTTAGCTCCGTGACGGTCGTGCTAAATTCCATCAGATTGAAATTCGCTAAATTTTAACGCGGCGGATTTTGCGCTAGGCACGGAATTTTGCGCGGCGAAATTTAACTCTACTCGCTGCAAAATTCTTTCATTCTGCAAGGAATTTTACCTCGCAAATTCTATCTGGCTACTAATGCGTGTAGAATTCCGCGGAACGGGTTGCGCTTATAAAATTTTATTTTGCGATTAATCCGGCGCGGAATTCCGCTAGATTTGTACGGCTTGCAAAATTTTATTTTACCGCTAGCCTCGCGCGTAAATTTTATAATTTTAACATCGCAGATCGCCGCGCCGTCATACGGTGCCGCCCGCCGCGCTGCCGTCTAGCTGCCTCTTGGCGCCGTTTGCCCTCTAGCGTTATTCGTCGTTGCGTCGCCGCTCGGCATACTTCTGACGCTACTTACCGCCGCGCCGCTATTCGGCTATTTGCCGTCTGCCGTCGTATAGGATTTCATCGGTTGTAGTGCCGCCTCTAGCGACGCTCTCGCCGCGCCGCTGTCTGACTATCGCCTAACACCGCTCGCTGCCGCGTCGTATCTGGTGCCGTCCATCGCTACGCCGCTACCCGGCTGCCGTTTAGTACAACTCGCCGCCGCGCCGTAAAATTTTAAAAATTCCGCAAAATTTTATAAGGCTGAAAGGAATTCCATAAAATTCCACCGCCTGCACTAAGTTTTAATAAATAAATTTAAAGGTAAAATAACGCTTCAAATGCAATTCGAGGTAGCGATGCGAAAAATTCTAATGGGTTCGTTTGTTTTTTGCGGCACGCTTTTTGGCGCTTCTTGCGAGCAGATACTAAGCGATCCGCGCGGCTTTTTTAGCAAAGAGCCTGCGGACGAAGAGCTGCTGCAAAGCGATTTTGGCTGTAAAGGCTCGCTAGCTGGCGCAGAATTTTTGCAAAATTTAAAAAGCGCGGCTTCTGAGATCAGGGACGAAAATATCGATTGTGTCGGTAACGAAGCCTTGCTGAACGAAAAAAGACTTGAGCGAACCTTGGCATTTGCGGGGATGGATGGCGAGGGCTTTTTGAGCTATGCTAAAGAGAAAAACTACGCGCAAATTAGCGAAAAATCGCTTGAAGCCTTAGAATTTTACTCTGAGCGCAAGATTGGAAATTTCATCGCTTATGGCAATTTGATGGGCGAGATCCCGGCAGCCAAGGAGGCACTAAGAGATTATTTCGCCGCCGAATTTAACAAAAACGACGCCGATGAGCTGGCAAGCGCCGTGATAGCGGAATTTATCGCATACGCCGCAAAGGATCGCAAGGCGGGAGATTACGGTGAGCTTGAGCTGGCGCTAAAAGGCGGAGTAGGTGCAGATGAGTTTCGTACGCTACTTTTTAGCAAGGATTTTGCAATTTACGAGCTTGATAATGCCCTGGATCTGGCACTTTTGCTAGGATATGACGAGCGCTTTAGCGGCGCTTTGATCGAGCGAGGCGCGCAGGTGAATGCGGGCGAGGAAAACTCGCTATTTTACGCGATGAATAACGTTCAAAGCGCTAAATTTATGATCTCTAAAGGTGCCTTGGTTGGCTATAAAAACTCGCTTGGGCAAACTCCGATATTTTTCGCCGCCGCGGCAAAAAATTATGAGCTCGTAAAGTTGCTAATCTACTCGCACGCTAGCGTAAATGTCCGCCAGATCGGCAGCGCCGAGGCTCAGGCTCTAGCATCGTTAGGCGAACGTAGCGACGGCTGTGAGCGTTCGGGCGCGGGCAAGACACTGCTGATGTTTGCGGCGCAAAAAAGTACCAAGCAGATCGTTGAATTGCTCGTAAAATCGGGCGCAAACGAAAAAGCAGTCGACGAGGCGGGGCTAAATGCACTAGATTACGCGCTTACGGGTGGCGAAGCAGCTACGCAGAGCTATTTGCGCTCGCTTGGACTAAGTCCTACGCAAGCAAGCGATGATTTTACGAGCGATCCGCAAGATGCGCCTGAGCGTGAGAATTAGCAGGCTTGATTTAAAGGGCCGCTCGCCGCTTCGTCGTCGTTTTAGGTTTGCAGCGTTTTGGGTTTGCAAAAGCCTTATGAGCTTTAAATTTAGAGTTTTGCCGCTTTGTAAATTCTATAAATTTAGCGGATTTTTCGAGCGCGAGTTGGTAGAATTTAACGCTTTAAAATTTTATCGCTTTGCTTGCGCAGGTTGCATGCTCTGAAATTTTGTAAACGCGCAGACGAGCTTTAAAAATGGCGATATTTTGCGTTTATGCGTGATAAAATTTTTGTCGAGGGATTTTGGTTTGCGATCAAGAGCGGGATTTCGTCAAATTTTGTGCGAGAAATTTATCGCTTTTGCGACAAAGCAAGCGTTGCATCATTGTGGAATTTTACCTTGATTTGAAGCTTTTGCTATGTTAAGTAGAATTTAAATGCGCTTATAAAACGCTTTTGATTACGCTGCGCGCGGTATTTTGCACCGGAGAGATTTCGCTACGCAATAAATTGCTTAAAAATGTGTTCGCAAAATTGCAAACGCAGCAAAATAGCAGAGCTTGCTGCGCGATTAAGGCGCTCAATAATCGCCGTAAAAGAAAGCACGCAATACAAATAATTGCTGCAATGCGCGCAGAATTTTAAAATTTAACTCCCGATTGGAGGTTAAATTTTAAAATTTTATCAACCATCAAGGATTAAAATGTTAAAAAATTTGCTTATCTTTACGGCGATTTTTTTGCCCGCGCTGGCGCTTGCGGACGTGGAGCCCGCCGTGCGAAACAGCGAGCTTTACGGCGTGCTGACGCTTATACCGCCGGTTGCGGCGATCGTACTTGCTTTCATCACCAAGGACGTGATTTTGTCGCTGTTTTTGGGCGTGCTAAGCGGGACTTTTCTCGTCGGTATGGTAGATCACGGCATCACGGCTTCGGCGCTTTTTGCCTTTACGAACCTGTGCTCGCGCATGGTAAAATCGATGGCGGATACGTGGAACGCTGGCATTTTACTTCAGGTTATGTGTATCGGCGGGCTCATCGCTCTGGTGACCAAAAGCGGCGGCACGAAGGCGCTTGCCCTATGGCTTAGCAAGCACGCAGACACTCCCGTTTTGGGTCAAATTTACACCTGGCTGATGGGTATCGTGATATTTTTCGACGATTACGCAAACGCGCTGATCGTGGGTCCGATAATGCGGCCGCTTATGGATAAATTTAAAATTTCGCGCGCGAAATTTGCCTTCATCATCGACGCGACCGCAGCGCCAATCACCGGTATCGCGGTGATCTCTACGTGGGTCGGAGTTGAAATTTCGGCGATCAAAGAGGCCTACTCGCAGATCGGCGTAGAAAACATAAACGCCTTCACCGTCTTTGTAGAGACGATCCCGTATAGATTTTATAATATTTTCATGATCTTTTTCGTAGTCGCTACTGCCGTGATGAGTAGGGAGTTTGGCTCTATGTATCGCGCAGAGATCGCATCTCGTGGCGGCAAGAGCGGAGCTGCGGATTTTAAAATTAAAAATTTGGAGGATCAAATTTTCGTACCCAAAGAGGGCGTCGCGCTTCGCAAGCTAAACGCGATAATCCCGCTAGGAGCGATGATCGTCCTTTCCGTCATCGGGTTTTATTTTAATGGCTACAGCTCGCTGGAGGGCGAGGCTTTGGAGGCGGTCAAGGCAGCCCCTCTTAGCTTTACCTCGATCCGCACCGCATTTAGCGCAGCGGACGCCTCGGTCGTGCTGTTTCAATCCGCGCTCTTTTCGTCGATCATCGCCGTCGTTTTGGGCATCGCGCAAAAAATTTACGGCGTCAAAGAGGCGATTGAGGTCTGGGTGGGCGGCTGGAAAAGTATGCTAAATACCGTCATAATCCTACTTTTTGCGTGGTCGCTAAGCTCTGTTATCAAGGAGCTTGGCACTTCGCGCTACCTAGTTGAGCTTCTAAGCGACGCTACGCCGCGCTTTGCTCTTGCGATCGTGATTTTCGTGCTTAGCTCGTTTATCTCCTTTTCAACGGGCACAAGCTTCGGTACTATGGGCATCGTCACCCCTTTGGCCGTGCCGTTAGCGCACGCCGTGGGGCAAAAATACGGACTTAGCGGCGAGGAATTTCACGTTTTCATGTGCGTAAACGTAAGCGCAGTGCTTACGGGAGCGATCTTCGGCGATCACTGCTCGCCGATTTCTGATACGACGATCCTCTCTTCAATGGGCGCAGGCTGCGATCACATCGAGCACGTAAGCACGCAGATGACATATGCTCTGGTCGTTTGCGGCATCAGTATCGTTTGCGGCTATCTACCTGCGGGCTTTGGGCTTAGCGTGTGGGGATGTCTGATCTTGGGTATCGCGGCTATCATTCTTTTACTGCGCGTGGTGGGTAAAAGAGTGGATGTATGAATTGCGAAAGCTTCGGTAGCTGCGGCAGTTGCACGCTCGGCGAGCCCTATGCGGATCAAATTTTATATAAAAAGCGTCTGATCGCCGATAAGCTTAGAGAATTTTTTGACGGCGAGTTTGAGTTTTTTGCCTCACAGCCGCAAAATTACCGCATCAGGGCGGAATTTGGCATCTGGCACGATATTTGGCATAGCGCATCTGATCTTGCCTACACGATGGGCGGCGCACGTAGCAAGAAAATTTTAATCAACGAATGCCCCAAGGTGGCGCTTCCTATCGCAAATTTAATGCCGCAGCTACTAGAGGCGCTTAGGCGGAGCGAAGCTTTAAAAGAAAGGCTCTTTGGCGTCGAGTTTATCTCGTGCGCCAGTGGGATTTTGGCGACGCTGCTTTATCACAAGCACCTGGGCGAGCGCGAGCAGGAGGCGATTTGCGAGCTGGCGGACAAGCTTGGCATCAGGGTCATGGCTCGTGCACGCGGACAGAAGCTTTTAAGCGGCGAGCTAAGCCTCACGGACGAGCTTTGCGTGGACGGGCGAGTTTATAAATTTCGCTTCGGCGAAAACGCCTTCATCCAGCCCAACCGCGGCGTGAACGAAAAGATGATCGCCTGGGCGAGAAGCTGCGTGGACTTCGGCAAAGAGGGCATGGGCGTGGTGTGCGCCGCGCAGAATTTCGCCGCAAAGAATTCCATAGCGGAGAATTTTGTCGCGCAAAATTTGAGCTGCGAAAAACATTCCGTGCGCCCAGAAAGCTCCGGCGCGCGCGATCTGCTGGAGCTGTACTGCGGGCACGGCAATTTTACTATCCCGCTTGCGGCTAAATTTAACCGCGTGTTGGCGAGCGAAATTTCAAAAAGCTCGATCGCGAATGCGCGCATAAACTGCGAGCTCAACGGCGTTTGCAACGCGCAATTCGTCCGCCTTAGCGCGGATGAACTGATGAGCGCGTTTGCGCGCCGGCGCGAGTTTGAGCGGCTAAAGGGGATCGATATTTTCAGCTACGATTTTTCGCACGTCTTGATCGATCCGCCGCGAGCGGGGCTAGAGCCTAGCGTGATTGATTTCATAAAAGATTTTCAAAATTTGATCTACATCTCCTGTAATCCGCAGACGCTTTTTGAAAATTTACGCTCGCTTTGCATTACGCATGAGGTGCGTAGGTTTGCGATCTTCGATCAGTTCGCGCATACGGCGCATATCGAATGCGGCGTGCTGCTAAAGCGCAGGAGCCAGATGAGCTTAAAACCGAAGCCGCGGATTTAGGCTGCGTGCGGGATAAAATTTCGCCTAAAATATGTATAATAACAAAATTTAAAATTACGAAAGGAAGTAGATGGTTGATCTAAATAAAATCATCCAAGCAAAGCGCACGATAAACGATTTCGTCTATAAAACGCCCTTTGCTCTGGCACCGAAGCTCAGCAAGCTTTACGGCGCGGAAGTGTATCTCAAAAGCGAGAATTTGCAGCGCACCGGCGCATATAAGATTCGCGGCGCTTACAATAAAATTGCGCATCTTACGGATGAGGAGCGGGCGCATGGAGTAATAGCTGCAAGCGCGGGCAACCACGCCCAGGGCGTAGCGATGAGCGCGCAAAAATTCGGCGTGCATGCCGTGATCGTAATGCCTGAAGCCACGCCGTTACTTAAGGTAAGCGGCACGAAGGCTCTGGGCGCAGAGATCATCCTAAAGGGCGATAATTTCGACGAGGCGTACGCGTTTGCACTGGAATATGCCAAAGAGCATAATTTGACGTTCGTGCATCCCTTCAACGACGAGTTCGTCCAAGCAGGCCAGGGCACGATCGCGCTTGAGATGATCGAGGAAGTCGCAGATCTTGAATACATTGTCGTTCCGGTTGGCGGCGGCGGGCTTGCGACGGGTGTTTGTAGCTGCGCCAAGCAGATCAATCCGGACATCAAAATCATCGCCGTAGCCGCCAAGGGCGCGCCTGCGATGCATGATAGCTTCGTCGCGAAAAAGCCGCTAAATTCCAAATCCGTCCGCACCATCGCCGACGGCATCGCAGTGCGGGATACGAGCGAGATCACGCTTAGCACGATCATCGAGTGCGTCGATGAGTTCGTGCAGGTCGATGACGAGGAGATCGCAAGCGCGATACTCTATCTGCTCGAGCAGCAAAAAATCATCGTCGAGGGCGCGGGCGCGGCGGGCGTAGCGGCGCTGATGAACGCGAAATTCGCGTTCCCTGCGGGCGCAAAGATCGGCATCATCCTAAGCGGCGGTAACATCGACGTGCAGATGCTAAACATCATCATCGAAAAAGGCCTCATAAAATCGCACCGCAAGATGACGATAAACGTCACGCTCGTCGATAAGCCGGGCGCGCTTACAGGGCTTACCGAAATTTTGCGCCGCGCCAACGCAAACATCGTCAAGATCGACTACGACCGTTTCTCTACCAATATCGAGTACGGCGATGCGCAGATCACGATCACGCTTGAGACCAAAGGCAAGGCTCATCAAGAGGACATCGCCTGGGCGCTCAAAAACGCAGGGTATGATTTCAGGGAGATTTTATAGAATTTTGCTCGGGCTTGTGAAATTTGCCTACGCTTGCAAAATCTGCTTTTGAATTTATCCGAGATTGTAAAATTTACTCCGCGTTTGCACCAATGCTACGGCGCGGCTAAATTTACACTCGCTTGCGCGCAGGTGGCGGCCGTTATAGCTTCAGCTCACCGCGGTTAAATTTTAAATTTGCTGCCTTATACCCGCCGCGTAGAGATACTTTGCGCTCGTAATTTTAAATTTTACACAAAATTTAAAATTCAAAATATGCGGCGCAAGCCGCAATTTAAATAAAGCGGACGCAGTCTGCACCTTGAGCGTACCAGGGGTTAGGGGATTTTAAGGGGGAAGGGGAGCGCCTCGCAAGTAGCGCCCCTTTCCCCTTAAGAGAAACTTCGTGGTGAACTAATTCTCCTGCGAGGCTTTAAGTGGCACGGGCTACGCCTGAGTTTAATTCTAATGAAACGAACAAGCATAAAATTTCGAGAATTGCAATTCAAATCTTATTAAAATTTAGCGCGAGTGTAGCTCAACCTTCTAGCGTCGCGCGGGTGGGGCAAAATTTTAAAAAGTCGTGGGGGCGGGCGCGCCTCGCAACTCTGAGCGCCGTCCCCTTACGAATATCGCGCATAATACACCCAAGCGCTAAGTTATATCCATGAAATTTTATAAAAACTTACAAAATAAAATTTCATTCCTAAATTGATAGCTTACGAAATTTATACCGTGATCTCTGTTTTTCTTGGGGCGGGAAGGGGGCCCCAATTGCGAGGTCACATTTCTCGCGGGCGCCGCCTCCGCAGCACCGCATTGCTCTGCTTGCCCCCAAACCCCACCCATCCCCCGACGACGCTAGCGATGCAGGCTGCGCCTGAGTTTAATTCTAATGAAACGAACAAGCATAAAATTCTGTGTGTTGTAATTCAGCCATATCAAAATTTAACATTAGCCACAAGGCTAACCCCTGGCGCGCTCTAGGGGTGGACTGCGTCTGCTTTTTTTAAAATTCTTTCTTTGATTTTAAAATTTCTTGCCGCAAAAATCGTAAAATTTCAATTACACTACAAATCGGCGCTGTATTTTGCTAAAATACCGATAAAATTTTAAAGGATGAAATTTGGAAAATTTTGCTTTTCTTCTAAATTTAGTGATATTTTGCATCTTGGTTTTTATGTTTTTTAAGATGCGCAAAA
Organism: uncultured Campylobacter sp.; assembly: GCA_963527265.1. GTDB lineage: Bacteria > Campylobacterota > Campylobacteria > Campylobacterales > Campylobacteraceae > Campylobacter_B. The sequence continues at coordinate 26,737 of CAURQQ010000001.1, read as the reverse complement.
GCGGCGAGCAGGCTGACAAGCCGCAGATCGCCACCGACATCACGCGGCTTAAAAGCATCGGCGAGCTGAGCGTTTTTAAAATTTACTCCAAAGAGATCGTCACGCGCAAGCAAAACGTAGGCAGCGGGCTGCTGGGCTCGCTCGTCTCGCCGCTGATGACGAAAAAGCAGATCGCCATCATCTTCGAGTTTGAGATCGAGTTTGTTTACGACCTGCTAAGCCCCGACTTTGCGATATTGCCGCAGGGCGAGGATCGCTACGAGATCAAGATGCCGCCGTGCAAATATAAATATTCGATCAAAGATATGAAAATTTACGACGAGAAAAACGCCAAACTGCTACCGTTTTTGCTGCCCGATTCGCTAAACGGGCTGTTCGGCGCGAGCTTTGATGAAAGCGATAAAAACCACCTCATCGACGACGCAAAGGACGAGGTCAAGCAGCTCTCGTTAAAAATCATCAACGATCTTGGCGGCAAGATCCACAAATCCGCGACCGACACGCTGGAGGCGATCGCCAAGAGCTTCGGCGCGAAGGAGGTCGGATTTATCTTCCAGGACAAGGCACTTCAAACGATCGACATAAACTCTAGCGAGATCGCAATCGATAAGTCGCTAAAATCGCAGATCGAGAAGTAGATGGAGCTTTTTAAGGCGCTTTTTAAAATTTACTTTGCCCGCATGCTCGCGTTTATGGATGCCTGCGCGAGGGCTTGGCGGAGGTTTTATGAGCCGATCAGGCTGCGCAAAGAGAAAAAACGCCTGCGCGCGAAGGGTTATTTTACCGAGGATGCGACGTGGGCGGAGTTTTTCGCGGATTTTAAATTTTGCAAATGCTTTATCATTAAAAAAATCCTCTATCCAAACTTCTACGCGATCAAAAACTCCTCCAAATGGGAGGCGGGCTCAAAGCGGGCTAGCTTTTCTGTAGGCTCGTTTGCATACGACGAGATCGCGTGGGTGTGGGTGCCGCGCGCCTTTGACGGCGGGCGAAAAAACGATCTAGCGAGGCTAAAAGATCTACTGCAAAAAATCCCAGCACTGCGCTACGAGCAGAGCGATACGGGGATTAAAATTTTCGGCTACGAGTGCGGCGAAGGGGCCTTGTAATCGTATAAAGCGGCATTTGCTTAAATTTCATATTTGCTTGATCTTGTCGAGGGTCGCGCCGATATGGCTTATGGCTTGCACCGCGTAGATAATCAAGCGGGCGGATTTTGGCTGCCATATGTCTTTGACAAACAGTGCGGGCAGGCGTGAAATTTTATCTCTGTAAGCACCCAGGCGCGGACTAAATTTAAACTCCGCGCGAGCATAAAACGCAGGCGAAATTTTATATCTCCGCTTAACTCCATATATCTTTTGATTTAGCGGGATTTTTCATATTAAGCCACGCAAGAAGCAGCACTACGGACGCTAATGGATTTAAGATTAAATTTAACAGTTCCATGCAATTTATGACGCCCATCGTTATAGAGGCGGGAGCCGGTATTTTGAACATCATGCCGTAGATGATGTCTGCGCCGATGTCTGCGATTAGCAGAGCGGCGTATATGGCAAAAAGCTTGCATCCGGTAGCGGCGTACAACTTAAAATTTATAATTATCCAAGCGACCGTAATTGCAAATATCAAATACGGCACATATATTTGTAGCCTACTGCAATCACATCTTCTGAGTATATAAATGGCTGAAAAATATAGCAGCGCCGCAAGCGCGATGCTGTAGGCGTATTTGAAGATTATAAAGACCTGCGGACCCGTGATATTTTGTATATTTTTAAGCGCGTGGTAAAGGAATGTGAAGGCAAAAATCCACACCAAGATTTGAGAATCCAAGTACGCGATCTCGCCTTTTATAGAATACGCCGCACTGCCGACCAGTAGGCAGAGCGCGCCGAGCGTGCCTTGTAGCTTCGCTCTTTGAAAATCTTCATTCATTTTATCCCTTTAAATTTTAATATGCGGCTCGCCGCTTACGATGCGCAGATGAATGGCGGGCGCTGCTTTGATTATCGCCTCGCGGGCTTTGAATTTAGCCGCTGCAAATTTTAATTTTACGCCGCCGCGCATACTTCGTACTTTACGTCGCTGTGAATGATTTAAGCTCAGCACGCCGCCGAATATCTCATCCTTGGGCTACTGCCGTAAATTTTATTTGGTGCCGCCGTTACGAGTGCTTTTAATTTAACGCCGTAGTTACCGCAAATTTTACTTTGCCGCCGCCACTCGCGCAATACGTTTTTGAAATGGGATTTTATGCAAATTCTGTTTAAAATGGATTTAACTTTTTAAATTTAAAAGCAGCGGAGCAGCTTAAAATTTACAACTATTTAAGTGCCATTACTATAAGCATTAAAAACGCTTATTTTTGATTTTTAAATTTGAGCTGTTTTTAGTAAATTTTGCTTACAAATTTTGTATAATTTTTAAAATTTTATACCGAAAAGAGGAGCGAGTATGAGATTTATCGTTATATTGTTTTTGGTGGTCGGCGGCTGTTTTGGAGGCAATATAACCGACTTTCAAAGCTTGGAAAAATTTATCAAAGACGGGCAAGCGAAAGGATATTTTCCTAAAAAGATTTTAGTGACGCAAGGATTTGATACCACCGTATTAGAAGACGTGAGTTTAAATTTTAGCAAAATCATATATTGGAACATAAATTCTCGCTGCAACCAAAACGCAGACGAAATCATTATAGCCGAAAGCGATACGAGGCACTCTATAGTTTGCCCCGGAAATAACAACGTCTATATTTTGACGGGCGGCAGAAGCGATGTGGAAGACCCATGGGGAAACGATATTTTCGTAATGGGCGAGAACGATGATAAAATTTCAAAAAGCTGGGGTACAAATATATTTATATTCGGCAAAAGATGGGGGCATGATAAGATAGAAATCGGCGATTCTAGGATAAATCCAGCGTCAAACCCTGAATACAAAAACGAATTTCCTTACGAGTTTAGTCACTTTTTCATCTTTGATAGCGGGATTAAAAAGGATGATTTAGTTTTTAACTTCAACAAGATAATAAATTTAAAAACAAACGACTCTATAGAACTTACGGATTTAAATGGTATAAATTTGATTTTTAAAGACGAGCCGGGTAAATACTATGGTACAAATTCATTAAAGGAGATTTACGACAAAAACTTTTTCGTTACGCCTAAGACTGAAGAGAGTTTGAGTGCGGATGAGATACAAACGTTGCTTCACAAAACGGCATATTCAGACAACGCCGAAGATGCTAAAAAATACTGCGAAATGGGCGGCGATCCGAATTTTAAAGGTCATGAAAATACCACTCCCATCGAAATGGCGGTAATGTTAGGTAGCGAGAATTCGCTTCGCGCGATGCTAGAGTGCGCAAAAAGACTGACTGATAGCGCAATGATGATGAGCGTATTCGGAAGCCAACACGACGATGAGAAGAGTTTTAGGCTCGTAAAGCTTTTGGAAAAATACGGCGGAAATTTTAAAGCAAAGGATAGGGATGGCTGCTCCATGGTAAATTATGCGACAAGTTCTCATAGTCTAGAAATCGTAAAATATCTAATAGAAAGAGGCGCCGATCCAAAAGCTAGATGTTCTCATAACCAAAGCGTAACCCCATCGGATTGGGCAAGAAAAAATGAGGATAAAAGAGTATATGAGTATCTAAAAAGCCTAGAAGCCAAATAACAAGGCATGCTAAATGGCTTTTTATCACCTGCTTTAAATCAGTGCGATAAAATTATTGGCGTTTTTGATGCTGATAGCAAGGCGCAGCAAGCTTTTATGATATCGATTTGGCTTATGGCTGCAACGACGGAACTTATTTATGTGCCATCTAGAATGGGCGGCATATCGGACTCTCTATAGCACCAAGATTTGCGGCTATGCCAAAAAGCTTTAAGTTTTCGGCGAAAATTTTATTTTGCATTATTTTTGCAGAAAATATATAATTTAATCCAAAATTTATATACACTTCGCTATTATCTCATTTTTAATTTCGCGGCCCACTCGTCTAGTGGTTAGGACGCTGGCCTCTCACGCCGGTAACAGGAGTTCAAATCTCCTGTGGGTCACCATTTCGTTGCTTAAAATCAATTAAAATTTTCTAGCATTTAGCTGCCTGCCCTTGAAATTTAAGACCTTATTTGTTTTTGTAATATGTTGATTAAAATTTCATCATATTTTTACCGAGGCTAATTGATCTAGAATGAAAGTAGCGCGAATTGAAATTTAGATCAAATTGTAAAATTCACGGCTAAATTCCGCCGCTGCTTATATTTTCCAGATTGCGCAGCCTGTTCCAGTTCTGCTCGTTTTGTAAATTTCGCATATTTTGTCGCTGCTGCATCTGCCACAGCTGCTGCTGCGCTTGCTGTTGCATTAGGCTTCGCTGCGTGGCAATATACCTCTCCTGCGCTCTTTGCTGAGCTTGCGCGCTATTCTCCTTGAATGAATTAAACGCGTCTCGCGGCACTGCCTGCTCTTGCTCCGCTCGCGCGACTTCGGCGTCAATTTTTTGCCGCTTCGCGCAGCGATTTGGCTGCTCCTTATTTAGCGGGTTTACGACATCGCATCTGCTCGCGTCCGCCAAGAATGGAGCCTCCTCGTCGTTCCGCAAGAGCAGCGAGCAACCTCCAAGCAAGACGATCAAAATAAGGGCAAGGAAAAATTTTAACTTCATAACCGCCTCTTAAATTTTATCTTTAATTCCCGACCGTCGCTAATCCGCGCCCTTTGCGAGGTCGAATCCGCACTGCGCTACAAGCGCCTTATCGCTTGCGATGCTATCGCCGGTGGTGGTCAGGAAATTGCCCGTAAGCGCCGAGTTGATGCCGCATCCAAGCGCCGTGCGCACGTGCTCGCCCAAATTCCGCCTACCGCCTGCGAAGCGCAGATACGCGCGCGGCAAGATGAAGCGGTAGATCGCGATCGATTTTAAAATTTCATCGTGCGCCAGCGGCGCGGCGTTTTGCAGTGGAGTGCCCTTGATCGGGGTCAGGATATTGATCGGCACGGAGCTAACGCTCAGCTCTCGCAGCTGCAGCGCCATATCGATGCGATCCTCCATACCCTCGCCCAGCCCGAAAATCCCGCCGCTACATACGTCAAGCCCTACGGCGCGGCAGTTTTGTATCGTTTGGATACGCTCGTCGTAGCTGTGCGTCGTGCATATCTGCGGATAAAATTTTCGCGAAGTTTCGAGATTGTGATGATAGGTCTGCACGCCGCTTGCTTTAAGCAGCGCCAGCGCGGGCTTTGAAGCGATCCCCAGCGAGGCGCACAGATGCAGCCGCGTTTCGCTTCGCAGCCGCTCATAGATTGCGCAGTATGCCCCTAGATCGGAGCTTTTTTGAGAAATTCCGCGCCCGCTGGCAACGAGCGAGAAGCGGTGCGTCTGCTCGGCTTCGTTCGCAAGCGCGGCGCTTAGCACCTGCTGCTCGCCCAAAATCCCGTAAATCTCGCAGCCCGTGTTAAAATGCGCCGACTGCGCGCAGTATTTGCAGTCCTCGCTACAGCGCCCCGATTTTACGTTTATGATCGTGCAGAGATTAAATTTATCGCCGCAAAACTCGCGCCTGATCTCATCCGCCGCCGCAAAAAGCGCGCCTAAATCCTCGCATCGCGCCAGATCTAGCGCCTGCTGCTTTGCAATCTCGCAGCCGCCTATCACGCGATCTTTCAGCTCAGAAACATAAAATTTGTCTATCAATACTTAGCCTTTTTGAAAAAAATGCGTAATTATACAATGCGAAATTTAAAGCAAAGCTCGCGTGCGAAATTTTGGCGCAGGAATTTTTCGCTAAAAATTTCACGCGGAATTTTACGCCCTCCGCGCGCTGTTTTTGCGCCGCGATTTTTACGGACGGCTCGTCCGCATTCTGCTTATGCGACGGAGCAAATTAAACTCGCTTCAAAGTTGCGATACGGTAAAATTTTACGCGTATGAAAATACATATCGAGTCGCTATCTGCGGCATCTGCGCGCGATTTATCGTTTTGAAATTTTATTTTGGCTAAAATTGCGGCTTTAAATTTAAAGGCAAAAAATGAAATACGACGTTATCGTTGTGGGCGGCGGGCACGCGGGTATCGAGGCAAGTCTAGCCGCCGCAAAAATGGGCGCAAAGACGCTGCTGATTACGATCTTGGCCGAACAGATCGGCGCCGCGAGCTGTAACCCAGCAATCGGCGGCCTTGCCAAGGGGCATCTGGTAAAGGAGATCGACGCGCTGGGCGGTCAGATGGGGCTTGCGGCGGATGCGTGCGGGCTGCAGTTTAGAATACTAAACGAGAGCAAGGGCCCCGCTGTGCGCGGCTCGCGCGCTCAGATCGATATGGATGAATACCGCATCTATATGCGAAATTTGCTGCTAAACACGCAGGGGCTGGATATAAGCCAGGAGATCGCAAGCGAAATTTTAACCTGCGAGCAGGATGGCGTCCCGCGCGTTTGCGGCGTTAAGACCCATCTTGGCAACGTTTATGAGACCGAGCATCTGATAATCACCGCCGGCACCTTTTTAAACGGGCTAATTCACGTGGGCGAGAACAAGCTGCAAGCAGGGCGCGTGGGCGAGCTAGCAAGCGTCGAGCTGGCCGAATCGCTACGAAGCTTGGGGCTGCAAATGGGGCGGCTAAAGACGGGCACCTGCCCAAGGATCGATGCTAAGACGATCGATTTTAGCGTGCTTGAGCGCCAAGACGGCGACGCGGATCCGCGCGCTTTTAGCTTTCGCAGCAAAAATTTTGCGCCGAAGCAGCTTGCTTGTTTCATCGCCTATACGAACGAGCGCACGCATGAGATCATCCGCGAAAATTTTGCCCGCGCGCCGATGTTTACTGGGCAAATTTCAAGCACGGGCCCGCGCTACTGCCCGAGCATCGAGACTAAAATTTATGAATTTCCAAATCGAGACCGACACCACGTCTTCGTCGAGCCGCAGACGCGCGAGGCTACGGAGTATTACGTAAACGGCCTTTCTACGAGCCTTCCTTACGACGTGCAGATTGCGTTTTTGCGCACGATTAGGGGCTTTGAAAATGCTAAAATCGTCCGCCCCGGATATGCGATCGAGTACGATTTTATCGATCCTACCGAGCTTAAACACAGCCTCGAGACCAAAAAGATCCACGGGCTGTTTTTGGCAGGCCAGATCAACGGCACCACCGGCTACGAGGAGGCCGCGGCGCAGGGATTGATGGCGGGTATCAACGCCGTACTTGATTTGCGCGGGCGACAGCCTTTGATTTTGCGTAGGGATGAGGCGTATATCGGCGTTTTGATCGATGATCTCGTCACTAAGGGCACGAATGAGCCTTACCGAATGTTTACTTCGCGTGCGGAATTTCGCCTGCTGCTGCGCGAGGGTAACGCCGTGCTGCGCCTAAGCGAATACGGCCGCGAGATCGGGCTTTTAGACGAGGCGAGTTACGAGCGGGCGCGCAAATTTAAGCACGACGCGCAGAGCGGAATGGAATTTTTGCTAAAAACGCAGATTACCCCTTCAAAACAGACGCTTAGCCTGCTGCAAAGTATCGGCGCAGAGCCAATCTCGCAAAGCTGTAGCTTGCAAAAAATCGTAGCCAAAAGCGGATTTTCAAAGACGGGTCTGCTTGCTTTGGCGCCGCATTTTGAGGGCTTTAGCGATGAAGTTTTGGATGAAATTTTAACGCAGTGCAAGTATCATTTCTACATCGCGATGCAGCGCGCCGAGGTCGAGAGGATGAAGGGGCTGCTTGGCGTCGCAATCCCGCCGCAGATCGATTTTAGCAAGATCGGAGGGCTTAGCAACGAGATCGTGCAGAAGCTAAATCGCTTTGCGCCGCCGACGCTTTTTGCCGCGAGCGAGATCAGCGGCGTAACGCCCGCCGCGATCGATATTTTGCACATCTACATCAAACAAAATTTTGGATTAAAATAAGCTGTGGCTTGGCGCAAGAAGGTAAAATTTAACGCGCTTGCGGTAAAAATTTTGCTTTTGCGCGTCGCTTTGCGCGGAATTACGTTATATAAACGACAGCGCGTATGCTCTACAAAAGGTGCGTGATCAAAACGAAATTTTACACAGATTTTCGATGAAATTTCACGCCGGTTTACGGCGCAATCCCGCGCATATTTGTAGTGGAATTTTACGCAGCCCTGGTAAAATTTTATTCGTAAAATGAGAACGGATTTAAAATTTAACCGTTTTTTCAAGCGAATTTTGCCACAATTGCGCTCAAATTTTGTTGGGGCGAAAGATGAAAAAATATACCAAGCAAATCCTCGCGATGCTCGCGCTAAATGCGATCTACAGCGGCTCGGGGATCTTGATTTTAAGCTTTATCAATAAATATCTACTTGACGGCGCCGAAAGAGGCGGGCGCATCATCGCGCTATTTTTCGCGCTCTTGGCGATATTTCTGCTGCTTTCGGTGCTAAGCCGCATCATGCTTTGCAAGATGGAAAACGACTTCGTGTTCGATCTGCGCACCAAGATCATCAAGCAGATCATCGATACGAAGTTCGAGCGCATCGAGGCTGCGTCGAAGGCAAACCTGCTTGCGTCCCTTTCTAGCGATATTTCGCGCCTGACCGAGGGTTTTATGCGCATCTCCGAGCTTATCCAGGGCGCGATGATCGTGCTATTTTGCGGCATCTACGTGCTATACATCGCGCCTATGATGTTTGCGTTTTTGTTCGTCTGGATCGGCGCGCTGATGATTTTTAATCGCTTTTTGATGAAAAAGGTTATGCAAAATTACGATCTGTACCGCCAAAACGAGGACATTTTGTATAAAAACTACGCCGCGGCGATCGAGGGACACAAGGAGCTGTCGCTAAGCCTAGCCAAAGCAAAGAGCCTATACGAAAACGACTTTTTGCCCAACGCGCAAAATTTGCGCCAAAGCTCGCTGCGAGCCGAGGTTTACGGCGCGTTCGCGAGTAATTTTATGAACGTGATGATGCTAGGCGCCGTAGGCTTTGTGCTTTATTTCGGGCTTAGCGGCGGCAAAGCGGAGCTTGCAAACGCCGTAACGATCGCGCTTACGGTGCTTTTTTTGCGCGCGCCTTTGATGATGCTCATATTCTCGCTTCCTAGCGTGCTGCGCGCCAAGATCGCCTACGCAAAGATCAATGAGCTGGGCTTAGATCCATTCGTGCAGGGCTTTGAGCTTGCGAAAATGCAGCCGTGGCACAGCCTGGAGCTTAAAGACGTGAGCTTTTCGTATCCCGGCGGTAAATTCGGCATCAAGGGGGTAAACTTACAGCTAAATGCAGGCGAGACGGTGTTTTTAATCGGCGAAAACGGCAGCGGAAAATCGACGCTTTTTATGATCTTAGCGGGCCTTTATACGCCGCAAGCGGGCGAAATTTTAGCCGACGGCGCGGCCCTTAAACCCTCTGATCTGCGCGCCTACAGCAACAACATAAGCGCGGTTTTCAGCGATTTTTATCTTTTCGACTACGCTACTGGCGATGCGGACATCGCGCGCGAGTGGCTGGCGCTTACGCACCTGCAGGATAAGGTTGAGCTAAAGGGGGCTAAATTTAGCACCACGAGCCTATCTAGCGGGCAACGCAAGCGTTTGGCGCTCGTAAGCGTGCTGATGGACGGGCGCAAATTTTTGATGCTCGATGAGTTTGCGGCCGATCTCGATCCGCAGTTTCGCGCGGAGTTTTACGAGCGGATTTTGCCCGAGCTGAAATCGCGCGGATACACGATCTTTGCGATCTCGCACGATGATAAATACTTCGGCGCCGCAGATAAAATTTATAAAATGCAAAAAGGCGAAATTTCGCGCATAAAGTAAAGCGACTAAATTTTAAAATTCTACGCAGAATTTCGCGATGGAATTTGACGTCTAGATGAAATTTCGCCTTAGGATTTCGCTGCGAAATTCTACGATTGAAATTTAAGTAGCAAGGCGAAATTCGCTTAAAATTTTACAGCGAAAATTCCGCTTTGAGCCTCTACTCTAAGGTTTGCGGTAGATAGAATTTTGCCTCTTTAGCGCAAATTGCAAAAATTTAACCGAAATTTACTAAATTTTGATTATACTGCACACACAATTTAAAAAGAAAGGATAGGAATGAAAAAAGTTCTTATTGCATGTGCTGCGGTTGCGGCGTTTAGTTCGAGTGTATTCGCCGCTGACGGCGCTACTTTATATAAAAAATGTGTGGCCTGTCATGGAGCTAACGCCGAGAAGCCTTATCTTGGCGGCAAAGTACCTGCGCTAAACACCCTAAGCAAGGAAGATATCATCGCTAGCCTAAAAGGCTACAAAGACGGCACCTTGGGCGAGGGTAAGGGAAAATTCGGAATGATGGGCGTTATGAAGGGTCAAGCAGCTTCACTTAACGACGAATCGATCGAAGCGCTAGCCGATTTCATCGTTTCTAAAAAATAATTTCAAACTTCATTCGGCGGGCTTCGCGCTCGCCGAGCTTCGCTTAATTTAAAATTTCAAAATTCTACGCTAATATCACGTAAAAATTCCAAAGGCTCATAATGTTTAACGGACTGATCAGAGAGATCGCGCAGGTTGCGAGCTTTAGCGGCGATTTGCTGCGACTGCGCGCGAAATACCGCCCCGCGCTCGGCGATAGCGTTGCGGTAAACGGCGCGTGCCTGAGCGTGACGCGGCTTTTTGCGGACGGATTTACGGTGCAGCTTTCGAGCGAAACGGCGCGCGTCATCGCCGCACAAAATCTGCGCGGCTCGGTGCATATCGAGCCAGCGATGCGGATTGGAGATCGCATAGACGGGCATTTGATCCAAGGGCACGTCGATGCCGTGGGCGAAATTTACAAAATTTCAAAGCTTGCAAGTGGCGTCGATTTTTTTATCCGCGCGCCGCTGCATATAGCGCCGCTGCTAGCGCCGAAGGGCTCGGTAGCGATCGACGGTGTGAGCCTAACGATCAACGAAGTGCTTGAAAGCGGCGGCTCGCACGGGCGAAATTTTAACGGCCAAGGCCTTGACGACGGAAATTTTACTCGTAAAGAGTCGCGCTGTGCAAATTTTAACGGCGCAAGTTTGCACGGGCCAAATTCTAGCGGCTCAAATTCCGTTCGCGATCCGAGCTCACTGGGCGTAAATTTAAAAAGCGGAGCGCAAAGCTGCGCCATTCGCCTTACGATCATCCCGCTGACGCTCAAAGATACGCTCTTTGGATCCTACAAAATCGGGCGCCGCGTAAATATCGAAACCGATCTGCTCGCGCGATACGTCGCGGCGCAGCTACGTTTTGCCGGCGGACGACCCGCCAGTCGCGGCACTGTCGCGGCGCGCGATGAGAGCACTGCAAGCGGAAAAGATGGGCTTTCGTGGGACGCGGTAGATAAAATTTTGAGCCTGTATTAAGCGGCACGCGATGGCTAAAATCGAAATTTGCAGAGAAAATCTTGAGTTTGTATTGGACGGACGCGGCGTGCTGGCGGGCTTTAGCACGCGGCTTGGCGGCGTAAGCGGCGGAGCCTACGCGAGCTTAAATTTAGGAGATCACGTAGGCGATGATCCGCAAAACGTCGCGCAAAATCGCGAAATTTTAGCCGCCGCACTCGGTATCGTGCCTCGAAATTTAAAATTTATGCGCCAGATCCACTCAAACAAAGTTGAAATTTTACGCGCAGCTAGCGATAAAATCCCACCCTGCGACGGGCTTGTGACCGATCTGCACGGCGTGGCGCTTTGCGTGCTGGTAGCGGACTGCTCGCCAGTGCTGATCGCTGATGAGCAGCGCGGCGTGGTTGCTGCGGTGCATGCGGGGCGCGCGGGCGTGAGCCAGCGGATCTGCACCAATGCGATAAATTTAATGAGCGAGCGCTTCGGCTGCGTCGCTGCGGAGCTGAAGGTGTTTGTAGGCGCGAATATCAAGGCGCGAAACTACGAACTTGGCGGGCTTGATCTGGGCGAGTTTGAGCGCTACAAAACGCAGGGGCATTTCGATATGAACGCCGCGCTGCGCGACGAGCTCGCAGCTGCGGGGGTGCGAAACGTTAAATTTGATCCGCGCTGCACTTTTGAGAGCGAGCAGCATTTTTCTTACCGCAGAGATGGCGTCACGGGGCGCTTCTGCGGGTTTGTGATGAATAAAATTTAATCAATTTAGAGTTGTGGATTAAAAACAAAAAATTCCGAAATATCTACTTCCAAAACATCTGCTATTTTTATCAAATGCTCGATATTAAAATGTTTTTTATTGATATGAAGTTCAGCCATTGAGATCGTTCCTACGGCTTTGTGTCCGATGGCTAAGGCGAGCGAAAGCTGCGAAACGCCTTTTACCGTTCTGATACGCTTAACATTATCGCCGATAGCCTTGTAAATAGCGTCCATCTTCTCATCGGTTATCGTGCAATCCTTCAAATACACCTACCTATAATTAAACTAACCATAAGTATATTTGGATTATAATCCGCTATCAACTAACTATAGTTAGAAATTTTAAAATTTGGATGCACATTATGGAAAGTATAAAAGTTTTAAAAGAGATATTAGAAGCCAAAATGATACTACTAATCCCATCATATGTTCAAATTGCTTTCGAAAAGATCATGCATGAATTTAATAGCAAATCAGATGCTGAAGAATTTATTTATGAGCAATTATGTCCTATGCATCATAGTGATGATCGTATATCGTTAAGATTTTGTGAGGATAGCGGAATTTCAAAGAATAAATATCAAGTACCGCTTATGACATATGATACTGTTGCGGGTGATATATTGCTTGATATGCAGATGAATTTACGAAAAAATTTTATCACTACAATGTGCATAAGAACATCAACCGATGGGGAATGTATGCTGACGTTGGCAGATACCCATTTGACGGTGCAGTTTTTTTCATACGCCATAGTCGCAGCTATAATGAAAATATATAGAATTGGCGATTATGATCGTATTATACTGGATTTTCCAAATTTTTAATCAGTAATTTTTTATTAGGAGTATTTTATGGAAGTTATCATATTTTTTATAATTTTAACTGCAATAGGCTGGGCAACTAGTGATGATATAAAAACCAATAATAGAAATGATACTAGTAGCAGCATAGACATAGATAAAGAGAATACAGATGTTACAATGAAAATGTCTAATACATATATGGACTTTGAAAGATTTTTAAAAAACAAAGGTAAAGCCAAAAATATTTTTATAGAATTTTTAGATGAATTCTATGGTTTTAAACTTGGCAAAGTTGGAATTTCAAATTTTGTTATTGATGTGCTTTTGCGTGGGTCTAAAAAACAATTTCATAATTTTTCCGATGTCTGCGCTTTTTTCGAATCGCAATGGCAAGTAAGATTGAAATATGACTATAACGATACGGATATAGCCTATATATACTATTTCATCGATATCGCATTTAAAATTTGCGGAATTCTAAATGGTGAAATTGACAACGAAGTTAAGGTATGCGTAATTAGAAACTATTCTGAGAATGATGGATTTGTATCAGCTTTGCTTTATATGACATACGGACGACAAATTTCAACAATTTTAACTTGCGTAAATCAACTTAGCATATTCGCTACAGTCTATAGTATCAATATTATTAATGGTGCAGATAAAACAAAAACTCGTGAATTTATAGTGAATGAATTTGAAAATTTCTTGCCAAGGTTGATGTATTAAGCGCTAAAAATAAACGATAGAATTTTTTATTGATTTTTAAAATTGTTAGACCTTTTTTGTATACTATCAAAAAATTACGAAATTTCAATATAAGGATGCCTTGATGAAATAATAAACTTTACATCATTATATTACTCTCGATCTCTCATCTTTATATAATCAAGCTTATTTTAATAAAGATTTAAATATAATCTCAGCTTCAATTCACACACACCAATCCTAAAATTTGGTTGCGTTTGTTAAAAACAAATGTTAACGGGTGTGGAGGAGAAACCTAAATTTCGGGGCAACCCACAAGGAGAAAACTCATGGTAACAATGAGAGATTTGCTAGAGTGCGGCGTTCATTTCGGACACCAAACACGCAGATGGAATCCGAAGATGAAAAAATTCATTTTCGGCGAGAGAAAAGGTATCTACATCATAGATCTACAAAAAACTATCCGCTACTTCCGCTACACTTATAATATCGTACGCGACGCGGCTGCAGAGGGCAAGACGATACTTTTCGTAGGCACCAAAAAACAAGCCGGCGCGACGCTAAAAGAGTACGCCGAAAAATGCGGCATGCCTTATGTAAGCCACAGATGGCTAGGCGGCATGCTGACGAATTTTTCTACTATCAAGCAATCGATCCGCAAGCTCGAAGTAATCGAGACTATGGAAGAGGACGGCTCGATAAATTTACTAACTAAAAAAGAGGCGCTAATGCTTCGCCGCAAAAAAGAGAAACTCGAGCTTTATCTAGGCGGCATTCGCAATATGAAGGGCTTACCGGATATGATCTTCGTTATCGACGTTGTAAAAGAAAAGATCGCCGTAGCGGAAGCTAATCGCCTAAAAATGCCGGTTATCGCGCCTTTGGATACGAACTGCGATCCAGACGTAGTCGATTTCCCGATACCCGGCAACGACGATGCGATCCGCTCGGTTCAGCTTTTCTGCCAAGAAATGGCAGAAGCGATCAACGAGGGCAAGGCGCTTCGCGATCAAGACGCAAGCGAGGATGTCGAGCAGAGCGAAGCCGTCAGCGATGAGGAGAAAGAGGAAGTCGTAGCCGAGGCGATGAGCGAAGAGGATTTTGACGTAAGCGAGGACGAAGAGTAATGGAAATCAGCGCGCAAATGGTAAAAGAGCTCCGCGAAAGCACCGGAGCGGGGATGATGGACTGCAAAAAGGCTTTGGTTGAAACAGACGGCGATATGGATAAGGCCGTCGATCTACTTCGCGAAAAAGGTCTCGGAAAGGCCGCTAAAAAAGCCGACCGCTTAGCTAGCGAAGGCCTAGTGAGCGTTGAAGTGGGCGCGGATCACAAGATCGCCACCATAAGCGAGATAAATTCCGAAACCGACTTCGTAGCTAAAAATCAAAATTTTATAAATTTAGTTAAAAATACTACTCTACATATCCAAAGCAAAGGCATTAGCAGCATTGATGAGCTAAATTCCAGCATCATCGACGGCGTTAAATTTGATGAGCATCTAAAGAGCCAGATCGCTACGATCGGCGAAAATTTGGTCGTTAGAAGATTTGAGACGATTAAGGCGGGCGCAAACGGCGTAGTAAACGGCTATCTGCATTCAAACGGCCGCGTAGGCGTCATCATCGCCGCAGCTTGCGACAGCGAGCAGACTGCACAGAATGCGCAGGAGCTTATAAAAAATCTCTGCATGCACGCAGCCGCGATGAAACCTCAGGTTATCAGCTATAAAGAGCTTGATCCTGATTTTATCGAGAAGGAATTTTTGGCTCTTAAAGGCGAGTTTGAGAAAGAAAACGAGGAGTTTGTGCGCTTAGGTAAGCCCCTTCATAAGATCCCGCAGTTTGGCTCGCGCGCGCATCTAAGCGATGAAATTTTAGCCAAAGAGATCGAAGCTTTAAAAGACGAGCTTCGCAAGCAAAATAAGCCTGAAAAAATTTGGGATAAAATTTTGCCGGGTCAGATCGATCGCTTCATCGCCGATAATACCCAGATCGATCAGCGCCTCACGTTGCTAGGGCAATTTTACGTAATGGACGATAAGAAAACTGTCGAGCAGGTTATCGAGGAAGAAGCTAAAAAACTAGGTGGCAAAATCGAGATCGTAAAATACATCCGCTTCGAAGTGGGCGAAGGCCTAGAGAAAAAGAGCGAAGACTTCGCTGCTGAAGTAGCGGCTCAAATCGGCTAAATATGGAACTTCTAAAGGGCGTAAATCTTACTCACGCGTATGATTATACGCTCTTTGAAAATGTAAGCTTAAGTGTTGGGGAGGGCGAGAGCATCGCCATTTTGGGCGTTAGCGGCTGCGGCAAATCGACCCTGCTTCATATTTTATGCACGCTT
The DNA here is from genome assembly GCA_963527265.1 of uncultured Campylobacter sp. Taxonomy (GTDB): domain Bacteria; phylum Campylobacterota; class Campylobacteria; order Campylobacterales; family Campylobacteraceae; genus Campylobacter_B. The sequence goes on along the minus strand of CAURQQ010000001.1, from coordinate 10,792 downwards.
TTAAAACCAAACTCGGGCGAAGTGATCTACGGCGGGCGCAGTATTTACGAGCTAAGCTCCGATGAGAGACTTAAAATCCGCCGTAACGACTTTGGCATAATATTTCAATCTCACTACCTTTTTAAGGGCTTCTCCTCTGGCGAAAATATCGAACTCGCTGCTAAACTTACGAATAATGCGATAGATGATGAAATTTTAAAAAAGCTTCAGATCGAACATACTTTAAAGCAAGGCGTGGGCGAGCTTAGCGGCGGACAGCAGCAGCGCGTGAGCATCGCTCGCATACTTTGCAAAAAGCCACGCATAATCTTTGCCGACGAGCCTACTGGAAATTTAGACAAGGATACCGCAAACGAGGTCATGAACGTGATTTTTGATTACGTAAAATCCAGTCGTGGCGCGCTCGTGCTCGTGACCCACGATGAGAATTTAGCGCAAAAATGCTGCAAAGTTTATCGACTAAATAACCGAAATTTAGCGCAAATATAAGCAATTAATAACCAAAAATATCTTACAATAGCCCAAATTCTTTCTAAAAGGTCATAAATGAAAATTCTACTTGACAATCACAATGAGCAGGTTGCAAGTGTCGTAAATATTTGCTGCGAGCGCATCGGTGCGGACCTAGTAGCATATAGTGCGGACGAGAGTGAATATGATTTGACGATAAAAAATTATGAAGATGGCGACGATATTTCAAAATTTGATCTTAATAAGACGCTGTTTCTGACGCCTAAGAATGTTTCGGCGCCAGGAGCGCGATACACCCTTACCAAGCCTTTTTCGCCGCTTGAGCTCATCACGTTTATCAGCGAGTTTTCGGTTCAAAATATGAGCGTGCAGGCGAAAGAAAAAATGGCGAAAGAATTTGCCGATGCAAGCTCTGTGATGAAAGAGATCGATGCGATTGATCAGACGAATTCCACTTCGGGCAGTAATTTTGAAGAGCTTGTGGATAGCTTTTATGACTCCGGAAAGGATATACCGCTTTCACAGCTGGCAAACGATATAGCGCCCGAGATTGCAGATGATGTGCCGCTTTCGCAGTTGGTAGGCGATATGCCGCGCACGGACGATATCGCAGATGATATTCCGCTCTCACAGCTTGCAGATGAAGCGGCTATTGCGGAGACTATCGCCGATGATACGCCGCTTAACGCCGTCGCAGAAAAGATTGCGGATAATATCGCAGATGATATGCCTCTAAACTTAGCTGCTAGCGATATCCCTGAGGATGTGCCGTTAAATAGTATCGGCACAAACGAACCCGCCGAAAGTAATCACGCGCCTCAAGATGAAATTTCACTCGCAAAGGATGATGCTCCGATAGCTCTAGCGGCGCTAGATGATGAAAATCCTAAGAATTCCAAAACGGATAAATCGCAGACAGAAGATGAAATTCCCGCCACACGGGCAAGCGAAACTTTACCGCTTGCGCAGCAAGACGAGTCGCAAAGAGCTGGCAGCTCTAATGAAACTGCTGTTGAAAAAAAGGCAGACGCTGCGCTTAATTTAGAGGAAGCGAAAGGTCCTGCGGATGTTACGCTTAAACAGCATGAGTCAGACGGCTCATTTGCCTATAAAACAGATGAAAAAAATTCTGCCTCGCAAGTAGTGCAAGATGCAGCCGGCGCGTCTGTTAACAGCGGATTTGATATGGATTTTTCCAGGCTTTTCGATAGTGCCGGCATACCCGTGGAGGAGTTTGGCGGATATGATAATTTTGCCACGGCTGCGTTTGCTTCTGATGAAAAAGAGGATAAAAAATCTGCGCATGATAAAAATAAAACGGCTACGGATTTTCAAAAAACGCAAATTTCGTCTCAATACGAGGTCGCTTCAGATACGCCGATTGCGCTAGCGGGTGCGGGCGATATACCTCGCGAAAATCTTTATAACGCCGTTCCATTTCAAAGCATGGAATTTACCGGCGGACTTGCACAGAATGCGTCTATGTCTGCTCATAATGAAGCGAGGGATTCAATTAGCGCCAATTTTGCGGCTTCCGCGAATTTTACAGCTTCTACAAATTCTAGCAATACAGGGATTGCAAATTCCACTCCTGCACCGAATTTTTCGGAGCTAAACTTACCGCACATATTAGATGCCTCAGATTTACCGAAGCAAAGCGAGCAAGCTGATAGCGTTGCCGGCGGGTTTGCGGACGGATTTTTGCGCGCTATGGAGGGCGATTTTGCAAACTCGTTTGCCGCAAGCTCCGCAGATAGCGAGCAATTTAAATCCGGCAAGCCCGCAAAGAGCACCACGCAGCAGATAAAATTTAATGCTTCAAAGCCTATATCAAAGGCTTCGGAGCGTACCGAATTTAAATCTCCTAAATTTGGTGCGTCCGAGCAGGTAAATGAGATGAAATTTGGCGCGCAAGCTATACCGAATGAGCTTGCCGCTTCGGCTGCGGCGGAGTTTGCCAGCCTTATGGCAAGCGAGTTAGAGCCTAGCTCTAAAAGTGAGTCGCTGCGTAACGAGCACGGTAAAAAACCGAGCGCTGAGGAGCTGAAAACCAAGTTGCGTGATGATCTGGAAGCGGGCATCGCAAACACGATCGAGAAATTTGCGGGCAGTAAGGACGCTAAGGACGCGCTGAAGGACTTTAAGATCAATATCGACATATCGTTTGGAGACAGATAGTGAAAGGCAAAATTTTGCTCGTCTCCGGTCCTAGCGGCAGCGGCAAAAGCACGCTTATAAAGCGTCTTATCACAGAATTTGGCGAGCAGATATACTTCTCGATCTCCTCTACGACGCGTGAAATGCGTGCGGGCGAAGCGGATGGTGTGAATTATCACTTCATAAGCGAGAGCGAGTTTCGCGCAGGTATTGAGCGCGGGGAGTTTTTAGAGTGGGCGTTGGTCCACGGCAAATACTATGGTACTTCGCTAAAAGCCGCTACGAGCGAGCTTGAGCGGGGTAAGATCGTGATTTTTGACATCGATGTACAAGGATATGAGATCGTGCGTAGCAAAGTGCCTAAAAGCGAGCTTACTAGCGTATTTATTACTACGCCGAGCTTGTCGGAGCTTAGAGATAGGTTGCGCGCTCGCGGCGATAATGATCCTGCCGATATTGCTTTACGCCTGCAAAACGCGCAAGAGGAGATGGAGCGCCTAGGGGAGTATGATTATTTCATAATAAACGACCGCCTAGAAGCGGCGTATGAAAATTTAAGATCAATCTATAAAACTATCAAATTAGAAACGGCGAGCCGCGACATAGGCAAGCTAATCGAAATTTGGAAAATTTAAAGGAGAAAAAATGGGCGTAAGCGTTCAACAACTGCTAATTATCTTAGCGATCATCGTGTTACTTTTCGGAGCTAAAAAGATCCCTGAGCTCGCAAAGGGCGTGGGCAAGGGTATAAAGACTTTTAAAAAAGAGATGGAAGAGGACGACGAACCGCAAAAGGTCGAGAAAAAGATGGAGCAAGAGGTTAAAGACGCCGAAATCAGCGATACTAAAAAGGCGTAAAGGATTTGAAAAATTTAGTCTTAAATGAAATTTTTAAAATTTTATCTCGCAAAGTCGTTTTAGAAAAACCCAAAGATAAAAGTTTGGCTCATTACGCCTCGCCCGAGGCTTTCGCGCTGGCTAAGGAGCTGCGAAAGGCGCCAAAGCTCATCGCCGAGGAGCTTGCGGCTAAATTTAAAGATAGCGAAATTCTAAGCGCTACGGCGGTGAACGGCTATCTAAATTTTCACCTAAAGCCCGCTGTGTTGGGCGCACTTGCTGAAAACGCCCTTAGATCGGGCGGCGATTTTGCGAAAAACGACGCGAAGCTCGGACGCGGAATTTTACCGGCTTCGGAAAGGATTTGCGCGAACGAGCCTGCTAGCAAAGGCTCCGCTGCGAATCTGGCTGCGAGAGGCAATGACGCCGCTAAATCGCAGAATTCCGACGCTAGGCAAAATTTTATTTCGCAGAATTCCGAAGAGGCGACAAATTCCCTCGCAGCATCAAATTGCGATGAGGCGCAGAATTCCGCCGCCGCGCCGCAAAAAATTCTGCTCGAATACATCAGCGCTAATCCGACCGGTCCGCTTCATATCGGGCACGTGCGCGGCGCCGTTTACGGCGATACATTCGCGCGCATCGGGCGCTATCTGGGGCACCGCGTAGATACCGAGTACTACATCAACGACGCGGGTAATCAGATCGAGCTTTTGGGCACTTCGATCGCGCTTCGCGCTCGCGAGCTAGCGAGCGAGGACGTGAGCTACCCCGAGAAATACTACCGCGGCGAGTATATCGACGAGATCATCCCTCTTGCGCGCGCTGAGTTTGGCGATGAAATTTTCTGCGACGAATCGCGCGTTTTGATCCTTGCGGAGTTTGCTAAAGACGAAGTGCTAAAGATCATCCAAAAAGATCTCGCAGACGCCGGCATTCATATTCAAAACTGGGCTAGCGAAAAGAGCCTCTACGGCGAGCTTGGACCTACGATTAAGAAGCTTGAGCGCAGCGGCAAGATGTATGAGGCGGAGGGTAAAATTTGGATCCGCTCATCGCAGCTCGGCGACGAAAAGGATCGCGTCGTCATCCGCGAGGATGCGCGCCCGACCTATCTTGCGGGCGACATCGTCTATCATAACAACAAATTTGAGCGCGGATATGAGCGCTGCATCAACATCTGGGGAGCCGATCATCACGGCTATATCGCGCGATTAAAGGCCGCCGTGCATTTTCTGGGCTACGACGAAAGCAGGCTCGAGATCATCCTAATGCAGATGGTAAATTTGCTCAAAGACGGGCAGACCTACAAGATGAGCAAGCGCGCGGGCAACGCGATTTTGATGAGCGACGTGCTCGCCGCGATCGGTAGAGACGCTATGCGATTTATCTTCATCAGCAAAAAGGGCGAGACGCCGCTTGAGTTCGACGTGGACGAGCTCGCGCGCGAGGACAGCAGCAATCCGATCTTTTACATCAACTACGCCTATGCGCGGGTCAATCAAATTTTTACCAAAGCGGGCAAGCGTGAGGCGGACGTCCTAGGTGCGGACTTCGGCGCGCTGGATGAAGCGGGGCTCGGCCTAGCTTTTGCGGCGCTTAGCTTGAATGAAATTTTAAACGATGCATTTAATTCGCGCGGCTTGCAGAAGCTGCCAGATTTCCTAAAGGCGCTCGCGGCGGACTTTCACAAATACTACAACGAAAACCGCGTCGTAGGCAGCGAGAACGAGGATGCGAAACTCAAGCTGTTCGCGCTCGTGGCGCTCAGCATCCGCACGGCGTTTGCTCTGATGGGCCTAAGCGCGAAAGAGAAGATGTAGCCGCGCGGGCTACATTTCGCGCCGATAGCCCTAAATCTCACGAACGAAATTTTATGATTTAAAATACAAAGCGAAATTTTACTTCTATGAAATTTTAAGGCTAGTTCTAAATTTACAGCTCGTAAAATTTCGATTTTAGAATTTTACGAGCGGTTTCGCGGTATCGCTACTGCGCCGTTCGTAAAATTTAAATTCGGCTGCAAATTTACCGCTTGCGGAATTTTGAAATTTTAAAATTTTGCGGCGTGGAAGTTTTAAGTAAAATTTTAAAACAAGGCTTGAGGTACTAAAATTTTTGTGCAGATTAAATTTCATGCGACGAAATTAATTCGTAAAATTCTCCTTGGCGGGATTTGCCTGCAAGAGTACTCCTTGAGCCCCGCGGCGCATCGCCGCAAAAAGGATAGATATGAGAAAGATCATCGACATAGCGGCGCTTTCGATTGCCGTTTGCATCTTGGTTATGGTACTTTTTTTGCCGTCACCCGTTTTGTCGTTCAAATGCTACCGCGGCGATGGCGTAAGCTGTGCGCAGCTGGGGCGCGACAAGCTTTCCCGCGGAGATTACGATGGCGCCAGGCTCGCTTTTGCCAAGGCTTGCGAGGCGGACGAGAAAGATAGCTGCTTTGATTTGGGTGTCCTATACGATGGCGAGGGCAATGCGACGCAAGCGGGCGTATTTTATGCCGCAGCGTGCGATAAAAACGTCGCCGTAGCCTGCCACAAGCTAGGCAACCTATATCAAAGGGGGCGCCTGAGTAGAGACTTCGTTGCGGCAGCTCGGTACTATGTCAAGGCTTGCGATTTGGGCTATGCCAAGAGCTGCCACAATGCGGGCGTGGTCTATTTCACGGGCGGTTTTGGGCTTGCGGCGGATCCTGCAAAGGCGGTGAGCTTTTTCGAGCGAGGTTGCGACGGCGGGCTAGTGGATAGCTGCTATAATGCCGGCGTTGCGTATGATAAGGGCCTCGGCGCGCCGCAGGATCGCGACAAGGCGGAGAAGCTTTACACCAAATCCTGCGAGCTGGGCTACGGTGATGCTTGCAATAATTTAGGCTATTTGTATGTGAGCAAGGGGGATTTGCGCGGATTTTCCAAGGGGCTTGGATGCGTCAAAAAGGGCTGCGACGCGGGCAATAAAAAATCCTGTCAGCTCTACGAATTCATGAAAAACGAAATTTTAAAGAAGTAGGCGCTTGGTTGCCCGGTGCACGTTTGTTAGTTTACACTGCTTGCCGTGCGCGGTCTGTTTTATATTGCTCGTCGTCTGTCGTATGGCGTCTATTTTGCGCTATCCGCCTTTCATAGCATATTTGTACTGCTCGTCGCGCGGTATTGGTTTTTGCGATGGGCTTGCTTGCGATATTGCCGCGGCGGATTTGTGAGCTTTTACGGCGCGGAATTTCGCCGCGATTTTGCGACGTGCAAAATTCGGCAAGGCGCAATAGTCAGTGCATGCGATTAGCCAAATTTAGCGGCGGAGCTTTACTTGAAATTCTATCGCTATGAAATTTTAAGGCTTAGCTCTGAATTTAGGGCTTGCAGAATCTCAACTTTAAAATTTCATGGGCAGTGCTGCAAGCAAGACAAAATTTAGATTTTAAAATTTTACGGCGCGAAATTTAGCGCGGAAGCAAAGCGCGAAGCTGTTTGAGGAGACAAATTGGAATATGAGATCACGGGCGAGGTTCGAAATCTCCGCGTCCACGCTGCAAGAGGAAATAGCAAAATTTGGGCATTTTTCGAGATAGACGGCGTGAAACTGCGCGGCGAGTTTAACGATATCCCCGTGGAGGAGGGCGAGCCTGCGCGCGCGTATTTCATCCGCGGAGGATATGCGGGCAGCTACGTGATCACTCGAGTTCAGGTGGTGTGCAAACCAAGCCCTTTGCGCCGCAAGCTGGGGATCGCGACCGCCGTGTGCACGCTTAGCTTCGGCGCGGCGCTGTGGATTGTAGGCTTTGGGATTTTAAACGTCGGCGGGAGGGGCTCTCTAATTAATTTTGTCTGTGTTGCCGCGGCAGGATTTGGGGTGCTAAAAGAGGGTGCGGGCAATCTAAGAGCGTGGCTAAATCAACGCACGTCCGAGTAGATCGCCGCCGCGGCGTAAATTTCATAAATTTAATCCACCGAATAAAATTTACTCGCGCCGCCGTATCTTTGCGGCGTAAATTTTGCTAAAATTCGCTCCGAGCGCGAAATCCGCTGCGTAAATTTAGAAAAAGGTAAAATTTTGAATCTAAACGAAGCCATAGTTGCCACCGCCAAAAAGCAAAAAGAGTGCCGGCTAGCATTTATAAAGTATCTGTTTTTAGGAATTTTATTTATAATAGCACTGCCCGTAGGCGGCGGGTTTGCCGTAGGACATCTTTTTGAAAATCGCCTTGCACCGCTATTTTTCATCATCATCTATATTCCGTTTTTTCAAGCCGCACTAATGGCTAACAGGGGCTGAGTGACCAGCGAGCTGGGGGATTACAAAGCGTTTTACAAAGACGTTTTCGTCCGCGCCGCTATTCGGGGCACAGATCCAAATTTTAGCTACGATCCGAATGCCGGCATCAGCCGTAAAGAATTTCGCAAAATCGGCATCTATTCGCCCGATGAGTTTCGTGCCGAAGACCAAATCAGCGGCATTTATAACGGCGTCAAATTTAGCCTCAGCGAAGCGACCCGTATCCCAAAACGGCGCGACGCTGGAGCTAAGCGATTCGGCCGCGCTAAATTTGCTATCTGCGATAATTTTTGCATGGGAGGCCATGAAGGATATGCAGGCATTTAGCGGCTCGGTCTTGGTCTGCGAGTTTTACAAGAAATTTAGCGGGCAAACGATAGTCGCGAGCCGCACGTTAAATACTAAATTTATAGGCGAAAAAGAGCAGATGGACGACGTGTTTTTTAGTAAAGAATTTCGGGTCTTTGCGGACGATAAGGTTGAGGCGAGGTATCTTTTGACGCCCGCGTTTATGCAGCGCCTGCGAGAGCTAAAGGAAAAATTCGCGGGGAAAATGGGGGTGAGCGCGGCGTTTATGGACGATAAATTTTATCTATTTTTAAACGGAGCGAAAAATAAGTTTGAAACAACGCTCTTTTCGCCGCCGCCGAGCTTAGAGGACGCCGCTGAGATCAAAAATGAAATTTTAGAGCTTTTATCGATAATAGACGAGCTAAGCTTGAACCCTGATTTAAGTAGAGCGGCGATTTTGGCTGATTAAACGCGCGACGCTATTTGGCGGATAAAATCCGCTTGCACTGTGAGAGAGTGCATTACTTGTCGACTATCGAAATACATTGCGGCTCGAGCGCTATTTCTCCGCCAGCCAAAATGTGCTACGCTTTGGTCGTATCCTCCACCGCCTATTGAGATGCGCTAAAGCCTGGATCGCTTCTATGCTACTTACCGAGATGCGCTACGGATCGGATCGCTCATTTTTGCTACCGGCGGGGGCGTGCTTAAGTAGCTCCTGTTCGCGAGCGAATAATCTGCAAAATTTTTCCCAGTCGTGCAGATAGACGAGCCTGTGCTCTTTACCATTTTCGTCTATGTAGATGCCTTGCGTCGAGCATAGGCTCATCTTTTGCCAGTAATCGAAAAACGGCAACGCCTCGATGTCATCTTGCAGTACACCTCGCATCGTGCCGTTATCGTAAATTTTTAAATCATAATAAGTCATTTCTATTTTTAACCTTTCTAAATTTTATCACGACGGAATTTCGCCGTGATATAAATTTAAAAATTCCGCCGCGATAAAATTCCGCCTCCTTAGAATTTTACATACCGCGAAATTTATCGTGAATTCCGCAGCTTTAAATTTTGCGGCGTCAATCCTCGATAAAATTCTGTAGAATTTCACCGCAAGTAAAATTTAGCCTGCCAGCGCCTTTAGCTGCTCGGCGTTTAGCCCATCCACCAAAATATAGCTCGCATCGATGAAGCGGTAGTTTTGCCTCGGCAAGCGCGCGATAAACTCGTCGTATTCCAGCTCGGCGATTGCATGGTAGTTATCGGCGTCGTTTTCGTCGCCCTCTATGCCTATGAGCGCGATCTGCCAGCGCGCGACGTCGTTATTTTTCAGCATCTCGGTGTTTTGCCATTCCACAAACGGTTTGTAGGGCAGGATAGTGGGCAGGTCTTGCGTGAGCGCGTATGAGCCCATTATCGTGCCGTCATCCCCATTTCGATAAAACCTCTGGCGCGCGCTGTAAGCGTCGAGATACTGCACCTCGGTTAGCCGCTTGCTAAACTCGGCAGAGGGGTTGTATGAGGCTAAAATTTCATCCATCATCGCGCGGTTTATCGCAAAAGGCCTCTCTACTCCGTAGCAAAAATTTACCTCCGTATCGCCGCTTAAATGCTGATCTATCGAATGTAGCCCCGCCGATATATCGCGCTCGTAGTCGAATTGTTCTATACTGTCGTGGGTGTAAATTTCGCCGTTTTCATCCGCGATCTCGCTTTGTAGCTGCTTGGATAGCGCCTGCAGATATGAGATCGCCAAAACCCAATCAAAGACCGTCGCGGGCGTATTTATGCGCACGGCGTAGCTTTGCCGCTCCTCGTCATATCTTAGCTCCATCCCGCGCCCACTTTTACCTCGCACGCCCAAAATCAAGCACTCCTGCTCGCTCAAAGGCGATTTTAAAAACGCCCTTTCGTCAAAGCCTTCGGCGCTCTCGTCTATGTCAAATACCGATAGATCGGGCAGCAGATCCAATGCCTTGCCTATGCTCATGGCGTCCGAATAGCCCATAAATAGCGGGCGCTTTTTATTTTTGACGTGGAATTCTACGCTCACCCTTTTCTCCTTTGTTAAATTGGCAAAATTATAGCGAAATTTTATCCGCCGCCGCGAGCTAAATTTGCAGCGCAAGGAGTTGCGAAAAGTAAGCTTAAAGCTTTTTGGGAGTAAAATTTAAACAGACCCACGTAGGCGGTAAATTTAAATCAAAGGAGCGAAAATGACGAAAGATCAGTGCTGCGTCCTAAAGCATTTGACGGCGGGCGAGACGGGCGGTTTTGAGAAGATAGGCGAGATGAATGACGGCGAGTTTTTGGATGCGCTTATCGGAAAAGGGCTTGTTTGGATGCTTGACTGGGCCGGCGAGGACGAGACGGGCGATGTGGGCAAATTTATCAGCTCTAGGCTAGGTGCGTTGCAAAGCGGCGTGGTCCTAGAGTGCGATAAAATTTATGCAAGGCTCGAAAAAGAAGCGAAAAAAGAGGATTTCGAGCGCGGCGATGCGAGCCTATTTTTGATGAACGAGTTTCAAAAAGCGCTGAAGAAGAGCGATTTTAGGCTCTTTACTTTGGATCTTCATAGCGACGCTTATTATCTGCTCGTCGCGCACAAGGACGCCGAGAAAGATTTTAAAAAGCTAGGCAAGCGCGAGGAGCTATTTTGGGACATCGCGCCGTGGGGCAAGCGCCGCAAAAGGCAGATCCTTTACGTCATAAACTGCGAGTGCGGCGAGATGTCCGCGTGGCAGCTGGATGCGGACGAGCC